>CAYFYA010000004.1:0-116347 GCA_964347325.1 uncultured Methanomassiliicoccales archaeon | reverse complement strand
GGCGCCGAGGAGGGGCGCGGCCAAGTTCCCAAGGCCCTCGAGGAGGGAGGAGGTGAAGTGAGATGAGCGTAGAGGAGAACCTAAAGCTGATCGACGCCGGTGTAGAGGCCTACAATGCTCACGACTGGGACCGCTTCTTCGAATTTTATGCGGAGTCCGTTGTGAACTACGCCCCGAACCTGCCCGAACCCGGCAAGGGCCTGGCGGCCCTTCGTGAGTGGTTCGAAGCCACGGAAACTGGTTTCCCCGACCACCGCATGGAGACGGTGCGGGCCTTCGGCCAAGGCGATTACGTCTGCCTGGAGTCCGTCTGGAAGGGAACCCACAAGGGGCCCATTCGGGGGATGAAGGGCGAAGAGATACCTGCCACGAACAAGAGCGTAAAGAATCGGTTGACCACGGTCTTCAAGATCGAGGAAGGGAAGGTCACAGAGAACCACGTCTACTGGGACCAGCTCGCGACGTTCTCTCAGTTGGGCCTGGCACCGTAGCCGAGGCCGCGGGACGAACTCCCCTCATTCCTAGCCGACAGGCCGAGCATCGTCCTGCGGCCTTCCCAGCAACTCGGTGAGAGCCAGATATCGGATGGCAGGCTGGTCTTCTTCCAGCAGCCAGTTCAGGACATCCTTGTCCTTCATGGGGTCACCTCCTCCCTCATTCGTCGGGACGCTATAGCCCTTGGCCCCGGGTGTGAAGAGGTAGGTCGTCCTCCGATAGTCGCACCGAAGGTCGAAGTCCCTTTTAAGCTGGGGAGGCTTCAAGCATCGATGGTCGAGTTTTGGCTCCCCCTGTCCCTCGGGACCACAGTTGCATGGGGATTGGGGCAGATCGTTGCCAAGCGGGGTGCCTCGACCATAGGGCCACGGCGTATGGTCGCCCTGGTTAGCCTGGCTGAGGCCGGGGTCTTCGTAGGCGTATACGGAGCCTACGGCTTTCCGCCGCTGTATGACACCCATGGGGCTCTCACGGGCATGGCCGCTGGCCTCGTTGGGATGCTCGGTTACGTGCTATACTACGAGGCCATCTCCAGAGGGACCATCTCCCGCATCGGTACGATAACCGCTGCCTATCCCGCAGTCACGGTGGTCCTGGCCCTGCTGTTCCTGGGGGAGAGCATGACAGGGGCTCAGGCAGCAGGTGTCTCCTTCCTTGTGGGGTCTGCCCTGCTTCTTGGGTACGCCGAGACCCGCGGAGAGGGGAGGGCTAGGCCAGTGGTCATCGTCTTGATCGTGCTCTCTTTCCTCTTCTGGGGTCTCTGGGGGTTCCTTGTTAAGGTGGCCATCGGCGTCCTCGGGGAAGGGTCCATGTTTGCGTACTACGCCCTCTCCAACTTTCTGGTAGGGTCGAGTCTCCTGATCCACCTGCGTTGGAAGATGGGTCGTCAGAAGCTCGGATCAGACTGGCGATGGCCCGCCATCGGCACGACTTTCGGGGCCGTGGGGGTCGTCCTCTTTACCTTGGCCATGGCTTCCGGACCCGCTGTGCTCGTCACGCCTCTCACCGGAGCATATCCAGTCGTAACCGTGACCGGCGCTGCCTTTCTCCTCCGGGAGCGTCTTCGGGTGACCGAAGTGGTCGGCCTCTCGGTGTTTCTCATGGGCCTTTTCGCAGTCGCCCTAGGTTGAGTTCGATGCGAGTAGCGCTGGGTCCACTTGGGAATCCTTTAGTATCGGATTCGCAAGGCGAGTTTCACATCCCGTTGTTCGCAGATCTGTTCCAGCTGTGAGAGATCATTCAAAGACCCACGCAGGACGAAACTCAAATTCCGACTTCTAACCGACTCTACGCGGCCCATAACAACACATACCCGACGGTAACGTGCATTGTGGGGGCTTGACCGTACTGCAACAATCTTCTACCGACTTGTCCCGTACCCAAGACACCTATCACAGCCTGTCCTGACCCTCGCTAGCACATGGCGCAAATCGTTGGCACATGAAATGCAGAGTCGTGCCTCAATCGATTCAGCGTCCCGCAGTTGGTGAAGTTACTTGCCGGTGTCCCGGGTCTGGGTCTGTGGCAATTGCGGCCATGGTCGAGCGATAACCTGACACTTTAGAGCCCATAGGTCCTCGTTTATCTTGGAGGCAAACGTGTGCGCCAACGGCAATATCCAGCCGTCAATCAAGGGCCCTATTCCCCTGGTGTCATCCAGGATTTCCGGGTGGTTAGGCTCTTTCATCAAGGAGGAAACCGCATCAAAAAAGGAGGGAAAAGCCTGTCGCACCCGCGCAGGGGAAACCCGCTGCACGAAGAATGTCGAGCGTTCAATTTCGAACCCAGCTGACTTCAGCATCCGTACGAAATTACGTCCCGAAATGGTTTGGAGATGATACACCCGCGCCCCCAAGTTGAGTCCAATGCGACGCAGAATACGATAGCTGGGCGGGGTGAGGTGGAGTTCAAAGAAAGCTCCAGTCTTGGTTACCCTGCTAATCTCTAGGAGGGATGAGAAAGGATCTCCGAAGTGATCGATTGCGTTCACACAAACCGTCCAATCGAATGTTTTGTCTTTGAAGGGCAGTCGCTCCCCAATGCAATTCACTAGACGTGCAAACGGAATCTTCCTGAGCTTGACAAAGTCCATCAGAAGCGGATCGCATGCTACCCTCCACGGACCGCGGAGATTCTCCACCACGGGTTGCGGACCACAACCTACATCCAGGACGGAGGCGGCAGACCGCAGCTCATCCATCAGGTCCCCCAATATCGCTTCATACTCGGAACCTGCTTTTCCACGGGGGTCCTGTTCGACAGCGAGGATTCTCCTCCATCCCTCCAGTCCTCGTTCCTGTGCAACCCTCCAGGATTCCTCGAGCGTCATTCAACCAACATGTTGCAGGGTCCTTTCTTGATAACCTGACTGGGCATTCACACTGAATAAAGTCTCACGGACACGTATTAACGCTTCGCCAAGAATCTCAGTAGCATGCGAACGATTGTGAGTTTCGGGGAGAGAGGGATTCACACCCATACCGCTTCCATCACCAATCCGATGCTGCTGGAATCCATTGTGGACACCGCTGGATACGTTCTCACTCTCGAGCGCTCGCGTTCAGGGCGGTCCCAGGGGAGGCTGCTGCTCCACTTCCGGAGGCCTCCTCCTTATCCTCAGAACCACGACGAGTACCACAACACCGGCAACCACCGCGATGATGGCTATCCAGTACACAATGTCAACGCCGAGGATGGAGAGGCGTTCCGCCACCTGGTATTTGAGGGAGATAAGGTTGAGCTCCAAGATGACGTCGCCGGAGTCGTCGAGAATCTCCTGCTTCACAGGGGCGCCTACCTGTGAGGACCAGTAGGAAAGCTGGGACCCGCTGATGAGGGAGACCTCCAGAGGAAGATCGTCCCCTTCCGGGGCCACCGTGGTGTTCACGACCAGGGTGCTGAACGTTCCTGCGCCGACGGTCACCGTCTCCTCCCTCACGGCCTCATGTGTGTAGGTTACATTCGCACTGACGTCCTCGGAGGATTGGGTGGTGTTGTCGAAGAAGGTCAATTGGAAGTAGGTCGTCCCCGTCGCCAGGGACTCCTGGGTGCCTTCATTTCCAAGCTCATAGGGGAAGGACCAGGTGTTCGTCACGTAATCGAAGGCCAGCTCAGAGGTGGCGGTGCCGGTCAGGGAGAGTGATGCTTCGATTCCCTCAAACTCGGTCGTCAATGTGATGTCAAGCTCCGCCGAAGTGTCCATCGTCAGGACCTCGAGGCCCTCCTGGGCCATGTAGGAGCTGTCGGTCACGGTGACATTCCCCGAGACGCTAGCATTGATCGGAAACCCCTCCAAAGGAATCTCGACGACTCCCTCAACAGCAAGTTCGAAGCTGCGGGAGACATCGTATGCCATCGTGGCTTCCCCGTCGATGTCGAGCTCCTCGAGGCCATCGATGGTGACGGTGTAGGTGCCCGTCACGTCGATGTCCAGGACGATGTCCTCCGTCTCGTTGAAGGACGGGATCTCTCCGAGCAGTACCTCGTACCTCCAGAAGTCTCCTGGCGTATAGTTGGGTCGTTCGATGGTCTGCTGGGCCAGGGCCGCCATCGGCGAGACTGTCACAAGGGCTAGGAGGAAGAGGACGGTGAGGCCCGCTACAATTCGCACTGAGACACCTGGGGAGATGGAAGCCCTTGCCCTCTTAAGCTCTTCGCCCACATTACGCAGGGTGATAGAAAATTACAGACGTGCGGCGCGTAACGCTTTTAGGGCGGCGACAGCCCTAGATGAGCCATGCGAAGGGTGGAGTTCGGCGTCCTGGCGATTGTCAGTGGTATGACCGCGATAGTCTCCTCTGTCATGGGGATTACCACAGCCATGCCTATGATGATGAACAGCATGGGACTGACGGCCTCTGCCCTGCTGTTGGCACTGGGTGTGGCGGTCCTCGTGAACGGTGTCGTGCTGGTCTTCGGAGTCCAAATACCCATGGGACCGCAGGGTGTGGCCATGATCGCCTACGGGGTCCTGATGATTGTCACTGGGTCAGCGATGATCATGACGAGTGTCTTCGCGATGAGTATGAGCCTGTTGTTCGGTGTGCTGATGTTTCTCCTCGGGGGCGCGATGGTAGTCGCAGGCGGCCTCATGGTGAGGAGTCCGGTTATGCAACTGACGTAATCTGGTACTGGCGAGCTAGGCGAGAAACGGTTCACTAGCCAGTGGCGACGACGACCGCATTTCGTAGCGCCCCTCATGCCCAGAACCGACCCCTGCCTTACTCGCCGAGTCGGGTTTCCTCGAAGCAAGGGTCTTGATCAAAGAGAATCGCCTCTCAACACCGTCGATTCCCTTTGCACACTCACGCCCCCAGATCTGTGGGCATTTCTATCAATCGTGCAGCGTCAGGCACGGCAAAGGGTTTTAGAGGCGATGCCAGTGCTCTGTCCTATGCAAATGCGGGGCAAGGTCAAGCTGCTGGAAGGGTTGAGGTTCTCGACACGGGCAAACTCTGGACACGAGGTTATAATGGACTCCTCCGATGACGAGGCCCTCGGCCCAAGTCCCATGGAGCTGGTCGTATTGGCGGCTGGATGCTGTACCGCTGTTGATGTAGCCAACATCCTGAGGAAGATGCACCAACCCACCTTTGAGATGGAGGTTGAGATAGAGGCCCAGAGGGCGGCGGAGCACCCAAGGGTCCTCAAGAGCATCGAATTCCGCTACCGTCTCGCTGGGAAAGGATTGGAAGAGGGAGCGGTTCGGCGAGCCGTTGACCTGTCCCACGAGCGCTACTGCTCTGTCGGAGTCATGCTACGGCGAGCCGGCGTCGAAATCTCCACCGATATCAGGATCGATGAGGCGCATCTATAGACGCCTCTATACAATCACGACCTAAGCTATAACTAAAGCTGACGCGGATATGACCTTCGGGACGGGGTAGTGGCACTAAAAGACCGCCAGCCTTGGAGTAGGCCTAAGTCTGGAGGCCCATGCGAAACTGGCCGCCGTGCTAGTCCCCACACCTCCTTGCATGGGCTGAAGCGATAGACCTCCTCCGTTGTGCCCTGCTCCGCCCCCCTTTTCTCATGTCTTGCGTGACGAGAATGCGTAGAGCCCAACCAACCGAGGTCAATCTAGATTAGGTGGAGGCCCTAGTATATAGACGAATGATGAGGGATAGATTCTACCTGACTAGGCGAGCTGATCAGGAAGGCGTGGAGGTGAGAGAGATCCTGAGGGCCAGCATGGGTGCCCTGGATCTGGTGACCCCGCCAAGTGGAGTGATGAGCCGACGCCGCACCCTCGGGTCCCTGCTGGGAGCTGGGGGGCTCGCTCTCGCAATAGCCCTTTCCTTCGCGACCGGAAACGTCACCGTGCTGTTCGTACTCTACCCAGTCGTATTCCTCGTTACAGCCATCACTTCCTACATCGTCCAGCGATGGAACCTTCGGTCGGTCATTTCCCGCCCTGGAGTAATCGTGAGGCGTGTCAGGGTTCTTGAAGCCAAGGTGGGGACCCTATTCCACAGCCTGAGAGTTCAGGCCGACGGAGAGGAGCTGAATCTTGGCCTACTGGGGCTCCGTGGGGGGGTGACCGAGGGTCTGCGCCTCAGTGGTTACTCCATCGGCCCGTTTCGGTGACCAGGGACGGCGTCTACAGTCGCGTATGTACTGTAATTGCACTAAATTGAGCACGTACTTTATCTGACAGTATCCTGATTACCCGGCAATGATTGAGGTGAGGTTCCATGGCAGGGGAGGGCAGGGGGTGGTCCTCGCCTCGGAGATCCTGGCGAGCGCTGCCTTTCTGGAGGGCAAGGACGTTCAGGCCTTCCCCTTTTTTGGCGTTGAGCGCAGGGGAGCGCCCCTCATGGCCTTCACCAGACTCAGTGACGACCCTATCCGTGTGAAGTCCGAGGTCAGGGCACCCCACTACGTCGTCGTGCTGGACCCCTCCCTTGTCAAGACCATGGACGTAGCCTCTGGAATTAGGGATGGAGGCCTGATGTTGGTGAACGGACCGCCGGAGATGAATGTGAAGGGCGATCCCCGGTTCACGACCCTGGTCTTCGACGCGACCTCGGTAAGCCTGGAGTATGGGCTGGGCAGCCCCATGGCCCCCATCGTCAACACGGCCATGCTGGGGGCGTTCTCAGCAGCTACTGGTCTGGTGAAGGTAGTGAGCCTGGGGAAGAGCATTCAGGAGTTCGTGCCCAGGAGGACGGAGGAGAACTTTGCGGCCTGCCGGGAGGCTTACGACAGGATGCGAAAGGTGGTGTTGACCGTTGAAGGCTGAACAGCGGGCCCTGCTGACGGAGTCTCCCATCGCCAGACCAGCCAGGCCAGGGAGATCGGGGGCAAGCTGGCGGACCTTTAGGCCAGTCCTCTTCCTGGAGAAGTGCACCAAGTGCTACATGTGCTGGAAGTTCTGTCCGGACATGGCCATCGACATCGATGGGGAGGGCTGGCCCTGGATCGACTACGAGCTCTGCAAGGGCTGCGGCATATGCGTCAACGAGTGCAGGCCCGACGCCATGCTGATGGTACGGGAGGAGTTGGATTGAAGAAGGTGATGACGGGGAACCACGCCAACGCCTGGGGGGCCCGGCTTGCGCGGGCACAGGTCGTCGCGGCTTACCCGATCACCCCCCAGACCACCGTCGTGGAGAAGATCTCAGAGTTCATCGCCCAGGGGAAGATGAAGGCCAAGTACCTGACGGTGGAGGGCGAGCACAGTGCCATGCAAGCGTGCATCTCCGCCTCTCTTGCCGGGGCCCGCACGTACACGGCCACGTCGTCCCAGGGACTCCTACTCATGCACGAACTCCTCCACTGGGCCGCCGGGCAGCGAACCCCCGTAGTCATGGGCGTCATCAACCGCTCCGTGGGTCCTCCCTGGAACATCTGGACCGATCACACGGACTCCATGGCCCAGAGAGACACAAACTGGATTCAGGTCTATGCCGAGAACAACCAGGAGGTCCTGGACATGGTGATCCAGGCCTACAGGTTGGCAGAGGACGCCGAGGTGAGCCTTCCGGCCATGATTATGGAGGATGCCTTCTACTTATCCCACACGGCGGAACCCGTGGACCTCCCAGACCAGTCCAAGGTCGACGGCTTCCTGCCACCCTTCAAGCCAAAACACATACTGGATGTGGAGGAGCCCTTGGGGTTCAATGTACTGGCAGGACCGGACCTCTACGAGGAGTTCCGATACCGCATCCACCAATCGATGATGACAGCTGCCAAGAGGGCACCCGAAGTGGATGAGGAATTCAGCAAGCAGATTGGGCGAAGCTGGGGCGGCCTTATGGACTTCTACCGCTGCGACGGAGCCGATGTGGTCCTCATCACAGCAGGCACAGCTACCTCGACCTCTAGGGACGTGGTGGACGAGCTGCGGGAGTCTGGCACCAAGGCAGGACTCGCCAAGCTGCGTTTCTTCCGCCCCTTCCCACGGGAGGAGGTTCGACAGCTGGCGACGGAGGTGGGCTCGCTGGGCGTGCTCGACCGATCTTATACGGGCACTCACGGGGGGCCGATGTACACAGAGGTCTCTGCCGCGCTGCAGGGCCTCCCCTTTGTGCCTAAGGTGAGGGGTTTCTACGCCGGAATCGGTGGTCGAGGGCTCACGCCTGAGGTGCTGAAGGGATGCTTTGAGGAGGCCTTGAAGGCCGAAGAGAGCGGAGTGACCTGGGCGGACCTGAAGGAGTTCGTGGAGGCGTAACGATGGATGTCAAGCTTTCCCTTCCGCGGGAGGAACTGGTGGTTGGGGGCCACCTCGGATGCCTAGGATGTGGTGCTGCGCTCGCCATGCGGTACCTCCTCAAGGGCCTGGGACCGAGAACCATACTCAGCATCCCGGCCTGCTGCTGGGCCGTTCTTGCGGGCGGCTACCCGACCTCCTTCCTTAACGTCCCCTTCTTCAACACAGCCTTCGAGTCCACGGGAGCCTCAATCTCCGGCATCAGGGCGGCCCTCGAGGTCAGAGGCATCGAGGACGTGGCCGTTGTGGGCTTCGCCGGCGACGGCGGCACAGCGGACATTGGACTCCAGGCGCTGTCAGGCATGATGGAGCGGGGCGACGACTGCATCTACGTCATGTACGACAACGAGGCCTACATGAACACCGGCACTCAGCGGAGCGGATCGACGCCCATAGGTGCCTGGACGACGACGACTCCCGTGGGGGAGCAGGCAAGAGGGAAGGAACAGTGGAAGAAGGACATGATGGGCATCGTCCTGGCACACAGGATACCCTACGCCGCCACCGCCTCCATCGGCTTCCCGGAGGACCTTGTGAAGAAGGCCCAGAAGGCGAAGGAGATCGAAGGTCCGAGATTCATCCACATTCTGAGCCCGTGTCCCCCTGGATGGCGCTACGATTCGGAGAAGACCGTGGAGCTCGCTCGGACGGCAGTGGACTCCCTAGTCTTTCCGCTCTACGAGGTGGTGAGTGGCGTCTACCGCATCACTCGCAGACCCCGCAATCCAAAGCCTGTCGCCGACTACCTGGAGCTGCAGAACCGGTTCAGCCATATAACGGAGGAGATGGTGAAGCAGTTCGGTGAGGAGGTCGAGAGAGTCTGGGAGACGCTCCTAAATATGGAGAAGATCACCGCCGAGAGACCTTTGTGGTGACCTTCTGCTTCGCCTCCAGGTAGCCGATGATGTCCTTCGCCGCCTTCGTTCCGGCGGCGTGGGCATGAACGATGGAGGGTCCTCCGCCCGCCCATATGCCCTCGATCTTCGTCCTGCCGGTCTCAGGATCCGCCACCAGGCTGCCGTCTCGGGCCAGCTCCAGGCCAAGCCCGGGGAAGGTCTCCAGATCCGCCTTCTGACCTATGGCCACGATGAGCGCGTCGACGGGCACCACTGTCGTCTCGCCTTCGATAGGCACGGGCCGCCGTCTTCCTGAGCTGTCCGGCTCCCCGAGCTCCATCTGCTGACAGACGACCGCCTCCACGCAGTCCTCGCCCTGGAGCTCCAGCGGAGACACGAGGAACCTGATGTCTACGCCCTCGCTCAGGGCGTCCTCGATCTCCTCGTTGGCGGCCGGCATCTCCTCCCGCGTACGCCTGTACAGTACAATCGACTCCTCGCAGCCCATCCTGAGAACGGTGCGGGAGCAGTCGATGGCCACATCACCGCCACCTATGGTGGCCACCCGCTTCCCCACCTCGGGCCTCTCACCGTCCATCACACGTTTGAGGAAGTCCAGGGCGATGTAGACACGGGGAAGGTCCTTTCCGGGGAGGTTGAGGACTCCCGCCTTGTGAGTCCCGATGCCCACGAAGACTGCACTGTACCCGTCCCTGAGCTCCTCCAGGGTGACGTCAGTCCCGACGTTGACGCCGAGGCGGTACTCGATGCCGAGGGGCTCCATCCTCTTCATGTCCTCCTCGAAGGTCTCGGCCGAGAGTCTGTAGGTCGGAATCGTCTGGGTCACGAGCCCTCCGAGCTTGTGGGAGGCCTCGAAGACTGTGACCCTACAGCCATGCTCCGCGAGGTGCTGAGCCGCAGCCAGGCCTGCTGGACCAGCGCCGATGACCGCTATCGATCCCTCCCTCTTCTCCTGCCGGCGGTAGGACTGAGCCTCCCCATCGCCGTAGGCCAGGGCCGCCCACTTGAGGTGCCGAATGGCGACGGGCTCGCCTTTCTTGCCAACGACACAGGCGTCTTCACAATAGCTGTAGCACACCTTGCCGAGACAGCTAGCAAGCATGTTGTCCTTGAGGATGGTGTCGACAGCGCCCTCGAAGTCGCCCTCAGAGATCTGAATGACGTAGCCGCGAGCATCCTGAAGGATGGGACACGCCAACGTGCACCAAGGCTTCGCGCACCGCACGCAGCGTTGGGCTTCTGCGATGGCTTCCTCCTTGGTGTAGAGCTGGTAGTACTCCTCCCAGGAGGATATTCTCTTCGCTGGATCAACGTAGGAAATCGGTACCCTCTCAGGATTCAAGCGGCCGCGTGACATCTCGTCCGCCTCCGAAGACATTCAGGCATCCGATATAAAAGAGGCGTCGTATCGAGTATCAGGACTGTATATATGGGCCCTCAGGTGAGGCTCCCATGGGCTACCCACACGGGAAGACCTCGATCCAGACCTTGTACACACCGTCTCGGTGTTCCATCGCTTCGGGACCCAGAATACCAGGGGAAGTGTGCTGCATCTGCAGGGACTTCTCAATGCTCTTCGCGTCCTTCGGTGCTATCTTTACGTGGGCAGGCACCGCGAACTCATGGTAGTACATGCCGGCGGTACTGCCAATGAGGCGGTGATACTCTCGGTCAGCAAGCCCGATAGCCGTGAGAAGGGCCTGCGATGGCTCCGTGATCTTCCGAGGGGTCGAAGGTGATCGGTGCTCCGGGGGCATCCTCAGGACCCGGAGGGCGTACTCGTAGTCCTCTTGGTCGTCACGATCGGCGCGCTTCATCGCAGGTCGGAATCATCAACCAGAAGTACGTATTTTAACTACGCGCAACGACAGTGGGAACCTAACCATATTCCCACTTCACCGCACTAGCAGGGTCATGGCTTCTGCGACTCCAGAGGGGTATGTCGAAGGGGCCCCCAAGGCCTTCCAGGACCTCCTTGAGGAGGTCTACGACGTGGGTAGGTGCACCTACTGTCTCGTGTGCCTCGACGCTTGTGCTCAGGAAGGGTGTGACGCCGTTACGCTCGTGGGAGACTCCTTCCAATATACCCCCACGGATTGTGTGGGATCCGGGATATGCTACGTCTCCTGCCCCGAGGCCGACTCCCTGGACATCGCCCTCGAGGAGATCTACAAGACCCACGAGAGCGAGGTCGGCCACGTGGAGCGTGTCACCAGCGTCATGTCCGGGGACTGGAGCCTCGCCTCGAGGGGCGGAGATGGAAACGCCATCCCGTCCATCCTGCAGCACTTGTTGAGGACTGGCGAAATCGACGCTGCTGTCGTTCCCGCGCCCGCAGAGCAGGTCTCAACCGGTCTCCTCCTGGCCGTTGAGGGTGAGGAGGCCATAACGCCAACGGGATACAAGTTCAGAAAGCCCTCCACAACGCGGTTCTTGAGGGACCTCTACCGCTCTAAGGAGAAACCGCTGCGAATGGCCCTGGTGGCCAATCCCTGCCAGACGCGAATGGTCCGGAGGATGCAGCTCAACAACGTCCCCCCGGCGCGAGACGTGAAGCTCATCATAGGCCCCTTCTGCTACGCCACCCTCTCAAACGCCCGTTGGAGACGCTCGTACTTTGAGAAGGCAGTGGGCGCGGAGGGGCGACTCATCAGGTCTGTGGAGGTGGGAGACGACGTGAGGACGCTTTTCCACGACGGGACGGAGACGAGGGTGGGGTTGGACGACCTGCACCTTGCCTTCGATTCCAGCTGTCTCTCCTGTGTCGACTTCTCCAACGCCTTGGCGGACATCTCGGTAGGACCTACGGGATCGCCAGATGGATTCGAGACGGTCCTCGTGAGAACAGCGAAGGGCGCCAAGGCTCTTCAGGACTCACTGAAGGGAGGGAATCTGGTGGAGTGGACCTCGCTGTTCAAAGCGGAGGACCAGGACGAGTTCCGCGCTATGGTCCTGAAGGGCGTAACGGAGAGGACGGTCGCGAAAGTGTCCCTGTCGGCGACTCGCGGCAGGACTGGGCGCTGACTAGGGGTGGACATCTCTCGGTTCGCAGACCTCGCTCGCCTCCTCCAGGGCGCGGTTGAGAGCCACATGGGCCACTGTACCGTAGTATTCAGCAATCTGCGATAGCGAACCAATGGCCGTCCTGAGCTGCAGGCAGAGGGTGCAGTACCGCGAATCGGGATCCGCGCCCACCGGGAGTGATATGGAGAGCTTCTGACACTCCTCCACGGTGTTCCGGACGGCATCAATGACGCTGGAGGAGTCGGAGACATCCCCGTTGAAGAAGGCCTCCATCGTCTCTCTAGCCAGGGCCTGAACGCGCTCGCCCGCCGAGAGGAAACTCTTAGAGAACTGGTCGGGAAAGCGCGAGAGTTCCAGAGCCACCTCCTCGCTCAGGCTCCCTAGACTCACGGCCACGTCGCCAACTCTCTCGAGCATGGCGGCCACAAGCATGTCACCAGCGATGTGCCTCGGATCGGTCTCGCCTATCTGGACCCCCACATGCTTGCTGGTTGCCGCGGCCATCAGCTGACGCGTGACCAACCAGTATAGCCTGTCCACCTCCTCTTCCAGTCGGTCTAGGTTTTCGCGATCCTCGAGGGTGGGTTTGGCGATCCCCTGGAAGGAGATAACGACCATCCTCTGGGTCAGGTACTGAAGCCTCCGCAGCAGGCCCCTCACGGGGAACCTGGTGGGTTCCACGAAGCTCTCCACCAAGACTGAGCGGCTCGCCTGCTCAACTATGGCGACGCCCGTCAGCCGATCCACTGCATCGTAGACCTCCTCCATAGCCCACTCGGGGAAGGCAGATTTCGACTTGACCTCGATGGAGTCCCTACCAAGGAGGTAGTTGCCGATGACCACTCGCTCCAGGACCCCTGGCTCGCCGCATCCCTCAAGCCTGATGGTACAACCTGGCACCTGGCGGAGCTTGTTGTCCGGAACGCTCACCTTGATGGAACCGTCCTCCTCCCTCGACAGCTCCACCGACGAACCAGGTTCAAGGCCTAGTGCGGTCGCCCAATCCTTGGGGAGGGACACCCCGAGGCTCGAGAGCCCCATCTTCTGGATCTTGCGAGACTCCTCGTCCATACCCGTACTTATCGATGACCCTCTATTTCTATCTCGCTGAGGTAGTAAGTACAGGGACGGACAGCAGCACCCAAGACGGTTGCTGAGTCGACCCTCGGAAACGATTAACTAACGGCACGGTCTTCCCACTCAGGTTCATACTCAGAGCGGGGAGGATCTACTTGGTCCGGGTGCGGAAGGTCGCGGCGACTCCAGATCCTGAAAGGCTTGTGTGTCTCGCAGCTCGAGGCGACTACATGAAGGACCCACCCTGGACCAAGACCTTCGAGGAGGTTATGAAGCCCATCAAGGGCGAGACCGTCGACGAGAAAATAGAGAACTTCTTGGCGCAGTTGATCAGTGCTGGCCACTGGGGTCCCTTTGAACATCCGACCATCACCATGGGCATCGAGAGAATGAGCCGTGTGACGCTGGCCCAGCTAACGCGCCATCGTTTGGCAAGCTTCGACATTCAGAGCGGCAGGTTCGTGAGCCTCAAGAGCCTTCGACCGGACGACTTCGTCTGGCCCCCCAGCTTCAGCGCGGATGAGGTCAGGTCGAGGGAGAAAGGGGTAAGGAAGATTAGCATGTCAACCGAGGCGAGGGGGAAGCTTGTTCGCCAGGTCTTGGAGGATGCTATCACCGCCTACCGGAAGCTCGTGGAGGCGGGAGTTCCAAAGGAGGACGCTCGCTACCTCATGCCCGAGGCGACGCCGGTCAACGGGACCATGACGGTGAACGCCCGCAGCCTCATGCACATCATAGCCATAAGGAGCTTCGGGGACGCCCAGTGGGAGATTCGGGATCTGGCGTCCCAGATGCAGGTGATCGCAGAGGAGTGGATGCCGATAACCTTCCGGCTGTTCCAAGAGAAGCGCAAGAGAAGGGATATCCTGGCTCCCTGATGACGGGACTCGACGTTGCATTGGGGATACGCCGATGGACGCGACGACCCTTAGAGAATACATGGAGAGGCACGGAATAGCCGGTCGGGTGGACATCTTCCCAGAGCCCGTCGAGACTGTCCAGGCAGCAGCAAAGGTAGCGGGGGTCTCAACTGCGCAGATCGTCAAGAGCCTGGTGGTTGTGGATGAGGAGGGGAGACCCCACGTCTGCTTCGTCAGGGGCGATAGGCGTCTCAACCTAGGGAAGGCCCAACGAGCCCTGGGAGTTCAGAAGCTGAGGCTTGCCCACGCCAGGGAGGTCCGACTTGCCACCGGTTACCCAGCGGGGTCGGTCCCACCCATCGCCCACCGCCAGAGGCTTAGGATGGTCATGGATCCCGAGGTCCAGGTTCTCGACGCCATGGTAGCAGGGGGAGGGTCACCGCGTGCCCTCGTGCTGGTCTCACCAAAGGACGTCCTGAGGGTCACCCGTGCCGTCATAGCCGACATATCCTCCTAGGAAGTCCACCTTCCCAGGGTCTCCTGGCCCTCTTCCATCCTTTTCAGACTCGAGACCCTGACGCCTATCAACCTCAGCTTCTTCGGGGCGTCGTGGAACTCCCTGAAGAGCTCCTTGGCCACCTCCTCGATGGTTTGCCTCTCCCTGGAGTAGGAAGAGAGTGTCCTGTCGCGAGTGTGTGTCCGGAAGTCCTCGAATCTGATCTTGATGCCGACTGTCCTGAACAGGTAGCCATCGTCCCTAATGCGCCAGTAGACGTCGTCCACCAAGGCGCTCAGACTGTCGTGGATGATGTCCCAGTCGTCCGTATTCCTCTCGAAGGTGTGCTCCGCGCTGAAGGACTTGGGCTCTCCCCGCTCCTCCACTGGAAGTTCTTCAACTCCCCGCGCGACTGCCCACAGCCACACGGCCCCCTTTCCGAAGACACGGGTAAGATCCGCAGGTGACCTCTCAGCCAAGTCCCCGATGGTCTCCACCCCCATCCCCTCTAGAATCGCCCTGCTCTTCTTTCCCACCCCAGGAATCTTGGCGACTGGCAAGGGCCTCAGAAACTCGGCCGCATCCTCGGGCTTGACGATGGTAAGGCCGTCCGGCTTCTTCATGTCGGAAGCGATCTTGGCGATGGACTTGTTCGGGGCGACGCCGATGGAACATGTAAGCCCCGTTCTCTCCTCCACTGCCTTCTTGATGCGTCCCGCCAGCTTCCTGGCCTTGGCGTAGCTCCCCGCCCTCTTGCTCACGTCGAGGTAAGCTTCGTCTATACTCACCTGCTCGAAGGTGTCGGCGAACTCCTCCAGCACTCTCATGACGCGGTCCGAGACCCTGCCGTAGTAGGAGAAGTCGGGCCTCATGAAAGTGGCATCGGGGCACTTCCTGTAGGCGGTGGATATGGGCATCCCGGAGCGGACCCCCTTCTCCCTGGCTTCGTACGAGCACGCGGCCACTACGCCGCGCCCCTTCCCCTCCTTGGGGTCGGCGCCGATGACGACCGGCCTCCCCCGGAGTTCCTCCTTCCGGATACGCTCCGCTGAGACGTAGAAAGCGTCCATGTCGACGTGCATGATTGTGCGGGCCATAGACGGTCGGCCCATCACGAAGGGACGGGCTGAAATAATAACGTACCGAGGCTAGAACTCGGCCAAAGTCTTCTGTCCGCTCTCAGGGAACTCCCGCGCAATAAGCCCCGCCAACCGCCTGAACTCGTTAACGGAGCCAGGACCGAAGCCCGCGTAGTGATTGTTGAAGAAGACGTACCCGCGTCTTACGCCCTCGACTACGTCTTCGATATCGGACAGCCACCCACCCATCTCCTCAGACCTGTCCTTCTGAATCTCTCCGAGCTTCTTCAACGAGCGATCGCCTATCATCCTGAGATAGACGAGGTCGCTCGTCACCTTGGCGGGCGTCCTGAGGTACTGCGTCTCCGACCACGCCAGGGCAACGCCGTACCTCTCCATCATGGCGT
This sequence comes from uncultured Methanomassiliicoccales archaeon, assembly GCA_964347325.1. Classification (GTDB taxonomy): domain Archaea; phylum Thermoplasmatota; class Thermoplasmata; order RBG-16-68-12; family JAJISG01; genus JAJISG01. Next base: position 100,338 of record CAYFYA010000004.1, on the reverse strand, counting down.
AGAGGTCGTCGCGAAACCAGGACCTATGGCGGAACTCCACCGCGTGGGGCACGCCGTCTTTCAGCAAGGCCAGGAAGGCCTCGAAGGCCTCGAGGTCCTTGTCGTACTTCAGCGAGGGCGGCATCTGCACCACGAAGGCGTCCAGCTTCGGACCCAGCTCCTCAAAGGAAGAGTAGAACCATCCCAGGGGACGCTCCGCCTCCCTGAGCTTGAGTTCGTGGGTAATCCGCTTGGGAAATTTAGCCGTGAATCTGAAGTGGTCAGGGGTCGCCATCCGCCAACCTGCCACCATCCCCTTGGGGGGGATGCGGTAGAAGCTGGAGTCCACCTCCACAACGTCGAAGACGCTCGAGTACAGCCTGAGGTAATCCCGCGGCCGTGTCCCTGGTGGATAGAAGGCACCTACCCAGAAATCGTAGGCCCAGCCGCTGCACCCTATCTCTAGGAGATCCCTGACGATGTCGTCGCCTTCCTTCCCATCCTTTGCCTGGGGTGTCAGAAGAACTCCTCGAGAAGTTCCTCACCCTGTGCCTTGGAGAGTCCCAGCGGCTGGCGGACCAAGGGACCCTTTCTGAGGACAGGCTCCTCCTCCTCGTAGGTGGGCTTCCCCTCCGTCCTGTAGAAGAGGCCAATGGGGATCCTTTCGCCCCACTCGTGCGCCTTCACGTAGGCGATTGCCAAGTCGGAGGGGTCGTAGTCCTCATCCTCGAGCTTATAGACCCTCTCCCGAAACCAGCCGTAGGTGTTGTGCTTATTGTACGTCACGCAGGGAGAGAAGACATCCACCAGCGAGAACCCCTTATGCTGGATTCCTCCCTTTATGAGTTCCGCCAGGTGGTTGGGATCCCCGGAGAAACCACGCGAGACGTAGGTCGCCCCTGAACTTAGAGCGGTGGCGATGGGGTTGACAGGCCACTCGATGACACCTTCGGGGGTGGACTTTGTCACCATACCCTTCTCGCTGGTGGGGGAAGCCTGGCCCGTCGTCAGCCCGTATATCTCGTTATTCATCACGATGTACGTGATGTCGATGTTCCTTCGCATAGCGTGTACGAAGTGACCCATGCCGATGCCGTAACCGTCACCATCCCCGCCAGCACCAACCACGGTAAGCTCCGGGTTGGCGAGCCGGATGCCCGTGGCCACGGGGATGATTCTGCCGTGGATCCCGTGGAACCCGTAGCCCTTCACGAAGTGCGGTAAGTTGGACGAACAGCCGATGCCCGAGACGACGACGAGACTCTTAGGATCCAGGTCGAGCTCCGTTACCGCCTTGAGGAAGGCGTTGAGCACACCGAAGTCTCCGCAGCCCGGACACCACGTCGGCTTCACGTCGGACTTGTAGACCGTGACCTCAGCTGCCATGGTACACCTCCATCGTCCTGGTGACGACCTCCTTCGAGTAGAAGGGCTCTCCATCGTACTTGAAGAGGCTGTTCTCAATCTCGACCCCCGTTTCCGCCCTCAGGAGTCTTGTGAACTGTCCTGTGTAGTTGCCCTCGACGGAGAGGAGCAGAGGAGCGGCCAGTAGCGCCTTCTTCGCATCCTCCACTCTCAGGGGCCAGAGATCGCAGAACTCCAGGGAGTTGGCCTTCACACCCTCGTCCCCCAGGGTGGGCAGGGCGTCACGGACGGCGGCCTGGGTCGAACCCCAGGAGACAATGGTAAGGTCCGCCTTCTTCGGCCCGTAGAGTTCCGGCGGCTTCAGGTCCTTCACTGCCACCTCCAGCTTCCTCATCCTCTTGGCCACCTGCTCGGCTCTCTCTCCCACGTGCCGGGGGATGCCAGCGAGAACGTCGCTGATGAGATCTCCCTTCTCGTTGTGCTCGTCGCTCCCGGCGACGAACATAAGCCCCTCCTGACCGGGGATGGCTCGGGGAGAGATGCCCGACTCTGTGACGCGGTACCTTAGGTAATCTTCTCCTCCGTCCTCGGCCATGAGGCCACGGACTATCGGGACCTCGAAGTCGGGGGGTTCCACCGTCCTCCACATCTCGCCGAGGTAGAGGTCCGAGATGATGAAGACAGGGCATTGGTAGGTCTCAGCCAGGTTGAAGGCCCTCCAGGACACCTCATAGCACTCCTCTGGATTCCGGGGCGCCATGATTATCCGGGGGAATTCCCCCTGGGAGGCCCCGAAAATCATGTTCAGGTCGCCCTGCTCAGTCTTCGTCGGCAGTCCGGTGGATGGACCAGCCCGCTGCACCTCCACGATGACCGCTGGGGTCTCCGTCATTCCTGCTAGACCCGTCGCCTCGACCATCAAGGAGTAGCCACCGCCGGATGTTGCAGTCATGGCACGCACCCCCGCGAAGCTGGCGCCGACGGTAAGGTTCATAGCTGCCAGCTCGTCCTCTGTCTGTTTCAGCACGACGCCATACTTCTCCCGATGGGCCGCCATCCAGTGCATGATGGAGGATGCCGGTGTCATGGGATATTGAGCGAGGAGCTTGACTCCACCAGCAAGGGCCCCGAGACAGATGGCCTGGTTACCGGACATGATCGGTCGCCGCTCGCCCGTAGATTTCAGGCCAAAGTCGAAGGAGTCGTGGTTCTCCCCTGCGTGCTCGTACCCCTTCCTTGCTACGGTCTTGTTCATGTCGATGATCTTCTCGGACTTCTTGCCGAACAGCTTCTCCAGACTACTTTCGAGCACCTCAAGGTCAAGCTTCAGGAGATGCATGAGAGCGCCGAGGGCGGCTGTGTTCTGCATGATTGGCTTCCCGCTGACCTCCATGGAGATGTCCTGGGCAGGAACGGGAAGCGGGCGAACTCCCGGGGGCAACAACTCTTCCTTCAACTTTACTCGAGAAGGGTCGAAGATGACGCCGCCAGGGGCCGAGATGTCGGGCACGTGAATGTCCAACGTCATTTGGTTGAGGGCCAGCAGGATGTGGAAATCGTCGCCGGGGGAGTGACGCTTTTCGTTTGAGAGGCGAATCTGGAACCATATGTGTCCGCCACGGATCACGGACTGATAGCTCTGATAGGTAGTTACGTTTAGGCCGCTGCGGGCGCCGGCGATGGCATAAGTTTCCCCCGTAGAGGCAACGCCATCACCCGCGGCGCCGCCAATGCGTATCGCTACGTCTGCCTCCATTGAAGGACCTCCTATGAGCGTGAAGATTCTCTGGATTCGGTCGTTTCACTGAGCTTCCTGCCTATAAAGTTTGCCAGTCATCTGAGCGTGGGCCTGAACAGTCGCCCAGCAGGGGTCGAAGTGCAGCTCACATGTCTAAGGAGAGATCAGATGCGGCCGGGCCAGAGTGCTCAGAGTATGGCGCTTGACGGTGACGTGGTGAGTCCGCCGGGCCCCCTGTCGAGGTCCGCCTTCCGGCCCGGTGGTTCAAAAGCCTCTTCCCATGGGCTGAAGGTCCAGCGAAGAACATCCCTGCAACGCTGACCTCAAGAGGTTCAACCTCCACAGTGTGACCCGGAGGGGGAGGACCTGGTGTTCACGTACGTCGATCCGGAGGGGAGGCGGGCCGCGGAGAGGGTGTCTGGGGGTTTCCTTCCCGGCCTCGAGGCGCTCCTGAGAGAGTCGTTTGGGGTGGACGACATCAACGTTTTATAGCGTACTCTAGCATGGACAGCCAGGACTCGTAGCCTAGCCTGGATAGGGCACCGGCCTTCTAAGCCGGCGATCCCGGGTTCAAATCCCGGCGAGTCCGTCCTCCTCTACGGGGATGGCCTTCTCGCCTTTACTCTCTCGAGTGAGATAGGCCTCCAGATCGTCGAGAGAGAGCTGGAACTGCATGCCTTCCCGGTACAGCTTGAAGCCGAGGCGTGTGTTGATAGACAACATGGGTGCGTTGGACGAAGCGTTACCTGTCCGAACGACCTGAATTTGCGGGAACTCTTCGCGAACTCGGAGGAGCATGGCAGCCTTGAGCCACTTCCCCAGACCTCGTCCGCGATACGGCAAACGCACCCCCGTCATCCACTGGTGAATGAGCCACCCGTCCTCGGGGTAATGCCCCATCTCCGTCAGGCCGGAGATCTTGCCGTCTTCCTCCTCGGTGACGACCGTCAGCTTAATCCCGCCCCCGCCGACGACGGCGGCCTCATGCCTCCGTATCCGCTCCGGGATGAATACCTCATCTCCGATTTCAAGGTCGTCGCGGGGCATCATGTTCCATACCTCCGTCAACGCCGTGCAGAACTCCTCGATGGCGTCGTCATCGATGCGATTCATGAACCACCGGAGCCTCGTGCCCCGAGATCTCTGGGGGCCCTCGGCTGCCCACTGCTCCACCATTTGCCAGTCCACACTGTCCAGCTTCAACCGGCTTTGGCGCGTTCGCTGCGCGTCCTTGGCGCCGACTGCCCGCAGGAATGCCATGCCGCCCTCCTCCTCGGCGTAGGATATAATCAGTGACTTCCCCTCCTCGCGGGCGAACTTGGCGGCCCGACCTAGGAGTCGACGGCCGATTCCCTGCCTACGGTAGTCTGGGAGCAGCGACATCCAGATCCAGAGAATGTGCTCGTTCTCCTCGTAGCTAGGACCGCCTGGCCGGGCGACCTCGAGGATCAGCATACCAACCCACTGTTCCGGGCGCTTCGCGTCAAGGATGCCGTACCGGTGCGCCTTCCAGTCGACGCCTTCCATCCGCTCGTAAGCTTCGACCCTGGCATCCGCTGGGATCGGATCGTCGGGGTCCGTTTCCTGGTGCCGCTTCCGGCGGTAATCGTGGTATCGAGCCCACTCTTTCCGCGATGCCCGCTTCGGATTGAAGGGGACCACTCTAAGCTCAACCATCTCGTCAGCCCTCCTTGCCGGCCTTGGCGGGACGGCTGCTCGAAGGGCCACTAGGGAACTCAACACACTTGGAAGCCTGCCCCAGAAATTGGCGCCACCGCCTCGTTGTCGGGGGTCCCGGACTAGCCCTGGGCTACCTACCCACCGAGGACGGCTTGCTACGCCATGCCACGCTTTAGGCGCTTTGGTTCTTATATACTTGTCCCCTTAGGGACCCCAGGTGATGCGATAAAGCGTAGTTCCCGCGCATGGAAGAAGCGGGGAAATATGCGCTGGAAGTGGCGCAAGAAGCGAATGCGCCGTCGAAAGCGTCAGCAGAAGATGAGGCAACGATAGCCCTGGGGGCATGGGGTAGCCCGGGATCCTGGCGGGCTCCAGTTACTGGGAATGATTAGGAACGGGTTTGCTGAGTCGTGATGAATAACTGGAGCGACGACCCGTTTGGCAGGCCTTACGGCCTGTAGGCGAAACCCGCTGACGGGGGTTCAAATCCCTCTGCCCCCACTACCCTAACGAATCCATCCACTGGTTCAGCGATATTGAAACTACGAGCGCCCCGCGACCACCGCCGCTGTCGTATTTTGCGCTTGTATGCATCCAGAGGAGTAAGGGAGTATCTAGGGCCGAGAAGTCTCCCGTCCACGAGGGGGGTGACGCCTCAGAACCTTGCTCATGAGCCTTCTCAGACCGGGGTAGGCATCTTCGAGGGCCTCCACCTTCCGGAGAAACCGTAGCGCCTTTGATCTGTGTCCCTCCTCCGCGTAGATCACGCCTAGAGTGAAAAGTGCGTCCGTTGAGTCGGGCTCGTACCTCAACGTACGGAGACACTGTATCAGCTTCGAAGCGTGGCGCAACGTGCGGCTGCCTCCTTGTGGGCGGTGCTCTGCGGGTGCCCTTATAAAGACCTCGACACAATTTTCATCCATGTCAGCGGTGCCTACCAGCTACAACATTCTTTTGCCCTCCCAGGCATAGGGGGAGGATGTGACCCTCGAGGAAGAGGTGTTGGCTGAAATCAAGCCCACCCCTGAAGAAACCCAGGCAGTTCGCAGCGCCGCCTCGGAACTCATAGAAGGCATTGAAGACAGGGCCAGAAGGGCCAAGATCCCTGGTAAGCCCCTCCTCGTGGGTTCGGTGGCAAAGGACACCTTCCTGAAGGAACCAGAAATCGACATCTTCGTCACGTTCCCACCAACCACCTCCCGGGATGATCTGGAGCGGTGGGGACTTGAACTTGGCGGCGTGCTCGACAACCCGACCAGACGGTACGCAGAGCACCCCTACACCAGAGGACTCTTCAAGGGTTACGATGCCGATGTGGTCCCCTGCTACAGACTCGAGGAGCCGTCGGCACGGATGTCCGCCGTGGACCGGACTCCCTTCCACCTCGCCTACGTGCAGGAGAAGCTGAAGGAGAAGGACCAGGTGCGTCTCCTCAAGCGCTTCATGAAGGGCATCGGGACCTACGGGGCGGAGGCCAGGGTTCATGGCTTCTCCGGGTATCTGTGCGAACTGCTCGTGCTCCGGTACAGGACCTTCCGAGGTGTTCTCGAAGGGGCTCGGGAATGGCGTCCCCAGATCCAGCTTCGGCTCGAGGCCGAGCCGGAGAGGGGTTTCGATGAACCACTCGTCTTTGTGGATCCAGTGGATGGCAAGAGGAATGCGGCGTCCGCCGTCTCGATGGAGTCTCTCAGCACCTTCATCCTGGGTGCCCGAGAGTATCTAGCGGAACCTCAAAGGGAGTTTTTCTTCCCCAAGAAACCAAAGAGGAGGAATCGGGCCGAACTCCAGAAGGAGCTTGTCGGCAGGGGCACGTCCATAATCATGGTCACCTCCTCCGTCCCTGACCTGCCCGAGGATGTACTATTCCCTCAGGTGAGGAAGGCTGAGAGCGCCGTCGTCGACTTCCTCTCTTCGAACGAGTTTGAGGTCATGAAGTCAGTGCCCCTGCTCTTCGAGAAGGAGTGGCGCGTCTTGCTAGAACTCGTCTCTGGGCACCTACCACCTGTGAAGAAACACTTCGGGCCTCCTCCATGGTTGGACAACGCACACGACTTCATCATGAGGTGGAGGACCTCGGAGGACCTGGTCAGAGGGCCCTACATCGAAGGGAACCGTCTCGTAGTGGAGATTGTAAGAGAGCACGTGGCAGCCTCTGAGGCCCTACGGGCCGCCCTTCCGTCTCTCAGTCTGGGCAAGCACCTTGTGAGGGGGGTGGCAACCGGGTTCTCGGTCCTCGAGGGTGATGAGATCCTCGAGGAAGGGCACGAAGACATCCTTTCGATGTTTCTCGATCGAGGCCTCCCCTGGGACCCTACGAGGTGACTATCCGGATCTCTTGTGAATTGGACCACAGGTTCTGCTGATCGACCGCTCTTACCACGACCACGTAGAGTTCACCCTCCTGGGCCGGGGAAATCGTGAGGCGATACCAGTGAGGATTCGCCGTCACCGGGAGACTAGCCGCCTCGCCACCGTCCAACGTAGCCTCGACCCGCACCACCCCTACGTTGTCCGTCACCAGGACCAGAACCTGGACGCTGGTGTTGGACCCAAGGTCAAAGGCAATCTGTCCTTCGGCGAGGTTGATCTCCACCATATCATCCAAGGAATCCCCAGGGAAACCGACCTTGGCTCTCTGGATAACAGGGGGAGAGACGTCGACAAAGGGCGGATTAAGAAGCAGAACCCAGAAGGCCAGCCAGGCGAAGAGAAATGTGGCTCCGTTCCCCGCCCACACCTTTCTGTCGAACTTCGAGGTGTCGATCTTCGCGGCGGGGTACAGGTAGCGCAGGCCATAGAGGGCCCCCAGTCCGACCAATGGAGCGAGGTAGGCGAACCCAACTATCGAGAGTCCAAAGCAGGCCGCGCCGATGGCGAAGGCGTAGCCGACCGTGACCACCGCGGCTTTGGCCCACAGGATCTCCTTCCGCATAAATTCGGCTTCGTCGAAATCCGGGACTTCGAATTGGTACTCCTCTTTCTTCTTTCGCTTCTTTCGAGCCACCGGCTAAAAGGAACACCCGAAGGGCTTAAACTCTTTGCTGGCTCTTCGAAGACCTTCACATTCATATATGGGACTGTCTAAGCTGTGTCCGTGGACCCGAAGGAATGCCCTCATGAGAAGCAGGAGTTCCTCGGAGAGGATAAGGCGAGGAATCAGTACTCCAGATGCACAACCTGTGGTGCGGTCCTCGTACACGATGGGAAGACCACGTGGATGATTCCTGCCGTTCCCGCCGAGGTTGAGAGGCCCGACTAGGCTGCAGAGTTGGCGGCCTATAGAGTATTTTCGCGACGGATATTGTAACTACCGCGTAAATGTAAGATAATGGCTCACGGCTAGAGGGGAGCAGCCTTCCTGGACTCTCTGGCCTGCCCGAAGGCGCTGGAGGCGGTGAAAATCCCCAGGAACTTCTCCCCCCTGAAGACCGCCACCATAGGAACCGAACTCCTAATCATCCACCAGAGCAGAGGCAGCGCTGGCGTCTCAGCCTCCACTGCGAACATTCCCTCCTGGCCAACGATCTCCGAAACTTTGCTGGTCTTAGCACTCTCACCGGCGGCGAAGCTCCGGAGCACATCCTGGTAGGTGACAACCCCGTGGGGGCCATTCCGCCAGATGACAAAGGCGAGCTTCCTCTCCGTTATCATCCTGAACAGAAGGTCGCGAACGGTTGCATCCGGAGATATCGCAGGATTCTTCGGCTCCAGAAGGTCCCCCGCGCTCGAACCCGAAAGGTCCTCGAGGAAGACCCTTTCCTGAGCTTCGTAGCCGTCCAGGTCTGGCCTCTTCCACACCAAGGGCACACCTGGAACCACGTAGAGAGCCTTTGCCATATGTATCCAACTCTTATATAGTCGCTTTCAATATATACTGAAATAGAGGCTGGCATCAATGGAGAGCAGGAAGATACAGAAGGTGGGAATCTCCACTCTTACCGTTTCTCTCCCTAAGCAGTGGGCCGAGACGCAGAACCTGAAGAAGGGAGACCAGGTCTTCATAGTTCAGGAAGGTGACTCGATCCGGATGCTGGCACCCGAGAGCGCACGCAAGCGCCTTGAGCGTCCTGTTCCAGACTATGTGATCGACGCTGATGCAATGGATGAGCCTGGCATGCTAGAGCGCATCATCGTCGGCAACTACGTCCTGGGACGGGAGCGGCTCGTTGTAAGGTCCTCATCCCGCCTGAAGAGCGAGCACCTCGATGAGATCCGTGGAGTCTCCAAGAGACTCATGGGGTTGGGCATCATCGAGGAGACCGGCAACCAGGCGCTGCTCCAGTGCTCGCTGGAGCCATCGAAGTTCCCTATAGATTCCCTCATCAAACGTCTTTACAACCTCGGGAGCACCATGCTTCGGGAGTCGATCGAAGCCCTCATCACGAAGGACAGGTCGCTGGCGGAGGACGCCATACGAAGGGAGGACGACGCCGACATGATGTACTGGCTCATTGTCCGCCTGGTCTTATCCGCCCAGCAGGACGATTCCCTGATTACGAAGCTTGGGATGGGGAGCAGGCTCAACAATGCGGGCTACCGCCTCATCTCCAAGGAACTTGAAACGGTGGCGGACTGCGCCACCCACATAGCGGAGAATGTGCTGGATCTCATCGACCGCCAGGGAGAATACGATTGGTCTCTCCTCAGGGCGCTGAAAGAGGCCGCCGATGAGGCCACAACACTATATGGCAACGGGCTTGCGGCCCTCATCACGAGGGATATCAAGCTGGCCAACAAAACTGTCCTCGCGAGCAAGAAAATGGAGACTAAACTGCAGGAGTTTCACAAGGCCCTCTTCAGCAGCGTGGAAGAGCCGCAGGAGCTTCTGGCCCTCAAGACCATCGTTGACAACCTCTCGCGCATCACAGGCTATTCAAATTCCATAGCCAATATCGCTTTCAATAGGTATCTGGAAAGGGCGAGCCCCGTCTGCAAGCCTGTTGTGGGGGAAGCTTAGGGCTGCAAGTCATCACGAGGGAGCGCTGATACTCTAGGTTTGGGGATCCTCTTCATAGACCCCCTCCCGTCAGGCTGAATGAATCATGAAAAAGTCTTGATCTCCTTTGCCAGCTCAGGTGCGACGGATACTTTGCTGTGGCTGCTCGATACGGTGTCCGTGGCCACGATGTCGTCGAAGACCTTCAGCCGGTCCTCCGCTCCCTTGACGAATAGGCCATGGATGCACCCTGCCACGACCGACTTCGCACCCTGATCCTTGAGAATCCTCGCAGCGCTCGCCATGGTCCCGCCAGTGGATATCACATCATCAACAACGGCGACTCTGAGGTCCTTCACCCCCAGCGCCTTCTCCTCCGTCTCCACTGTCCAGCTGTCGATCCTCTCCTTCTTGAGATAGTCCCACCCTACTCCCATGAGGTCTCCGACGAGCTTCGCGTGGCGGGAGGCATTCTCGTCGGGTGCAAGTACCATGTCGACGCCATCCTCCTCAAGGTATCGGGCGAGGGCGGGCATCCCCGATACGTCGAGCATCATCCCGTCGAAGTAGTCCAGGACCCGCTTGTGGTGCACGTCCACGGTGAGCATCCTGTTGGCGTCCACCCGCACGCGACGAGCGATAGCCCGAGAGCTGATGGCCTCCCCCTCTTCGAAACGCTTGTCCTGCCGACCGTAAGCGAAGTAGGGGACGACCACGGTGAGGCTCTCCTTCGCCGAGTCCGAGAGGGCGTCTTGAAGGAGGTATAGCTCCAGCAACTTGTCGTTGGGATAGGTCGTCTGGACGAGGATGATCTCCTCCCCATCCAAGTCTTCCGGGATCCTGACATAGAGCTCACCGTCGGCGAACTCGCTCACCTCCGCCTCAAAGAGGGTCGCCCCAAGCTCCTGCGACAGACGACCCGAGAGGGGAAGAGAGGCGGATCCGCTGATTATCTTCAGAGCACCACGGTGTTCGATAACGTCACCGTGGTTATAGGTTGTTCCCTGGGGCTCCCTTGCTCCTCAACTCGACGGCTACAATCTCCTCAAAGAACAGAGGCTTGCGGACCAGGGGTCTGGCATGAAACAGCTGCCTGGCCCGCGTAAGCGCCCGACGGTTGTGGGACGACAGTAGCAGGTAGACCCTCCCTCCATAGGCCAGCCGATCCCCCACCTGCTCGAGGAAACGGAGAATCACCTCGTTTCCATCGAGGCCTCCGCTCCAAGACTTCTCGATCCACAAACTGGTCTCGCCGGACGGAAGGTAGGGTGGATTGAAGGCGATGACATCGAATGTCCCTCTGAGACCGGCCAACAGGTCCGTCTGGACCACCTCCAACGGGAGACCGAGGGAATCAGCATTGCGGCGGCAAAGGGCCACGGCGTAAGGGTTGACGTCCGTGGCGACGGTTCGGCAGCCCTTCGCGGCATGGAGCGCGATGATCCCCGTTCCCGTGCCGACATCCGCGAACCTCGTGGCCCCTTCCAAGTCGATGGCCTCCAGGAGGAGCCAGGTGTCCTCTGAAGGCGGGTAGACATCCTCGCTCTCCATGACATCGATTGAGACGTCCACTTGCACGAATCCCTGGTAGCAGACAAGGTTCTTAAGAATTCCACCCTCTACGATAACCCGTGGTCTGGCTTCAGGTAGTCGTCTTCAGCATCATCGCGCTGAGCATCATCTACCCCCTGGTGAGGAAGGCCTACTTCTCCCAGTCCTTTGTGCTGGGGAACTTGGCCATCTTCATGCTTCTGTTCTTCCTCTCCATCCTCGGTTCCCTGCCAACGGGCTCGGTGCTAGACCTCACCTTCCGACCTACGGATCTGCAGGACCTCCGCATCCACACCCTCATCAGCTCCATGTTCCTCCACCTGGACATCCTGCACGTCGTCGGCAACGTCCTCATCCTGTACCTGCTGGGTCTCCCCCTGGAGGACAGGGTCGGGAGCCGGACCTTTGCGATGATATATCTCACCACGGGAGTCCTCGCCACCACCGTGTATGGCTCGATACACTGGGGCGACCCCACCCCCGCCCTGGGGGCCTCCGGGGCCATCATGGGCCTCGCCGGCGCCTTCCTCATCCTCTACCCGCACGACAGAATATTCATGGTTCTCGGCTTCCTGATAATGCCTCGGGTGCCCGTCTACCTCGCTGTTGGGGTGATCGCCGCCTTCCAGTTCGTCCTTCTCATATTCGGCGCTCCAGGGGTCGCCGTGGAGGCCCACTTGGCGGGTATCGGGGCAGGCATCCTCGTCGCGCCCCTGCTCCACCGACGGGCTGAGAGAGTGGTACGTCTCCCAGAGGTGAACCTGAAGGCGCTCGCGACGACGCCTGAGTTGAGGGCCATCCTCGACGACATCAACACCGAAACGGTGGAGGAGGTCCGGGCTGTGTGGATCGAACACCTCATCGGGAAAGCCCGCTGCCCACAGTGTCTTGGGCCTCTGAAGAAGGAGGGGAATACCGTAACGAGCGACTGCGGCTGGCATCGCCGCCTGTGACGGGTGACAATCTTTTTCAGCCTCCGTGGGGATGGTACGTGCAAAATGGAACCTCCCAGCGCCCTATACCTCGAGTGCCCCACCTGTGGGAGGACCCCCCATCGGGTGGTGCGGGGTCGAGTCTCAAGGCGCAAGGAGATCATCCTCGAGGGGATCTTCCGATGCCTGCAGTGTGGCTTCACGCGTCAGGAGACCTACCGAGAGTCGATGGCACGAGAAGTACCCGCCATAGTGAGCGATGGTGAGACCTCATCGAGGACGGAGGTTGAGCTCTACCCGGGAGAGGTGGTCAGGGTGGGCGACCGCCTGGAGGCACGCGGAAGCACCGTCGAGGTCACTGGAATTGAGGTGGGGGGCTCCAGGGTCGAGGACGCTCCAGCGGAAATCATCGAGACCCTGTGGAGCAAAGTTGTGGACAGGGTTCGGGTAAAGGTTTCCCTGAACAAGGGAGGGCGTACGAAGACCTACTCCCTTGACGTGGCCCCCGACGAGGAGTTTGAGGTGGGAACGATCCTGGAGCTGGGCAAGGAGAGAGGGGTCATCCACCGTTTGAAGACCGAGAGAGGGATCCTTAGGGACGGGACTGCAACCGCCGAGGAGATTCGTCGGGTCTACTGCAAGGCAGTAAGACGGCATCGCTCAGGCCCTCGACGCGGGAGGGGCGGGCGTTGAAGAACTCCTATGAGGCCCGGCGTCACTCCATGGCGAGGCGGCTTCAGAGGGAGGGAATCATCCGGACTCCTTTGGTCGTCGAGGCGATGACGCAGGTGCCACGACACCTCTTCCTTCCTGATCGCCTCAAAGACAGCGCCTACTACGACACCCCCCTGAGCATTGGCTCGGGTCAGACGATTTCGGCACCTCACATGGTCGGCATGATGCTGGAGTACCTCGACCTGACCCCTGGACACATCGTGCTTGAGGTCGGTGCAGGATCTGGATATCACGCGGCCCTGGCTGGCTACATCGCGGGGCCTGAGGGCCACGTCTACTCCATAGAGAGGATCGACTCCCTAGCTCATCAGGCAAGGCGGAACATCGAGGAAGCCGGCCTGGGACAGTGTGTGACCGTGATCGTGGGGGACGGCTCCCTCGGACTCGCCGAACATGCCCCCTTCGACAGGATATTCATCACCTGCGCGGCCCCGGAGATCCCCCCTCCTCTGGTCGAGGAACTCGCGGAAGGCGGTAAGTTCTTGATACCACTGGGTTCCCGATACTACCAGGACCTCGTCCTTCTGGAGAGGAGGGGTCAGGAGCTCTTGCGCAAGAACCTTGGGGGCTGCGTATTCGTCCCGCTCATCGGCAAGTATGGCTTCTAGAATTACGTGCTCCCCCCTCCAGACAAGGTTTAACTGCCCGCTCCCGTACTTTGAGTAGATGATTACGCTCCTCGGGGTGGGACACGTCTTCGACCTCGGACCTCGAATACGGGAGGAGATCGAGAACAGACGGCCGTCCCTGGTCTGTCTCGAACTTGATGAGATCCGACTGCGGGCCCTCCAGACCAGACAGAGAGCCCGCGGCGGTCCGGCACTATACGACCTACTCGCCCGCTTCCAACGTCGGATCGCCGCCGCCTACGGGTCCGAGGTGGGCGATGAGATGCTTGTGGCGTATCAGACAGCCCAGGAGCTGGAGATACCGGTTGCGCTGATCGATGTGGACGCACTGGTCACTTGGAGCCGACTGAGATCCAAGATGGCGCCCTCCGAGGTCCTGAAGTTGATCCTGTCGAGCCTCGCCGCCCTCTTCGTCCGCCGGGAGAGGGTGGAGAAGGAGATGGACAGGTACCGGCAGGACTCTGTGGGTTTCATCGAGGCCGTCGGCAAGGAGTACCCGTCGGTGAAGCGGGTCGTCGTGGACGAGCGGAATGAGTACATGGCCGGCCGTCTGAGGGAGCTCCACGAGGAGTATGGAGATATCGTCGCTGTCGTGGGAGACGGCCACGTGGAGGGCCTTCGGAGGCTCCTGGAGGGAGTGCCGCTGGAAGTCACCCGGCTCTGGGAGCTGAGGGAAACGAATCAGTAGGGGATGACCCAGAGAGTGGGATGAGGCACGGGGAGACCAGTTTCTGTCACCCCTTCTCAACTCTTAAAAGGCCCAGGGGGAATCGGTCTCTGTTGCCGGGGGAGACGGGAGATGATGCCACCTTAGAGTACGTCAAGGCCAAGTTCAAACAGTATTACGCCTCCAAACCCCTCAGACTTCCCCCAAGGTTTGGCCGTCGCGAGTTCGGGTTCATCTTCTTCAACGGCGGCTATGTTCAGAGACACCTCAGCTTCTCCTCAGAGGCCGAGGTCTATCGGTTCGTCCGCTCCAGGCTGCCCGCTCACCTCTATCACTCCGCCGCTTACTACGAGACGCCAGGGGCCCCGACTATGGACCAAAAGGGCTGGATGGGAGCCGACCTTATCTTCGACTTGGACGCGGACCATATTCCTGGCTGGCAGCGACTGGGATACAAGGGGATGCTAGAGGCCGTCAAGGCCCAGGTCATCCACCTTATCGACGAGTTCTTGGAGGGCGACCTGGGATTCGCCAGGGACGAGATGATCATCGCCTTCTCAGGAGCGAGGGGGTACCACATACACATACGCCGGCCCGAGATAATGGGCCTGGAGAGCCATGAGCGGAGGGAGATCGTGGACTACGTCACCGCGACGGACCTGGACCTGGATGCAATAGTTGAGTCGGAGGCCTTCCACACGCGCACCTACGCAGAAAAGACAACAACGCTGAGGCGGCTGAGAATTCCCCAGTCCTCCGATCCGGGTTGGAAAGGCAGGGCCGCCAGCGGGGTCGTGGAGTGGCTGGAGAGCGTCTCTCGACTCCCGGAGAAGGAGGCCCTGAAGGCGATCAGGACCCTGGAGGGAGTTGGGCTGGTGCGGGCGGCTGAGATATATAAAGCCCTCGCCGAAGGATCCAGGCGCGATCAGACGCTGGCAAAGGTGCGGAAGGGGATCCTGGACCTCTTCCCGAGCGTCTCAGGACCCTCCGTCATAGCTGAGGGCGTGAAGCTGGCGAAGGGAGCCACGGACGAGCCAGTGACCTCCGACATCAAGCGGCTCATACGGATGGTGGGAAGCCTCCACGGCAAGACAGGCATGATGGTCGTGCCCCTTACCAGGGACCAGCTCGACGACTTCGATCCCCTCGTCAACGCCGTGCCGCCCCTCTACAGCCACGATAGAATCAGGATCATAGCAGAGAAGGGTATTGAAACTGATATGATGGGCGAAACTTTTAACATCACACCTGGCCAGAACAGCGTTCCGGAGTATCTGGCCATCTTTCTGATGTGCAGAGGGATGGCCACATTGGCCTCGGGGTCGCCCGATGAAGGCAAGAGGGAAGGGGCTTGAACAGAAGAGGTTCAGCCAGGTCCGGACGACGAAGACCCTTATCATAGGGCTCCTGATCACCTCAGCCCTGGTCCTCTCGAGCTTCTTGGTCGTGACTGGGGGCGTCAGCGCAGATCCGCTCTACATTCCTCTGGACCGAGCCCTGAGCATCCTGCTCATCGTGGTGGTCTCCATCACAATACTAAACATGAGCTTCCGGGCCCTGGAGGTGAAGTACGCACCGAAGCAGGGGCAGAAGGTCCTGCTGGTTGGGGCGGCCTGGCGTGGGGCCAAGAGGGCCTTTGGCATCGGTCTAATTCTGGCCCTCTTCTTCGCCTTCCCTGTCACCCAGGGATTGATGTCCAACTTCCTATCGCAGCCAGACAGCATCCGATTGGATGCGGGAGAGTCCTTCCCCCTAAGTTTCAGCAACCAGGACTCCATGGGAATCACCAAGGTCAGCGGTCTGAGAGTGTCGGTCCAGACCGGGGCCTTGGAAGTGCGGGTAAGCGACGGCACCAGGGTCGTGAACCCCGGGGGGACCCGACTAGGGCCGGGGGAGCAGGAGACAATCCCCCTGTCCGCATCAAGCCTCTTCACCTATACGGTGACCTTCGACAACCTGGCAAACGGAACAACGCTGTTCTCGTACAGCGTCGAGACCGGTTTTCCTCCGGGCTTCACATCCTTGGTCTTCCTCCTATCAGCCGCGGTGGCTGGGTCGAACCTACTCTGGCTACTCTACTTGAGGCGATTGAGGACAAGAATGCCAAAACCGCGGCCCTCCGAACGGCCTGTGGCTCCTCGCCCTCTCGTCCAGAAGGGTCCAGCCATGCCGCAGCGGACTCCGCCCCGAACATCTCCGCAGTGGTGGCAACTCCAGAGACAGTACGGGCTGGCCAGGAGGGACGTCCGGAGACCCGCCGGACAGTCAGCGAAGTCGGGCGCAACCAGAGACGTCGGCCAGGAGAGTAAAGGGAAGTTGGGGATGGAAAGGGAGGTTCCCCCGCCGCCCCACCGACTTGAGACGTACGACATGGAGTTCCCAGCCCCACCCAAGGCCGAGGACACGAGCCCTGGGGCAAGGGCCACCGTTCATGCCCCTCCGCCAGACATCTCCATCCTTCTGGACAAGGCAGAGGAGAGGATCTCGAGTGGCGAGTATCGTGAGGCCCTCGAGGACTTCGACACGGTCCTCACCTACGACAAGCGGAATCTCAGGGCCCTCCTGAGGAAGGCAGAGCTCCTGGGTCGGCTCCAGCGCTTTTCTGAAGCCATCGAATACCTGGATCGAGCCCTTGCCCTGGACCATTGGCAGCACAGGGCGCACCTCATGAAGGGTCAGCTATTGGAGGAGGAAGGTAGACACGACGAAGCTTTGGAGTGCTACGAGACCGTGGTTCGTGGAGGTCCGGAGATCGTCGAGGCCCTTCTGCGAAAGGGGGACTTGATGCTCAAGATTAAGGAGCTAGAACTGGCCTTGGAAGCCTATCGTGAGGCCCTTCGCCTTAGTCCCGAAGAGCCCGAGATCGAGGAGCGGATCGCTCTCCTGGAGGAGGAGAGAAAGGACCCCGTAGATCGGGCCCTCAGGGAGGCCGCTACGGCCAATTACGACGGTGCCGAAGAGCTCTTCCTCAGGGGACTCCAAGGCGAGCGGGCTTCAGAAGCCAGGAGAGGGCTCATCGACCTCTACACCGAAACAAACCGGGATGAGGAGGCCCTCGCCCTCCTGGATGAGGCCCTGGAGTCGGAGCCCAGGGACCTGGACCTGATCCTTCGTAGGGTGAAGGCGCTCACGAAGAGGGGGCGGTTGGCCGACGCCTTGGAGGCCTGCGAGATGGCGTCCGAGGTTGCCCCCGATGAGAGCTCAGTCTGGGCGATTAGAGGAGCGCTGGAGACCGACCTTGGTCTGGGTGAGAGTGCCATCGAGAGCTTGGAGAGGACCCTGCAGCTGAATCCAGACGATGAGGAATCGGCCCAGAGGCTGAGCGAACTCCGCCATAAGGGGGAGGAGAGGGTGGAGCTAGAGGCCGTCGTAGAGGGAATTGAGGGAGTCCCCAAGAAGGCTGTTAGTGCCATCCTGAAGAAATACTCCAGCCTAAAGGAGCTGAAGGCCGCCAAGGTGAGAGTCCTCGCTTCCCTGAACGGCGTCTCCGAGACGGCGGCGAAAAAGGTTCTTCGAGCCGTTAGGAAGGGCGGATAGCTTTTTAGCGAGTCCTCCTCTAAGGACGGGAGATGAAGGCCTATCGCGTCAGAGGGGAGTTCCTCATGGGGCGTGGGTATCAGCCCTTCACCCAGGAAGTAGCTGCAATGGACGAAGCGGCGGCCGTCGAGAAGGTCCTCTCTGTGCTCGGCAGCAAGCACAGGACCAAGAGGAAGTTCATCAAAGTCCAGCAAGTGGACGAAGTCAGCGCAGAGGAAGTCACCAATCCCGAGGTGATGGACCTGTTGGGGGTGGGTTGAACCGTGGCCGACATTGATTTGAGGCAGGCCGTGGCAGCCCTGGAGACTGCAAGAGCCCAACTCGATGCTCTTGCCCGGCAGGACGAGATCCTGCGGGTTTCTCTGGAGGAGTCCGCCAGGGCGCGCGAGACCATGGTAAGGTACCAGGAAGCGCCTGTGGGAACCGAGATACTCGTGCCTATTGGCTCCAACTCCTTCGTCTTCGCCAGCCTCGCCGACTCAGAGAGGTGCATCGTCGGCATCGGCTCCGAGGTAGCCCTGGAGGACACGATGGATAAGGCCATAAAGAGGCTGGACAACAGGATCAAGCAGCTTCAGGAGATTCAGGAGGACCTGGTGAGAAGGATCGGCGAGGCGGAGGATAGGCTCAATCAGTACTCCCTCGCCGTTCAGCAAGCCTATGCGGAGGCACAAGCGGAGGGAGGAGAGCCGGGTGTTTGAGCGGCTTAGGGAGAGGCTCCGAGGATGGAGGCAGGAGGCACCCCAAGATCTGGAGGAGGTCGTATCTGAGGATTCTGGGAGGCGAATCAAGGAGAAGACCCTCGATCAATCCCTCTATCAGTTGGAGATAGCGCTGCTGGAGGCGGACGTAGCCCTTCCCGTGGTGTCCGAGGTCACGAAGACCATGGAGGAGGATCTCTTGGGCAAGAGGATACGGCGGGAGGTCGACTTCAAGTCGGGCCTGTGGTACGCCCTACAACGCTCCCTGGAACGGGTGCTGACCATCCCCTCAATAGACCTGCTGGAGTTCGTCAAGAGCAGGGAGAAGCCCGTTGTCCTCATGTTTGTCGGCGTCAACGGTACGGGAAAGACGACCGCCATCGCCAAGCTCACCCACCTGTTCCAGTCAGAGGGGTTGACCTGCGTGATGGCTGCGGCGGATACCTTCAGGGCAGGGGCGATAGCGCAGCTGGAGGAGCACGCCCAGCGCCTTGGGACGAAGCTGATCAAACACCAGGCTGGGAGTGACCCTGCTGCCGTCGCCTACGACGCCGTAGAGCATGCACGGGCACGGCACAAGGACGTCGTCCTCATCGACACCGCAGGCCGTATGCAGACCAAGGCTAACCTAATGGAGCAGATGAAGAAGATCAAGCGGGTCTCGAAGCCTGATCTGATTCTATTCGTCGGAGATGCCCTGACGGGAAACGATGCCGTGGAGCAGGCGAAGGGCTTCGAGGAAGCCGTGGGAATCGATGGCGTGATCCTCACCAAAATCGACGCTGATGCCAAGGGGGGCGCCGCGCTGAGCATCGCGCACGCGGTGGGAAAGCCAATCCTGTACCTCAGCACGGGTCAGGAATACGAAGAACTGGTCGTCTTCAAGCCCTCGTGGATGGTGGAGAGACTAATAGGCTCTAAGCCTTCCTGAGTCGTCGGAAGAGGATGTAGAGCAGGTTGTGCCAGCCATCCGAGAGGGACCGAAGCTTCGCTTCGCCGATCCTCGGTCGATAGTGTATAGGAATCTCTCTGAACCTCAGTCCCTTCTCAATTGCCTCCAGCTTGATCTCCTCTGAAAAGGACATGCCCTCGGCGGTGAGTTCGAGGCGCTTCAAGGCCTCGCGTCGGAATACCCACATCCCCGACTGACTGTCCTTCAGTTGCACGCCGTGCAGGATTCTGATGGCTGCATTGAGCCCGGCGTTGCCAAGCCGATGGGACGCCTTCATCGATTCCTCCGAGATGTGGGTCATCCTCTCACACGAAATGAAGTCCAGACCCTCAGCCTCGAGGGTCGAGACCATTTCGGGGATGGCGCAGGCAGGGTAGGTGAAGTCGGCATCCAGGGTGGCGATGCAATTTCCCCTTGCCTCCGAGAAGCCGGTCATGTAGGCTCGCCCGTAGCCTCGCCTCTCCTCAAGAATAACCCTAGCTCCCATCCCTTGGGCTATCGATACGGTCCCGTTTTGGGACAGCGTATCGACCACGACTACCTCGTAGTCGTAGGGTGAGGCTGAGAAGGACGTCTCCAGTTCAGTAAGGACGCTACCCAGGGACTCCTCCTCGTTCATCGTGGGTACGATGACGGAAACCTCCGTCTTGCCCATCAGAAACCTCAAGAACGAGTCTTCCTAAAGTAGTTGCCTCGACTACTGGTGGCCAGACCTCGTACTGCCAAAGAGCTTGTACCCTACATAGCCCATGAGTGCCATCACAAACCTCGAGGTCGACCAGACGTTCAACCTCCTTCTGGCCATCTCCAGGGGCTTGTAGTATTTCCACAGGGCACCGTGCCTGAGGGTCAGCTGCTTCCGGCCGGCGCCGTTCCAGAAGGCCTGCCTGAAGAAGTCGTATATCGACCCGCGGGTCCGGTGGTAGACGATGGCACCGGGCTCCTGATGAATTGAGTATCCTGCCCTTACAGCCCTCAGGTTGAGATCGATATCCTCCGCCGTGATGAACCACTCATCAAAGCCCCCTATCTCCCGGAGCACCTCCCTCTTGTAGACGAGGTTGGCTGTGGGGAAGGTGATGTCGAAGCCCCCGTAGATGAGTTCTACCCGCTCCAGGTCCTCAAAGGGCCTGTATCCGATCTGAACCGTGTTTCCAGCAACGATGTCCGAGCTCCCAAGCGCCCCCCGGAAGGTCTTGAGCCAGAAGGGGTTCGCTATACAGTCAGCATCGATGAACGCAATGGCGTCACCCCGCGACACCTCAATACCGTGGTTTCGGCTAGTGCCCCGAGTTCCTCCCTTGACGGTGAGTTGGACTGTGTCGGATCGGGAGGCATAGTCGGTGACGATGTCACGGGTTCGGTCTTCACTGGCGGCATCCACCACCACAATCTCGAGTGGACCCTCTTGGACCATCAGGCTGTCTAGAAGGGCACGGATGTTCCTTTCCTCATTGCGAGTGGTGATTACGACGCTAATGAGCAACGACGCAGCATGCCTCAGGGTTCATTAAGAGATTTGTGCCGTGGGTCTCCGTTTTGCGGCCCAGGGCACAGAGGTCACCTACTTGCACAAATCCCACGTCTGGTACTTGAATGAAAGGGGTTAAAGCCTCTTCTCCCAACGATGATCCGTGGAACTTGCCATCGTGGTGGGAACCCGTCCAGAGATCGTAAAGATGGCCCCCGTTCTACTCGCGTTGGAGGAGGCGGGTCTCGAGTATTCCCTGATCCACACGGGCCAGCACTACGATAGGGAGATGTCGGAGGTCTTCCTTGAGGACCTGAATCTGAGGGCTCCCGATGCCTTCCTGAACATCAGGTCCGGGACCCACGCAGAGCAGACGGCGGAGGCCCTCGTCGAACTTGAGAGCGCCTTCCTTACGATCGAACCAAGCGTCGTACTGGTCGAAGGAGATACTAACACAGTTCTGGGGGCAGCCCTGGGGGCAGCCAAGATAGGCATCGATGTGGGACACGTCGAAGCGGGACTCCGCAGCTACGATCTGCGGATGCCGGAAGAGCACAACAGGAGGCTAACTGACCACCTGTCGCGATTTCTCTTCGCTCCGACGGGCGATTGCGAGAAGAACCTCGAAGGTGAATCGGTGTGGGGTGACATCTTCGTAACTGGCAACACGGTGATTGACGCGTGCCTGACGTACCTTCCACAGGCGCTGAACAGGTCGACTATCCTGGAGCAGTTGGAGTACGATGAGTACATTTTGGCAACGGCACATCGAGCGGAGAACGTCGACAGCGAGGCCACTCTGACTCAGTTGGTGAGGGTGTTCACCTCCTCGCCCATACCCGTGGCATATCCGATCCATCCGCGAACGAAGAGGAGGCTCGTGGACTTCGACCTCTACCAGAAGCTCACTGAGTCCGATAACGTCCAGCTCTTGCCCCCCCTCGGCTACCTCGACTTCCTGGTGCTGTTGAGTCATGCGAGGCTCGTCCTGACGGACTCTGGAGGCATCCAGGAAGAGGCCACCTCCCCGAATCTGAGGAAGAAGGTCCTTGTGTTCAGGGAGAACACCGAGCGACCCGAGGCCGTGACCGCAGGCTATGCTGAGGTGGTAGGGACGAAGGCCGACCCAGTGCTTCGTCGGATCTGGGAACTCATGGAGGAGTCCTGGGTCCCAAACGGTCCGAGTCCTTATGGTGACGGAACGAGCGGGAAGCGTATCGTCGCCATCGTCAAGGCGATCGTTGAAGGGCGACCACCACAGCCCCAGGTTGAGGTCAGGGTCGAATAGAATCAGTCGGATGTAAGGCTCGCATCGTCGTTTAGATTCTCCGACCCCCCGGAAAGCTTTTTATTGGCAGCTATTTATACACGGCCCGCTCCAACGAGCCCTTGTCAGAAGGAACGGATGGGATGACTTCAGAGCTATCGGCTAGGCCCGACCATCAGGAGGTGACCCCCTGTTCTTGACAGAGATAGAGCTTGAGAACTTCAAATCCTTCGGGCATCACCTCCGCTTGCCGCTATTGCCTGGCTACACTGCCATCACAGGCCCGAACGGCAGTGGCAAGAGCAACCTGGCCGACGCCATCCTCTTCGTCCTGGGACCCAAGAGCTCCAAGGTGATTCGCGCGGGACGGTTGACGGACCTCATATACAACGGCGGAAAGGACGGAAAGCCGGCCAAACACTGTCGCGTCTCCCTGGTGTTCGACAATACCGACAGGGTCATCCCCTTGGACGAGGACGAGGTGAGGCTCACCCGCTACGTGGCCATCTCCGAGGGCGTGAAGGATGGATACAACTCCTACTTCTACGTCAACGGCCGCAAGGCCAACCTGCAGGCCTTCGACGACCTTCTGGCCCACGCCAGGATCTCCGCTGAGGGATACAACATAGTCCAACAGGGAGACGTGGCCAAGATCGTTGAGATGAGCGTCGTGGAGAGGAGGAGGGTTCTGGAGGCCATCGCGGGCATCTCGCAGTTCGACGAGGACATTGGCAAGGCGGAGAGCAAGAAGCGGGGCGTCGAGGAGGACCTCGAGAGGATAGAGATTATCCTGGGCGAGATCCGGAGGCAGCTGAATCAGCTCGAGAAGGATCGGCAGTCGGCCCTGAGGTATAGGGAGCTTCAAGAGAAGCTCGAGGAGGCCAGGGGCCAAGAGGCCCACAAAGAGGTCCAGGTCCTCATGCAGCAGGTCGCGTCCAACCAGAAGCAGATGTCCAAGTACAGGCAGGATCGAGACGCCCTGCGTGAGGGAAGAGCACAGCACAAAGCCGCTCTCGAGGTGGCCGATGAGAAGCTCAGGGAGATGGAGGCAGAGGTCGCGAAGTCTGGCGGCGACGAGTTCAGGGGGCTCAAGGATCGGTTGGACTTTCTCAGAATCGAACGCGCAAGGGCGCAGGATGGCGTCGAGCGTGCAAAGGAGGCCGTGAAGAGGCTGCGATCGGAAGGGCGCGTCGTCACCCGGGAACTGACGAAGATTAGCAAGGAACTCGCCGGATTGGAGTCCCGGCGGGGGCAGGTGCAGGAGGAAGGAGCCCAGGTCGAGAGTCGCGTGGATCAGCTGTCGCAGGAGATCGCCAGCCTGGAGACAGAGGCATCCCAGTCAGACGCGAAGATCGCTGACCTTCAGAAGGCCATAATTTCCCTGGACAAGAGGATCGAGACCACTGAAGCCAGGCATAAGGAGCTCTCGCTAGAGGGGGAGAAGCTCGAACAGAGGCTCCTGTACCTTGAGGAACAGCTCTCCCATTTGAGGGAGGAGAAGGAGGCTCAGGAGTTCGAGGTCAAAGACGCGGAGTGGCAGTTGAGGGACGCCAAGTCGGACTCGAAGTCCGTGGAGAAGGAGCTTGGCGAGCTGCGGCACCGGCAGGAGGAACTTGAGGAGGAAAGGGGGGAGCTCATAAGACAGTCGACGGAACTAGAGGCTGCGGTCAGGCGCCTCTCAAGGGAGTACAGCCACCTGCAGGCTGAGGCTGAGGCCGCCGAGAAGGTGGAACGCGGGTACAACAGGGCGGTCTCGGCTATACTTGAGGCCAGGGACACGGGCAAGATGTCCGGCATCCACGGCACCATTGCAGAGCTGGCCACGGTGAAAGCCGAACATGAGATCGCCCTCAACGTAGCTGCGGGGGCCAGGATGCAGGCCATCGTGGTGGAGGACGATGAGACGGCCTCCAAGGCGATTGCGCATCTCAAGGCAGGAAAGCTCGGGAGGGCAATCTTCCTTCCGCTGAACAAGATGGTTTCCGGTAGGCCCCGGGGCAAGGCCCTCATGGCCGTGAAGGAGGCCGAAGGATTCGCCGTGGACCTAGTCGACTTCGAGGAGAGGTACCGCAACGCCTTCTGGTACGTCTTCGGCGACACCGTCGTCGTGAAGGACCTGACCCAAGCGAGACGACTCATGGGGGGGGTCCGACTCGTCACTCTCGACGGGCAACTCGTCGAAGCCAGTGGGGCCATGATCGGGGGGCAGGCTGTCCAGGTCACCCTGAAGTTCGGCCAGGTGGCCAAGGGCAAGCTGGAGGAGGTGGGTCAGGAGCTGAGGAAAGCCTCGGAGCAGCTCGAGCATGTGAATGAACGCATCAACGTCATCGTTGCGGAATTGGAGGTCCTCCACACGCGTGTACGAGATCTCCAGGAAGAAGATGTCCAGAAGAGCTCCAGATCCGACGTCATAGTCAAGGGTCTTGATGGCCAGCGCAAGCGGCTCAAGGCGGTTGCCGAGGCCCTTTCGGGGAAGGAAGCCGAGAGGGTGCAGACAGAGCAGAACCTCTCAAGCGTGGGAACCAAGCTTACGGAGGCTGGTCGAGATCTCGATGGCCTGAGGGTCGAGAGGGAGGCCCTTAGGGAGGAGGTTGCTCGTATCACCCCCGACCGCATCGCGAAGCGGCTCAGGGAACTCCAGAAGGAGAAGCTGACATCTCAAGAGGGACTCACAGAGCTGAGATCCCAGCTGCAGACGTTGCAGGGCAAGATGGGGCTTCAAGAGGAGAGGAAGGCGGAGATGAAGAGGCGCCAGGAGCTCATCGAGAGTGACATCTCAGAGAACGAGGAGACCTCCCGAACCCTCTCCGAGAAATTGACGGGAGTTGAGCAAGAGATTCTCGGTCTGCAGAAGATGGAGGAGAGGCTCCTGGCAGACATGAAGGATGTCAGGGAGGGGAGGGACAGTGCCTTCAAGGAGAAGACGGAGCTTGAGGCTAAGCTCTCCAAGTTGAAAAGCAAGCTGGAGGCCACGGAGGACTTCCTGCTCAGTCTGGAAGACCAGGCCGCCTCCCTTGGGGAGAGGCTTGGGGAAGCGGAGGAGAAGGCAAAGGAAGTCGGGCCGCCGAGCGATGAGCTTCCGGCAATGGAAGAAATAAGGTCCACCATATCCCGCTGCGAGAAGGCTTTGAACTCCATCGGAGCAGTGAACCTCAGGGCCCTGGAGGACTACGAATCGCAACAGATGAGGCACGACGAGCTAAAGGAGGAACTCTCCCGCCTGAGGGTCGAGAGGAAGAACCTGCTGCGCCTCGTGGAGGAGCTGGAGAGCAGGAAGAAGGAGGGGCTCGCCGTGGTCTTCCGCTCAATCCGTGAGAACTTCATCGAGATATATCAGCAGCTCTCCGAGGGCGGCGATGCCGAGATGCTGTTGGAGAACGAGGAGGATCCTTTCGATGGCGGACTCATCATCAAAGCCCGACCTCCCAAGAAGCGCTTCCTGCGCCTCGAGGCCCTTTCGGGGGGCGAGAAGAGCCTAGTGTCCATGGCCTTCATCTTCGCCATCCAGGCCTACGAGCCCTCGCCCTTCTATCTACTGGACGAGGTCGACCAGAACCTCGATGCCGTAAACGCGGAGAGGATCGCCCTGATGATACGAGCGAATACGTCGACGGCTCAGTTCATCCAGATCTCCCTCCGAAAGGTGAGCCTGAAGGAGGCCAACCACATCATCGGCGTGACCATGAGCCAGGGCGCGATATCCAAGGTCGTGATGAGTGTGGACTTGGACGAGATAGTGGAAGAGGTTCCGAAGGCGGAGGCGGCAGCATGAATCGGGAGTACGAGGAGGTCCTGAGCCACCTCCTCTTTCACAAAGCCCTTGAGGAGGATGACCCGGGAAAGATAGATGGTTACGTGCAGTTGTTGGCCCAGGTCCAAGAGGGCTACAGCTTCCCCACGGAGGCCCGCTTCGAGAGCGGCATCGCGGCCGTCTTCGACCTGGTAATGGAGCAGTCCCTAGACCCTTGGGACATCGATCTCGTTCGATTCTCCAAGGGGTATCTCCAGAGGCTTCGGCGTCACGACGCGGTGGACTTCATCTCTGCAGGCCGCCTCATCCTCCTAGCCTGGTCGGTGCTGAAGCTCCAATCGGAGGTCATACTGGCTGGAGCAGAGCCCGTGAACCCACCAGTGGATGGTTTCTTCGACGGGTGGGACATTACGCCCGATATCTACCAGGACCCTCAGGACGTGGACTTCACCAACCAGCTGCTTTCCGCCGAAATGCCCCCCCTTAAGGAGGCCCTCCAAAGGGAAGTCTCCAGGCCCGTGACGCTTCTCGATCTCCTCAACGCCTTCTCGGAGGCCTTCAGGGAAAGCGCCGCGACGGTGGCCTCACCAAGGCCTCGCAGGAGGCTACGGGTAGAGGCCATCAGGGGCAAGGTTCACCGGGAGGACCTGGAGGAGGATATCCAACGGACATGGGACGCCATCCAGGCGGTGAATCAGGAAGTGGTAGGCTTCAGTCAGTTATGCAACGGGGACAGATGGGAGCGGGCCACATTCTTCCTGTCCATACTATTCCTCTCCAAGCTCGGTTGGCTCGAGGTCTGGCAGGAGGACTTCCCCTTGGGAGAGGTGTACCTCCGACCGTTGAGGCAGGGTGACATAGGTGAGATTGTTGTCAGCAATCTGGCGGCCGAGGTGGCGTAGATGAGCAAGGGAGCCCTTCTAGAAGCAGTCCTTTTCCTGTCGCCCAAGGCCCAGACTGTGAGGCAGTTGGCCATCGCCACCGAGATGGACATCACAACCGTGAAGCGACTGCTCACTCGCCTCGTCCGGGAATACGAGGAGAGGGACGGGGCCCTCGAGATTGCCCGCAGGGGTCGCAGGTGGACCCTTCAGGTGAGGGAGAAGTACGCTACAAAGGCTGCAGACCTGGCCCCCACGACTCTTCCCCCTGAGGTCCTCAAGACGGCCAGCCTGATTGCGTACTATCAGCCCGTCAAACAGAGCCACCTGGTATCCATCCGCGGCTCAAAGGCCTATGACCACGTCCGGCGACTCAGGGAGAAGGGGCTGATCGCGTCGAGACCGGAGGGCCGCACCCTCCTACTCACCACCACCTCCAAGTTCCTGGACCACTTCGGCCTCAGCGCTGGGACTAGAGAAGACCTGAAGAAGCTCATGGCGGACCGGCTGGGGGAGGCGCCGGAGGACCAGGCCTCACCAGGAGTGATAATCTCGGCCTAACGTATTTATAGAGTCCTCCCCCACAATTGGGAGGCCAGATACTTTCGAACGGGGTACTGGACAGAAGCATCGGAGGAGCCGACAGTTGGGCGGCTATCTACGGCACATAGAGTTATCCAAGCAGCTGGAGAAAAAGGCCCAAGAAGCCTCCCGCAACAGGGAGCTCGCGGAGGAGAGGCTTGAGGAACTCCAGAAGCTCATCGAAGTCGCCAAGAAGTCGGACTGCAACGTCGGCGAGGCAGAGGACCTCCTGGGACAGGCAAGCAGCGCCCTGGGGGCGAAGGACTACCGCCTCTCCCTGGAGAAGTCCCAGGACGCCGAGGACAAGGTGAAGGCAGCCTTCGTCCAGAGGACCCAGTCCATTCTGGACTCAGCGGAATCGATGCTATCCCTGCTTAGGAGGACAAACCAGGATACCTCCGAGTACGAGGCTCTCATCGGCGGCGCCAAGGACGCCCTGGAGAAGGGGAACTTTGAGGATGCCGTGGAGGATGCCAAGCGGGGCTGGATCAAGGGAGAGAAGATGCTCCACGAGTACCTCTCCAAGTCCTTCTCATCGGCCCAGGGCCTGGTCCTAGCAGCCAAGTCAATGGAGAAGGACGTGGCCATGGCGGAGGACCTCCTAAAGAGATCTAGGGAGGCGCTCGACGCCAGCGACTACGAGGAGGCCCTCACCCAGACAGAGGAGGCCCTTGAACTCCTAGGTCGGGAACTGGACTTCGAGCTTGAGGAGGAGAAGCAGCGGGTGCTTCATCTGATCGAGGCGGGAGAGGCCTTCAAGGCCGACCTCTCCAAGGCCCACGACTACCTCGAGAGGTCAGAGGCGGAACTGGAGAAGACGGATTTCGAGAAATCCTTCAACCTGCTGAAGCAGGCAGGGACGGAGGCTGAGCGGCAGCTCAAGAAGGCCCTCAAATCCAAGGAGGGCAACCTGGAGGCACCCATAGAGGAGGCTAGGACACTGGGTGCCGACACAGCCAAGGCGGAGGGACTAGCCGAGGAGGCAATGGAGGCGGCCAAGAAGGATGACTACGCAACAGCCGCCCACCTAATCCGCAAGGCCCTGCAGACGCTAGACGATGCGAAGTTTCAGGGCGTTCTCCACACAATCTCCCTCTCCAGGCCGAGGTTTCTCAGGGCGCGAGAACTGGGAGCGGACGTTCAAGGCGCCGTTGACCTTTTTAACGCCGCACGGGAGGCCCTCCAGAATGGCAACTTCAAGGAGGCCCTTCGACAGACGGAGAGGGGTACCTATGAGCTGGATAGGCTGATCCGGGACTTCGGGGAGGCGAGGGAGAAGATGGAGAACCTCCTCCAGGAAGTCAAGCTCTTTACCGATGATGGCGTGGACTTGGGGGAGGCAGAGAGCCTTCTCCCAGCGGCCAACGATGAGCTCTCCCATGGCGACCTTAAGGCCTGGAACTCTCTGGTCAAGAAGATTGAGAAGAAGCTGGAAAGCGTCCGAGGGAAGAGGTCCGACGAACTCCTGGCGGATGCGAAAGCCCTGCTGGATATCTCGGAGAGGACGGGGCTCTCCCTGGTCGAGGAGCAGGAGGCTTTTCAGGAACGTGAACAGGCCCATAAGTCCGGGGATGCAGAGATCTCCCTGCAGGAGACCGTTGGCCTGAAGACGAGGCTAGAGGAGAAGCTTACGCCTCACATCACCGACAGAATACAGAGGCTAAAGGAGACCATGCCAGAGCCCGCCCTTTCAGACATCTCAGACGTCTTCGTCAAGGTGGGAACGGCCCTAGAAGTGAAGGACTTTAAGACCGCAGCGGAGATGCTGGAGGAAGCGGAGACCCGGGCAGAGGAGAGGGCCACGGAACTTGCGTCTACAGCCATCGAAGGCCTTGCGGCCGCCCAGCAGCTGTCGTCGGAGCACGGCATCGAGTCCTACGGACTCAGGGAAGCACACCTGGCCGCCAAGAAGGCCCTTGACGAGGGGAAAGTCCCCCAGGTATTCGAGGAGCTTCACGGCCTGGAGGACCACCTGGCGAGTCTCGCCCAGGAGGCCTTCGCGAAGGTGAAGGACAGAGTCGTCGAAGTTCGCAACTCAGGAATAGCCATCGAGGAGCTGAAGGAGTTTCTGAGGCAGGCGAAGGATTCCATCACAAGCGGTGACGCCATCCTGGGACTCATAGCTCTCCGCGACTGCGACGTCTCCGCGAAGGACTCCTTGGACAGCTTCCAGAAGGTTCACGATATCATGGCCTCAGCGGCCGTGCTGGTGGCCGAGGGCAAGAAGAAGGACGTGAACATGAACCGGGCCATCGAGTTGATGCTTAAGGGGAAGACTGCCTTTGAGAGCGGAGACATCAAGAGGGGCCTGGAATACGCTCAGGACGCCAGGTCTGAGGCCGAGAAGGAGATCAGCGTCCTCAACGTTACGGACAAGATCATTTCGGCGAAGGATGCCTTGGAACTGGCCCAGGTCTTGGATGTCGATGTTCGGCTCTGGTCCAACCTCCTCCAGCGGGCCAAGCAGTCCCTCGACAACAAGGACTTCAGAGAGGCTGTGGAACTCGCTATGGAGGCGGAGGAGCAGGCCAAGGCGGGGATTCGGAAGAGCATCGAGTCACAGGTGGCTAAGTCGAAGTCCCTGCTCGACGAGGTGAGGGTTCCTGCTAGAGAGGTCGGGGAACTACAGGCCTCCATCGACCGGACTAAGGCGCTCCTCGAGGAGGGGAGGCTGAGAGATGGCGCCGACCTCATCCGTGAGGCCCTGAAGGGCTGTGAGGGGCTAGCCACCAGCTATAAGAGCACACTGCAGAAGCTGAAGGCTGCCGACGCCCTGGCCTCCGAACTCCAGTCCATGAACGTCAGGGTCTCGGGGCCGGAGAAACTGCTGACCAAGGCTAGGAAGGCCTTCGACGATGGCAACCTGACCCACGCCGGCCAGCTCGCCGAAGAGGCTATTCAGCAGCTGGAGGGACAGCAGGAGGAGAGCATCAGACGCATGATTAGCAGCTTCGAGTCAGTGGTGGCGCAGGCCAAAGCCGATGGCATCAACACCGACAAGGCGCAGGAGCTCCTCCAGAAAGCCCTGGACCTCGCTGAGGATAGGAAGTTCCAGGAGGCCCTAGCCTCGGCGATGCAGAGTGAGGTCCTGGTAGAGAAAATGGGGCTCCAGAAGGAGATTGCCGAGAACGCCCTGGAGACTGCGAGGACCGACATCTTGGGACTACCATCGTCCCCACCCTCCCTCGCGAAGCTGCTCAAATCCGCTGAGGATGCCTTCGAGAAGGGTGACTACGTCGCCTCCTTAGAGTCGGCGATCCAGGCGAGGGACGAGTACTCGACTGTACGGGCGAGCTGGGAAGAGGTGGAGGTCTCCGAAGAGGCAGGACTCCGGTTCTACAAGATGGCAGAGAAGGTGGGAGTCGATACAAGCAAGCTCACGACGCTCCTGGAGGAGGGTAGACAGGCGTCTCAGAAGGGTGACCTGGAGAGTGCGAAGGAGGCCTACGATGAGCTCGCTACAGAGGCGGCGAGCATCACGTCGACACACCTCACACAGCTTCATACCGAAGTCAAGAACGCTCACCTGGTCTGCAACCTGTTGGACTGCGAAGTCGAAGGGATGAACGACAAGTTATCTCAGGCAATGGCCTACTTCGATGAGCACCGCTTCGAGGACGCCCAAAACGTCCTCTCAGAGGCTAGACGTGCCGTCATGACGGCCCTGCAGACAAAGACGGGTGAACTCATTGCAGCCGCTAACGAGGCCATCGCCCACGCCGAGAAGATAGGCCTGGATACCGCTCAGTCGCAGAAGATGGTCGAGGACTCGAAGACCGCCGTGGCCGAGGGTAACTTCGAGAAGGCGATCCGACTGGCTCAGGAGAGCAGCGATCTCCTTAAGGGGAGGGAGGACACCCAGCGGCGATTCATGGGGGCCACCTTCAAGGCGGAATCATTGATCAAGACCGCCAAGAAGTACGGGATCGATGTCAAGAAGCCGGAGAAGGACCTGAAGAAGGCTTTCGACATCAAGGACTCGGAACCCGAGGAGGCCATCAAATTGGCCCAGGCGACGCTGCAGGTTGTGCAGGAGTCCCTGGACGCCTTCTCGCCCTCGCTGTCCCTGGAGCTGAAGATGGAGAGTCCAACCGTAGGCAGCTTGATGGACGCCGTGCTCAAGCTTGAGAATTCGGGAAAGGCGGTTGCGAAGGATCTGCAGATAGAGGTCCTCGGAGAGGTGGACGTGAGGAGATTGGAATCTCCTGGAACGGTGAAGGCCAACGGCAAGGCACAGGCACCGATGCAGCTTGCATTCCCCTCTCCAGGGAAGACTCCCGTCATGGTGAAAGTCAGGGCCAAGCGGGTCTTGGACGAACAGGAATATGACTGGGAGCAGGTGTTCGAGTTCGACGTTGCAGGCAAGCCGCCAAAGTCGGAAGCTCGAGCGATTGTGGCCGAGGCCGATACGAAGTGCTCCCTCTGCCGCGGTACCATCAAGAAGGGCTTCTCAGCCAAGGAGTGCGAGTGCGGCACCATTCTCCACGAGCCCTGCGCCCTCAGAGCCGGAAAGTGTCCTACCTGTGAGCGTGCGCTGTAGTCCTTGAGGGGAGGCATTCCCCGACGAAGGATCACTCGAGGGGGTCAGGACCTCGCAAATCAAGTCCCTAGATTTAGAGGGCCGATGGCGCCTTCTACCTCTCTGAGAATCTCCCCCGACACCACCAGGTCCTTCAGCTTTCTTATGTCTGGAGCGATGGGCCGATCCTCCTCGATCTCCGAGACGTGTCTGCGTACTGTCGCAAAGGCCGATGAAACCCCAGCCCCCGGCTCCAGCGGCTTCACGAACTCGAGACCCTGGGCAGCACACAAGTACTCGATGGCGATGAGGTTATTCACGTTCTCGATGACACTGAACAACTTCTCACCCGCTGCTGGACCCATGCAGACGAAGTCCTCTTGGTTTGCCGATGTGGGAATCGAGTCGACAGAGGCGGGATGCGCCAAGACCTTGTTTTCGGAAGCCAAGGCCGCGGCGGTGTACTGAGCTAGCATCAACCCAGAGTTCAGGCCGCTGTTTTCAGTGAGGAAAGGAGGGAGTTCACTGAGGTGGCCGTCCAGGAGTCGGGCTACTCTCCTCTCCGCAAAGGCTCCCAGCGACGTTAGGGCGATGGCCAGGAAGTCAAGGGTAAAGGCCAGCGGCTGACCGTGGAAGTTGCCACAGGATAGCGCCTCCCCGTCGTCGAGGAACAGTAGCGGGTTGTCGGTGGCGGAGTTGATCTCGATGGAGAACACCTTCCGTGCGTAGGAGATGACGTCAAGGCAGGCCCCGAAGACCTGGGGCATGCACCGTAGTGTGTACGCATCTTGCACCTTCGGGCAGTCCTTGTGGGATGGTATGATCTTGCTGCCTTCCAACAGTCCGAGGAGCGACTTCGCCGCTGCCTCCTGCCCTGAATGTGGTCGTACGGCCTGAATCCTAGGGTCGAAAGGCTGGGGAGATGCCTTGAGAGCCTCAAAGCTCATGGAGCCTGCGACAAGAGCGTTCGCCAGACAGTTCTCCGCGTCGTGCAGTGCGAGGCAACCGTAGGCGGACATCAACGATGTGCCGTTGATCAGAGCAAGACCCTCCTTTGCCAGGAGCTCCGTGGGCTGGAGGCCTCCGCGTTCCAGAGCTTCCCCTCCCTCCAGCACTTCGCCCTGCAACAACGCCTCCCCCTCCCCGACCATCACCAGTGTCATGTGGGCGAGGGGAGCGAGGTCCCCACTGGCCCCCACGGACCCCTTGCGGGGAACCAGGGGATGGATTCCTGCGTTCAACATACCACACATGAGTTCAACCACCGAGGGGCGCACTCCCGAATAGCCCTTGGCGAGACCGTTGGCGCGGACGAGCATCATGGCCCGCACGATGTCCTCAGGCAAAGGTTCCCCCGCCCCCGCAGAGTGACTCCTGACTATGTTCAGCTGAAGACGACGGAGGTCCTCGTCAGGGATGCTCACGTTGGCGAGTTCCCCTATCCCAGTCTTGACGCCGTAGGCAACTCGGCCCTCCTGGCCGATCTTCTCCACCAGGCGCCTAGACCCCTCCATTCGCCCAGCTGCAGAGCCATCCAGGCTGACCGTTTCGCCGTGTCGTGCGACGCTCACGACATCCTCAACTCTTAGGCTCTCCCCATCTAGGACGACCATCGAGTCACCGCGCCCACCATGGTTTCCCCGCTTAAAAGGCTTGAAAGACGGCTTGGCAACCATTGCGCCCGAGAGCAGGACACCCTGTGGCTCAGAGCTGCCTTTCACTGGTGAGAAAAGGTTTAACGACCCTGCCCTTTGGGAGATGAGCATGGAGATCGTCTTCCTGGGCACCAGCGGCAGTATGCCATCTCCGAAGAGAAGCGTCCCTGCCATCGCCATCAAGCGCGAAGGTGAGATCATCCTCATGGACTGTGGGGAGGGGACCCAACGCCAGTTCATGCTATCCAAGCTCTCCTTCATGCAGATCTCCAAGATCCTCCTGAGCCACTTCCACGGAGACCACTTCCTGGGGCTGCCGGGAATCGTGATGACCATGGCTCTCAACGACCGGGAGGAGCCCGTGGACATCTACGGACCGCCGGGCACCATCGAGACCGTGAAGACCCTCCTGAAGCTGAACCTCTTCAAGCCCACCTTTGAGACCAGGGTCCACGACATGGCCTCGGGTGATGAGGTGGACTGCGGCGAGTACCACATCAGGTGCATTCGGTCAGACCATCAGGTGCCCACGCTTACCTTCTGCCTCGAGGAGAAGGTGCGTCCAGGTAGGTTCGACCTCGACAAGGCCAAGGAGCTGGGACTACCGGAGGGTCCTATGTACAGGAAGCTGCAGATGGGAGAAACCGTCGAGTGGAAGGGAAAGATCATCAGGCCCGAGATGGTGGTGGGACCGCCCAGGCGGGGTCGGAAGATTGTGTACACCTCCGACACGCGTCCCAACCCGCGGCTGGCCCCCTTTGCTAACGAGTGCGACGTACTGATTCACGACTCCACGGTTGAGTCCGCCCTGGAGGAGCAGGCCAACGAGTATGGCCACTCTTCGGCCCGGCAGGCTGCCCTGATCGCCAAGGAGAGTGGCGCCCAGGTGCTCTTTCTGACACACATAAGCCCCCGATACGGGGACCCGGCAGCCATGGAGGCCGAGGCCAAGAAGATATTCCCGCATTCTCAGGTGGCCCACGACTTCTTGGAGTACAGCGTACCCTATCCCGACGGCGAACTCCGCACCCTGGAGAAAGAAATATAAGAACCTCGAGCTTTGCAGAGCCTCACCCCCTGGGGGGATTACGTGGCTAGGAACATCATCGTTGAGCAACTCGCCCACACGCCCATCGAGGCGCACTACAGCGAAATCGTGGAGAGAAAGGGAATTGGCCATCCAGACAGCATCGCCGACGCCCTGGCTGAATCTGTGTCAAGAGCTCTCTCCAACATGTATATAGAGAGGTTCGGCCGCATCCTCCACCACAACACGGACGAGCTACAGATTGTCGGCGGGCAATCAGCGCCCCGCTTCGGAGGTGGAGCTGTACTGGAGCCCGCCAAGATTATCCTTGTCGGGAGGGCGACCACCGAGGTGAATGGTGAGAGGCTCCCCTTCCGGTCAGCCGCCGTGAAGGCCGCGAAGGACTACCTGCGGAAGACCTGCACCAACCTGGATGTGGACACGGACGTGACCATCGACTGCCTCATAGGCAGAGGATCGGTGGACCTCACGGCCCTCTACGATACGCAGAAGCACCTTTCCAATGACACCTCCTTTGGCGTGAGCTTCGCTCCGCTGAGCGAGACGGAGAAGCTGGTCCTCGAGACTGAGAGGTTCATCAACGGGGGTCTGAAGAAGAAGCTCCCCGAGGTAGGCCATGACATCAAGGTCATGGGGGTTCGTCGCCAAGACAGCATCAGACTTACCATCGCAGCCGCCATGGTTGACCGGAACATACCCGACAAGGGCCACTACGCCAGCGTGAAGGAACAGCTGGCAGACTCGATTCTAGATCTAAGCAAGAAACACACAGAGAGGAGCGTGACGGTGGACATCAACACGGGCGACAACTACGAGACTGGCGTATACTACCTGACTGTAACCGGCCTGTCGATGGAAAACGGGGACGATGGCTCCGTCGGCCGTGGCAATCGAGCAAACGGACTGATAACACCCTACAGACCCATGAGCCTTGAGGCCTGCGCGGGCAAGAATCCAGTCACCCATGTGGGTAAGCTCTACAACGTCCTCGCCAGGGAGCTTGCAGGTGAGATCCACGACATGGGTCAAGGCGACATCGAGGAGGTCCACCTGAGGATTGTCTCTCAGATTGGGAAGCCCATCGACTATCCTCAGGCTGCAACGGCGCAGGTAATCATGGCCAAGGGAGTGCCTCTCTCCAAGGTCGCGGCGGAGGTCGAGTCGATCATTGACACGGGCTTGGCCAAGGTCTCCGACCTCACCTTTAGGTTCGTCAAGGGAGAGATAGACGTCTTCTAGGTCCGCTACGGGGATCCCTTCACTACGAGGACGGCTGCCCGGGTCCGGGGGATGACATCGCGAGCAACCTTCTCTCCCGGCCTATCGTGGGCACTGTACCCTCTCATTACGATCAGCCTATCCGCCCTATCGTCATCCCCCACTATGGCCTCCACCAAGTCCTCGGTCTCATACTTCACATCGCA
The DNA here is from genome assembly GCA_964347325.1 of uncultured Methanomassiliicoccales archaeon. Taxonomy (GTDB): domain Archaea; phylum Thermoplasmatota; class Thermoplasmata; order RBG-16-68-12; family JAJISG01; genus JAJISG01. The sequence goes on along the minus strand of CAYFYA010000004.1, from coordinate 64,338 downwards.
GGGTACCTCCATCTCATCACACCGACGGAGGACCGCGGAAACCAGAGGGATGAGTTCCCGCGACAGGCGCTCGGCAAGATCCCTCTCGGCAACGCTCTCAGGAGCCAAGGCCTCCTCCATTAGCTCGACAACCTCCTTCTCCACGACAGCGAGGGTCTCCAGTCGACCCTCCCTGGACAGCAATATTGCCCACTCGGTTGCGGCCTTACTGAGGTGTGTAACATCGTAAATCGCCAGGCGGACTTGACCCAGGACCTCCTCTGGTCGGGGCTTGGGATCTCGGACCACGAGAACTGGAACAGGGGAGCGAGCCAGGATGACATCTAAGTTCGTCCCAACACTCTCCTCCCCTAGGGACTCGAGATCCCGGAAGTAGGGAGCAGGCAAGATCAACAGGTCGGCCTCTGCATCGTCAATGGTGGTGAGAATCTTATCATACGACTCCTCGCCTGTGGGCCAGAGTGCCCTCGCCTCGACGCCCACATTGCGAAGCCTTTGTTTGACCTCCGAGATGTACTCCTCCGTCGCGTCGGCAATGTCCTCTGGGAACCCGCCCGTCACTACCAGCGAAGCAGAGAGCCTCTGAGAGAGGAGCCCGCCCAGGGCGATCACCAGTTCGTCTTGTTCAGACCGGTCGAGGGCCAGAAGTACTGTTTCAACCCTCGGCACCGTCAACTCCACCCTGCCAATCAGCGCCTCTTCGAAGGCCTCCAAGTGCTCTTCGACGATCCTCTCCACATCTTTCCTCCCAAAGCCCATGTTCTCACCCAGCCGGAATCAAGTTGAAAGAGGTCAGCAGAAGGAGGTATGCCGTTGCGGCCAACATCTGTAGGGCCGCAACCGCTCCGCCTATCTTGATGAACTCGAGCCAAGAGACGCGAATCTTGGCCTCCGTCTCGAGGGAGTGCAGTGCAATGACACAGCTGATGCTACCTATGGGGGTGATGCTCCCTCCAAGGTTGGCACCGATGATTACACTCCACCAAAAGGGCGTGGTGTTCACCCCCGCGGCCCCTATGGCCTTGACCATCGGTACCAGAGTGGCGGAGACGGGTATATTGTCGATGATGGCCGAGGATCCGGCAGAGAACCAGAGAAGGAGGGTCTGCGTTGCCGCCACATCACCGCCAGTGAGATTCAGCAGCCCCAGGGCAGCCGCCCTCAAGAGACCAGATGCTTGCACGGCCGCAATGAGCGTGAACAACCCGACGAAGAAGATGACTATGGGCCAGTTGACCTGACGAATGGCCTCCTCGGTGTGGATCCCTGACAGGAGCAGGGCCGCCGTGGCCCCCGACAAGGCAATGAATTCAAGGCCGATGCCAAGCTGCTGGGCGAAAACGAAGCCGAGGACGGTTCCCCCAAGGATGACCCCCGACCTGCGGAAGAACGTCATGTCCCTCACGACACTCCACTCGTCGAACTCCGCGACCTTGGCACGAAGCTGCTCCGACCGAAGCTGGGAGTATTCGACACTCAGGCTGCGCCTCGAGACAAGATAAAGGAAGGCGACAGCCACTCCAAGGCTAACGAGGGCGAAAGGAGCGGAGACCACGAGGAAGTCGACGTAGGGGATGTTGGCGGCCGTCCCGATGATCAGATTCGGGAGGCTGCTAGCATACGTGGTGAGGGCTCCGGCGTTGGCCACGATGGCCTCGCTCACCAGATAGGGCTTGGGGTCGTAATCCAAAACGCGGCAGGCCACCAGTGTCAGCGAGACGATGATGAACATCGAGGGAACAATGGTGAGGAAGCTGACGAAGGCAAAGGTAAGTATGTTGAGGTAGAGGAAGAGACGGACCCTGTCCCCCTCCGTCGCCTTGACGATCTTGATGCCGATGAACTGGAAAAGGCCTGAACGGGAAGTAACGGCGACGAGGATGCCCGTCCCGACGATGACGCCGATGACGCTTAGGTCGTCCGTGAGGAAATCATAAATCGTGGGGTAGGGGAACACTCCCAGGAAGACGCCCAGGAGTATGGCGATACCGGCCCCGACAAGGGCGGCGGTGGTCTTGTGTATCCTCTCGTAGGCGATGAGGACGTAGGTCACGACCATGACGATCGCGAACATGGCCATTATCGCTGGATCGGACAGGGCTCCTCCCCCCGGGGGCAAGATGGACCTAGGGTTAAAGATGTTGGCCGAATCTGCGCGTATCCGTGCTCTCCTCAGTCCCTGAGCCGGGCCGCGACTCCGTCGACGACCGACTGGAAGGATTCGCGAGTCATCAGTCCAGTGTTCGTATTCCGGGGGCTGGGATGATAGGAGACGTGCAGAGCCGGAACTCCAAGACCGAAGTCATATGCTGCGGCGTGACGGAAATCGACTTCCCTTCTCGCAACCCCATGTCGCTCGGAGAGATACCTCATCGCGGCGTCGAAGGCCAGGCGGCCCAAGACGAGCAGGACCTTTGGCCTGAGGACCTCCAGCTCCTCAGAGAGGTAGGGCGAACAACTGTGTATCTCCTCTGCAGAGGGTCTATTCCCGGGTGGAGCACATCTCACGGCCGCCGTAATGTAGGTTCCGAAGATCTGAAGACCGTCGTCAGCGGCCTCGGATGTCGGTTGGCTTGCTAGTCCTGCCCTGTACAAGGCGTTCATCAGGAATGCTGCGCTCGGATCACCGGTGAAGACCCTGCCCGTCCTGTTGCCGCCATGGGCTGCAGGCGCTAGCCCGATGACGACCAGTCGGGCCTCAGAGTCTCCGAAGCCAGGAACGGGCCTTCCCCAGTAGGTCCAATCCTGAAACGCCCTCCTCTTCTCCCGCGATACTCTCTCCCGATACTCTACCAGCCGAGGACATCTTCGACAGGTGACGATTCGTTCCCTAAGGGCGAGAAGTTCATCCATAGACGCGTCCATTAGACCAAGGCGGCGCTAAAGGCTTCGCTACCGGCTTCGGCCGCCCGTTTCCTCGAGGGTTTTTAATCGGTAGCCTCATACCAACGTCGTGGTCGAATGAACGAGGATGCTACTTTCATCACCCATCAGGTGGAGCAGCACCACGCTTGGTTTCAGAAGTCTCTCTGTCTCATAGCCTCGGAGAACCTCATGAGCCCCCTGGCCCTCGAGATGTATCTGTCCGACTTCGGACACCGCTATGCAGAAGGGTTGCCTGGGGAACGCTACTACCAGGGGAACATCCACACCGACGAGGTAGAGATACGCATCACGGAGATGCTCAAGAGGATCTTCGAATGTGAACACGCTGACCCGCGCCCAATTTCGGGCACTGTGGCGAACCTAGCCGTCCTCTTCGCTCTCACGAAGCCCGGAGACACCATCACCACCGTCGCACTGGCAGACGGGGCCCACATCAGTACCGCAAAATTCGGTGCCGTCGGGGTCCGCGGCGTGGACGCGGTGACATACCCATGGGACGAGGAGACGATGACGATCGACGTTGACGGGACGGCGAGGCTCATCAGAAAGGTCAAGCCTAAGGTAGCCCTCTTCGGGCAGTCAGTATTCCTGTTCCCCACCCCCCTCCGGGATCTCCAGGATGCCTTCGAGGAGGCGGGCTGCGCTGTATGGTACGACGCCGCCCACGTCCTCGGCCTCATAGCGGGGGGCAAGTTCCAGGACCCCCTCCGCGAGGGTGCCCACGTCATCTCTGGTAGCACCCACAAGACGTTGCCAGGACCCCAGCATGGCGTGCTGCTTGCCAACCCCGTGGACGAGAAGATGGAGAGGAAGCTCCTCAGGGCCGTCTTCCCGGGGGTCGTGAGCAACCACCACCTCCACTCCATGGCCGCTTTGGGGATATGCCTGGCCGAGTTCGAAGCCTTCGGCCACGAGTACGCCGATCAAGTCGTCAGGAACGCGAAGGCGCTGGGCCAAGCCCTCCACGAACGCGGGATGAGGGTCCTGGGGGAGCACCTCGGGTTCACAGAGTCACACACCCTGGCAGTGGACGTGTCCCAGGAGGGTGGTGGGGCCCCCGTCGCCTTGGACCTGGAGAGCGCTGACATAATTACAAACAAGAATCTCCTTCCCGGTGACACCAGTCCCATTTCGCCCAGCGGCATCCGGCTGGGGACGCAGGAACTAACCCGCCTGGGGATGCACGAGGCTCAGATGGAAGAGGTGGCGGACCTCATCGTTAGAGTCGCAGTTAAGAAGGAGAACCCGAAGAAAGTGGCGAGGGATGTGGTGGACCTCCGCCAGGCCTTCAACACCATCCATTACTGCTTCCACGAAGGTGAAAAGGCGTACAAGCTCTACTCCCTCGTCAGCTAGGCTCACGGATACCGGACTCGCCAGCTCACTTGGCAAGTATCCGTGGCGGACAAATTATATTAACCACCGGCAGGGTTGTGTCCCGAGCCAGTCCCATGCCTGAATTGCTACAAGAGCTCGATGAAAAGAGGGAGAAGGCCAACTCCCAGGCGGAAAACCACCGCCGTCGGCGAGACGAGCTCAACGACAAGACCAAGGAGTGGATACAGAAGAGGGACAGCCTCAACGCTGCCGTGAGGGAACTTCTGGGGAAGGCGTCCGAGCACAAAACGGAGCGGGACAGGCTCAACGAGGAGGTCAAGGCTGCCAAAGCGCAGCGAGACAAGTGGAACAGGAGGGTGGCCGAACTCCTCGACGAGATGAACAGGATAAAGAGGAGGAAGGTCCCCAGAGGTGGAGTTCCCCTGGACAAGCTAAAGAGAGACCTGAGGGGGCTGGAGTTCCGTCAACAGACCTCCGTCCTGGCCGTGGACAAGGAGAGGGATCTCGTCGAGCAGATCACGCAGCTCCAGGAGGGGATAGAGAAACGGGAGAAGGAGCTTCAGGGGGACTCTGACGTCGTCGCCCAGCAACAGAAGATCGACGAGGCGAAGGAGAAGGCGGAAGCCTTTCACGCCGAAGTTGGCCAGAAGGCTGAGGAGGCCCAGGTACACCACGATGCCATGGTCTCCCTCTACGAGGAGGGGGATGAACGTCGCCGAGAGGCTGACAAGGCCCAGGAGGAATTCATCAAGACCAAGATGGTGGCCGATGAGGAGCACCAGAAGCACATCGACTTCATCCGCCAGGTTCACGACTACGACAAGATCATCCACGGAATCCGCGCCAAGGCAGTCCAGGCACGCTTCAGGAAGGAGGAAGTCAGTGCCAAAAGAGAGGCGAAGGAGATCTACGAGAGGTTCAAGAAGGGCGAAAAACTCAGCACCGAGGACCTCATGATCCTGCAGAAGTCAGGCTACCTCTGATTGCTGCCAGACTGTATTATACATGAAAACGCTTATATAGAAAATGAAGCATAATCTCGTGGGGGAGACTGGGCTAGTGCGTTAGAGTGCATCCCATCCCTTCTGACAAAGCTGGCCCTCTCCCTGTTTTCTTCTTACGACACGAGGGCACTGCCTGGCCAGTCATCTTAATATAGCACGGGCCGGCATGGTGGTCTGAATGGTTCTGGAGAAGCTGGGCGGATCCCTCCGCGCAATCCTCAGGAAGATAGCGAGGGCGTCTCACGTTGACGAGAGGCTGGTGAAGGAGGTAGTTCGGGATCTCCAAAGGGCCCTCCTGCAGGCCGATGTTGAGGTGGAGATGGCCCTCGGGCTCAGCCGGCGCGTCGAGGAGAGGGCCCTGGCGGAGAAGCCTCCCGCTGGGATGAGCGGGAGGGAACACGTAATACGCATCGTCTACGAGGAGCTGGTGGCAATCCTCGGCAAGACGAGGGAGCTCAAGCTTGGCAAGCAGAGGGTCCTCATGGTCGGCCTCTACGGGCAGGGGAAGACCACCACGGTGGCGAAGCTCGGCAAGTGGCTCCAGAGGAAAGGCCTCAAGGTTGGCCTACTGCAGGCGGACACCCACAGGCCGGCGGCCTACGATCAACTCTGGCAACTGGCCCAGCAGCTGGAGGCCCCCTTCTACGGGGATTCCAAACAGAAGAATGCCATCAAGGTCGCTAAGGAAGGTCTGCGACAGCTGGGAGATCAGGACATCGTAATCGTCGACTCCAGTGGTCGCCACTCCCTGGAGAAGGACCTCATCGAGGAGATCAAAGCCCTTTCCAAGACAGTCAGACCGGATGAGACCATTCTCGTGCTTGACGCCTCCACGGGTCAGCAGGCTGGCCCGCAGGCCAAGGCCTTTCACGAAGCGGTGGGGGTCACTGCAGTCATCCTGACGAAGCTAGACGGCACGGCCAAAGGTGGAGGGGCCCTGAGCGCCGTGGCGGAGACCGATGCTCCCATCATTTTCATAGGCGTGGGGGAGAAGATCGATGAGCTGGAGAAGTTCGACCCCCCACGCTTCATATCCCGGCTTCTGGGCATGGGCGATCTCCAGTCCTTGCTGGAGAGGGCCCAGGAAGCGCTGGACCAGGAGCAGATGGAGGAGACAGCCAAGAAGATACTCTCGGGCCGCTTCACCCTTCGGGAGATGTACGACCAGATGGAGGCCCTGACAAAGATGGGACCCCTTTCCAAGCTCTTCAGCATGCTCCCCGGGATGTCCGGCACCCTGTCGGAGGAGCAGCTGGAGGATACTCAACGGAAGCTACGATCCTTCAGATTCATCATGGACTCCATGACGGAGGAGGAGAAGGAGGACCCCAAGGTCATCAAGTCGTCTAGGATCCTGCGGATTGCCAGGGGGAGCGGAACCGATCCGAAGCGCGTGAAGGAGCTTCTGAAGTACTACAACGCCTCTCGGAAGGCTATCCGCGGTCTGGCGGGAAACCGGAAGATGCGTCGCCAGCTCCTGAAGCAGATGAAGGCGGGCGGCTTCGACCTGGGCGACCTGGGCTGAGCGTCGTCACTCCTCTCGTCCAATGACTCCATTGATAGCAACCTCCGCGATGTCGGAGGAGTAGCCGCCGATTCGACCGATACTGTCGACGACCGTAGCCAGGGGGAGGAGTTGGTCTGCTTCCGCGTCCCTGACCCTCTTGGACAGCCCTTCAACGAGCTTGCCCAGAGCCTTCGACTCGTCGAGGGCTTCGTTCGCCAGATCCAGGTCGTCGGACATAAGAGCCGCGAAAGCCCCCTCCAAGATGCCCAGCGCGAGGCGGACTGCTTCCTCCACTTCCGCCTGGAAGGAGGCCTCCGGTGTCTGCCCCTCCAGTTGGAGGACGGCCAGGGCAATCTTCTCTGTGTGGTCTCCGATGCGCTCCAAAAGCTTGGCCACAGCACTGAAGTAGTGGAGCTTTTCCCGGAGGGCGTAGGCCACCATGTAGCTCGGATCTGTGACCGCCAAGTGATACTGTTTCGCCACCATCCAGTATAGACGATCGATGTCTTGATCCCTTGGTGGGACGTCAAGCGCCTGTCGGGTGTCTCCCGATCCCAGGGACCTGACGGAGTCTTCGGCCATGGAGCGGACGGTCATGTACATGCGCCGTAGGCACTTATCGGGCGAGAGTTCCATAGGGTTCGCCAGGTCCTGAATCAGCACCCGTCCTCCCGTCTCCTCCACCACCTCAGCCCCGATGACCATGCGAGTGAACTCGCGGGCAACCTTTCGCGCCATTGCAGCCTTCTCAGCTGGGAATCTAAGCTCGATAAGCTGGCAGCCCGTCACGTAGGCTCCGATGAGTTTGCGAAGCATGTGTTCTCTCGCCTCGCCTCGGTCTACAGGAAGGACCTTACTGCGGGGCGCCGGCCGCTCTCCCCTCCCCACTCGGAGCACCAGGGCGTCCCCTAGGTGTTCGAAGAAGACCGTATCTCCTGGCTGGAGCTTCATTTCCTTCGCCCAAGGCTTCGGGAGAGACACCGTGTACGTCGCACCCCCAGTCATCTGGATCTTCCGAGTTTCCATAGATCTATCACGTCTCCATATTATTTGCCGTGGTCTGAGCGTGACTAGCTCTATCTATTTATACTATATAGCAATGCCTCCGCCTGAGTAGTCATTATATTACGGAGTTCTACTCGCTGCACCGATAGACATGGGCCTGAAGGAGTGGATTGTCCCACAGGAGAAACGGTTCTATGAGCTGCTTGCAGAGGTCGGGAAGGTGCTGGCCAAGGGGGCAGAAGCTCTCAATGATCTCGTCCACGACTTTAGGGACGTTGAGTGGAAGAGAAGAGCCCTAAAGGATATCGAGCATGAGGGGGACGCGGCTGTCCACGAAATCTTCGTGGCCCTCAATCGCACCTTCATCACGCCCATCGATCGCGAGGACATCTCGGCCCTGGCCTCGAACATGGACAATGTGGTGGACATGATCTACGCTGCGGCCGTTCGGTTGGACCTGTACAAGGTGAAAGCAACGACGCCTCCCATGGTGGAGCTCTCCAGAATCATCCAGGAAGCCTGCGATCACATCAACATCGCCATCGGCCTCATACGGGACCGGAAGAACTGGTCCAAGGTGGAGACGCTGTCTATGGAGATAAACCGGCTTGAAAACCTGGCCGACGATGTCCTTAACGAGGCCGTGGCAGACCTCTTCAACGGCAACGACGCTTTGACTGTCATCAAGCTCAAGGACATCTACGAGAAGATGGAGCTGGCCACGGACTACTGCGAAGACGTGGCGGACCACCTCAGTGACATCGCCATCAAGTATCGCTGAGACGGGAGGTTCCTTACGGCCCTCGATTTGTGGTTCGTCGCCGCCTTTGGACTCCTCATTGTCTGGACCTTCTGGAGCGGGTTCACGGACGCAGCGAACGCCATATCCACCGTGGTCGGATCCCGCGTACTCAAACCTCTCGCCGCCGTGGCGTTGGCCACCGCTGGGAACTTCGTTGGCGTGTTATTCGGTGAAGCAGTGGCCAGGACCCTGGGAGAGGGCATTGTCCCCCCGGAAATCGTTACTGCACCTTTCGTTGTGGCCATCATCGTGGGCGCCCTGGCCTTCGACGTCTACACATACATCAGGGGAATCCCTATCTCGGAGACGCAGGTCCTCGTGGGTGCCCTCATCGGTGGGGGCATCGCTGTGGCGGGTTTCGAAGCCGTCCGAGTGGGTTCAACACTCCAAAAGGTGCTCATCCCCATGGCCTCCGCTCCCTTGATCGCGTTCATCGTTGGCGGCGGGCTGGTAATCGTGGTCCTCCATATCGCAAAGCGCATGGCGGCCGCTCGTGTGAATCGGGTATTCGGTCGTGCCCAGATTGGGTCATCCTTCTTCTTCTCCGTTTCTCACGGTGCCAACGATGCGATGAAGAGCGCCGGGCTGATGGCCGCCCTGATCTTTGCGCATGCGGGGGCCACCGGTCGGCTGGAGGTGACGCTGGAGATCCGGTTCCTGGCAGTCACCTTCCTGGCTGCAGGGACCTTCTTCGGTGGGTGGCGGATCGTGCGTACCATGGGTTTCAAGGTGACCGAGCTACGCCCTTACCAGGGATTTGCCGCGGAGACTGGCGCAGCCGCGGTCGTCATAGCCAGCTCCCAACTGGGGTTCCCCCTCAGCACGACGCAAACGGTCTCGGGCAGCATTATTGGCGTCGGTGCTGCACGTCGCTTCTCCGCCGTCCGTTGGCGAGTGGTTCGGGAGATCGTCTTCACCTGGTTAATTACCATTCCAGCGTCCGCTGCCTTCGCGTTCCTGAGTGTTACAGCTTTCAGCTTATTTGTCTAGGTTGATGGCGATACGAGAGGGCGTCCATCTAGTGGCGAGGGCCCAACGGGGGGTTCAGGGAAGCCAGTGGGGTGATAGGGAGACTATTGGCTTTCAATCCTCGGGGCGAGCAGATAGGTAGCCTTTCCCTTCTCCCCAGCGAGTTCGAATTCCATCCTCACGGGGTAGTCGTTGCCAAGGAAGATCGTGACTGTGGAGGCCGAGCTGATGGCCTTCACCATGTTCGAGAAGTAGTCCAGGGGAAACAACGACCTGACCTTCTCCTTGCACTGGAGCTCGTCCAACAGGTCTTTGGGCAGGTCCAGCCGCACCGTGTCCGCATCTCCTTCCGACACCATCTCGAATCCGTCGGACGAAGCGATGAGGGCGATGTGATCGGAGACGCTCTCGGACGCCTTGATACCCTGCCGGAGCTCATCGGTCCTGACGACGACCTTCGCCGGGAGGTCCAAGTTGGGCACCTTGGGATCCGACATTCCCGCGGTGTCCACCAGGGACATCTGGCGGGTGATGTTACCGACGTGACACACCAGGCGATTCCTGTCCTCATCGTGGTCAAGGCTGATGACGTCACCAACTTTCGCCAGACGCAGTACTTCCTTGACCTTGTCGAGGTCAATGCCCAGCTCGCCCTGGTCCGCCTTGTACTCCTCAAAGGCCCCCTTCTCCACCGTCATGTCCACCATGGCGACGTGGGCGGGGTCAACAGCCCTCACCGTGATGGAGTCCGTAGCCATGTTAAATTTGACCTCGTCCACTAAGGTGGAGATCACGTCGGTGACCTCCCGTAGGACTTCAGACCTTATCTTCGAGTCGAACATCCTGCTCCCCCAGTCGAATCCCTAATGATGGTCCGATAATAAAGCTATTCATAATTTATTCACTGATTATAATACAACTGCTTGTATCTCAGAGCCAGCTAGTATTCCCGCCACGTGTGACTGCACCTAACACAGCGATAGATCCGGGTCTCCGGCTCATCCGATGCTCTAGTCTGCCTCATGTACCACATCGCCTCGAAGTTGCCACAATTGGGGCACTCGATCCTAGTCTTGGGCAGGGTCTCCACGATCTCCTCCAAGATCAGGGGTTCTGGGCGCTCCTCCTTGGCGGGCGTTGCGATCCTCGACAGGGCGTTGTCCTCCTCAGTGAGGCCCCGGATGAAGCCGCAACCCTCCCGATGGCAAACCAGATTCCCCTCCTCTGGGTACATGAGGGAGCCGCACTTGATGCAGAACATCCAGTTCAAGCAGATGCGTGTGGCTAATCAATGTTTCGTTCGGCCGGTGATTATCTGGCGTCAGCGAATGGACCGGTCGTACTCCCGGAGTGCCCTCTCTACTAGCCGCTTTATGAGTTCCTCTCGACCCAGAGTTCTCGGACCAGGTGGGGGCGGCTCTTGGACCTCCCTCTCTCGGTAGGGTTCCCGGTAGGGTTTCCGGTACGGCTCTCGGGTTGGCCTCCTGTAGGGTTCTCGGTGGGGCCGTCTATAAACTTCCTCGGGCGGGTAGACCTCGTCGACTCGACGTTGAGCGGGCCTCCTCGTCGGGTACTCGTACACCTCAGAGGGTTCCTCCTCGTAGCCGTAAGGAGAGACAGGGATGCGACGTAGGTGGTCGTACCTATCCTTGTAGGCGGTGTACCAGCCTGTCGGCCCAGCCACCAAGGGCAGGCGCGACCGAACAGGGAGGTACTGGATGGGCTGATAGCTGGGAATCGCAGGCGGGAGGGCTAGCTGGGCCTCCTCCGACTCCGCTTCCACCTTCCGCTCCCGCAGGGCCTGATCCGCGATGAGGCCACCTATGTACGCGAAGATGATGGTTACCAGGTAGCCGTTCATGCCCATGCTTACCGTCTCTCTCAGGGCCATGGCGAAGGAAGTGACGTAGGCCACGAGGAATCGAATGGTGGCCTCGAATATGGGGATGGCGTCCCCGATGGCGTAGGCCAAGGAAGCGGGCAGCGCGATGAGGTTGGCAAGCTCGGGGTGGACTCCCATGGCCTGAACGATAAGAGACAGGGTCCAGATGATGGCTACCGGGAAGAAGGCCGCCAGTGCGGCCACCCAGTGATTGCCTGCCTTTCTGCCGCCGACGTAACCTGCGATCATCTGGCCGAAGGTCGGGATCCACCAGAGCATGAGGGAGAGAATGAGGATGTACTTCACAGCTGACCAAAAGGAGTACGCCTTCTTCCGTGGGAAGAGGTTCTGAGCATCGGGATCGTAGCTGTAAAGGCCCTGGCGATCGGAATGCAGGGTCAGGGGACGTGGACGCCCCACCCAGCTCGGCGCGAGAGAACCTCCGCTGCCTCGGCTGAATACCATTTCCCATCCCTCTCTCCGGCAGCGCCGGGGAAACCCCGCTAGGCCATCCGGTCTATAAATATGTTTTGATGATTGATAATAACCGGGCAGGTGGGGAATGGCCAGGGCTCTGAGCACTGCGATGGATGGTCTCGCCTCACCGCCTACGACGGTGTCACATCGTCGAGATGGGCTCGAAGTTCAGACCCAGTCCCCGAGCATAGTCCCAGGCCTCCTTCACCTCCTCGATGGTCAGCCGCCTGGAGATGTCCTCCCATCGCCTCGGGTCCTTCACGACCTCGTTCGCAGGGTGGTACTGGTCCATGACGTTGACGAGAACGCCGGGCATTCCCTCCGCCAGGAAGTCGAGGACCGGCTTGGTGCAGCAATCCAAGTGATTGGGCATGACCAGGTGTCGGACGATCATGTCCCCGTTCTCATACGCCAGCTTGTGATTCCGGCTCACGACTCCGAAGTAGTCCTTGACCCTGGCCAAGCGGCGGGCGCACTCATCGTTTCCAAACTTGAAGTCGGGGAGCCAGAAGTCCGTGACCTCCAACAGCAGCCGCATCCCCTCCTCCGTGGAGTACATGTTGGAGTTCCAGACCGTTGGAACGTTGACCTCGCAGGTGCTCAGGGCGGCGAGGATGTTGTGCATGTTGGGGATGGGATCTCCGCCCACGAAGTTTACATTGGCTGCGTCGCGGCGTCGGAGCCTTCCAATGACCGCGGACAGCTCTCGGGGGGCAATATCCCGACCGCTCATGGGGTCTAGGGAGCAGTCGTAGTTCTGACAGAAGGTGCAGTGGAAGGTGCAGCCTGAGAAGAAGATGGTCCCACTTCCCCCCTGGTTCTCGCCTATCAGCGGGCTCTCCTCCCCGAAGTGGTGGAAGGCCGAGTGGAGCCTACTTGTGCTCGTGAGCTTGCACACGCCGAACTTGTCCGCGCTCCGGTCCACGTTGCACCTCCACTCACAAAAGGTGCACGCCTTGAGCATCCTGAAGGCCAGTTCAACCTTCAGGTCGAGGAGATTAGGATAGGCATGAGGGGGATCCGGTGAAGCTTCACCCTCTCTTACCGCGGTCCAGACCTCCTGGAAGCTCGCCGACGCCCTCTCGTGAAGCCGCCAGAGTTCGTCCGTGGTCGCAGTCTCCAGAGGGCCCGGCACGGCAACAGCCTTGCATATCTGGAACTTCGCAGGAGCGCGGTCCTTCATGACCTCATAGTACCATGCCAGGTTCTCTCGGACGACGCCGTTCCCCCATATCCAGACGGCGTCAGGACGGGCCAGTCGCATCCATTTCTACACATGAAAGTGGGAGGATAAAGCCGTTTGTATGAAGTCCTCTCGCAGCTTCGGGCCACCTCTTCATTAATATCCTGCAAGCGTACCTGGTAGCGTGGCCAGGTTCATGCCCGAGATCAGCATGATACCGTTGGAACCGGCGAACGCCAGGTCCTACTGGGAAGTCTATACGGCCGGGCGGAACGACCTGCTTGCGTCGGACCCTGCGGGCTATACGGAGATGTACTTATCCCTAGATCCTGAAGCGCAAGGGCAGTACTTCGTATTCATGGAGGGGAGGAGGATCGTCGGGTGTGTGAGGCCAGGATATGACAGCCTCGTGGAGAAGCCATATGCCATCAACAACTTCTCGATGGCTCCGGATGCTCGCGAGTGGACCCGCCAGGCTATCGTTCTCGCGACCGAGGCCTTGATCTCCAGGGGCGCCGACGAGATTGTGGCGAGCTTCGACGAGTCTTACCTCAGGGAATTCGCCGACCTCGGTTTCACGGAGTGGTTCTCGAGGGGGCTGATGGAGGCACCGCTTTGGGAGCGCGGAAACTCCGCCGTACCGCTGGAGAACCCCAGGCTTGGAGATGTGGAAGAGATGGCATCCTTCTTGATGAGCGTCTACGAAGGCCATTTGGAGCAGGATTTCGGCATGCACGTGGGGACTCCGGAGGACTGGCTGGATTATGTACGGGCCATCTGGGAGCACTGCCTTCCGTCTCAGTCGTGGCTTCTTCGGGACGAGAGGGGGATCGTGGGTCTGTGCCTCGTCGGCCTTCAGGCCGGACATCCTTTCGTAATCGAGGAGGGAGTCCGCGAGGATCGTCGGCGCGAGGGTCTCGGCCGTGTGCTTCTCCTCAAGGCGATGAATTCTCTGGTTGCAGGGGGGTACAGGAGCCTGTGGCTCGAGGTCACCATCGGGAACGACCCAGCGATCAGACTCTACGAGAGTCTTGGCTTCAAGATTACCCGCAACAGAACCACGTGGGCAGTGGCCAAGGCATCCGACTTCCAAGGGTGACTTCGGCAGGGGGCCCTTGGGATCCACTATCCCGGGGCTCCAACTGTCCCCCTACTTACGCCTGCGCCAGATGAGGAAGGCCACGATTCCTACCACGCCGACTGCCGCGGCGATGCCTCCGTAGATGACCCAGTCCATCCAAGCTGGCCTGTTTGGGTCAGTGCCAGCTCGGTATTCATCCAGGTTGTTGACCCCATCGCCATCTAAGTCCGTTGTGGCATCTGTTGGATCCAGGGGGTCCAGGCCATGTGCCTCCTCCCAGTCATCCGGCATACCATCGCCGTCATCGTCAGCATCCGTGGCATCAGGGTCGCCATCGCCATCGGTGTCAAGCTGGACCGTCACCTCCAGGGCATCTGTTGCTTCGTTCCCGGCGGCGTCACGGACTGTCAGGGTCACAGTGTAGCCACCAGGATCGCTGTACGTGTGGGTGGTAGTCCCCCCGTAACCCGTGGTCCCGTCACCGAAGTCCCAGGTGTAGTTCACGACGCCCACATTGTCGCTGGAGCCGGTCCCATCGAACGCCACTTGAACATCTTCCACGACGGTCATGTCTGTACCAGCATCAGCCACAGGGTCTGTAGTGTCTCTCACGGTGATGGTGACAGTGTCGGTGTCTGAGTTGGCCTCAGCGTCAGTGGCGGTGAGGGTTACTACGAAGGTCCCGGGGTTGGCAAACATATACGACGGACTCACGCCGTAGAGGGTTTGGGACGTGGCATCCACAAAGTCCCACGTGTAGTTGACTATCCCGATGTTGTCCGTGGAACCGGATCCGTCGAAGGCGACAACGGTGTCTTCATCCACAGTCTGGTCGGGGCCTGCGTCCGCGACGGGAGGCTCTGCGTCCGCTGTCACGTTGACCCACATGATGTCCGTGTCTGTGTTCATCGCGCCGTCGGTGACCTCCAGGGTAATCTCGAAGTTGCCGGCCGTATTGAAGGTGTGAGAGGGCGTTGGACCAGTAAGGATCACGGTGCCGCCGTCCTGGAAGCTCCACGTGTATTCCGTGAGACCGATGTTGTCCGTCGACCCCGTTCCGTCAAAGTCGACGGTTTGCGTCTTCAGGATGGCCTGGTCGGGACCCGCGTCGGCGACCGGTGGCGTGTTGTCCACATCCAAGAACGACCATCTCTGGCTGTAGTGATCGGCGTAGTCCCAGGCCTGAAGCCACAGCCCGTGAGTTACGCTCTCTACTCGGTCGTCTCTTACAAAGTCCAACTCGAGAATCGGGAACCATGTGCCATAGAGCTGGCCCGGTGGGCCCCCAATGGGGTTGTCGGAGGCGTCAAGCGTGAAAATTGTGAGGACTGTCTGGAACATCCCGGTTGGATCGGTAGGAACGGCTTCGGGCGGTCCGCTGATGGACATCAGCTCCAGCTCCCCTGTGACTCTGGAGAACATCGCCATGGCCTGCACGGGCGAGGGAAGGGAGGAGTTCTGGTACTGGCCCATTACGACGTCCCAGGGGAAGAAGGGGAACTCCCCAAAGGTCGGAATCCACTCCCGGAACGATGCATTGCCGATTCGGCCGCCGGGGATCTTGGCGTTCCAGGCGAGGTCGAGATTCCAGAGTCCAGGGGAGGACTCCACGAGGGTGTAGTCACGCTCGGAGAAAGTGGCCAGAAGCGAGAAGTTCCTCAGGCCTCCAGATTCGTTGTGGAGGGCCAATACGGAGATCGCTACCTGATCAAGGTAGCTCTCATTGATGGATCCCGTTACAGCGGTTGGGTTGTTTACGCTGACGTTCACAGAAGGGGAAGCGTCTAGCGCAGTCACGTTCGGTGCGATCGGGTCAACGGCCAATGTCACGTTGATCCATAGCGTCTCGCCGGCTCCGACAGTGAACGCAGTCCAGTTGGGGGCGTAGTTGGAAGCCCGAGTGAACAGGGTCTGGGGGGCGGGGACCACATTCATGGCAAAGAATCCCGTGCTGTTGGTGAAGGTCATGTTGGTCCATTCGCCGTATCCCTGCGCGGTGACCATGGCGCCAATGATGGGGCCTGAGCTATTCACGTATCCCTGTACCACTGCGTTGTCGGGGAGTTCGGGGTACATTGTGAAATTGAACCAGTTCACTCCCGGGACCATGTCGATGTCAGTCAGGAACGACAGATATCCTGGGAGGTAGGCACTCATCTCTACGGGGCCAGATCCGAACCCGATCTCATAATACCCAGTACCGTCTGACAAGGTCGTGTTCCCTGAGAATGGCGGCATGCCAAGCTGCACGGAGACGCCAGCCAGGGGGGCGCCCGTGCCTGTCTCATTGACGTAGCCCTTGAGTACGGCGTCTTCCGGTCGCAGCGTGAGGTTGACCCACCGTGTCTCCCCATCAGCGATGGAAAAGAAAGACAGGTTCGAGAGGTACCCGGCCTGAAAAGCCTGGAGGACCATGGTACCGGCGATTGTGCGCATCTCGTAGTATCCGGACGAGTTCGTCTGGGTTGCATTGGTGTAGCTCTCCATGTCACTCAGATAGATGGTCGCACCCTCGATTCCGAGGTCCGTCTCCTGGTCCGTGATGTACCCCTTAACGGTGGAGTTGGTCTCCATGAGGGTGAAGTTCTCCCAGCGCGTCTCATCGGCGCTGATGAAGACCTCCCGGTTCACCGTGCTGAACCCACTCGCCGATGCTTGGAGCTGCCAGGAGCCTTCGAAGACGTTGATCGTGTAGTACCCAGTCTCATTCGTGGTGGTGGCATTACCGTAGCCCGGAACGCTGGCACTGATGGTTGCGTTGGGGAGGGACAGTCCCGTGCCCTCTTCCATTACATACCCTTGAATCGTCGAGTTCTCTGGCGGGAAGGGGTTAAGGATCATGTCAATCCACAGGGTCTCCCCGCTGCCGATCGTAAAGAGCGTCTGGTTCGTAATGTAACCTCTCACGTCCGACTGTAGCAGATAATCGCCAGGGATAATCGCCATGTCATAGGCACCCGATCCGTCGAGGGCGCTGAAGTTCACGTAGTCAGGTTCCATCATGGGTGGAGTGAGGGCCAACATCAGGCCTGTAGTCACGGGGCCCGACGTGGAGCTGTCGGTCACGTTCCCTCGAACACGAGCCGATCTCGGGGGGGCCGGGATAAGGGCGGCGTCTACTACCGTATCCCCGACAATCATCAAGGAGGAGTCGAGGAAGAGGTAGTAATTCCCGTGGGCTATACCGACTAGATAGTCGCCCACGGGCAAGTTCATGCTGTAAGTCCCATTGATGTCAGTGAAAGTCTCGTTAATGAAAGGGACTAGATTGCCTTGTACGTGGACGAGCGCATTCGCAACCGGCAGCGAGGTGACATTGTCTGTCACCTGACCTGAAAGCACTGGATCTCCAGGGGCGGCCAGGACAGGTGACGGCGTGAACATTGAGAAGGCGACCAGAAACGTCGCCGACAAAAGCAAGACAACGAGGAGGTCCACGCCCAACCTAGTAGCCCTCTCGGGTGAAGCCATTCTTCCTTCCTCCAGGAGCTCTCGGTGGTCGAAAACTGCGACGAGAGGTCATCGCAGTTGACAGCCATCAATTGTAGAACGGTTACTTAAAAACTTGGAGGCCAAGGGCTCGCCATGTTCTCGGTATGCTCAGCAGGCTGGGTCGACTGTCTCGCATCGAACGATGAGCTAAATCACAATACTAACATTCTGAGGGCTAGATAGTTGAATCGCCTCAGGCTACCCCGCGTCATGGCGGGACTGGCATATTGGATCGTCTATTTACTGTTGGGGCGCAAGTCTTTCGGCGTCCCACGGGAGGTGTTGTCTCGAACAAGTCGCTGTTTATGGCAGTGAAGTTGGTGAGGGCCCACCGGCGAGAGAGCGGAAGAAGCCGACTGCCCCTTGGAGGACCCATCGTCAGGTAGTCCTCTCGACGAGGGAACTTGGTGATGAGTCCCGCCTCCCGGATTTGAACCGGGGACCTGCTGATCCCAGCGGCTGTACCGGAAACCTCCGGGAACCCACTACAGTCAGCCGCTCTAGCCAAACTGAGCTAAGGCGGGATGGTGCTCAATATCGGCCCAGGATATTATAGCATTGCGGCACAATTTGTCGTGCCAACAGAAGTGCCGCGGGCCGGGCTCGAACCGGCGACTTCCAGATGTCTGCCAAACGACT
This sequence comes from uncultured Methanomassiliicoccales archaeon, assembly GCA_964347325.1. Taxonomy (GTDB): domain Archaea; phylum Thermoplasmatota; class Thermoplasmata; order RBG-16-68-12; family JAJISG01; genus JAJISG01. Next base: position 46,073 of record CAYFYA010000004.1, on the reverse strand, counting down.
TCAGTCTGGCACTCTCCCAACTGAGTTACCGCGGCGAGTGTCCCAGCTAACCGAGATGGGGCTTAAAACCCTTGTGGAGTAGTCCAAGCCAGACCTAGCCAGAGGTTCTCAAGTTTGAATCTGGCGTCGACATTCTTTAATAGCGCACCTCACAACTCGAAGCCAGAATGTAAGGGGGTTCTCTAGAGGTAGTTCATGCCTTGTCTGAAGCCTCGGAAGCTCCGGCGGGACAAAGATGGAGTGGCTTCCACCGTCGGCACAATCATGGCCCTCCTAGTCGTCCTGACGTTCCTGTCGCTCCTCGTGAACCAGTACGTTCCCGTCTGGGGGAAGGAGACGGAGGCGGCCCACCAGAGTACGGTTTTTGGGCAGTTTGGGTCCTTCAAGAGCTCCGTTGATACCCAGATCCTTTCGGCCCAGGTTGCCGCCACCTCCGGGAGCACATACATCCCTACGGAGACCTACACCGCAGTCCAGCTAGGCACTCCTGGACTCCCAGTATTCTCTGGGCCTTCCATCGGCCAGCTCACGGGCAGCGGCGATCAGGCCCCCTGGACCATTCAGTTCCAGTACGCCATCGAGAGCTCCGTCTACACGGTCAATCAGACCTCCGCAGGCAACGTCGTCCTGGAGGTCAGGAACCGATACCACGTGCCCTTCTCCCTCATCTATGAAGGCGGAGGCATCCTAATGTCCCAGTCTGCAGGGGAAGCGGTCCGAGTCGATCCTCAGTTCGCCATCCTCAACGCCACCAATGGGATCGAGGTGGCGCTCACCATGGTCAACATCATCGGTTCTGGGAACGTCGCCGACTCTGGAACCGAGGGCATCCACAGCAAGCTCCTCGTGCTCGACATTCAGGAGTTTACCGCTCTTCAGTCCTCACTGTGGATTAACCATACCACCCGGTACGGCAACGCCTGGTTCCAGCACCTGAACAACACCTTGAGCCTAACCTTCGCCGTCCTGGACTCCGACTTCGGCGGGCCCGGCTACCAGTACTTCGAATCCCCGGCCGGTCAGACGGTAACCACGCCCTACTACACGCTTTCGAGGGCCGAGTCTGGCCAAACTCACAACATCAGCCTCGAGATCGTCCACAACCCCCCCACCAGGCCCATCGCTAAGGTCTCGGTGAACTACGCATACCTGAGCATCGCGGTGGGTAGACGCGGGTCTACGCTGGAGGTGTAGTACTGGCGCTGACCCACCGCAAGAGGAAGGTGAAGCTACCAAAGGGGGCCATGCAGAAGGGGGCCGTCTGGATCCCTGGCCGAGGATCGCAGCTTACACCCGTGCCACCCGTGACGGAGGAGAACGTCGAGGAGGTGGAGATTTACCCCATCAAGGCTCCCTACAGCTACGTGAGGGTGCTCTTCTACAAGACGGACAGCGAGTACGTCTACGAGACCTGGGAACCTCAACTGAATCGCCGGGAGACGGAGCTTCTTGACCTCTTGAAGGACTCCTTGGTCAGGACTCTGTCATACAGCTTCCACGCTCAGAGCCTCAAGGACAAGGAGGAGTACCTCCGGGAGAGCGTGGAGAGCTTCGTGAAGTCCCGGGACATCGGTCTGGATGACCGGTCTAAGAACAAGGTAATCTACTACATCGTCCGAGACTTCGTCGGCTACGGGCCGTGTGACGTCATCCTCAACGACTACAAGATCGAGGACGTGAGCTGCGACGGCGTCAAGGTCCCCATCTTCGTCTTCCACCAGAAGTACGAGTCCATCAAGACGACGGTGATGTTTGACGATGACGAATCGTTGAACTCCTTCGTCATCAGCCTTGGGCAGAGGTGTGGGAAGTCGATCTCTGTGGCGAATCCCATCCTGGACGGGACGACCCAAGAGGGCCACCGGGTCCAGGCGACCTACGCCCGCGAGGTGACTACCCGGGGCTCCAGCTTCACCATCCGACGCTTCAAGGAGAAGCCCTTCACCCCCGTGGAGCTCATCAAGTTCAACACTGCCTCCATCGAGATGTTGGCCTATATCTGGCTGGCTATAGAGCATGGCAAGTCGATGATGGTCTGTGGAGGTACCGCCGCCGGGAAGACTGCCTCCCTGAATAGCGCCGCCCTGTTCATCCGTCCCGGAGCGAAGATCGTAAGCATTGAGGACACGCGTGAAATCAACCTCCCCCACGAGAACTGGATACCAGGGAGTACTCGCAGCGGCACGGGGGAGCGGGGGGCCGACGGGAAGGCACCGGGTGAGATAGACATGTACGACCTGGTCCGGGCGGCCCTACGGCAGAGGCCGAACTACATCATTGTTGGCGAGGTCCGCGGCAAGGAGACCTACACCATGTTTCAGGCCATGGCCACGGGACACCCGACCATGAGCACCATGCACGCCGACAGTGTCAAGTCCATGGTCAACAGGCTGGAGAACCCGCCCATAAACACACCTCGTATCCTCCTGACGGCTCTGAACTTCGTCATAGTCCAGACCCAGGTCAGGGTTGGGACCAACATCGTCCGAAGGATCAAGCAGATTGTGGAGCTAGTCGGTTTTGAGCCAGAGACCAACGAGCTAATCACGAACACGGTCTACGAGTGGGACCAGAGGACGGATGATTTCACCTTCAAGGGTCACAGCTTCCTCTTCGACGAAATCATGGAGATGAAGAACCTGACGCACGAGGAGATGGACGAGGAGTTCCAGCGCCGGGTGGACATGCTCAGGTACCTTGTGGAAAAGGACATCATGGACTACCGTGACATCTCCAAAGTGGTTGTCGGCTACTACCAATACCCAGAGGAGACCGTCTCGAGGGTCCGAAGGGAGATGGGTTGGGCCAGTGCGAAGACCCTGGAAGCCAATGGAGGTGACCTCCTTGGGGGGTGAGGCCAGCAGCGTCTTGGACAGGCTGGAAGCTCGCCGAGAGGCCGAGGTCAGGGCGACGCAGCAGACCGTCAAGAAGAGGTCTACACCCCACTTGGTGAGGCTAGCGGCAGGAGCGAAGCCGAGCTACCTCAGCTTGTCGCCCTTCCAGCAGCTTGCTTGGAGGCTTATGGGTGGCACCAGCAAGGGTAAGGTCGACGAGGACCTGGAGGAGGATCTCCTCAAGGCCCACATGCGCCTCCGCCCCGAGGAGTATGTCGCCATGGGGAAGGCCGCAGTGGTGCTGGTCGCCATGGGCACCATGGCAGCCTCCGGCACGCTGGCGTTCTTCCTGTTCGCCATCCTCAGCTGGCCCCTGATTCCCTTCATCATCCTTCCCCCAGTCCTCGCCACGGTCCCTGCACTATTGACCAAGGCAGTCTACTTCGGCCTGGAGCCCTTCTACAGGGGCATACCAGCATCCAGGGCGAAGCGGCGAGGCCGTCTAATCGACCGGAAGCTCACGGGAGCGATGTCCTTCATATCCGCCATGGCTTCGGCCGAGGTCCCCGTCGACGTGATCTTCCGAGAGCTCTCCAAGCAAGAGGTGTACGGCGAGATCGCGAAGGAGGCGGAGTGGATAACCAGGGATACGGAACTCCTGGGGGAGGACATCCTTACGGCCATCAAGAAGGCAGCCGGTCGATCGCCTAGCGTCAAGTTCCAGGAGTTTCTCCAGGGGGTCGTGACCACCGCAACCTCTGGGGGCCAGATGAAGCCCTACTTCGTGATGAAGGCCGAACAGTTCGAGAAGGAGGACAAGCTGGAGATGAAGAAGCGGATGGAGACCCTCGGCCTCCTGGCGGAGAGCTTCGTTACGGTCGTCGTCGCCTTCCCTCTTTTCCTGGTTGTCATAATGGCAATAATGGCCCTCATCAGCAAGGGCCAGGCCGGGTTCGTGGTCACCCTCCTCTACGTCATCGTTGGTCTCATGATACCGCTGTCCCAGTTCGGCTTCATATTCGTCATGTGGAACCAGGAACAGGAGGCGAGGTAGGTGGCCAGGCTGAAGGGAGTGGCCAAGGAGCTCGAGGAGGCACGCCAGGCCATCTACGTGAGGAAGGACAAGAAGCGAGTCGTCAAGACAATCAGCATCTTCCTGGGTGTTATCTTCATCGGCATCGCCGTCCTCAACCTCCTGAATGTCCTCGACCTCTCCTTCAAGCCCCTGGACCCCGAGACGGGATTCGACCTAGACGGCGACGGAGTGGCGGACACCGCAGAGCATCCCATTCGCAGGTTTCTCAACTTTCTAGCCATCGGGCTCATGGCCGCCATCGGGCCTTACGGGTTCTACATGGCGGCTGAGCAGAAGAAAATCCGCGCCATAGAGAAGAGACTCCCCGACTTCCTGAGGGACGTGGCGGAGGCGGGGAGATTCGGAATGACCCTCGCAGAGGCCGTTGTGGTCGCCGCCCAGGGCCGCTACGGAGTCCTCACGGACGAGATCAAGAAGATGTCGGCCCAGATAGAGTGGGGCGTACCCGCCACAGACGCCCTGCGGCTATTCGCAGAGCGGGTCCAGACGCCCTTGGTGCAGAGGGTCGTAGCCATCATCATCAAAGCCAGTGACGCGGGCGGGGAGGTGGCCGATGTGCTGACCATGGTGAGTCACGACGCCAAGGAGGTCCAGCTCACAGAGGACGAGCGTCGGATCACCATGAGCACCTACATCGCGGTCATCTACATCTCCTTCGCCGTCTTCATCGTAACGATCTGGATCCTGGGCGTCACCTTCCTCCCGAAGATGGAGGAGGCGGCGGCGGAGCTCGGCGAGGGGGATTCCGGGAGTCTCCTCGGCGGCCAGAGTCCCCTGCCCCAGAACATACCGGAGATCATCTTCAACGTCCAGGTGGCCTTCTTCATCGCCGTCATCGTCCATGCCATGGGCGACGGCATCCTTGCTGGCATCCTGGATACGGGGAAGATCGTTAATGGCCTGCGTCACTCCTTCGTCATGCTGTTGATCGCCGTCGTTGGGTTCCAGATGCTGTAGGTGTCACTATGTCAAGGCCTTCAATCACGCTGGAACGTCGACGTCCGATGGCCAGCAAAATTGGAGTCGTCCAGCGCCTCAAGCGCAGGATGTACTCCCGCATGCTCGGTGATAAGGGGCTTAAGGTCAAGGCACCGCGAGGCGGAGGTCGTCAGGAAATCGTGGCTGGCAATATCACGGAAATCCCACCCGTCACGAATCCCAACATGAAGGAGATGGAGATAGATCCCATCATCGACAACTACTCCTACGTGAGGATTCTCTACGATGACTTCTCCAACCAGCACTTCTACGAGGTCATCGAGCCCAAACTGACCGGCGATGAAGCCGAGCTGCTGGGCGTCCTGAAAGAGCTAATCATCGAGAACCTGGAGATGACCAAGGAGATGGACTCCGAAACGAGAGAGTCCTACCTCCGGAGCTCTGTGCAGCAGCTCCTCAGGGATCTGGGCGTAACCCTCCATCCGGTCTCCAAGGAGAGAATCATGTATTACGTCGTGAGGGACTTCGTGAGGTACGGACCCATTGACGTAGTTATGATCGACCCGGAGGTGGAGGATATATCCTGCGATGGCGTCAAGGTCCCGTTCTACATCTATCACCGGAAGTACGGCTCCGTGCCCTCCAACCTGAAGTTCGACACCGACGAAGAACTGGACGGCTTCGTCATCTGGCTAGCCCAGAGGTGCGGGAAACACATTTCGGTAGCGCAGCCAATGCTTGACGCCTCCATCCCCGACGGCTCCAGGCTTCAAGCGACCCTCGGGAAGCACGTCACCAAGAAGGGCTCCAGCTTCACGATTCGGCGCTTCCGAGAGAACCCCTTCACCCCCCTGGACCTCATCGATAACCTCACCATGAGTCCCGAGATGATGGCTTACATGTGGCTAGCCATCGAGAACGGACAGTCCATGCTCATCTGTGGAGGGACTGCAAGCGGAAAGACCACCACGCTGAATGCCATTCTGCTCTTCATCCCCCCTCAGATGAAGATCGTCAGCATAGAGGACACGCGGGAGCTGAATCTTCCCCACGAGAACTGGGTGGCCACCCTGACGCGCCACGGTTTCGGTGGGACAACTGCCAGCGGTCGTATGGCGGGTGAAATCGACATGTTCGACCTGCTGTCCGCCGCCCTTCGTCAGAGGCCTCAGTACCTGATGGTCGGCGAGGTTCGGGGGGGAGAAGCCTACGTAGTTTTCCAGGCCATGGCGACGGGGAAGAGCGCCTATACAACCTTCCACGCGGATGACGTGCAATCCATGGTCCACAGGCTGGAGAACGATCCCATCAACCTCCCCCGCGCCCTGGTGGCAGCCCTGGACATCGTCCTGCTCCAGTCTCAGGTGAAGGTCGGCACCGAAATGGTCCGCCGAGTGAAGTCTTTGACCGAAGTCATCGGCGTCGACCCGGAGTCCAACGAACTCATCACCAACTCCGCTTATACCTGGAATCCGGCGGACGACACCTTCAGCTTCAGCGGTCACAGCTACGTCTATGAGAAGATACAGACCGCCCGTAACTGGACCCCCAAGAGGATGGAACAGGAGGTGAAGAGGCGGATGGACCTCTTCGAGTACATGCGTCGCACGGGGGTATCCAGCTACAAAGAGGTGGCCCGAATCGCCTCGGCATACTTCAAGGATCCCGAGGAAATGATGAGGATCGTGGGTGCGGAGCTGGGATCGGTCTAACTCGCTTTGCTGTGGATGATTAAGTTCTGAGAGACGACGAGTGCGTACAAAGGGCGAGGGCGACCTAGGACTTCCTCTTCGAGAAGGGCTTCTTCACAATCTTCTTGAGGATCGGGCGCTCAACCTTCTTGCTCTTGGCGGCCGCTCCGCCTTCCGAGGGGGGCGCGGGTGGAGCTGTTAGATTGGTGCCGCCGGAGGGGCCACCGGGAGGGCGTCCACTGGAAGCGCCCTCTGAGAGCAGGGCTCCACACCTGTGACACACCGTAGCCGTCAGGGAGTTGAGGGTCTTACATCGCGGGCAGGGCTTGGAACCCAGCTTCCTCATCTCCTCCTCTTCCTTCAGCCACTCGCTGTAGGTCACGAAGGTGGGTTGCCTGCGCCACCACTCCTGGAACTCCTTCTCAGATGGCGTGTGGCCCAAGGCGATGGCCGCCTCAGCGCGGTACTTGTCCACCACCTTCTGGTACTGCGTCTTCATCCTCTCCTTGTAGTCGGCACCCTTCGATTTGCCAGTGGTGAACTCGACACCACACTCGGGGCACTTCCTGACGTCTGCCGGGATCCAAGCGTGGCAGCTGCTGCACTTGACCATCTCACGCTCAAACTCCGTCCCGCACTTGGGACAGCTGGAGGCCGATTCTGAGATGAAGGCACCACACTCGCCACACTCCACCAGCCTCCCCAGGCCAAAGGAGCGCATGTACCTGGTAATGGCCAGGGCGATGGCAACGAAGACCGCCAGAATGACCAGCAGTATCCACAAAGGAAGGTTCACGAAGGGCACTGGCTGGTCGTACCATGGGACGACTCGCTCGACGTTCAGCGGGGTGGTGGCTGACTGTATGCTCTCCACATCCGTGTAGGCAAGCAAGGACCAGGCACCGCTGGGAGCCTCACTGGGCAGTAGAATGCCGACCTGGAAGACCCCGCTAGTGTCCGTGAACACAGCCCTCTGGTCTTGGAAGCCGCCTTCGGAGTCCCTCATGACGACGGTGACCCTCAGGTCGGGAATGGGCTGACCCGTCGGAGTGGTCACCCTGCCGGAGACGAACACTGTTTGTCCGAGGTTGTAGAACGAGCCGCCCGCGGGGGAGTCGATGAACACCTGGCCCTCGGGTGGCACGACATCCAACTGGATACTGACCTGGTTGTTCCCCTCGTTAACCTCCGGAATGGCTTCCGCGGCGTCTGCATAGATTATCAGTGTGTAGTTGCCGGCGACGGCGATGGGGGAGGCCTCCACGTCCACGGTGAGGTTCTGCCCCGCAGCAACGACGATCCCGGTCTCGGTAGCGATTAGGTTCTCCTCCAAGATCTCATCAAGGTACAACCCGACTTCGAAGTCAGTAGCGGCGGTACTCCCAACGTTGTAGACGTTAACAGATACTGAGAAGGACCTGTCCCGGACCACCACCATAGGCTGGTACTCGGAAGGCCGCAGCTCAAGGTCGGGCTTGGTCAGCACCTCGAACTCGAGAGTCACGAAGTTGTTACCGTAGAAGAAGTCGGTGTTGTCGGCCGTATCGTTCAGGCTGTCGACCTTGACGGTGATGGTGTGGTTGCCTGCAGGAGTGGGAGTCCATATTAGGACTACCGACCCAGCCTCACCTGCTACGATGTTAACCGGGGTGGAGTCGGAGAGACTGCCGTTGTCGTAGAGTTCCACCGTCGCGCCCATGGCAGTTGATACGCCAAGATTCTCGACCCTGACCTGGACAGGGGTGTCACCATCCTCCACGGGCACTCGAGTGACATCGACATCGTCTTCGGTGATACTCAGGTCAGGCCATGCAGTGACCTCCAGCGTGGCCTTCATTAGGTTATTGGTCTCGACTAACTCGGGGTATCGATCATCCTGGTCTATTACCGCGGAGATCAGGTAAGTCCCCACATCCTCCGGGGTCCAGGATATCGCCGCAACGAAGGTGCTCTGAGCCTCCACCGTGATGTTCTGCTCGCCGAGGAGGAAGGGTGCGTAGTCATCCGGTGGGTTGTCCATCACCCCATCGTCATTCGCATCCACATCTACCCGGTAGTAGTGAACGGTGACGCCCGAGAAGCCGATGCTCGCGTCGTTCTGGACGCTGGCTCTGATGTCCAGGGAGAGGTCAACGGGCTGGGTGTCCGCCGTCCCATTGGCTCCGAGGAAGGTCAGCTCAGCCATCTCGAAGGCTGGCGTAAGGGCAGTGAAGGTGACCTCCAGGTTGGAGTTTCCCCCAACGGCCACCGTCTCGTTGGCGTCGGCGTAGTAGGTGGTAGCGTCAACCACTTTGGAACCGTTGGCGAGGTATGTGCTGTTGGCCCACCCCTGTGACTGGACCCGCTCCTGCGATAGGGCCCTGTAGAGGAACACGCCTTCCGGGGCTTCGATGTGAGTAGGCTGGGGGTTGCCCATGTACAGATCGTCAGGGCCTGGAGTTGGAATCAGCGAGAACTGCATGGTTACGGGATTGAGCCGCTGCAGGGTGATGTTGGACTCTCGCACGGTGGTCCCCACAGCGTCCAGGCTCTCCACAAACAGCCACCAGTAGACGCCGATCTTGGCACTATCGCTAATCCTGTCCGTCCACCAGAAGCCGCCCGTCTCGAAGGTGACGTTAGTGAGTTGAGCATATTGAGTCCCTTGGAACACGAAGCTATCGTTGAGGCTCTCATCCACCGTCGCGTTCCTAATGTCGAAGTCCAGAGTACCCACATCGCCGTCGTCACTCAGGAAGGAGAGTCCCACATTCTCCTCAAAGACGGGATCCCAGAGGTATGAGATCCCCGAGGTGTCGTACGTAATATTGGCGTTGGTGAGGCTAACCTCCCTGATGAAGGCGCTGTTGCCCAGGGCCTTAAGGTCACCCTCCAGGGAGCCGCCCCTGAGGCTGATAACGGAGGAGTCTTCACCATATACAATGCCCCGACCAGCGGGCGTGCTCAACTGCAGAGTGGCGTTATCTGTGGATAGTTGGGCGCCATCTTGCAGGTACACTACGAGGGGCAGGTTGCTGGATAGGCCACCGTTCGTTATGGTGAGGCTGCCGCCACCCTCGATCATTATGTAGTGACGACCCGAATCCATGTTGCTCTGAAGGATGAACAGCTGAGACCCATCGATGGTTGCGTCCCCCGTAATCAGTAGGTTGCCGTCCAGAAGCAGGTCGAAGTCGATGTTGATCGTGGACGACCAGATGTAAGTCGTGTCCTGAGCGGGCCACACGAGGGAGTCGATGTTGACAGTCAGACTTTCGGTGTTGACGCTGGAACCCAGAGCCGGATAAGCCTGGAAGGAGACGTTCCTGACCGAGGCGTCGCCGCCGAAGCTCGCCCGGATGCGGTAGTTGCCGATGAAGTGGGAATTCGGGGCGGTCTGGTCTACAGAACTGTTGATCCACTCTGTAAGAAGGGGTATGAGGGCCCGTCCGTCGGATCCTGTAACGTTGAAGTCGGATGAGCTGGCCCCCAGATGATCTAGGATATCCTGGCTCGGCACGTTGGATCCACCGTTCCGGGGGTAGTAGGCTAGGAGTCCCTCAGGGAGCACACGGGATTCGATGTAGGCACTGGGTACGCCGTTTCCGAAACGATCGGCCGCCTTCGCTTCCAGCCAGCGGTGTATGTAGACCTCTGCACTGGAGGCCGTAACGAAGGCCGGCAGCCAGTCGACGGGTTGGGCTAGGCTCGATTGGTCCTCATCCAGGCTCATGTTGAAGATGTAGACTCGTGACGAACCCGTGGCAGAGATTGTGTTATGGGTCGTGTCGCCCGGATGATAATCGATACCGACGTAGGAGTCTATGATGGTCAAAGTCGCCGAGTCCTGCACGCGGATGTCATAGAGGGGGTTGGGACGAGGGTCCGCATTGTTCTCATAGAGCCCGCTGATGATCGAGTCGACAATGAGGACCTCAGATGTGCTGGAGAACGACAGGGAGGGTGCATCGTCGCTGGCGTCGGTGTCCGCCACTACACCATCGATCTCGCCGCTGTCGAAGCCCTTAACCGTGGAGTCCCGGACCTCGATTATAGCGTCTCCGGACGAGGTTATGTTACCAGGGTGCTTCACCAATGAGCCGTCTCGAAGGATCAGGGTCCCCGCCACGGCGACCTCCAACCGCAGGCTGACATCAATCTGAAGAGGTTCCGTGGTTAGGACGCTGTTCTCCAATACCAGAGAACCGTGGCCTGATCCGCCATCCTGTATGTCCAGGGTGTAGGTGTGGGAGTCGTCCTGAAGGAACGTCAGGCCGCCGTTCGCAATCTCCAGCAATGCTCCGGACTCTATGGTGACGTTGCCGTCGACCTTGAAGATGACACCGTCGTAAGTGTTGTCTGTGCCCGAGACAGTCCAATCCCCATTGATGACGACTATGGACGCAGACGCGGTCTTCAAGGCGAATAATCCCGCGACTGCTCCAAGCAGGAGAGAAGCTGCGAGAACAATGGAAAGGACGATCGGCTGACGAGCTCCTCTGGATTGCGTCACGACATCGACCCCCGGATCCAACGCGCCATGGCCAGAATAGTCATCGTCCCCCGTTGAGCATGCGTGGGGGTGAGCTTCCCTAAGGACCGTATTTATACGTTCTTTAGCGATTCTCAGGGAATATAATCAAGTGGCTTAGGCTACTTCCGCCGGAGGATCTTCTTGAGCCCCTTCTTCTTCTGTTCCTGCTCGCCCATCGGCTGCCCGCAGGCGTAACACATCACGGCGTCGGCACTGATCATAGTGCCGCAGGCAGGGCACGGGATCTCATTCTCTTCCTCCTCACTGCCTTCCTTCAACTGATAACCGCAGGCGTAGCAGATGACGGCGTCAGCGGATATGAGGGTCTCACAACCGGGACAGAGAATCTCACCGTCCCCGGGCTCAGGGGCCTCCTTCTCCTCTTCTTTGCCCTTCTTCTCTTTTCCCTTTTCCTCCGCCTCCTCGGGAGGTGCTTCGGGCTCGGGTTGCCCCTCAGGCACCTCGGCCTCCGCCGCCTCCTCGGGCGGTGCCTCCGGGGGAACCTCCTCGGGAACCTCGGGTTCCGGCTGGGGAACATCAATCTGCTGCTCGGGAAGTTCGCCTTCCTTGAGCATCTTCCTCTCGAGATCGATGAGCCTCTTGGCCTCCTTGGCGAGTCGCTCCCTTTCCGCGGCGACCGCCTGTCTCTCCTTGGTGACCTGCTCCTCGAGGTTCGCCAAATCTTGGGTCTTGCCAGAGAACTCCTCCACGAAGCTCTTCAAGTTCTCGTGGAACTGGGCGATTTCCTGCTCCTTCACCACCATGCGTTCTTTGAGGGCCACGATCTCGTTTGCCTCCTTGGCCAGGGCCTCCTCCTTCTGGACTAGCTCCTCCTCCCTCGCCAGGAGGGCCTCATGGCGCTCGTCGACCTGTCTTACCTTGGCATCGGCCTCGGTCTTGATGCCTTCGACAGACTTCCTCTGCTTCTCGATGTCCGACTCTTTCTGGCTTATCTCGCGGTCTCGAGCCTCGAGGCCCTTCTGCAGGGAATCGAAGGAGGCTTTCTCCTTCGCCAGCTTCTCCTGCTCCGCCTGAATCTTCTCCATCTTGGAGCCGATTGAGGCCCGCTCCTCCTCGATCTTGTTCTCTCGCTCCTTGAGCTCGTTTTCAAGGTCCTTCAGTTCAGCGACCTTGTTCTGGAGCAGATCCCAGACCTCTCCCTGTTCTGCAGCCAAGGCCTCACCTTTCCTCAGTTCTCAGAGACTTCTTTCATTCGACTTAAGTAGATTTTCCCATCAATCTCAGAGGTGAGAATCTAGGCCGCGGGAGAGTGCTAGAGGTCGGAGGAATCGAAGATCGGACCGAGTACCACGAGGCCGTTGTCGCTCACCTCCAAAAGGTGCTTCTCCATGCTATGCTTGCAGGCTCGCATCTTCTCCACCTGAATGTAGCGGACGATCTTGCCCTTGCTCCGATCGAGGCCCAACATGATGATGCCATCGACCAGGAAACCCTCGTTGCCGAGAAGTTGGCTCTCACCGCCTAGGGAGCGCTCCATGAGTACGAGAGACGTGAGGCCGTGGTCTCGTAGCATCTTGAAGAAGTAGAACATCCTTTTCCTGATGTCCCCCTGAAGAGACAGGAGGCTGTAGAGGGCTCCGAGGGAGTCTAGGGCGAATACGGTGAATCGGTCGCCGTGGCTCTTCCTGTAGTGGGTTATCATCTTCTCGATGAAGGTGATGTAGTCGGTCTGGTCGTCCTCCTCCATCACTTGATCGATCTCCCTCAGGTCGGTGAAGTCGGAGAGCTGCATCTTCAGGGAGATCTCCACTCCGAGGCTCTCCATGTTCTTCAGGTGGGAGTGAACGGTTTCCTCCAGGGTGGTGTAGAGCCCGAACTCCCCCGAGTTCTTGAGGTACTGGGACATGAGAGTATAGGTGAAGGCGGACTTCATGGAGCCGGGAGGTCCGGTGACCAGGACGACCTTCGGTGGCTCAACGTCGGTCTTGAAGACGCGGTCCAAGCCAGGAATGGAATTTCTGAACATGGAAAGATCGCCGTGACCCTTTGGAGGGAACGTCCTGGCGAGTCGACTTAACCGTTCCGTCTTCATTATCTCTTATGAGACCTTATCATATCTCGAAATCTTGTAGAGAGTTATTTAAGACCACGTTGGCCTAGAATCGCCTCGGCACCGCCGAGGTGACACTGGTTGGTTTCCGAGCAGGGGAATAGGTGTCCCATCTGCGAGACTGAACTGGCGGGCAATCAGGTCATCTGCCCAAAGTGTGGGACAGACACGTCTCTCTTCGACGCAGAGGACACCAATGACGATATCGAAGCCATCAGAGATTCGAAGTCGCTGGACGATCTGATGGCCAGCATCCTAGGCGGGGATGAGGTTAAGCCCGCCAAGAGTGTGGTGTCAGACGGCCTCGATGACCTAGATCTGGACATACCTGACGAACCTTTAGACCAGCCGAAGCTGGAGCTAGAGGTTCTCGAGAAGGACGTCCTCGGCAGGGAAGAGGATGGAGAGGAGGGACTCACCTTTGAATGTCCTGGGTGCGGGGCAGAGGTAGATGAGAGCGCTTCCAAGTGTTCGTCGTGTGGAGCCCTGTTCGCCGAAGAAGGGATTTTCGATTGTCCAGTCTGTGGCTCGGCCGTCTCCGTCGAGGCTGCTCAGTGTTCCCAGTGTGGGGTCCGGTTCGTGGATCAGACGTCGGGATCCTTGGAGGCTAGGCATCCCCCCCTGGAGATGCAGCCCGTGGGGGTCCCTGAAGGGGGCGGGAGATCTACCTCCCTCACCCGCACTGGGACCTCAACGCTGCGTCGCACCCCTGAGGGGAACCTGGTTAAAACAATCATGGCCAAATACGACGAACAGAAGCGGCGTGAAGCGGCTACGATCACTGACCCACGTCACCTTCAGACAACGCTCCACAGAGAGGTTAGCGGTCTCAAAGCGCTCGTAACCTTGGCCAAGAGGCTGCACGTGCCTGTAGAGAATACCCAGAGGGCCGTTGCTGCTGCGGTGCAGAGGGCAAGGAAGAGGGATCTCGTGAACGCCGTTAAGCTGGCGTGGCAGGCAAGGATCACCATGGAACAGTCGGTTGCCCTCCAGATAGCGCAGAGCTTGGACGTCCAGAGGGAGGAACTCAAGGAGCAGAAGGCGAAGCAGAGGACGTACCCCGTTGCCGAGGCACTGCTAGAGGAGGCCATTGGCCAGCTGGAGGAGGGGCGCGTAGGCGAGGCCTTCGACAAGCTACAGCTGGCAAGGGAGGACATGGCCTCCAAGTCGAGTGGCCAGAGCGAGGCTAGGTACGCCCTAAGGGCTGCGGAAGAGCTTGTCAACGACCTGACCCAGATTGGAGTGAGCGTCGTCGGAGTGAAGGAGGTCCTCAATCAGGGGAAGGCGGCCCTGAGGAAGGGAAACTGGGAGAACGCAGCCCTCCTAGCCGCCACGGCACGACGTAAGGCGACGGAGTCGATCCAACAGGGAATTGCAGATGAGATGAAGAGGGCCAGGCAGACCGTCATGGAGCTGAAGATGCAGGGGCGTGACGTGAACGAGCTAATCGGGCTTCTGAAGCAGGCCAGCGCAAGCGTCAAAGAGGGAGGCTACGCCGAGGCCCTGGAATACCTCCAGTTGTTCAAGAGGCGCGTCTAGAGCTAGTCCGTGATGGCCCTCGTTGCCGCGAACCTACCGTTGTCGAACTCCAGGGTGAAGTAGCCGCGATCGTGAGCCACCTTTCTCATCTTGACACAACGAAGTCTGAGCTGGACATCGGACTCGCCAAACTCAAACTGCCTGAGCAAGACTATCCCGTCCGCCAGGAAGTCCACCCCGTGCTCAGTTAGGCGCTGCGAACCGAAGGGTATCTCGGAGATGACGAAAGTCGTGACTCGGAACTCCTTCAGGAATCCGAAGAGGTGGAAGAGCTGCCTCCGAGGATGAGGGGCGACGTCCAGGGCGTAGAGGGAGTCCAGAGAGTCCAAGACGAGGAGAGAGTAGCCCGAAATGGTAACAGCATCCTCTATGATTCCCTGCAGGATGGCGAACCAGTCCCCCCGCATCTCACCGTCAGAGAGTTCGAGTCTGACCCTGCCTAGGTCCAGTAGATACAGGTCCCCCCGACGGACGTCGCCCATACCCATCCTTCCCATGGTGGCCCTCAGGTCCTCACTCCGCTCCTCGAGGGTGATGTAGAAACCCCTGCGGCCCGAGAGGGAGTTGTGGTAGAGAATGCTGAAGGCGAGGGAGGTCTTCATGGTCCCCGGGCTCCCAGACAGGAGGACGATGTTGCCCTCAGGAATGCCACCGCCCAGGGCCTCGTCCAGACCCATAACGTAGGTCGGAATCATGCCCATGGCTTCAGGGAACTCTGTTACCGGACCTTATTAGCATCTTTACCTAGTTCCATCGGCTGACAAGAACTGGGAGGCTGGAGGTCGACCGCCTAGGTGGGGTAGGCCTCCAGCTCGTTCTCCAGTATCTTCAGCTCCCGCATCTCGATGGTGGCTGGGTTCACAGTCAGTATGAATGTGAAGTCGCTCTCTGAGATCTCGTCGACGAGGCGACGAACGAATTTCAGAACGGACTCGAAGCCGTTGTTACTCTTGAGGTACTCCACACCCTCCAGGAGGATGATGCCCTGACCCCCAGTGATCATGAAGCTCTCCAACTTGTACATCAGCCTCTCCAACACGGGGCCCACGGTACTCTCAGAGGACTCCGACTTGTCCGTCAACCAGAGAATCTCGGCGCCCTCCAAACCGTGAGTCTCTTTCACCCGCGAAGGATTCGTCCTCGTTATGAGTAGTCCCTTGACGTGCCGAATCCTCTTGGCGAACATGCGATAGGGAGAGTCTCCTCTCTCCTCTCTGCACAGGTAGCTGTGCCCGGGGATTGGTTCGAAGGCGAGGGATGCGTGCGATTGGGGTGGTGTACTCGGCGGCGGTGCACCAAGCGCCTCCTTGGCAAGGGACAGGCTGACGGGCTTGTTGGTGGCCTTGGAGTAGGCCAGGACCTTGTTCAACCCTCCCTCCAGCTCTCGTAGGTCGAAGGTATACCTGTCGGCAAGGTACTTCGTCACCCTCTCGGGGATGGAGACCCCTCTGGCGTCTAACCGACCTCGTAGGAAGCCCATTCTTATCTCGGGGTTGGGAGGCTGGAGGTCTGCAACCAGACCGGACTCGAACCTGGAGATCAGCCGAGAGTCGAGGCCGCTCATCTCTGAGGGACGGCGATCGGCCGCTAGGGCTATCGGCTTACCCTTCTGATGGAAGTCTTCGAAGAGCGAGAAGATCTCCTCCTGAACCTTCCGCTTGCCCTCGAGATCCTGCACATTGTCCAGGAGAAGAATGTCCTTCTCCAGGAGGGACTTGCGGAAGTCCGCCAAATGACCCCCATTCGACGCCTTCTCCATCTCGTCCCGGAACTGCGAGGCAGTTAGGTATGTTACCTTTGCGTCCGGGTTCCTCTTCTCGAACTGCCGGGCGAGGGCGTGGAGGAGATGTGTCTTGCCGAGTCCTGGTCCACCGACCAGGAACAGGGGGCTGTACGGATCAACGGAGCCCTCGGAGATCGTCGTGCAGGCAGCGTGGGCGAAACGGTTGCTGTCTCCCACGATGAACGTGTCGAAGGTGTATCTGTCCTGCATGCCCGTGTCAGGAGAAGTTGGGGCCCTAGAGACCGCCTCAGCCTCCACGGCTTCCTTTGCCGCCGGTTTCTTCTCTGCGGCCTCCTTCCTCGTGGTCGACTTCTTCCTTGCGCGAGGTTTCTTGCGTTTCGGAGCCGTTGCTTTCTCCGGGACCGCTACTTCCGGCTCCTCTTTAGGCTCCTCTGTTAGAAGCTCGAACTTGGCTTCCTCGATGAGCTTGGCGCCCTCTGCCTCGTCCTCCTCCCGTGCCTTCATCCCTTCCTTGTATTCCGCAAACGCCTTGATGACCTTTGACAGGCTCTGACCCATCTTGCCTTCCAGCTCTGCTACATCGTGTCCCTGGGCCTTCCACTCCTCCAGCTTCCGCTTGAAAGCGCCCATCCCTGGAGGCGAAGGTTTCCCCCGGCCCTTCGGGAGGCTCTCCAGCAAGGGCTCAAGAGTCTGGTTCGTGTGGACCTCTATCAGGGTGTCCTTGTCCTTGGCAAGATCCTTGAAGCCAGGGAGAGCCGCCTTACCCGTGAGGAAGCCGTCGGGCCCGTAGTAGAGGGTCATGGCCCGGCTGCCGTCTCTCAGGACCAGAAACGCAGTCCCCCTGCCCGCTTTCGACTCAATCTTGATATATCCTGTGAAGCCACGCTTGCTCAATAGTGTAAGAACCTTCCGCAGGGCTTCCGGCCCTCCCTTCGCGACCTTGATGGCTTTCCCTTCAGGGAGTTCCAGGTCTTTGATCACGAAAGCCCTCAACGAAAGAACTCCGGGGCGTTCTTAAAAAAGTTCCAATGCGAGTTCCAGGGCTGATAATGTCTGTCGCCTGAGCCGAGGCCCGAGGCAGGTGGATGCGGTCCAGGGCCTCCCGAATCGAGAAGGTCATGTTACCAACTCTCAGGAACAAGATATAAGCCTTCAACAATATCCGTTTTCGTTGAGTCCGAGCAGACGGGGAGTGGAGAGGGATTTCTACACCATGGACGAATTCGACCTAGGAGGGAAGGTCGTTCTCGTTCGGGTTGATATCAACTCCCCCATCGATCCCAGCACTGGCAGGATTCTGAACGACAACCGCATCCGACAACACATGGCGACCCTGCGCGAGCTGAGGGACTCGAAGGTTGCCATCCTGGCCCATCAGGGGCGCCCAGGGAAGGATGACTTCGTCACAATGGAGGCCCATGCCGAAAGCCTCTCCTACCACCTCGGACGGGAGGTCCGCTACGTCGACAGCCTCTTCGGCAAATCCGCCGTTAGGGCCATCGGGGAGATGAGACCCGGGGAGTACGTTCTCCTGGAGAATGTGCGCTTCTACTCCGAGGAGGTTCTGCTGAGGAACCTTGACCCCTCGGAGATGGTCTCGTCCCGCCTCATAAGCACCCTAGCTCCGCTCTCTGACCTCTTCATCAACGACGCCTTCGCCGCAGCTCACCGGGCCCAGCCAAGCCTCGTGGGATTCTGTGAAGCCCTCCCTTCCCTGGCGGGCAGAGTGCTCGAGAAGGAGGTTGAGACCCTGCGTTCCGCGCTTGAGGAGGGCGCCAGACCCCGAATCGCTATCTTGGGCGGAGTGAAGGTAGAGGACCCGGTTGCGATTGCCCGTCACGTCTTGGCTGAGGAAATGGTGGACAAGATCCTTACCACGGGGGCGGCGGCAAATCTCTTCCTCTGGGCTAGCGGACACAACCTGGGTAAGGTCAACGAGGAGTTTCTCAGGAAGGAGGTCCCCGCCTTCGACGCAGTCTTCGAAGAAGCTAGGGAGCTATCCAAGAGATTCCCTGAGCGTATACTCACGCCCGTGGATGTAGTGATGAACGTCAAAGGCAAGAGGAAGGCCATCTCGGTCGAGGATCTGCCGGCCGACTCCCCCATCCACGATATCGGTCTAGACACCATCGTCCGTTATCTGGACGAGATATCCACAGCTGGGGTCATCATCCTTAACGGCCCTGCGGGTGTCTTCGAACTGGAGGAGTTCTCCGTGGGTACACGGGAACTCTTCCTAGGCCTTGCCAGGTCCAAGGCGTTCAAGGTCATCGGTGGAGGCCACACGGTGACCGCAGTCGAGCAGTTGGGGATCTCTCAGCAAATGGACCACATCAGCACCGGCGGCGGATCCCTCATGCACTTCTTGGCAGGGCGCTCTCTCCCGGTGCTCGACGCACTGCGCAGGTCGAAGGCGAAGTTCAAGGATGCATCATCCCAGGACAGTAAGTAGGTAGGGACGCGGGGCGAGGGCGACCCATGCCCTGCCTCTTAAGAGGAACAGAGAGGGGCGCAACGGATGCCCCTCGGTCCTCCGGGTGGAGGAGGGGGCCAAAGAGTTGCCGGGCGAGACGAAGGAGCGAAGACGAATCTCGTGCGGACGCGCCTCGTATTGCGTTGGGACGCCTCTTCTAATCGCTGCCTAAATCCACGATAGTGCTGCCGGCAATCAGCGCGATGATCCCAAGCGCGATCGAGAGGTTTGGATTTGTGTCACCGAGCCAAAATCCTGAATCCATGATGTACACCAGGATTCCCTCGATGAAGATCATCGCTCCCAGCGCAATAATCGGGATGCCCGCAGCTACCCTTCCTACATTCACGGTTCAACTCACCTCCCCCTGCTGAGCAGGCCTGTGGGATCTTGGACGCTTCCTCGGCGCCCCCGACCTGCAAGGCGAAGTCACGACTTGACGTCTTCGGTATATTAACGCGACAGCCCCGCCAATTGCAGCCTACGTGCAAGCCAGGGTGGGCCAAGAGCCACTGGAGGGATTCGAACCCTCGACCTACGGTTGTCCCGCGAGGTTACGAGACCGTCGCTCTGACCGGCTGAGCTACAGTGGCCAGCACTCGGTAAACGACCCCATCATAAAAAGCCCAGGCCCCAGGATTACTGATAGGTTGGGGGAAAAGCTTATCTTCTCCAACCGTCAATTTGACGAGCCGACACGGAGGAGACTTTGAAGGAGGACACCCAGAGGGCTGACGAACTACTGGAGGCTATCCTCAGAGCCGGCGGGCCAGAGGTCGCCCCAGTCATCGACCTCCGCAAGCCCCAGGGCTTTTACTACCCCTTCCTCGAGGATGAGGGCTTCAACCCCTCCTCGACAGGTGCCCTGGAAGCCCTCGTCGCCCGCGGAGAGCTAGAGAGGGCCGTCAGGTACAAGCTTCTCCTATGCCCCAAGGACGGGAACGCCCACCTAAGATCCACAACCGTCTGTCCCTCCTGCAGTTCAGAAGACGTGCATAGGGAAGTCCTCATCGAGCACTTCAGATGTGGGCACATCGCTCCGGAGGCCGACTTCAAGGCCGCCGAGGGGTTGGAGTGCCCCAAATGCGGGCGGAGGCTGAAGCTACTCGGGAAGGACTTCCGCAGGCCTGCGGACTTCTACAGATGCCAGGAGTGCCAGGAGGTCACCTACATCCCTGACTTCAAGCTACACTGTCCTCAGTGCCGGGACTACTACCCTCCGGACGAGGTCAAGAGTCTCGCCGTGTACAGCTACCGCGTGAGGGAGGAGGACAGGCCGACGGTCGTCTACTCGGTCCTCATGTACGCCTTCGAGGTCCTGGGAAACGCCGGCTACAACACCAGGGTCTTCCACGATCTGGAGGGGCTCTCGGGAGTCACTCACAGAGTTGACCTCTACGCCTACAAGGAGGTCTCCGGCATCAAGACGGAGGTCCTCCTGGAGGTCTTCATCTCCTCCACTGCCGTCTCCTCAAAGCCTCTCATCAACTTCTTCGCCAAGGCGGAGGACCTAGGCATCAGCAACCTCCTATTCCTGGCCATCCCCGTGATGGAGGAGTCGGCCAGGGGCTACGCTCACTACCACGGCATCAAGGTCCTGGAATCCGAACTCGCAGAGGTCCACGAGAAGCTCCCCGACTTCCTCCGGGAGGAGCTCTTTTTGACCAGCACGGCGAGATCGAGGTAGTTCGATGTCAAAGGCCATCGTCGCCGTGGGCACAGCCATCGTCATCACCATCGTCGCCTTCTACTTCTTCTCCCCAGACGGTGGCGTCACGCCCTTCGCCTTCATATTCGCCGCCCTGTCGGCCTCCTTCTACCTGCTGGCCATATGGCGAGAGATCCGGGCAGGGGAGCCCAGGACCCTGAGGAGACCGCCCTCGGCCTACGGCCTAGTCCTCTTCTGGATCCTCTTCTTGACCCTGCCGGTGCTCTACACCGTCACCATCCTCATCCTCACCCCGCTGAGCACCGCGAGCTTCTTCTTCGTCGTCTCCCTCATGGGGCTGACCTTCACCCTCTTCTACACCTTCGTCAACCTCCCCCTGGCCCTGTATCACAAGCGGATGGAGGCAAGGCGCATGTCCAAGCCCATCACCTCCTTCCCGCTGATATCCTTCATCGTTCCCGCCTACAACGAAGAGAAGTGCATCGAGAGGACCATCGAGGCTTTGCTGGACATCGACTATCCGAAGTACGAGATCGTGGTGGTTGACGATGGCTCCGATGACTCCACCTACGCGTTGGCCCACCGGTTCAAGAAGCACGGAGTGAAGGTCGTAAGACGGCCTAACGGGGGGAAGGCCATGGCTCTGAACCTGGGTCTCCTCTTCACCAAGGGCGACATCATCGTCACCGTCGATGCGGACAGCCTAATCGCCCGAGACAGCCTCAGGGAGCTCGTCCGCCTCTTCGCCGACCCCCAGGTAATGGCCGTAGCGGGCAACGTGAAGGTGCTGAACCGGGTGAACCTCCTCACCCGATTGCAGGCCCTGGAGTACGTGAGGGACATCAACATCGTGAGGAGGGCCTTCGACGTCTTCGGGGCCACCATGGTGGTCCCCGGGGTGCTGGGAGCTTTCAGGCGCCCGGCCCTGGTCGATGTGGGCAGCTACGATCCCGACACCGTAACCGAGGACTTCGACACCACGGTCAAGGTCCTCAAGGCGGGGAGCGTGGTCCAGGCCACCAGCTTCGCCGAGGGGTACACCGAGGCGCCCGAGAAGCTTGGCGACCTGTATCGCCAGAGGAAGCGGTGGTACGCTGGCATCCTTCAGACCCTCTTCAAGCACGGAGACGTCCTGCGAAATCCACGCCGATTCGGGTTCCTGAGCGGGGTCGGATATCCCTACATCCTCATGTCCATAGTCTTCGTTCCCCTGGTGGGCTTCGTCGCCCTGGCATCGGGAATTATCGCGGCCCTGACGGGCGAGTTGTTCCAGTTCCTATCCATCCTGGGCTTCTTCATCCTCCTGGAAACGCTGGCCTCCCTTTTGGCCCTTATCATGGACAACGAGGACCTGCGGCTCGTGGTGTTGGCCCCCCTCTTCGTCATAGGGTACCGGCAGGTCAGGGACATCATCCGCTTCAGGGCGATGTTCCAGGTACTCTTCCGCCGGAAGATTGGTTGGACCAGGGCCTCCAGGGTCGGGCGCGCTAAGGAGATGATCCTCACCGAGGGATAGCTTTAACCGCCGACCCCATTAGTCGGGACGATGCCCAAGGTATCCGGCCTCATCTACACTGCCGATGGGTTCACCAGGGGTACGGTTCACTTCCAGAGCGGGCTCGTGACGAAGGTCACCTCAACTCCGGACCGCGACGCCATGGCCCGGGGTTTGATTCTCCCCAGTTTCTTCAACGCCCACACCCACCTCGGCGACTCCGTCGTCTTGGAGGAGCCGCAGGGGACTCTGGATGAGATCGTGGGACCGCCCGACGGCCTTAAGTTTCGGAGACTCCGTGAGTCGGCGCCTGAGGAGATCGTCGGGGCAATGAGGAGGACAATCCTGAGGATGGTGAACGCTGGGACGGCGGGTTTCTGCGACTTCCGGGAGGGAGGTCCCGAGGGCTCGCGACAGCTGGAGGCTGCGATGGAGGGCACCCGCCTGCGGGGGATGATCCTTGGAAGGCCCGTGGGTCTCGAGTACGATGCGGACGAAGTCGACGCGATTCTCGAGGCGGCGGACGGCCTGGCGGTGAGCAGCATCTCCGATTGGCCCTACGACGAGCTTAAGAAGCTGAGTCGCCACGCTAGGGGAGCGGGGAAGCTGTTCTCCCTCCACGCTAGTGAGGGCAGGAGGGAGGACCTCGACTTGGTCCTTGACCTGAAACCCGATTTCCTCGTGCACATGACCTCAGCCACCGAGGACGACTGGGTGAGGTGCGCGGAGGAGGGCGTTCCGGTGGTCATCTGTCCCCGCAGCCAGATGTTCTTCGGGAGGGTCCCCGATATCGCGGCCATGAGATCCGCCGGGTTGGAGTTGTATCTGGGAACGGACAACGCTATGCTCACGGACCCGTCGATGATGAGAGAGATGGAGTTCGCATATCGTGCCGCACGACTGAAGGGCAAAGTTCCCCCTGAAACGTTGCTGCCCATGGCTCACGGCGGCGCTAAGCTTTTAAGCGGCACCCCTCCTATCACCATCAAGGAAGGAAGTCCCAGCAACCTCCTGGTGCTGGATGTCAAGGCCGCCGGGAACGCGGCCTACCAGGTAATCAAGGCCAACGAGGCCGACATCGCCCTTCTTTCCCTCGGACCTGCGGTGTGGGTCAGACAAACTGGATGGCTCGTGGAGGCGTAGGATGACGACCGACATGAAAGTCGGCGAGATAATGACTCGCGACCCGATAGTGGGAACCCTGCCTGGCACCCGGAGCGATGTGTTGCGCCTGCTCGTCACGCACAAGCTCACCGGCGTCCCCGTGGTGATGGAAGACGGCACCTATGCAGGAATCGTGACCAGGAAGCACTTCTTCGCGAAACCCGATGAGGATCAGCTGGCGCTTCTCCTGAGGAAGGACGCCCCAAGCGTGACACCCAACACCGCCGTGGGAGAGGTGGTCCGCATCATGCTGGAGGGGGACATCCACCACGTCGCCGTCTGCGAGGACTCGAAGGTCGTTGGCATCGTCACGCCTACGGATATCTTCCCTCTGGTGGAGTCCATGAACCTCGAGACGCCTGTGGATCAGGTCCTCAAGACCGTCTGCGTTCCGGTTTACGAGGGGACCCCGCTGGAAGCCGCCAACGAGATTATGAGGGTGGCCAACGTTTTCGCCCTTCCGGTCCTCGACGGCTCTGGGCGGTTGACGGGAATCATCACGGACAGAGACGTATTCAACATGAGCAGCATCAACGGCACGGCTGCCATCCGGGACATGGGCCTCGCGGAGGAGGAGAACCCCTGGTCCTGGGAGGGGCTCCGGAACGTGATGAAGTTGTACTATGAGGACAGCAAAGTGGAGCTGCCGAAGATTCCCGTCCGAGAAGTCATGGTGAAGAAGGTGACGACGGTCTCCTCCAAGACCAGCGTGAGTGAGGCCGCGCGCATCATGCACAAGAACGACTTCGGACAGCTGCCCGTAAAGGATCCCCACGACAGGCTGCTGGGACTCCTGACGGAGATGGATGTGATCAGGGTCCTCCTCTAAGGGGTTGGGAATGGGCCGGTATGACGACCTCATGTCCCTCTCCTTGCGGAAGGGCTTCCTGATACCGTCGGCCGAGATCTACGGCGGCTTCGCCGGCTTCTACGATTACGGTCACAATGGAGCCCGTCTGAAGCGGAAGTGGGAGGACCTCTGGATACGCTACTTCCTGGGCCTGGGGGACAACTACCACCTCATCGACACCTCCACCGTCCTTCCCTACCGGGCCCTCAAGGCCTCGGGCCACGTGGACCTCTTCACGGACCTTCTAGTCTACTGCTCGAAGTGCAAGGAGCCGCACAGGGCCGATCAGCTGATTGAGGCTGCGACGGGCACCTCGGGAGAAGGGATGGATGCTGCCCAGGTCAGGGCCGCCATCGTTGAGAACAACATTGGGTGTCGGCGGTGCGGCGGGCCACTGGGCGAGCCCGTACCCTTCAACATCATGTTCCCCCTGGCGGTGGGACCCCAGGGAGAGGATCAGGGATTTCTGAGGCCAGAGACCGCTCAGGGTGCATATCTCAGCTTCAAGCGGGAGTTCGAGCTCCTCAGGAAGAGGCTGCCCCTGGGCCTAGCCATGGTGGGGAAGGCCTACCGGAACGAGATCTCGCCGCGACAGGGAACCTATCGCATGCGTGAGTTCCACCAGGCCGAACTCCAGATATTCTTCGACCCCGAGACCTTCGAGGATAACCTCGACACGGGAGAGGTGGAGGATGATACGTTGCGCATCACTTGGGCGAAGGACCGCGAGGAGATCAGGGATGAGAGTGTGAAGGCTCTTCTCCAGGGGGGCGATATCCCTGCCTTCTATCTTTACCACCTGGCCATGGTCCAGCGGTTCTACACGGATGTGCTCCGGGTCCCCGCCGAATCCTTCAGGCTGTATGAGCTCACGGAGGCCGAGAGGGCCTTCTACAATGAGATCCACTATGACGTTCAGATCGACATGGAGTCCCTGGGGGGCTTCAGGGAGGTTGGGGGTGTTCACTACAGGACGAGCTACGACCTCACACGGCACCAGGAACACTCCAAGGAGAAGATGCAGGTGTTCCATCAGGGAAAGAGGTTCGTTCCCCACGTGCTGGAGCTTAGCTTTGGAGTCGACAGGAACGTGTGGGCGATCCTAGATCTCGATTACGACATTGGCGAGAAGGCGGTCCTTCGCCTGGCGCCGCAGCTGGCTCCCTTCGCATGCGCCGTGTTCCCACTAGTGAACAAGGACGGACTTCCCGACATGGCGCGACGGGTCTATCGGGATCTCAGGGAGTGGACTGATGCGGTCTACGACGACTCCGGAAGCGTAGGCCGGAGGTACGCTCGGATGGATGAGATTGGGACTCCCTACTGTGTGACGGTGGACTACGAGAGTCTCGAGAATCGGGACGTGACCGTCAGGGATCGCGACTCGACAGATCAGGTCCGCGTATCCGTCGAAGAGCTGCGGCCGGTGCTGACTCAGCTACTCGAGGGAACCACAGCATTCGATTCCCTCAGGGTGGGCGATTGAGAACCGAGAGAGTCCTCGAGGCGCTGAGGCAGGCTACGCGCGATTGCTGTTCTCAGGCTGAATCGGTCAGCCTGGCCTTCTCGGGAGGACTCGACAGCTCCGTTCTCGCGGGGTTGGCCAGCGACGTGACGGATGTTACGCTGTATACCGCAGGTTACCCCGATTCCCAAGACCTTCTCAACGCGCTTGAGGCCTCCCAGTCTCTGGGCCTGTCGTGGGTGGCACTACACTTGGATGATGAACTGCTGATGGAAGCTATCAGAGGCCTGTTGGTCAGGTTTCCAGGCCTGGACCCTCTGTCCCTCAGCTTCGAGCTCCCTCTCTGGGTGACGCTCCAGAGGTGCGAAGACAGGGTCATCCTTGCAGGCCAGGGCGCGGATGAGCTCTTTGGAGGCTACGCCAGATATGAGAAGCTCAATGGCGCTAGTCTGCGTGGGGCCATGGAGAAGGACCTAGAGAAGCTCATTCGGGAGACCCTCCCCAGGGAGGACGCCATGGCCCGCTTCTGCGGCAGGGAGCTGAGGCTGCCCTATTGCCATGCAAGGGTCATGGAAGAGGTCCTGCCGGTGGAACCTGAGCTCCGGAGAAGGCCCGAGGGCAAGGCCCTTCTGCGGGACGTGGCCACACTCTTGGGACTGCCTCCCAAGGTGGTTTCGCGCCCGAAAAAGGCCGCTCAATACGGCTCCGGCGTCACGAGGCACATGAAGGCCTTAGCCAAGAGGCGGGGAATGAAACTCGGAGAGTTCGTCAGGAGCGTGGGGGAGGCTACGCGAGCTTCTTGACCATGTAGGGAACCCTGAGCTCGTAGCCTAGCTTCCTGTAGTAGCCGCGGACGCCCACTCCACTGGTCACGAAGAGCTCTTCGTAGCCAGAGTCTTCAGTCAGTGACTGGCAATGAGTCATCAACGTCTTCCCATATCCCCGATGCTGCCACCTGGGCCCCGGTCTGTCGTCAAAGGGCACCATCTGGCCAAAGACTTTGAGTTCCCTCAGGATGGCTCTGGCAGCGAGGCGCAGCCTTGCATACCCGATGAGGACCTCCCTGTCGAAGTCCTCGAAGCTGAGGAAGACCTCAGTCCCTCCTGAACTCTCATACTCGGTCATGCCCAGCTTCACATCCTCCGGGTTCACTTTCACCGTCTTGAGGCCCGCTTCCCTGCAACGGATGCAGCGACACCTGTGCCCCGTCTCCTCCATGATCTGCCTGATGCGCCTCCTGAGATCACCCCTCTTGACGCCTGCGACGATCTCATTTGCCGGGATCTCTCTCTGGATTCTGAGGACCCTCACGTAGGGCGGAATGTGGCGCTTCGCCTCGGCGAGGAGGCGGGCCGCCGCCTCACTATCCAACGGCTCGTACTCCCCCCTCTTCCACATCTCATGTAGGCCCGTTCCTTCGATCACCAGAGCGGGGTAAATCTTCAGCATGTCCGGTCGATACCTCGGCTCGGCGAAGAGCTGCTTTAGAGCGTGCAGATCCCGTTCGAAGTCAGAGCCAGGCAGGCCTGGCATCATGTGGTACCCAACCTTCAAGCCCGCATCCTTGGCCCTCCGAGTGGCCTCGACCACCTCCCGCAGCCCGTGGCCCCGGTTCACCGAACCTAGAACATCCTCGTAGAGGCTCTGGACGCCCAGCTCAACCCGCGTCACCCCCAGTCGGAGGCTGTGGTCCACCTCAGCGCCGATGAAGCAGTCTGGCTTCGTCTCGATGGTCAGGCCTATACACCTGTGATTGGCCGCCTCGTTGAGGCGTTGGGCCTCCCGAAGGGACGAGGAGCGTCGCCCGTTGAGCGCCTCAAGGCACCCCTTGACGAAGGACTCCCTATAGCTCTCGGACCTAGAGGTGAAGGTGCCACCGATTATGATGAGGTCCACCTTGTCCGTCTTGTGGCCGATGTGGTGAAGCTGTGCTAGCCGCGCCTCAGTCTGAGCAACGGGATCGAACTCGTGCTGGATAGCCCTCATGGCGGCGGGCTCGGCTCCGGTGTAGGACTGGGGCGTCCCCCAGTCCACCCCACCGGGACAGTAGATGCACTTTCCGTGGGGACAGGGAGCGGGGGAGGTCATGAGAGCAACGACGGCCACTCCCGAGGCCGTGCGGACCGGCTTCTTCTTCAGGAGAGTGAGAGAATCCCGCTTCTCTCGAGGCACGTATCTCAGCAGCTCATGGTTGCCTGGCACCCTCTCCAAGCCGTGGGTTCGGCAGATCTCGAGTTTCGCCCTGTGGAGCTCCTCGCCGCTCGTCAGCTCCCCCGCGAGGACACGGTCTGCCAGCTCAGCCAGCGGCTCCATGGACTGGGATGAATGCCTCGGACTCTAAATAGTGTTAAGGTTATAGTCAGCACCAGCTTCACTGGAGGTCCATGGCGGGAGACACTGACCAGGTATCGTTACCTGAGACCTCGAGAGAGACGGCCAACTGGTTGAGGATGCTGGTTCGGGAGATCAATACCTTCGTCCTCTTTCTTCAAACATGGAGCGCCATGGGCTTCGTCGTCGCCCCCCCGGTGGCCGCCTCTCTAATCGAGCTGCAGACGAAGGTCATGGATGCCCGTGCAAGTCTGGGACGCGAGGGGAGGAACCGGGTGAGCGGGAGGTTGAGGGATCGCCTTCTTGAGATAGCGTCCCAGGAGGAGGGTGTCTACCGTCAGTTGACGGAGGAGATCAGGCGCTTCAAGGAGGAGTCGGAGGGCATCTTCCCCGCTTTCAAGCTGAACTTCGATCCCTGTTTCTAGTCTGGCAACCTTTTTGCCTTCGCCTGTGATGAGGGCACCATGGGTCTGAAGACCCGAATGGCTCTGGCAATCATCTCCCTCTTCGGGTTGCTCTTTGCCCTCCTCATGGCCGTGGCCTACTGGCTCATGCTTCAGGGCATAATCACGGGTATCTACATCATAGTCATCCCGGCCGCCATCGCCCTCGGCGTCGTCCTCCTCCAGTGGGGCGTCGCCCCCTACATCATCAAGTTCATCTACGACATCCGATGGACCGAACCCCGAGCCGTGGATCCCGACTTGGCAGACTTCATGGAGAGGACCTGCCAGGAGCGCGGGATCCCGGTGCCTGCCTTCGGAATCATCGAGGACAACAACCCCAATGCCTTCGCCTTTGGGTGGACGCGACGGAAGGCCCACGTTGTCCTCACCCGAGGGATTATGAAGTACTGCGGCCCCGAGGAGAGGGAGGCGGTCCTAGCACACGAGCTGGGGCATATCTACAACAACGACTTCGTCATCATGACCATCGTCGCCGCCGTCCCACTGCTGCTCTACGTAGTCTTCAGGGGTGCCATCTACAGCGTTCGGTTCGCCGGTGCGGGCAAGCAGAAGGGAGGCGGGGCGGCCGCGATCCTCGTCGTTGCCCTTGTCTCTTACCTGGTCTATCTGATAAGCAACCTCATTGCCCTCATGGTCGGCCGGTTCCGGGAGTACTACGCAGACTCCTTCTCCGCCGACGCGAGCCGGAACCCGAACGCCCTCTCCAGCGCTTTGCTCACCATCGCCTACGGCCTAGCCAAGGAGGGTAGGGGGGAGAAGTCGGAGAAGGACCACAACAGATACGAGAGCACTCTGATGATTTCGAGTCCGAAGTCGTCCCGAGCCATCGCGGCCATGGCGGCCGACAGGATGGGGCGGGTCAATAAGGAGAGGATAAAGCAGGTCATGGCCTGGGACCTCTGGAATCCCTGGGCCTTCTTCCTTGAGCTCGGGATGACCCATCCCCTGACCGCGAAGCGAGTGGCAGCCCTCGGCACGAGAGCAGAGGAGATGGGGCAATTCCCCTACATCCAGTTCGATCTGGAAAAGCCGGAGACTTACTGGGACGACTTCCTGAAGGACATTCTCGCCAAGCTGTCGTGGCTGGTGTCCCTGCCCGTCGGGGTTCTAGCGTACCTCTACACGGGGGACATCCTGCTGGCCATCGGATCTTTCCTCCTGACGCTGGGTCTCGTCCTGACGTTCTACCTTCGCTTCTACAGGTATCCTAAGAGGTTTCCAGAGGGCAAGGTGCTGGACCTCCTCACAGATCCAAAGGCGAGCCCCATCAAGGGTCGTGGAGCGAAGGTAACTGGACAGATTATCGGTAGGGGGCAGCCAGGTCTCTTCTGGTCAGAGGATCTCAAGCTCGACGACGGTACCGGTCTCCTCCTCCTCGATTACCACCAGGTGTCCCGCCTGGTGGACGTCCTGGTTGGAATATTCGCGACACGAGAGAAGGTAGGAAAGGAGGTCGAGGTAGAGGGCTGGTACAGGCGTCGGGTCATCCCGTACCTCGAAATCTACCGGATGAAGTACGACAGTCGGAGCCTCAAGACGTACACGGCTCCACTGAAGCTGGCAGCCTCGGTGTTTGTGCTCATCCTGGGCCTGATTCTTACGGCCCTCAGTGCAGGCTGGCTGCCCTTCGGCCTCTAGCCGAACATCTTCTCCGGCTGGCTGGCCTCCTCCTCTTCCTCCACGACCTCGATAACGTCGATGGCGAGGACCATGTGGAGAGGTACGATTCGGGTCTTCCCCGCGAGGTCGCCATGGCTCTCATCCAACTCCAGGACGAAGGCCTCGTCGGGCCCGATGGTGGTGAAACCCTTGAAGGTTCCCACGGTCTCCATCGGCCTATCGCGGGTCTCCGCGGAGATGATCTTGTACTTCGAGCCCTTTGTAAGAACGAACGTCTTCTCTGGATCCTTCGGCCTCATGAAACTCCTCCCTCCGATAGACGCTGGAGGTGCTCCACCGTCTCGCGATAGTGCTCCATGGCCACCTGCACGTGAGCCTCGACGAAATTCCAAGCCTTGGCGAGGCTTCCGTAGCGAATTCGGTAACCCTTCCTCACTCCGTCGGGCATCCTCACCTCCACCTCTTCTAGTATGTCTAGAGACTTCAGCTTGCTTATATGCCTGTAGACCGTGGCCTTGGTGGTCTTCAACCTAGCCGACATCTGCTCTACCGTCTGGCCCCGATCCATAGTCTTCAGGAAGTGCTCCACGAAGAGCCGAAAGGGGATGCTCTCCCTGAAGTCCTTCTCCGCGATGGGTCCCCCGCCGCGAGATAGATAGCCGACCTGGCGGAGGAAAGTGAGGGCTACCTCCTCAATATCCTTAATTGGGGTCAGAGGGACGTTGCTGATGACGGTAATCTCGAAGGCCATGGAATCCCAGTGTGGAAAGCCCCGAGGTAGATATTGCTTTCTCATGTGGCCTTCAGGGCCTGGTGCGAAGATGTCAACATCAGGGCAGCACCACCCACGGGGAGGAAGAGGATTGAGAACGGGGCGCTCCCGCTGACTACGTCCGGTATCATGACGAGGCCAAGGACGAATCCGAACCAGCCGAGGGCCCAGGTCCAGCCCCAGATTCCCCAGTCCCGGAAGAGGGAACGAGGGTCCATCGCGCTCCTCCAACCCAGCCTCCATAACGGCTCCAGTCTCTTAGCTTTGGCGCCTGCCGCAATGCCTCGGCCGGGTCAGGGGAGGCAAGCGGGGGAAGTGCGAGGGCCAGGATTTGAACCTGGGAACCCCTATGGGAACAGATCTTGAGTCTGCCGCCTTTGGCCTGGCTTGGCTACCCTCGCTTCTGGGTCAGACATGAAGGGGCGGACGCATAAAGTTAGCTCCAAGTCCCGACCGCGAGAGCAGGAAGCGTGGGGGACTAAGGAAACCCTTGACAACCCAAGGGTCTCGCTCTCCCCCGGAAGAGCGGCCCATTTATGAAGGCGATGTACATCAGACGTCCATCCGCTCCAGGAACTCGCCCAGCACCTCCTCGAGGTTCGGCCTCCCGATCTCCTGCAACTCGTAAGTTACTCTGATGATTGGCTTGTTGGACGCGACCACGCGCCCCAGATCTATGGGAGTTCCGCTGAGGACGAGGTCGCAATCTGCCGCGTTGATGGTATCCTCAAGCTCCTTCATCTGCCTCTTCCCGTACCCCATGGCAGGTAGGACCTCACGCAAATGGGAGTACTTGTTGAAGGCCCGCTTGATGCTTCCCACCGCGAAGGGACGCGGGTCGATAATCTCCCCTGCTCCGTACTTCTTGGCGGCTAGCCAAGCAGCCCCGTACTCCATGTTGCCATGGGTGAGGGTGGGTCCGTCTTCCACCACGAGTACACGCTGGTTTCGGATCGGCTCCTCCTGTGAGACGGTTATTGGCGAGGCTGCCTCGATAACGGTGGCGGAGGGATTCGTCGTGGACACGCTGTGGCGGACCCGCTCCAGGTCCTCGTGCTTGGCCGTATTCACCTTGTTGATTATGACGACATCGGCTGCACGGAGGTTCGCCTCCCCAGGGTAGTATGTGAGCTCGTCCCCTGGCCTGTGGGGGTCCACCAGGACTATGTGGAGGTCCGGGTCAAAGAAGGGGAAGTCGTTGTTACCCCCGTCCCACAAGATGATCTCGGCCTCTCTCTCGGCCTCCGTCAGGATGGCCTCGTAGTCGACTCCAGCGTACACCACGATCCCCTTCTCCACGTGGGGTTCGTACTCCTCCCGCTCCTCTATGGTGCACTTGTGTCTGTCCAGGTCCTCGAAGGACGCAAACCTCTGCACGGCCTGGTCCTCCAGGTTTCCGTAGGGCATCGGATGGCGGACTATGACCACATTCCTTCCCCAGGTCTGCAGATAGGAGGCGACTCTCCTCGTGGTCTGGCTCTTCCCCGAGCCCGTCCGGACGGCGCAGACTGCGATGACAGGGGTGTCGGTCTTCAGCATCGTCCTCTTGGGCCCCAAGAGGGTAAAATCTGCGCCCGCGGCGTTGACGATGGCAGAGCAACGGCCGACGTGCTCATACGAGACGTCGCTGTAGGAGAAGACCACCTCGTCCACCTCGAGGTCTCGAATGAGCTCCGGAAGGTCCTTCTCAGGGTGGATGGGAATGCCCTCAGGATAGAGGCTTCCAGCTAGGCTCGGTGGGTACCGCCTGTCCTCGATGTTCGGGATCTGGGTGGCCGTGAAGGCCACCACCTCGTACTTCTCCCTATCCCGATAGCAGACGTTGTAGTTGTGGAAAGCGGGGCATCGAAAGGTTTCCTTCGACGCTGTCCCGTCCGGCGGCACCCATGATGATGAGCCTCCTTCGGGGGATGAACAGCCACCTCCGCCACTTTCGCGGTTGACAACCCGTAGAGCCACCACATAGTTAAAGAGTCGCCCTGGCCAGAACCCACGAAATCTTTAACCAACTCTAGGCATTTGGTTCGTGATGCCGGGGTATCACATCCCCTCGAAGCGGAGGGTTCTGAGGGCGTTGAAGCAGGTCCTCGGCAAGCGGCGGGTAATCTCCTCCCAGAGGGAGCTCAAGGCCCTCCTAGAGAGGGTTATGGCCAAGGACGGGGACTACCTGGTCAGCGGTCCTCGGGCCCGGAAAATCGCGTACGGCTCCGGCCTCGTGGGAATGGAGATCGAGTGTCGCGAGACCCACGAGCTTAAGAGCCTCTTCAATTGTCCTGTCTGCGGACACCGCCTGAAGCTGGTCAAGAACATGACAGTCTTCGGCGGGACCGTGAACCTCGGCTACCGATGCGAGTACTGCCCCTACTGGACCGGACTGAAGCGCCGTGTTCCGACGAGGTACATATTCACGAGGAAATCGCAATGAGGATCTTCTACCGCGAGGGTATTCGGATCCAGGATGGCGAGAAGGAGGTCGTCCTCGACCCAAAGCGGAGGCTTCCAGACTCCGTGGTCAGCCACGGCCACCTAGACCACCTCTCTCCCGGCGCCGTCATGACCCACGAAACCCTCGATGTGATGAAGGTGAGGCTAGGCAAGAGCGAGGGGACGGGCGTCGACTACAAGGAGGAGGTGGAAGTCAACGGGATGGCCGTCTCCCTCCTAGATGCCGGTCACGTCTTCGGTTCGGCCATGATACGCGTGGAGGACGCCCTCTACTCCGGGGACGTCAACCCCAGCGGGGGCCCCACCTGCGGTACCTGTGAGCCCCAAGAGTGCGACTACCTCATCCTCGAGTCCACCTATGGCAAGCCCAGGTTCACCTTCCCCAGGAAGGACGAGGTCCTCAACGACCTCTTGACCTGGCTCGAGGTCTCCCTGGAGAGCGGACCCGTCGTCCTTGGAGCCTACGAGTTTGGGAAGGCGCAAGAGCTCACTGCCCTCAGCAACCGGCTGGACCATCCGGTCCTCCTGCACGATAAGATCGCCGACCTGGCAGACGTGTATAACAGCTACGGTCACGACCTCCGGTATTCGCGTTACAGGGACGCGACTGAGGAGAAGGATGGGCCCTACGTCCTGGTCCTACCTTCCAGGATGCTTAGGAGGCCGGGTAGTCCAGAGGTCCAGGAAGCGGTGAATGCCGGTGGGAAGACGGCCTTCACCTCAGGATGGTGTTCCACCTTCGACTTCAGCAGGAGCCATACGGTCGACGCGCAGTTTCCGCTAAGTGATCACGGGGACTTCGCGGATCTGCTGTGGTTTGTGGACGCCTGCAACCCCAAGGTCGTCTACACGTGCCACGGCTATGATCAGGACTTGGCACGTATGATCCGGAGCCGACTGAGACGGAGAGCGGAGACCCTGGGAAAGGGGTGGTTCTGAGGAGGGTTCGTGTGAAAGCGGGGATGGACGGGGCAACGGTGGTCGTGAAGCTCGATCGGGGTGAGGACTTTCTGCCTACCCTGGTGGAGGGCCTCGGGGAGGTAGGCGCGACCTCAGGCATCATCCTCGGCGGCATCGGTGCCCTCGCGGAGTTCGAGCTGGGGTGGTTCGACCCTGAAGCCCGTGAGTATATCCGCAACCGCTACGCGGCTAGCCACGAGCTGGTCTCCCTCCAGGGCACCGTCACGTTGGAGTCGGAACCGCAGATCCACCTCCACGCCTCTTTGGCCGATGAGAGCAACGCCGTGGTAGGAGGACACCTCTTCGAAGCGAGAGTGGCGGTATTGGCGGAGGTTTCTGTCGCACGCCTAGAGGGGGTTCGTCTCACTAGGGAGTTCAATCCCAGGACCGAGCTGAAAGAGCTGACGATTCACCGGGAGTAGCGCTCACTACCAGGTCAGCCGGTCTATGGTCCTCTCGTCCTTGGTGGCCTTCTTGTACTGCTTGTAGTGCTCCTTGCAGAGGTAGGCCCGCCGACCTTCTTCGAGGCTGAGTTCAGCGAGTGCCTTCTCGACCTTGCGGCGCGACAGGGACCGCTTTGACTCGTTGGTGCACTCAAGGACGGTGCAGGTCGTCTGAGCCTTGCCACGCCTGGCAGCCATGCGGGGGCATACCAGCCTCCCCTAATAAGAACTGCCGCCCTTGGTTATCTCCCGCAGAAAGGCGGTGGCGTAGCATCCAGGATTGAGTCTGAAAGAGAGGCGAACATCTTCGTCGAGCTCGTAGGACATCTCCATCACTGGCGCCACGAGCTCCCGACGCTGTCCACGGGAGGTGAGTTGGGGCATCTCCAGTATTACGAAGTCCCTGGGACTCACCCCCTCCTCGTTGACTACCTGTAGTTCTAGCTTGCCCATCTCTCCTTCCGCCATCGGAGCCTCATAGCCCATGATCAAGCCGCTTATCCAAGCCTTTCCCGCGGCCACGTTGTCCCGCACCTTCGACAGGTTCGATTGACTTACCCTCACCGGTGCGTCCCGACGCGGCAGACCGTTCCTATCCATCGGGAGTACCAGGTCCCCGGCGAGGGGCTCCAGGAGACCGATGCGTCGCAGCCTGAGGCTCAGGATCTTGTTGAACAGGAAGGCCTGGTAGGCGTTGACGAAGAGCGTGAGGAGGTTAAAGGGCAGCTGGGACAGCCCGCCCTTGAAGTCGCTAGGTCGCTTCCTCAGGTGGTTGAGGATGGCGTGCTCGAAGCCCAGGCGCTTCGGGAACTCCCTCAGGGCCCTGACGACGTCCCCGCTCTCTTGGAAGGCCTTCCTCGCCTCGAAGACATCTTCCGCCTCTCCCGACTGCGGATTGCCAAGGTACATCACCACAGCGCCCTCGAAGTCCCCCCTCACGATGGCGCGGCCCACCAGGTGGGTTATGGGTCGGACCTCTCCGAATCTCTGAGGACCGAAGAAGTTGGGGAACCCGCCATCCTCCTTGAGCTCGCCCATGAGGTCCTCCAGACGAGACGAAGTCTCTTTTCTCACGGGTACGTCTCTGACGCGCACGGTGAAACGATTGCCCAGGAGGTCCCCGAGTGCAAGGGACCGACTGGTCCTGTAAAGCGGCCTAATCTCTACGTCCTTGAGCCTCACCCTCTCGAGATCCTCTGAAGAGACGTCGAAGAACGTCATGCGCTGGCTCGTCACCGCCCTTTTGTCCTTGGTCCCCGCAAAGCCGATCCGCCGCCGGCTGATTCGGAGGGTTCTGGACAACTCCCTTACCAGTCGGTTGGTCTCCCATAGCCTGGTTGTGACCTCTGCCAGAAGATAGGAGCCGTCCTCCGCAAGGGGAAGGTCCATCGGGACCTCCTCCACCCTGAAGTCCTCGGCCATCGCCTTGAGACGACCCTCGATGCCTGGGCTGCTGGTGAGATAACCCTCGATTCCTACCTTCTCCTCCATCTTCCC
Organism: uncultured Methanomassiliicoccales archaeon; assembly: GCA_964347325.1. Lineage (GTDB taxonomy): Archaea > Thermoplasmatota > Thermoplasmata > RBG-16-68-12 > JAJISG01 > JAJISG01. The sequence goes on along the minus strand of CAYFYA010000004.1, from coordinate 9,995 downwards.
TCCCGAGCGTCCTTCGGGGAGGATAGCAGCATCCATAACGGGCTTCCCGGCCAGTGCCAGGGAGATTGTTAAGGTCGTGACCGCGATCTACTGCCGGGTGGACCGAGGCGTCTCTGGCGCCTCCTCTACCTTCTTCTGGAGCGACTTGTAGCTGGTAGCCAGGGCTCGTGCCGCCTTCTTCATTACCTCCTTGGGGGGCCCTTGCTTCACCTTGACCAGGATTGAGGGCTTGTCCAGGAGAGGGTGGCCCGTGATGTACCTGGCATCCGTCACGTCATCGTCCATCAGGAGGCGGCTGATGAGGGGGTAGATGATTGTGTCGTCAGGGTTGACCACCTCCAGCTTCAGGGACTTCTTCTTCTCCTCTAGCACGCGCAGTTCCATAGTTGTCCTGCCTCACTACCTCGAGTAGGTATACAACCTTTTCGTCGTCCGGACCTGGAGGTTAGGGGTGTTAGGCGCTCGCGACCGGAGCGGGGGCGCGCCGCGAACCACGGGACGTTGCTAGGAACACCGCGAAGGCGACCAGGGCCATGGCAGAGGCTGCGTACATCACTCCCAACCTGCCAGCGGCGACGGCGATGATTCCTCCCAGCAGCGGTCCGAGTGCTTGTGAGAGGTTTAGAGCTGAACCAAGGAGACCGGCGGAGGTCGCCCTCTCGGCGCTCTCCCTCATCACGAACTTCAGGCCACCTACGTAGAGGCTCGACCACGAGAATCCCAGGAGCACCTGGATAGGTAGCATCTCCCAGAAGTCACGGGCCAGGGTGAAGAGGAAGAATGTGAGGGAGGCGCCGATGAGACCCGCCGCCATCAGCCTCTCGCTGCGGAAGCGGTCGATGACCATCATGAAGAGAAACTGGGTGAAGGTGTTGGTGAGGAACAGCACTCCGATGAGAGACTTTGGTATCAGGAGGCTGTCCTCCAAGTAGATTGGGAAGATGACCCAGATCATGTTCGCGCCCGTGTGGCGGATGAGCATCGAGGCATAGACAGGAAGGTTGCGCCTGATGACGTCGAGAGGGAAGAGGGGCACTCGAAGGGGGACGTGCCGGGGGAATGGCATCCGGAGGACCAGCAGGTAGGAGACCGCGAAGAGGGCCGCAGACAGGGCGAAGACCATGCGCACTCCCAGGGCCTCTGAATCGGGGAGGCTGGCGACGATACCTGCCAATAAGGACCCGATTCCCCAGCCCAGCGCCCCGAAGGAGACAAAGCGACCCATGGGCAGCTCCCTCTCGTGGGCGTAGGCCAGCAGGGCGGCGGGGAACATCCCGAAGGTGATGCCAATGAGGGCCCTGCTCAGGGCAAGAGTCCAGGGGTCGGGGGCCACGATCTGCGTCAGGCTGGCCAACGCGGCGAGACCCAAGCCGGCTCTCAGGACGCCGCGCCGGCCCCTGGTGTCCGCCAACCGCCCGAAGAGGTACGAGGCCCAGAAGGCGCTCAAGGCGAAGGCGAAGATGATGATCCCAATCTGGAAGTCGGAAGCGCCTAGGACGTGCCCAGCGTAGTTGGGAAGGAACACTATCGCCGAAAAGGCGGCCGCTCCCGCGAGGAACTGGATGATGACGGGCCTCACCAAGGTCCTGTCCATGGAGATCCATCTGATCTGGCCCGCCGGCCTCCGACGGGACCGTTTGCTTGTTATGCGCCTGGACAGAACCCTTGCCTATGAACCTTGGCGGTCCAGAGTCAGGAGCCCCGTACGGGTCTGAACTTGTAGCCGTAGTACAGTATCCCGGATTGGCCCTCCTGTCCGAGCCTGCGGAAGGTGGAACTCACGGGCATTCCGATGCCGATTTCGTCGGGAGCACAGTCGATGATCTGGGCAGTCAGACGAGCGCCCTCCTCTAGCTCCACGATAGCCAACACGTAGGGTGTGGTCGTCTCAAAGCCCTTCGGTGCATCATGGACTACGGTGTAGGACACCACAGTTCCGTGGCCGGAGAGGGGAAGCCTCTCCATCTTGCCAATGCTCTTGCGTCCGCACTTGGCGCAGACGGTCCTCGACGGGAAGTCGATGTCCCCACAGCTACCGCACTTGGTACCGATGAGGTTGTACCTGCTGTTGATCTCCCGCCAGAATCGAGGAATTGCCATTCAGTTCTCCCTCCTGAGGATGTGGACGACGGCAGTGGCCCCCGAACCTCCCATCACGTGCGTCAACCCGAGCTCGGCCCCGTTGACCTGTCGGTCCCCTGCTTCACCCCTGAGCTGACGCGTCACCTCGACGGCCTGAGCGATACCCGTGGCGCCCACGGGCTGACCGCGAGCCTTCAACCCTCCCGAGGGGTTCACGGAGACCTTGGAGTTCAGGGCGGTCACACCCTCCTCTGTCGCCGGGCCGCCCTTGCCCTTCTTCACCAATCGCAGGTCCTCGATGGCCAGGATCTCAGAGATGGTGTAGTTGTCGTGCACCTCAGCCAGCTGGATATCCGCGGGCGTGGTCTTGGCCATGTGAAGAGCCCGCTTCCCCGCGATCACCGTGGAGTCCATGGTGGTCAGGCTGCGGCGGTCGTGGAGGGCGATCGTGTCGCTGGCAACGCCTATGCCCGCGATCCTGACGGGGGTGTCGGTGAACTTCCTGGCTTTCTCTAGGGGGCAGAGAACCAGGGAGGCTGCCCCGTCGGACAGCGGCGCACAATCAAGCATACCCAAGGGCTCTGCCACCCAGGGAGATCCCAACACGGCCTTCATGCTGATCGCCCGTCGGAACTGGGCATTGGGGTTCTTCGACCCGTTCTGGTGGTTCTTCACGGCCACAGCCGCCATCTGCTCCCGCGTCGTACCGTACTCATGCATGTGGCGGCGGGCGACCATGGCATACAAAGAAGCGTACGACGCGCCGAAGACAGTCTCCCACTCCTGGTCCGCTGTGGAGGAGAGAATGCGCTTGGCCTCATCGTCGCCGACGTCCGTCATCTTCTCTGCACCACCGACGACCACCACGTCGTAGAGACCGGAGGCGACGGCGGTGAACCCGCAGGTCAGGGCGAGGCCCCCACAGGCCCCTCCACCCTCCACACGGAAGGTCGGGGGATGTTGGTCCGCCAGGCCCGCGTAGTCGGCGACTACGGCGGAGATATGCTCCTGGTCGATGAACTTCCCAGCAGACATGTTGCCGACGTAGAGGGCGTCGATGTCCTCCGCTCCAACCCCAGCGTCCTCAAGAGCCTTCAATCCGGCTTCGATTCCCAGGTCCCGGAAGGAGCGATCCCACAGCTCCCCGAACTGGGTATCCCCAATGCCTATGATGGCGACTTCTCGCATCTCAACCACCCGACCTGAGGATGATCTTGCCACGATACCTTGCATACGTGGCGTAGTCGAGGGAAGTCCCTCCGGCAATGGTGTTCCAGAGGTGGGTAGAGGGTTGGCGCGGTATGCTCTCGATGGCGTCGGTCACGGTGAGATCGAAGCCGTCGGAGCCTGCGCCTGAGCCGTAGCCGACCATGAATATGCGCTGCCCCACCTTGGCCTCGTCCAGGATGGCGCAGAGGCCCAGCAGGACGGCACCAGAGTACGTGTTGCCGATCTCGGTTACCAGCATGCCGGTCTTCACCTGTTCAGGGCCGAATCCCAACATCTTGGCCGCCTTGGCAGGGAACTTCCCGTTGGGCTGGTGGAATACGGCGTAGTCATAGTCGGAAGCCTCCGTCTCCATCTGCTCAAAGATTTTCTGTCCACACCGTAGGACGTGTTTGAAGTAGGCAGGCTCTCCGGTGAAGCGCCCTCCGTGGCTGGGGTACTGCTGCCCCTCCCGACGCCAGAAGTCGGGCGTGTCCGTCGTGAAGGAGTTCGTGTGGTCGATGGTGGCGATGGTGTTCTCCGTGCCGATGACGAAGGCGGCCCCGCCTGCGGAAGCGGAGTACTCCAAGGCGTCGCCGGGCGCTCCCTGAGACGTGTCGGAGCCGATGGCCATCCCGTACTTCATCATCCCCGAGGACACGAGGCCCATGCAGGTCTGGATGGCGGCGGTACCCGCCTTACATGCAAACTCGTAGTCGGCGGCCGTGAGATCAGGCGCGGAGCCGATGGCCTCCGCGACGATGGTTGCTGTTGGCTTCACGGCGTAGGGGTGGCTCTCGGAACCCACGTACACGGCTCCAATCTCCTTGGGGTTGATCTTCACCTTGTTCATGGCCTCCCTAGCGGCCTCCACGCTGATGGTTATGACATCCTCATCGGGTCCCGGAACGCTCTTGGAGTTGATGGCTAGGTTGCGGGCGATGGCCTTGCCATCGGCACCCCATACCCGGGCTATTTCCTCGGGCGCTATGCGGTAGCGGGGCACGTACCCCCCGTAGCTCACTATTCCTGCTGTCATGATGTCACCTGCTTCCGACGTGGGAAGCCCTGACCTTACGCGTTAAGTTCTCCAATCTCTCCATAAGCTTTTGGGGCTCCATGTAGGTGGCCACCAGAATGACGTTCTCGATCTGGGCAAGCTTCAGCGCGAGCTCGTCCACATTGGCAGGCTGCACGTACACCACCATAGCGGGCTTCAGGAAATGGGTCCTAACGGCCACCATGGGAGAACGCCCGTACTTCACCCCCGTGAAGAGGAGTGCCCTCTCGCTGCTCCACCCGTACACCCTGGGGTAGTCGCTAGCGTCCAGAGTGGCGATGGCCTTGAGGCTGTCTATGACCGTGTAGCCGTGGATAGGGCGCCGGCCAGGGTCGGTCGGGGTAAGGCCCTTTCCCTCGATGACGGCCACAAACTCCGATGCCGGGACGGGTTCCAGGAACTCCCCCATGCTGGGGATGGCCTCGTGGAGGTTCACCACGTACTTCTTGGTCAGACCTCGCCCCGATCTGCGGTCTATCTCCAGCAGGGCCTCCACCATCCTCCTTACGGTCCTAATCCCCGGGGACCTCCGGCGACCCGACTCGTAGTCACTCACGACGGAGGGGGACATCTTGAGGAAGGTTGCTAGCTCCTTCTGGGATATCTTGAGCTCTTCTCGCCACTTCCGCAGGGTTCTCCCTGGACTATCGGAGAGTGTTATCTCGCCAGCAATCTTCTCCGGGAGAGAAGTCTCCATTCCCTGGCGCCAAGACCGGAGGTTTACTTAAACTTGTCGAAGTGGATATCGTCAATCCGCGAAATCACCCGCGGCCATACCTCTCGTTGAGGGCTAGGTTGGCCAGCTCGTCGGCCCTGCGGATCTTCCTGTGCCCTCTGGAGACCTGGCGGTACGTAACTTTGGAGTACTTCTCTGCGCTGCGACGGACGGTGTCCGCCAGCCTCGCCATCCTAGGCTCCTTGGTCCTGAAGGCGCCGGTCAGCTGAGAGAAGACCAGCTGGCTATCCATGTAGCACTCTACCTCCTGCCGTGTGTAGCGGGTGGCTAGCTCCAAGCCTCGGATCACCGCCCTGTACTCCGCCTCGTTGTTGGTGGCCCGCCCTATGGTCTGCCTGTGCTCGGCCAGGACCTTTTCGTATTGGTCGCAGAAGACGATGCCGATGGCGGCGGGGCCGGGGTTTCCCCTGGAAGCCCCGTCCGTGTATACAAGGACCCTCGGCAAGATCGAAAGACTCATTCCCACCAGCCCAAGCGACTTCGGGGATACATCGAAGATGCGACATATGGCCTTTGCGCAGTAATCGTCACCCTCACTGCGGGGATGGGCAGGTGCCTCTCAGGCCACGCCTCACCCAATCCACCCGGTCTCCAAATGGGATGGAAGCCTTTTAGCCCCCGCCTAGAATAGAGCCTGGGACCGGGGCCGTAGGGTAGCTTGGTCGATCCTTCCAGCTTCGGGAGCTGGAGACTCCAGTTCAAATCTGGGCGGCCCCATCGTTCCTCACTCTCCCTCATGCCCAGGAGGTCGATGAACCCGCACGGTGCAAAGGACGTCTTTCTCGAGTTTGGTAATCACCCCGAAATCCAGAAATAAGGGACATTCCGCCAGCAGAGGTAACTCGGCACCAAAAGTGCCGGAATGAAAGCTCCTGAGGGAAGTAGATGGCTCGATCCACTGTTGATTATGAGCCCGTACGGTTGACTGAAGTCCTTCTTCGGAAATCGCTTAGAAAGCTCGCCATCCTGGGCCTAGGCCTGATGGGCGTATTGGTACTGTTCTCCCTGGCGAGCGGTCCCGCCGTGGCCGACACACCAGTCTCCGGTTTAATAACCGCGAACACGACGTGGACCCAGGCCATGAGCCCCATCTGGGTGGAAGGAGACATAACTATCACGAGCGGCGCGACCCTCACCATCGATCCAGGGGTGGAGGTGCGCTTCAACGGCTTCTACGACATCACGGTCTTCGATGGCGCTCTGGTGGCGGACGGCGACGCCGCGGGAGCGGGGGTGATTCGATTCACATCCAACTTCACAGATCCCTTTCCAGGTGCCTGGGACGGGTTGATCTTCAACGGCGATCTGGGCAACTCCATCCTGGATGACGTCATCATCGAATACGCCTGGGTCGGGGTGACCTTCAACGGCGTCTCCGTCCCCGTCAGCAACGCTCAGATCACCGACATCACGCTCTACGGCGTCTACGTCTCCAGCTCCGCCGTCGCCTCCTACGACCTCTCGTTCACGGGGTGCACCATCGCCAACGTTGGCTCCTACGGAATGTACTTCTCCTCGATGATCGACACGAGCCTCACCCTTCAGATCTCGGGATGCGACTTCTCCAGCTACGGGTCGGCCGCCGTCCTGTTCGGTTCCCTCCAGCTGGCGGACTTCGACCTCACCGTGGAGTCCAGCACCTTCAACGCCTCCAACCGGGCCGTCTATTTCTCGGGCACGAACCTCGGAGATCTGGACGAGGGGAACACCTTTAGATTCACCTTCAACGACAACTGGCTGAACAGCAGCTTCGACTCCTACGGCGTCTACATGCCCTTCGATGTCTACTACTTCCAGGAGACCGCGCTGGAGATTAGCGGGAACACCTTCATTGGCCTCGGGGGTAGGTCGTATGGTGTCTACCTCGACGACTTCTGGGGATTCTCCAGTGCCGATCAGAGGTTCACCCTCCAGGTCACCGGGAACGAGTTCACCGACCTCGTTTCGACGGGTGTCTACTTCGACCAGGTGTGGGACATTAGGAACGTCACCCTGACCGTCTCCGACAACCTGTTCCAGAACACAGACTCCGTCATTATGGACTACGGGGTCTACACTTTCTGGGCCCCCTACTACGGGTTGGACACCGAGGACAGCCAGTACGTTCTGGCCGTCGAGGGCAACACCGTCATCGACCTGGACGTGGCAGCCTTCTACATCGCCGCATCATCGACCGATGGGTTCAAGGACGTCAGCGTGAGCATAAGCGGTAACGTCTTCCGGAACACCCGGACCTTCACGACCCTGGACTACGGAGTCTACCTCCCGCAGTTCCGGTTCGATGACTGGTCCTTGCCCGCGAGTTTCGTCCTCCTAGTGGATGGGAACACCGCGGAGAACCTCGACGACTACGCCGTCTACTTCAGCTCCTCCATCAGCGGCTTCCGGACCGTCGATATCGACATCACCGGCAGCACCTTCGAGAACACAGACATGGCGTGGATGGATACAGGGGTCTACTTCTCCAGCACGCCATCCTACACGACCTCCTATCCGGGAAGCTTCGACCTGAATGTCGCCTCCAACAACTTCCTGAACCTATCTAGCTACGCCATCTACCTCTTCTCGGTGAGCAGCTTCTCCACCGTGACTGTCGGCGTTTCAGGTAACGACTTCAGCGGCGGCTCCAGCTATGGCCTCTATATGCCCGGAGGTGTTGACAGCGCGGCGGACCTGTCCTTCACTTTCAGCGGGAACAACGCCGACGGGATCGGGAACTGGGTCCTGTACGCTACGGACTTCAACGGGCTCTCCTTGTCTCAGAGTTCCGCAGACTTCGACGTCTCGGGGAACACCATTACGGACGCCCCCAACGGCCTCTACCTGGGGTCGATAAACGACTACGACCTATCGAACTCCGTCCTCGTCGAGAACAACGTCTTGACGGACGTGACGGGGACCGGTATCCAACTCGGTTCCCACGACACCACCAACTCACGGGTCATCGTCCGGTCCAACATCGTCAACGGGGAAACCGCCATTGCCATCTACCTCAACGCCTTCCAGGATCAGACTGCCACCGTGGACATAACCTCGAACACCATCACGGGAGCGGGGCGGGGCATCTACGTCGGCTACCCCGCCTACAGCTCCGGGGACACGACCCTGAACATCGTGAACAACGACATCCTCGACGTCCGGGAGTACGGAATCTACATCTACGAGGTCTATCGGGCAGCGGCCTTCATCAATATCCAGGACAACGTCATCGACGCCGCCCAGGAGTCCTTCTTCAGCGCTGGTCTCATATATTTCGACGCGGGCAGCAACGGATGGTACCGCTCCCTGGTGGACCTGGACATCTCCAACAACGTGCTGGACAGCGGCCTCCACGGCATCTACTTCTACGGCACGTCCGGCTTCGGTGCCACGGTCCTCGTGGACATCACCGGGCTCAACGTGGTGGACACGGCCTTCGGAGTCACGCTGGACTTCCCCGTCGGCCACGCCGCCGACATCATGAACGTTCGGATCATGGGCAGCACCTTCCGAAACAACCACCGCGGGTTCCTGTTCATCAACCAGCCGGGCCAAGGACTGCTACCAATCGACATCCAGACCACGCAGGTCATCGACTTCGGCGACTGGGGAGGTTACGCCTTCTTCATGGGATCAAACTTCGGCGCCATCGTCCAGGTGGACGTCAGGACCTCCAGCTTCCAGGCAGCGCCGGGCAGCCTCGGCGACGTCTACGCAGGCTTCGGACCCGTGACGATGAATTTCTACTACATTGACTCCATCTCGACCGGCGTAGCCAACGACTGGGACCAATTCATACGCGTCCTCTGGAACGTGGATGTCGAGGTGTTCATCGGCAAGGGCGTGGATACGCCAGCACAAGCTGGGATCGTGGTATACGCTCTGGACCAGTTCGGTGTACAGAGCTTCATCTCCGTCACTGATAGTACTGGAAAGGTAACGGGACAGTACGTCCCCGGCGTCATCATCTCATACGCGGGTGGCACGTCCTTCGCAGGTCCCTCAGTCCAGACCGTCGTGGCGGAGTGGGGACCCTTCAACAGCACCACGGCCGCTACCTTCAGCGGCAATGACACCGTCAGGATTCACATGACGGCCGACAACGACGCTGATGGATTGCACGATGCGGTAGACCCGGACGACGACAACGATGGCATTCCCGATGATCAAGACGCCAACCCCTTAGCCGCGGGATTCCTGGACTACGCAGCCCCGCCCTACTCGCTCCACTTGTGGGTGCTGCTCGGCCTCATAGGCGCCTTCGTCATCACCCTGGTCATCAAGCTGTGGAAGGGCGGGCCCTTGCAGATTCGGAGACCTCCCGCTCCCCCCGAGGAGGCGCCAATGGAGGAGAGTCCTCCACCCCTGCTCCGGGAGTAGCGAGTCACCGGCCTCGAAAGACGCCACCCAGACGTAGTTGGCGCGACTCCTACCTCGCCCCGGTCCAGCTTCATTAGAGCCAAGGCCCTTCGCCAAGCATGGCCGAACAGATCACCGCCTACATCCGGAAGGGGTGCAAGACCTGCGCTCGGGCCCTCGACTATCTCCGCGAGAGAAACGTGGAGTTCGAGACCGTCGAGCTCTTCGAGGCGGACCTCACCGTGGAGGGGCTCCGTGAGCTATTCGCCAAGATCAGGAAGTCCCCCGGCGAGCTCCTCAGGCCGAGAGATCGGATGTACCGCGAGCTCGACTTGAGGAACAGCCTGCGATCCGATGAGGAGATCCTCGAGCTGATGGCGGAGCATCCCGGGCTCATCAAGAGGCCCATCCTGGTCTGTGGCGGAAGGGGCGTCGTCGCCGTCAAGCCGGAGCAGGCGGACGAGCTCCTGACGTAGCTCCCGCTAGAGTTGGACAAATAAAAAGTGTGCTCGACGAAGAACGATCTGCACGCCCCATAGGTAGACCTGCTTCACGTCCCGCCGTTACGGCGGG
>CAYFYA010000003.1:0-128040 GCA_964347325.1 uncultured Methanomassiliicoccales archaeon | reverse complement strand
AAGTCCCAATGAAGCGGATGGCGACGGAGAATCTGGGCGGGGCCCGGGCTGAGATCTTCAAGAACACCGTCTCCCTGGGCGTCCTGGCCGGTCTGCTTAAGATGGACGAGGGCCTCATCCAGGAGATCGTCGCAGAGGAGTTCGCGCGCAAGGGGCCTGAGATACTGGAGCGGAACCGCCAGGCCATCTCCTTGGGGGCCCAGTACGCCGCGAAGGAACTGGAGAAGGTGGATGACTACGTCCTCAGGAAGCGTGAACACGAGGAGCGGCTCTTGGTGATGGGGGACGCAGCCATCGCGTACGGGGCTCTCGTCGCAGGCTGCCGCTTCTACGCCGGATACCCCATCACACCCGCTACGGAAACGATGGAATGGTTGGCCGAACACCTGCTAGACTACAACGGCGTCGTGGTCCAGGCGGAGGATGAGATCGCCGCGGTGACCATGGCCATCGGAGCCTCCTACGCGGGCCTGAGATCGATGACGGGAACCTCTGGACCCGGTGCCGCCCTCATGACGGAGGCCATCAGCATGGCGGGAATCGCGGAAATCCCCCTCGTCCTGTTCCACGGCCAACGCGCAGGGCCCTCGACAGGCATGCCCACGAAGACCGAGCAGGGGGATCTCAAGCAGGCCCTCTTCGGTGGCCACGGCGACTTTCCTCGGATCGTCCTGTCCCCGGGGAGCATCGAGGAGGCCTTCTACCTGATAGCGGAGGCTTTCAACCTGGCAGAGAGGTTTCAGCTCCCCGTGATTTTCTTGACGGAACAGGCCCTCTGCCAGAACAAGCAGACAATCCCCCGCCTTGACCTGTCGCGCGTCCAGGTGGATCGGGGGAAGCTTCTGCTGGAAGCCGTCGAGAGATCGCTGGCCGCCGATGGCGGCAACCTCCTCCGATATCGGCTGACGGAGGATGGCATCTCCCCCCGGCCCATTCCATCCCTTGAGGGTGGGATCCACGTGACGACCAGCGTGGAGCACGACGAGGAGGGGTACACCACCGAGGATCCAACCCTCCGAAAGGCCATGATGGAGAAGCGAATGATGAAGATGGAGACGGCGAGACCGTACTTACCGGCTCCCGTGCTCCATGGCAATCCGACGGCGAGTGTGGCTCTCCTCGGGTTTGGTTACGTCACAGGGGCGATTTTGGAGGCCATGGAAACCCTCGGCTCGGAAGGGATTGCAGCGAAGTACGTGCAGCTGCGGACCCTCTGGCCCTTTCTTGGGGACGAGGTAACGGGGCTCCTGGGCGATCTGGACCACCTTTTCGTGGTGGAACACAACTACAGCGGACAGCTATCGTTTCTGCTACCGAGCCTGATCGCCCCCGGAATCCCTGTCTCCACTATCAGGCGGTACGATGGCAAGCTCTTCAGTCCCGCTGATGTGGTCAACGGTGTGAAGGAGGGGCGGTAGATGAATTCCGCCTATGACCTCGTCGTCGCCGATTTCAACGCCCGCACGGAGACCTGGTGTCCGGGTTGTGGGGACTTCGGCTTGAATGGCGCTCTTAAGAGAGCCATGGTGAACCTCGAGTTGCGGCCCAAGGACGTCGTCCTCGTGACGGGGATCGGATGTTCCAGCAAGATTACGGACTACTTCCGGTCCTACGGCTTCCACACGATTCACGGAAGACCGCTGCCAGTTGCCAGTGCCATCAAGATCGCCAACCCTCGGTTGACCGTCGTGGTCGCAACGGGGGACGGAGACGCGTACGCCATCGGAATGGGGCACTTTATCCACGCCGTCCGCCGGAACGTGAACCTCACCATGGTGGTGATGAACAACCAGGTCTACGGTCTGACCAAGGGTCAGTACTCGCCCACGGCCTCCCTCGGCTATCTTTCCGGTACCTCCCCCGAGGGATCCCAGGAACACGCCATCGACGGTTGCGCCCTGGCTCTGACTGCGGGAGCCACCTTCGTGGCGCGCTCCTTCTCGGGCGACATGAAGGACACCGTGGCCACCCTGGAGGCGGCCATACAGCACCCAGGATTCTCGCTGGTGGACGACCTTAGTCCCTGCGTGACATTCAACAAGATCAACACGTACGCGTGGTTCCGACAGAATATCCGAAGGCTAGCTGAGGAGGGCCACGACTTTCGGAATCGGCACGCCGCCATGGAGGTCCTCATGACTTCGGAGAAGATCCCTGTGGGTCGGATCTACCAGGCAGAAGAACCGCCACGAACGTACGAGGAACGGGTCCTGAAGAACATCGAAGCGCCCCCCGTATTCCAGGATCTCACGCCGGGCAAGTGGAACTACAAAAGCATCATGGAGGAGTTCCGGTAAGAGATTCCTCGGGAAGGCTCAGCTGGCGCGGTTTGTCGAGGCTTGATGGTGGAACACCCCACCATGACGTCATGGGGCCGGGAAGACAGCGGCCGAGGGAGTTTTCAGCGCCCGGTGCCTCCTTCGGACTGGAATCTGAGACGATTCCCCGAGGTTCCCGGTCGACAAAAGGTTAAGCCGAAATGGGCCTTTCGACCCTGTTATGTTTGATGTCCCCACCCTGCGATTGTTTGCCGGAATCATGCTCGCCCTGTGGGTGGGGACGGCGGTCTTTCTTCTGGTCTCGTCAGCTCGCTACGCACGCGCCAAGACGTTCGAAAAGGTGGCGGAACGGCAGCTCCCCCGGGGGCTGCGACTAGCCTGGCCCATCGTGAATCTGGTGTCCATTCCGGCGCTATTCTTGGCCGTGTTATTGCCAGAGACGATCACTGGGACGGTCCTCAACCTGTCGTTTCCGGGCGAGACACTGGTTCAAGGTATCGGTCTGGCCCTGTTTTTCGCCGCAGGGTGGCTGGCCTTGGTGAGCGTCCGCCACCTCGGTCGCCACATGCGTAGCGAGATTGTTGTGGCGAAGGATCACGAGCTGATCACCACGGGGCCCTACGCACGAATCCGCCATCCGGCCTATACGGCGATCATCCTGCTGTCCCTCTCCGTCACGCTTCTGTTGCTCCATCTTCTCCTCGTGCTCAACTGGTTGATCGTCGTGGCCATCGCAGGCTATCGGGCGAGGCGAGAGGAGGAACTCCTGTCCTCTGAGGAGGGGTTCGGGGCGCGTTATCGGGAGTACATGGGAAGAACGGGACGGTTTCTTCCTCGTGTTCTTCGTTCTGGGTCCCGCCCTGGAGAATAAGCAAAACAGGAGGGAAGGGGTCGACCATCGCCCTCTTGGGTCGGGTCACCAGGGATTCACTCCAGAACGGGAGACACCTGCAGCGAGCCTGCCGGGCAGCTCGGGCGGTCCTTCACAGCAGGAACGATTCGAGGATCAGGTAGACCCCCACGGCGACGAAGAGCCCGCTGGCGATGAACCGCAACCAATCCTTGCGGAGGCACTTCGCCAGAGTCGTCCCGATCACCGCGCTGAGGGTCACCATGAGGACCAGAGCGAGGCTCGCCCCCAGGAAGACAGACACGGGGGCAACGGCGGTCGCCGCGAGGACGATGATGGCGAGCTGCGTCTTGTCCCCGAGCGGGCAATGGTTACTCGCCTTGGGAGAGCCATGGAAGGTCGCCTCCTCAAAAAGCCCGGTGGTCTGGCCACTCGGGATTTACATGGCTGAGAATGACAATCTGAAGCTGGTGGAAGCGGTGGAAAACGCCTTGAATGAGCGGGATAGGGGCACGGTTGCCAACGTGCACGCGGAGGACCTAACCGCGATGGTTACCTTTCGGCAGAATCTGGAGCTTTCACTCCTAGGTGGTTCCCGCGAGCGTGTAGATCTTCCATCCGAGAACTAGAGCGAAGGCGGCTACAGCGAGGGCGCCTCCCAGGAACGCAGCGGGAAGGTCGAGGTTAAGGAACGCGAAGAGGATCACGAGAATTCCCAGCGCCACGCTGAGCCACATGAATCCCTTCGAGAAATCGGCGCTTTCCCGCATGGCGATTCCAAAGAACGCAACGCCCAGCCCCAATAAGAGCGACGCAGCGAGGGCCACGGTGCTGATCAGGCTGGTCGCCGTCCAGTAGGCGACAAGCACCAGACCCGCGTCCCCCGCTCTCAGAGGAGATGTGGGGTCGTCTGCAAGCGCTTGTCCGTACAGAAAGGAGTGCGAGGAAGTGACTGCATAGTCGGCGGCCAAGAAGAAGATGAGGAGCGGGATGGCGAGGAGCGAGGCACCGAGGCCGAGTTGGGCAAGGGCTCGATCCGTTCCTCGCAGTTTCCAGTACAGCGATGCGAGGAACGGGACGGCCAGGAGGAGGGCTGCGAGGGTGACATAGGTGCCCGCGGCAACGAGAGTTCGGTTCTGAGGAAAGAGCTCCCCGAGGATTTCGCCCAGTGTGGATGGCGGCGGGCGCAGCGCAATCAAGATCGCGCCGACGATGACGAACACGCCAGCCAGAATCCCAGCCATGCCTCCGGAGCGCAAAGCAGCTGTGCTAACCTCCCCCCTTGACTCCATGATGCCCGGGAGAGTTACGTCGGTATAAATGCCTTGCTATGACATGGCGTGTCTCTTGTACTCCGCTATCGATGCGGTTCGTGGACCATGGGCAAAGGGCTCTCGCCTACGGGGGAAGCCCCGAATGGCGCTACCTCAAATAGCGCGGTGGTCTAATCGAATCGGGATTAGCATGGCTGAGAGTGACAATCTAGAGGTAGTGGAAGTAGTAGAAACCGCGTTGAATGCGCGGGATATGGACACGTTCGCCAACGTGCATGCGGAGGACGTGACCCTCTATGCCCCGGACAGTCCAGACCCAATCCGAGGACGGGACTCAATCAAGCAGTGGTATGGAGGCTTCGTGAACGGCTTTCCGGACATGACCGTAAAGGCAGAGCGACTCTTCGCCCAGGGGGAGTGGGTGTGCGGGCAGTACTCCATCGCGGGCACTCACACGGGACCCTTGCCTGGCCCGGAGGGAGAGGAGATTCCTCCCACGAACAAGCACGTCAAGATGTCGTCCGCCACCGTCTATCGCGTCCAGAGCGGAAAGGTCACTGAGGTCTACGAGTACTTCGACATGCTCGGGTTCATGGCGCAGCTAGGCCTATCACCGTAGCCGCGAGACGAGGCCCCGCCCCGGCCAGGTCCTTCGAGGCCCGATCCGATGGTGCGCCTCGATACCGACCTGAATACCCTTAAATAGTACAGGGTAGTCGTTAGCTCAGCGGCAAGCAGGAGTTTTCGCCAGGCCCTTCAGGCCCACTGACCCGAAGCCGTTTGACCCGAGACCACCTGATTTGTCCAGAAAGAGAAGTGAAACTATGGAAGAAAGATCCCTAGCTAAGGTAGACGAATTGACACCTAGTACGAAGCAGGTGAACTTGTTAGTGAAGGTCCTCAGCATGGGGGACCGGAAGACCATCGACTCGAAGTATGGCGGCTCGCGTGACCTAGTGGAGGCCGTGGTGGGAGATGAGACGGCCGTCGTGACGATGACCCTCTGGGACGATCAAATCGACCAGGTTGCCGAGGACGATGTCCTCGAGATCGACAACGGATACGTATCTCTCGTCCGGGGGCATATGCGCCTGAACGTGGGGAAGTACGGCTCCTTCAAGACATCGGAGGAAGACATCCAGGAGGTCAGGACCGACGTTGACCTGTCGGAGCGGGAGTACGAAACGGATCGCTACAGCTCGCGACGTGGGGGACGTCACTCCGGCTCCTACGGAGGGGGCGGCCAGAGGCGAGAGAGCCGAGGACGGTCCCAGGGCCGACGCAGGTACTAGTACGAGGCGCATGCTCGAGTCCTGCAGCAAGCCCATACTTGGCTCAGAGGAACGAGCGGACGCCCGCGTAGGCCGAAACGCAGGTGACTCCACCGAAGGCCCTGCGCCTCGGCGCGGGCAGTCTACGCTGAATACTGTCTGGGAAACGGTTATATAGCCGCGGAGGTTCAAAACGGGCAGCAAGGTCAGACGCCCATGGGAGATAACCCCAGCCTTGCGGCGCCCCCCTTATGCGCCCCAAGAGGCGTCACGACCCTGCCAGGAAAGGCCACGCCTTCCTCAAGCGGAGATAGCAGATGCCTAGAGTGAACAGGCCCAGGCACGGCTCCATGGCGTACTCGCCTCGGAAGCGAGCGACGAAGGAGGTCCCCCACTTCAGCTCGTGGCCCGAGTCCAGCGAAGGCCCTAGGCTGCAGTCCTTTGCGGGCTACAAGGCGGGCATGACTCATGTGCTCATGGTGGACTTCAACCCCCATAGCACGACGGCTGGGCAGGAGGTCCAGGTCCCCGTCACCGTGGTGGAGGCCCCGCCCATGCGGGTCGCCGCCGTGAGACTCTACGGGAACGGTGCAGAGGGACTCAGGGCTCTCAGCGAGATATGGGCCAGAGACATCAACAGCGGTCTAGCGGGGAGGATGCCCCTTCCGAAGGGCAGGGATCCCGCGAAGCGCTGGGCCGAGGTAGATGCCGCTCAGGTAGAGGAGGTCCGGGTCCTCTCCCATACCCAGCCTGAACGCGTCCCAGGGCTCCCCAAGAAGGTGCCCGATCTCATGGAGACCCGTGTGGGGGGAGCCACCATCGATGAGAGATTGGAGTACTGCAAGTCGGTTCTGGGCTCCGAGGTGACACTACGGGACTTCGCCCAGGAGGGCCAGCTGGTGGACGTGGCCGCCATCACCAAGGGCAAGGGCTTCCAGGGCGCCGTGAAGCGTTGGGGCATCAAGATTCTCAGTCACAAGGACAGCAAGATCAGGCGGCGCGTGGGGACCCTGGGGACCTTCAAACCCGGTTACACGCGGCCCACGGTGCCCCAGGCGGGCCAGGTGGGCTACCATCAGAGGACCGAGTACAACAAGCTCATTGTGAAGATCGGAGACGATGGTGCGGAGATCAACCCGCAGGGTGGCTTCCTTCGCTATGGAGACGTGAAGAACACATACATCCTCGTGAAGGGGTCCATACCGGGGCCCTGCAAGCGGCTCGTTCGGTTCAGGGATCCCATGAGGGCTGCTAGGGTGAAGCTAGTGGAAGAGCCAGAGCTGACCTACGTCTCCTTGACGTCGAAACAGGGTGGTTAGATGGCGAAGAAGCCCGAGAAGAGGAAGCTACCGGAGATCGAGCCCAAGGACGTCCGCAAGGCTCGGAAGGCGCAGCTCCAAGAGTGGTGCGAGGCTCTCGACCTCGACTCCTCGGGCGTAGTCGCCGAACTCAGGGAGCGCCTCATTGACCACCTCGGGTCAGAGGAGTATCTGGTCATCGAGGAGGAGGAGAAGGTAGAGGAGAAGAAACCCAAGCTCCCGAAGCGGAAGAAAGGTCAGGTCTACCTCTACTCAGTTAAGGGGAAGCCGGAGAGGTCCATCGACCTCCCCCCGGCCTTCGTCTTTGAAGTGCGCCCCGACCTCATCAAGCGCGCCGTGGCCGCCTTCCAGGCCAATAGGCGCCAGTCCTATGGACCCGCCCCAAGCTCGGGTCTGCGTCACGCCGTCTCGTGGTGGGGCAAGGGTCGGGGTGTCTCACGGGTTCCGAGGCTCAAGAACAGCCGCCGGGCGGCCCAGGCCCCTGGGACCGTTGGAGGCAGGAGGGCCCACCCGCCGAGACCCGATCGCGTTTGGGAGAAGAAGCTCAACAAGAAGGAGAGGAAGCTGGCCCGCTTGTCGGCCCTGGCCGCCACCGCGGACCCAAGCCTTGTGGCCCTGCGGGGTCACCGCTTCCAGGATCACGTCTCCGTCCCGGTGGTCGTGGACGGTAAGGTGGAGGAGATCGAACGGACCTCGGACGCCGTGGAACTCCTCACTTCTTTGGGCCTCTACGAGGATGTCGAGCGGGCCGAGGTCAAGAAGGTGAGGGCCGGAAAGGGCAAGATGAGGGGCCGTCGATATCGAAGGAAGAAGGGGCCGCTGGTGGTCATGACCGCGGGATGTCCAGGAGCCAAGGCCTTCAGGAATCTCCCGGGCGTCGAGGTCACGAGCCCGACTGGTCTGAACGCCGAGACCCTCGCTCCAGGGGGCCTGCCCGGTCGCCTGACGCTCTTCAGCAAGGAAGCCTTCGAGGAGGTGGGTCGTTGGCAGATGTGAGCAGTCCCCACGACATCCTCCTCTACCCCATCGTGACGGAGAAGTCCCTGAACCTACTCTCGGGCACTGCTGCCCAGGACTTCAAGGACGGGAACAAGCTAGAGTTCGTTGTCAAGAGGGACGCCACGAAGCCCGAAATAAGGCGCGCCTTCGAGGAGCTCTTCGAGGCCAAAGTAGAAATGGTCACCACCCATATGAAGAAGGACGGAAAGCATGCCATCATCAAGCTCAAAGAGGGCTACTCCGCCGAGGACATCGGCGCCAGGATAGGCGTGTTCTAGGGGATGCCATGGGTAAGAACATCATAGCTCAGCGCAGGGGAAGGGGCTCACCCACCTTCAGGTCTCCGAGCCATAGGCATGCCGGCGCCGTCTCCTTCCCACCTTTGAAGAGGGCCAAGGGCGTGGTCGAAGAGCTCATCCACGCCCCGGGAAGGTCGGCCCCGCTGGCCCGCGTGAAGTTCGACCAGGAGGAGTACCTCCTGATCGCCCCTGACGGGATGTTCGAAGGCCAGGAGGTCACCATCGGCCTCGGTCCTGTGGAGCGGGGAAACGTGATGGAGATTGGCCAGCTGCCAGAGGGCACTCTGGTGTTCAACGTGGAGACGAAGCCAGGCGGAGGTGGCAGGCTCTGCAGGGCGTCCGGCGCCTCGGCGCTTATCGTGAGCCAGGGAGCGAAGACGACGCTTCAGATGGCATCGGGAAAGTACAAGCCCCTCGATCCCCAGTGCAGAGCCCAGATTGGCGTCGTCGCCGGCTCGGGCCACCGGGACAAGCCCTTCGCCCGGGCGGGGAAGAAGATCAAGGCCCTCCGTAGCACAGGGAGGGAGCCCTTCAAGGTCAGGGGTGTGGCCATGAACGCCGTCAGCCATCCCCATGGTGGGGGGGCACACCAGCACGTGGGACGACCGAGCACGGTCTCCCGACATGCACCGCCGGGGAGAAAGGTCGGGCGGCTATCACCCAAGAAGAAGAGGAGGAAGAAGTAGATGCCCAAGAGAGGAACCGGGACGGCGAGGGCCGCCCGACGCCGCGCCAGGAAGAGGGCCGGGGCAGCGGAGGCCCGGAGGAAGCGGGAGTTCACCTATCAGGGATACAGCGTGGAAGAGCTGAGGGAGATGAGCGTGGATCAGGTGGTCGAGCTCATGCCTGCACGCATCAGGAGGACCTTCTCCAGGGGACTCTCAGACGAACACCGCACCGTTGTGGAGAAGCTCCAGTCCTCGGAGGAGGAGGTGGTGAGGACGCACCGCCGGGACATCCCCATCCTCCCGCACTTCATTGGGAGGGAGGTGGCCGTCCACAATGGAAAGGACTTCATCAGATTCGAGATCAGGCCGGAGATGGTCGGCCACTACTTGGGGGAGTTCGCCCTCACCAGGAAGCCCGTGAAGCACTCGGGACCCGGTGTGGGCGCTACACGTTCCTCCAAGTTCCTGCCGCTGAAATAGGGGTGAGAAATGGGGTACTCTCTGGTTGTGGACGAGGAAACAACGGCAAAGGCCTACGGACGGGAGCTCCCCATTTCGCCTAGGAAGGCCCGAGAGGTCTGTCGAGCAATTCGCAGGAAGCCACTGGACGCCGCGAAGGAGTTACTGGAGGGCGTCATCGAGAAGCGAAGGGCTATCCCCTACCGGCGATACAAGAAGGCCGTGGCTCACAGGCCGGGACTGGGCCCCGGAGGATACCCCGTAAAGGTTGCTGAGCACGTCCTCTCGCTCCTCGAGAGCGCGGAGCAGAACGCCGAGTACAAGGGTCTGGACACGGACACGATGGTTGTATTCCATATCTCGGCCTACCCAGGACAGCCCTCGAAGGGCTACAGGCCCAGGGCCTATGGACGGAGCAGCCCGTGGTTCAAAGAGAGCACGAACATCGAGGTCATTCTGAAGGAGGTCGAATAGTGGCGGGCGAGAGGAAGATCGTGGAGGACAATCTCAAGCGGGTTCTCCTGAAGGAGTACGTGATGAAGGAGACCCAAAGGGCCGGCTTCGGCGGCCTCGACATCCAGCGGACTCCCATGGGAACCCGCATCACCCTCTTCGCCGAGAGGCCCGGCATAGTCATAGGGCGACGTGGGGCCTCGATCAAGGAGTTGACCGCCAACATCGACGGGAGCTTCAGCCTCGATAATCCTCAGATAGAGGTCGAGGAGGTCGGTCAGCCCGCCCTCAACGCCCAGATCATGGCGGAGAAGCTGGCCAGTGCCCTGGAGCGGGGCTGGCACTTCCGCCGAGCTGGCCACTCCACCCTTCGGCGCATCATGGAGTCCGGGGCCAAGGGCGCCCTCATCAAGATCTCTGGGAAGCTCACGAGCCAGAGGCACCGCACGCAGAAGTTCAAGGCCGGACACATCAAGTATTGTGGTGAGCCGAAGAACGACTTCGTGCGTGTCGGTTTCGCCACCGCCAAGGTGAAGAAGGGCGTCATCGGGGTGACGGTCTGGATTACGGACCCTAAGGCGAACTTCCCCGACGAGATCGGGATCCAGGCGCCCGTCAAGGTGGAGGAGGTCGCCCCCGAGGCGGAGGTCGAAGCGCAGGAGGCAGTCGCTGAGGAGGCGGCCCGGATCCTGACCAGGGAGAAGGAGGAGAAACCCGTGGTTGCCACCTCGAGGGTCGAGAAGGCCCTGAAGAAGGTCAAGAAGGTGGCCAAGGATTTGGGCGAGGACGTGGAGGTCGACGTCGCAGAAGACGTGGAGCTCCCTGAGGAGCCGGAGCAGGACAAGGACGCCGCTGAATCAGAGGCCCCGGAGTCCGGAGAACCCTCCGAGGACGAGCCAGCCTCGAAGGAGGGCGCCTCGAAGGCCAAGGACGAGAAGGCGGAGGAGTAGATGGCGCTTCTTAGGATACAGGAGATCAAGGAGATGGCCCCTGAGGAGAGGAGGTCAAGGCTCAAGGAGTTGCAGGATGAGCTGATGTACGAAAGGGGTGTGGCCGCCATGGGCGGCGCCCCGCCTAGCCCAGGCAAGATTCGGGCCCTCAGGAAGAACATCTCCCGCATGCTCACTATCCTCTCAGAAGAGGAAGAAGTAGAGGGAGTGAAGGAAACCGTGAAGGAAGAGACTCAGGAGGAAAAGGACTAGATGGCGATCTGCGCGACCTGCGGGCTCCCCGAGGAGCTCTGCATCTGCGAGGAGATTGCCAAGGAGACCCAGCGCATTCGCATCACAAGTGACAAGCGACGGTACGGGAAGGTGGTGACCATCATCGAGGGCCTCGACGCGAGCGACGTGGACTTGGAGGAGCTCGCCCGGACCCTGAAAACGAGGGTGGCCGCCGGCGGTACCGTCAAGAACGGCAGGATCGAGCTACAGGGAGAGCATCAGAAGAAGGTCGAACGCACGTTGGTGGAGTTGGGCTACAACGTTGAGGTCAGGTGATGTAGGGAGGAGCCGAAGGAGATTCCTGGTCAAGCACGAGCTCATCGGCCTGAAGGCCAAGGTTGTGGAGGCCGCCGATCCGAGCCACCGGGGCCTGGAGGGCCGGGTGGTGGACGAGACGCGCAACACCCTCCGCATCGAGGTCGATACCCGGGAGCTCACGATCCCCAAGAAGGGGTCGGTCTTCGCCTTCCTAGTGGGGGAAGAGGTGCTCATCCAGGGAGAACGGCTTCTCTACAGGCCTGAGGATAGGACGAAGAAAGCGAGGTGAAAGAGATGGTCGCAGAGACGAGCGCGGCAGGGCTGGACGTGCCCCAGCCTGAGAAGGAGTGCCGCGACCCGAAGTGCCCCTTCCATGGCCACCTGAAGGTCAGGGGGCAGCTCCTGGAGGGCATGGTCATCTCGGACAAGATGCACCGGACGGTGACGGTGCAGCGGGACTACCAGAGGCTCATCCCTAAGTACGAGAGGCTCGAGAAGCGGCGGTCGAAGTACAATGCTCACTCACCTCCGTGCATCGACGTGAAGCTGGGCGACAGGGTCCTCATAGGGGAGTGTAGGCCCCTGGGGAAGACGGTTTCCTTCGTGGTGGTAGCCAAGCGGGGGTAGGGTTTTGAAGGGTCTACCTGGCAAGCAGACAAGGGGTCTCCCTCGCGGTGCGAGGCTGGACTGTATCGACAACACGGGCGCAAAGCTGGTGGAGATAATCGCCGTCCTGGGCTACAAGGGCGTCCGCAGGAGGTACCCCACCGCCGGCCTAGGGGATATCGTGGTCGGCACCGTGAAGAAGGGCAGCCCCGACATGCGGAAGCAGATCGTCAACGCAGTGGTCGTCAGGCAGAAGATGCCCTTTCGGCGACCTGATGGGCTCATGGTCCAGTTCGAGGACAATGCGTGTGTCTTAACAACGGAAGCAGGCGAGACCCGCGGCTCCGACATCAAGGGACCCGTGGCCCGCGAGGCTGCGGAGCGTTGGCCCAGGATCGCCGCGACGGCCTCCATGATCATGTAGGTGACCATCATGGCAAAGACGACGAAGTCCAGGAAGCAACGGAAGAGGCTGTTCCAGAGCCGCCAGCATGAACGAGAGAATCTGATGGCGGCCCACATGAGCCCGAAGCACCTGGAGGACACCAAGGTCCGCTACCCGCGCTCGTTGCCCGTCCGCAAGGGTGACACGGTCCGCATCATGAGGGGAGACGACCGGGGCCATGAGGGCAAGGTCACAGATGTCGACTACAAGGCCCTCAGGATCTACGTGGACGGCGCCACGGTGAACAAGGCCGACGGAACCGAGGTGGGGCGCCCCATACACCCTTCCAACGTCATGATTACCAAACTAGATATGAGCGACCCCTGGAGACGCAAGCTCATCGAACGGGCTAGGGGAGGGGAATGACCAGGCGGAAGAGGCTGACGGCTCCCAAGGCTTGGAGCATCCCTCGTAAGGGGAACAAGTGGGTGATCAGCCCGTCTCCTGGCCCCCATCCGGTGAAGAGATGCATCCCCTTGGTCCTTGTACTTCGAGATATGCTTCACTACTGCGATAACGCCCGGGAGGCGAAGTCTGTGGTCCGCTCCAGAAAGGTCTGGGTTGATGGCCGACCGGTCCGAGACCCCGGGTTCCCCCTGGGTCTGATGGACACCATGTCGCTCCCCGATCTCTCCGAGCACTACCGAGTCCTCCTAGACACCCGCGGGAGCTTCCAGCTGGTTCCCATTAAGGACCAGGAGGCCGAGTGGAAGCTCGTGAGGATCGAGAACAAGACCTCCGTCAGGGGCGGCCACGTCCAGCTCAACCTCTCAGACGGACGGAACATCCTGTCGAAGGACGGCCAATCCACCCGAGATACCCTCAAGATCGCCCTCCCGGGACAGGAGGTCATGGAGTCGTACCCCTTCCAGGAGGGCAGCGTCGTCTTCCTCATCGGCGGGAAGCACGTCGGCCAGGTGGGCCACATCGCCGAGGTCATCGTGGAGCGTAGTTCGCGACCCAATGTCGTTCGCCTAGCGGAGGGCTTCTCCACCATCCAGGACTATGCCTTCGTGGTGGGGAAACAGAAGCCTGTCATCGCCCTGCCGGAGGGCGTCTGAGGTATCCATGAACGCCATGCGCGAGGTCCGCATCGAAAAGGTCGTCGTCAACGTCGGGGTGGGCGAAGCGGGAGACAAGCTCCTGAAGGCCCAGAGGATACTGGAGAGGCTCACAGGCCAACGGGCCATCCAGACCATCTCGAAGAAGACGATACGGGACTGGGGGATCCGGCGGGGCATGCCCATAGGTGCCAAGGTTACCCTCCGGGGGGAGAGGGCGGAGAAGTTCCTCAAGGAGGCCTTGATCGCCAGGGACAGCCTCCTTCAGACCTACAACTTCGACCCCGAGGGCAACTTCTCCTTCGGGATAGTTGACTACACCGATTTCGAGGGCATGAAGTACGATCCAGAGATCGGCCTCTTCGGCATGGACGTAAACGTCTCCCTCCAGCGCCCCGGTTACCGGGTGACAAGGCGAAGGATCGCCCCTCGGAGGCTGCCCCACAAGCACCGCGTCAGCCGGAGGGAGGCCATCGACTTCGTGAAGGAGAAGTTCCAGGCCGACGTGAGGTGAAGAGAATGGTGAAGACCCGAAGGCAGTTCGGCAGAAAGGTGGGATGCCTCCGTTGTGGACGCAAGAGGGGCATCGTCAGGCGCTACGGCCTACGCCTCTGCCGTCAGTGCTTTCGGGAGATGGCTTTCGAGCTGGGCTTCAGGAAGTACTCGTAGGTGAGAAGATGAGACACGATCCCCTCAACGACGCCCTGTCCGTCATGAAGAACGCGGAGAACAGCGGATACACGTCTTGCACCATCAAGCCCGCCTCGAAACTCATCGGCAGGGTCTTGAAGGTGATGCAGGACTCGAACTACATCCGGGGCTTCGAGTTGAAGGAGGATCCCAGAGGGGGCTACTTCATCGTTCAACTGAAGGGGAACATGAACGACTGTGGCGTTATCAGGCCACGATTCGCCGTCAAGGTCCACGAGCTGGGGAAGTACGAATCCCGGTACCTCCCCGCCCAGGACTTCGGCGTTCTCATCCTGACCACCACAAAGGGCGTCCTCACCCACTCCCGGGCCAAGGACGAAGGAGTGGGTGGACGGCTGCTGGCATACGTCTACTGAGGTGAGATGATGGTCGTGGCGCCCGTGGTCGAGAAGAACGTCGACATCCCCGAGGGAGTGGATGTCATCGTGGAGGGCGGCATCGTCACGGTGAAAGGAGG
The DNA here is from genome assembly GCA_964347325.1 of uncultured Methanomassiliicoccales archaeon. Lineage (GTDB taxonomy): Archaea > Thermoplasmatota > Thermoplasmata > RBG-16-68-12 > JAJISG01 > JAJISG01. The sequence continues at coordinate 113,408 of CAYFYA010000003.1, read as the reverse complement.
AGACACCACCCTTACCCGCCGCCTAGACCATCCCAAAGTCGAGATCTCCGTCGAAGGCTCCTCCGTCCGCGTCTCCTGCAGAATGCCGAGGAAGCGAGAGAAGGCGCTTGTGGGGACCATGGTTTCCCACATCGCCAACATGATCCGAGGCGTCTCGGAGCCGTTCACCTACACCATGAGGGTCGTGTATGCCCACTTTCCCGTAAAGGTGACCGCCAAGGACCGGGAGGTCGTCATCGACAACTTCCTGGGTGAGCGATACCCCAGGAAGGCCAGCATACTGGGAGAGACCGTCGTGGATGTGAAGGGTGACACCCTCACCATAACGGGACCTGACGTCGAGCACGTCAGTCAGACGGCCGCAAACATCGAGCAGGCGACCCGCATCAAGAACAAGGATACGCGGGTCTTCCAGGACGGCATCTACTTGGTCAGCAAGGGGGAGGACTGATTGGCCGAAGAGGATCTTCCCACGAGGACCGAGATCCGGAAGGCTCGGAAGGCCCAGCTACAGGAGTGGTGCCAGGACTTCGAACTGGACGACTCCGGGACGGTGCCTGAGCTCCGCGAGAGACTCCTCATCCACTTGGAGGAGTTGGAGGAGGCAGAGTTCGAGGAGGGTGAGGCCGAAGAGGAGGAGCTCTTCGAAGAGGTCTACGTCGTGAAGGGGAAGGCGTCCCTCGATCCGTCGACGGAGGAGCTTCTTGCCCTACGGCAGCAGGTCCGGGAAAGGCGCCCGTCCTTCCGAAGGCAGGAGTGGTTTCGATACAGGAAGCTCGGCCAGAAGTGGAGGAGGCCGAGGGGGTCACACTCGAAGCAGCGCCGTGGCCGTCGGTATAGGGGCTCGATGCCGTCCTCGGGGTACATGGGTCCCAGGGAGGTGAGGGGGCTCCACCCCGCGGGCTTCGAGGAGGTGCTGGTCCACAGACCGGAGGAACTCGAGGGGATTGACCCCGGGACACAGGCAGTTAGGATCGCCCATTCCGTGGGAACCCGCAAGAGGCTGGCGATCCAAGAGGTGGCAGACGAGGCGGGAGTTAGGGTCCTGAACAGGGTGGTGGAGTGAACCTCAGCAACCAACGGAGAATGGCGGCCGACATCCTGAAGTGCGGGGAGGACAGGGTCTGGATCGATCCGAACCGCCTGGATGACGTTGCAGACGCCATAACCCGAGACGACGTGAGGGCCGTCATCGACGCCGGTCTGATAAGGAAGCTCCCCGTTCGGGGCAAGTCGAAGAGCCGCATCCGCTACAAGGCGTTCCAGAGGAGCAAGGGAAGGCGGCGCGGTCCCGGTAGTCGGAAGGGAGCCAAGGGAGCTAGGAGTCCGGGGAAGGAGCAGTGGATGCGGACCATCCGGGCTCTTAGAGAGGTCCTGCGAGATCTTCGGGATCAGGGAAGGCTCGACCGGTCCACATATCGGATGCTCTACTTGAGGGCCAAGGGTGGGGTGTACAGGAACAGAGCCCACCTGCTCCAGCACCTCGAGTCTGAAGGATATCTAAAGGAGGGTAAGTGATTTCAAGAGGTCCCCGCTACAGGGTGCCTCTCCGCCGCCGTCGGGAGGGTCGCACGGACTACAGGCGACGCCTCGCGCTGCTGAAGGCCAGAGAGCCCAGAGCGGTTGTGAGGAGGAGCCTGGGTAGCACCAGGGTGCAGTTCGTTGATTCCACCGCCGCCGGAGACATCGTCGTCGCCTCCGCAGTCTCCAAGGATCTTGTGCGGTACGGCTGGGATGGACCGACAGGAAATGTCCCTGCGGCCTATATGACGGGCTTCTTGGCGGGGAGGCGGGCTGCGGCAGCGGGCGTGAAGGAAGCCGTCCTTGACATCGGTCTTCATACACCCACGCGGGGTGGGCGAGTCTTCGCCGCCCTGAGAGGCATTCTGGATGCCGGGGTGTCGGTGCCTCACGGTGAGGGGTCGCTCCCCAAAGAGGCGAGGGTGAGAGGCGAGCACATCTCTGAGGACGCAGTGGCGAGGTTCGAGAACGTGAAGAGCCGGATGGAGGCGGAGTATGAGGCAGCTTGAGGAGTGGGTCCCCCGGACGGCCCTCGGCAAGATGGTCCTCCGGGGAGAAGTCACCTCCATGGGCGAAGCCCTCCGAACGGGCCTGCCCCTGCGGGAACCTGAAATCGTCGATACTCTCCTCCCAGACATGGACGACGAGGTGCTAGACGTCAACATGGTCCAGAGAATGACCGACTCTGGCCGGAGGATAAACTTCGTAATCACTGTCGTCGTGGGCAACGGCGACGGCTACGTTGGCCTGGGGAGGGTTAGGGGCAAGGAGGTGGGCCCAGCCATCCGCAAAGCCTTCGACATCGCCAAGTTGAACATAATCGAGATCAAGCGGGGCTGCGGGTCGTGGGAGTGCGGTTGCTTCAGGCCCCACACCCTGCCCTTCAAAGTAACAGGTAAGAGCGGCTCTGTGGAGGTCACACTGAAGCCTGCACCCAGGGGCGTGGGTCTGGCGGTGGCCGATGTTGTGAAGAGCGTCGTGAGGCTCTCGGGAATAGAGGACGTCTGGGGATTCTCAAAGGGACACACGAAGACGACCGTCAACTATGCCCAAGCCACCTATGAGGCCCTCAAGAGGACGATGGAGTTCAAGGTCAGCGGAGGGCAGTTGAGCTCTCTGCACATCCTGTCGGGTCCGTCCGTTCCTTATGAGGTGGATCTCACGGCCGTGGAGCCGGACGAGGCCGAGGCCGAGGAGGAGCCTGCCGAGGTCTCTGAGGCCTCTGAGAAAAAGGAGTCTGAGGAGGCGAAGAAGTGAGCCTTGGCGCGGTAAGGGTGAGGGGTACCGCCAACATCAGACGGGATATCAGGGAGACCCTGCAGATGCTTCGCCTTAACCGCCCCAACCACTGTGTCGTTGTTCCGGCACGAGATGATTACGTGGGCATGCTCAAGAAGACGAAGGATTACATCACCTGGGGGGAGCTCAACACCGAGGTCCTGACGAAGCTCCTGACGTCCAAGGGCCGACTCGCGGGCGACAAACCCCTTAGCGACAAGGTCGTGAAGTCCCTGGGATTCTCCTCCGTCAAGGCTCTTGGCAAGGCCCTGCAGGAAGGGAAGGTGGAAGTCACCCAGCTGGAGGGCATGAAGCCAGTCTTCCGCTTGCATCCCCCGAAGAGGGGATATGAGGGCACCAAACGCCCCTTCTCAAACGGCGGAGCCCTCGGCTATCGCGGGGAGTCAATAAACGACCTGATCCTGAGGATGCTTGATTAGAGATGGGAAGGACTAAGAAGCTCCGGGGACAGAGGACCCACGGTCGTGGGAAGAAGGCCGGTAGGGGAAAGGGGAAGAGGGGAGGCCGCGGCAAGGCCGGTCTCCTGAAGCACAAGTTCAAGTGGATGGTCAAGTACGACCCGAACCACTTCGGGAGGAGGGGATTCGTGCGGCCTACGTCCCTCCAGCGTCGTCCAAGGGTAATGAACCTGGGAGCGATCGAGGACGGCCTCGGGGGCCTACTCGAGGCGGGCTTCGCCAAGGAGAAGAAGGGCGGAAGCTACGAGGTGGACCTCGTCGCGGCCGGCGTCACGAAGCTGCTGGGGGGAGGAAACATTAAGGCGCCCTTCCGGATAATCGTGCCCGTGGCGACCCCCAGAGCCGTGGAGAAGATCAAGGAGGCAGGGGGGGAGGTCGTTCTGCAGGCAGAGGAGGTATAGCCTTTGATGCCGACTTCCGAAGGCAAGAGCCTCCTCTACAAGCTCAGGCCCATTACCGATCGGCTTCCTGCTGTCACCAGACCCGAGGGCCACGTCCACTTCAGGACGAAGATGCTCTGGGTTCTGCTCATCCTGGTCATCTACTTCGCCCTCACAAACGTGTTCATCTACGGCCTCGACCAGACCCAGGTGGTGGACTTCTTCGCAAGCCTCCGGGCCATCCTGGCAGGGGCCCAGGGGTCCATCCTACACCTCGGCATAGGTCCCATCGTCACTGCGTCCATCATACTGCAGCTCTTCGTTGGAGCCAAGATCATCCGCCTTGACCTGACGAAGGAGGAGGACAAAGCCGTCTACCAGGGCACCCAGAAGTTCTTGGTCCTCCTCATGATAGTCGTCGAGGCCGTCCCACAGGTCTTCGGCTTCCTCCGACCGGCTCAGGGATTGGTTGAGGGCATAGACGGCGTCATCGCTGGGTATGGGGACTTACTGGCGAAGGCGATCATCGTCATCCAGCTCTTCGTGGGAAGCTACATCATCTTCCTCATGGATGAGGTGGTTTCCAAGTGGGGGATCGGTAGTGGCATCTCGCTCTTCATCGCCGCCGGCGTAGCGCAGGCTATATTCACAGGCACCTTCAACTGGATGCCCGCCAACCCGGGAGACCCATTGCCTGCGGGCACCATCCCCAAGACGATCTACTACCTCCAGACGACCCCCGTCCAGGACATCGTCGGAGGTGGATACGAGGTCATCCTCCTGGGGGGATCGAACCCGCTAATCGCATTGGTGGCTACCGTCGCCATTTTCCTGATGGTGGCCTATATGGAGTCCACTAGGGTGGAACTGCCACTAGCCCACGGCATGGCCCGCGGGGCCAGAGGCCGCTACCCCTTCAAGCTGATTTACGCCTCCGTCCTGCCTGTCATCCTGGTCACAGCGGTCTTAGCCAACATCACAATGTTCACGCTCCTCTTCTGGCAGAATCCTGACTGGCCCTTGGTGGGCCGTAACTACTGGCTTGGGGCCTATCCAAATCCCACCGATGCACCGGTCCAGCAGGGTCTGATCCAGCAGACCACGCCCGTGGGAGGCTTGGCCTTCTACGTCTCCACCATCAACGGTCTCCAGGGCTGGCTCCTTCCACTGGTTTCGCCCGACAGGTACGGATCCATCTTCCTCTTCTACGGCAAATCCGAGCTGCAGGTACTCATCCATGTCATCGTCTACTTGGCGGTCTTCATAGTCGGCTCCATAATCTTCGCTCGTTTCTGGATCGAGACGACGGGGATGGGACCGGAGGGCGTGGCCAGACAGATACAGTCCAGCGGGCTCCAGATTCCGGGCTTCCGTCGGGACCCGAGGGTCCTCAAGCGCATCTTAGCGCGGTACATTCCAGTGGTGACAGTCATAAGCGGAGCCATAGTGGGGGCTCTGGCAGCCGGGGCCGACCTCTTCGGCACCATAGGTAACGCCAGCGGCACAGGGGTCCTGCTAGCCGTAGGCATATTGATCCAGTTCTATGAAGCCGTCGGAAGGGAGCAGATGATGGAGATGCATCCCCTTCTCCGACAGTTCTTTGGCAGCTAGCGACTCGCTAGCGTAGGCGCCGCCGATATCTAGGGGGAGCCACCAATCAGGCGAGTCAGGATGGTCTTCTGGACGTGGAGTCTGTTTTCGGCCTGATCCCACACCAGGGAGCGACGGCCGTCGATGACATCGTCCGTGATCTCCAGTCCACGATGGGCCGGGAGACAGTGCATCACGAAAGGATCCTTCCCGGAGGCCCCCAACAGCTCGCGGTTCACCTGGTAGGGGGCGAAAGCCTTCTCACGCTCGCTCTTCTCCTCCTCCATTCCCATGGAGACCCACACGTCCGTGTAGACGATGTCTGCCCCAGCGACGGCCCTCTTGGGGTCGGAGAGGATCTCGATGCTGGATCCGCTGTCCGCCGCCACAGCAGATGCTTGCTCAACAATTCCCGCGTCGGGCTCGTACCCTGGCGGACAACCCACTGCGATATCGATTCCAGAGAGGGCACACCCGAGGAGGAGGGAGTTGCAGACGTTGTTTCCGTCGCCGACATAGGAGAGCTTGAGGTCCTCGCGACCATCGGTCGCCTCTTGGATGGTGTAGAGGTCGGAAATGACTTGACACGGGTGCTCCAGGTCATCAAGGCCGTTGATTACCGGGACGGAAGTTGCCTCGGCGAAACGCACGACATCCGCGTGGTGCATGGCACGGTAGACGATGGCGTCGACATATCTACCTAGCACCCGGGCCGTATCCTCCAGAGTCTCCCCCCGACCCAGTTGAAGGTCGGTGGGGTTCAGGTAGATGGAGGTCCCCCCGAGCTGGTTCATCCCAACCTCGAAGGATACGCGAGTGCGGGTGCTAGACTTCTCGAATATCATGCCCAGGGTCCTGGACCGTAGAGGCTCGTGTATCTCTCCCGATCGCAGCCAGTTCTTCTGGGTTCGCGCCTCATCAAGAATCACTGTCAGGTCCTGCGCAACGTCCATTACTGAAAGGAGGTCCTTGCCTGCCACGCGTCGTCCAAGGAAGTGAGCGACTTAAACCTTGGGAGCCTTTCCCGAAAGAAGGAGTCACCAGGGTTAAGTACACACAACCACTGGGTGTCTGAGATGTTGGCCGAGGACGATTCCGCGAGAGAGAGGAGGAAGCGCAGCGGAAAGTACCTCGGAGTTGCAGGCCTACTCCTACTGTTCGGCTCTGCAATCTCAGTAATTCTTGCTCCATCGGAGCTATACCTCCTCATCCCCCTTCTTCTCGGGATTGGCCTCCTGATCTTCGGCTACTTCCTGGTCCGCTAGTGAGTTGCCAAAAGGCCTTTAACGTTCTCTCTCATGTATCAGGCTGCGGCCGGGATGGGGTAGCGGTTATCCTGGGGGACTGTGGATCCCCTGACCCGGGTTCAACAGGGTCTGTCGAAGCCAGGCCCGGAAATTCTCGGTCCCGGCCCTCCCTCTGTTCTCGGGGTCGAGTGTGCCAAGGGCTCTTCAGCCGAGTTCTGACTCACGGGACCTGTCGGGGCTTTGGGACTCCGAGACGGTCCACGAAATCGGAGAAGGCGGCCGCCAGCAGGATTGAACCAAGAGCGACCACGGGAAGTATCACCAGCAGCACCGCTGGGAGAGCGTCTGCGTAAATGATGGCGACGACAAAGGCCGTGCTTAGGAGCCCCAACCCACAAGCTGACGCTCCAAAGATCCCGGTCACCCTTGAGACCTCATCCTTCAACGATGTTGTCATGGCCCCCGAAGGGCGGCAGCTCCTAAACCTTCTTGACATGGCGATCTGGGAACTGTTTTATACTGACCACCACTCTTTCTCCCCAGCTACGGGAGAAGATAAATCCCGGGCGACAAGAGGCGGTGCAATGATAAAGCAAGCCGAGGAGAGTTATCGGGCAGCAGAGCTTGAGGGCAGAGTGCGAGACCTCTGGGTCGAGAAGAAAGCCTACGAGAGGACCAAGAAACATCGGGAGAGGGGGGAGCGCTTCGGCTTCACCGACGGCCCTCCCTACACAACGGGAAGCGTCCACGTTGGCACGGCCCGCAACAAGATCATCAAGGACGCTATCCTTCGATGGCTCCGCATGCGGGGCTACCACGTAAGGGATCAGCCCGGCTACGACATGCACGGCTTGCCAACGGAGGTCCTCGTCGAACGCACGTTGGGAATAACCAACAAGAGGCAGATTGAGGAGGAAGTCGGAGTCGCCGACTTTATCGAGAAGTGCCGTGGCTTCGCCCTGGAGCGCCTCCAGAAGATGACAGACGAGTTCTCGGATCTGGGCGTCTGGATGGACTGGGAGAACCCTTACATGACCATCACCAACGACTACATTCAGTCGGCCTGGTGGACCGTCAAGAGAGCCCACGAGCGGGACCTCCTTGTCCGTGCGAAGAGGTCCCTGGAGTGGTGTCCCCGCTGTGAGACCCCGGTGGCCGGGTACGAGATCGAGTTCTGGGATGAGACCGACCCCTCGATCTACGTTAGGTTTCCCCTGTCGGATGGCAGCGGTAGCCTTCTCATATGGACCACCACTCCGTGGACCCTGCCAGCCAACCTGGCCGTTGCCGTGAACCCGGACTTCTCCTATGCGTGGGTCCGATTCAAGGTCGATGGGGAGGAGGAGGCGACCTGGGTGGTGGAGAAGAACGTCGACGCCGTCATGGGGGCCGCCGGCATCGAAGTGTACGAAGTCCTAAAGAGGGCAAAGGGGACAGACCTCGTCGGCCTGGAGTATGTGCACCCCCTCCTGGAGGAGGTACCGGTCCAGGGGGCCTTGAAAGGGGAGTGGCTCCACAAGGTGCTGCCCTCCGCCACGGTGACAGCGGAGTTCACAGGCCTCGTCCACACCGCTCCGGGCCACGGACCGGAGGACTTCGAGATTGGCCGAGCTCACGGTCTGGATCCGTTCAGCCCCATAGACGACAGGGGCAGCTTCACGGAGGAGGGCGGCAAATACGCAGGAATTCCAACCAGGGAGGCCAACGACCGGATCATCGAGGACCTCTTGGAGAAGGGCCTCCTATTTCACCAGGAGGACCTGGTCCACAGATATGGACACTGCTGGAGATGTTCTACGCCCATCGTCTACAGGGCCACGGACCAGTGGTTCGTCCGGGTGACAGAGCTCAAGGAGAAGATGCTCTCCGAGGTCCAGCGGGTGACCTGGACACCCGACTGGGCCGGTAGCGCCCGCCAGTACGACTGGGTCTACAATGCCAAGGACTGGACCATTTCGAGGCAGCGCTACTGGGGCATCCCCCTCCCCATCTGGCAGTGTTCCCAGGATCACCTGAGGGTCATCGGTGGCACGGAAGAGCTTGCTGGTGCCGCCGGCTACGAGGAGGGAATCGACCTCCACAGGCCGTGGATCGATTCTATCCATCTGATCTGCGAGGAGTGCGGAGAAACCATGTCCCGCGTACCCGATGTTCTCGATGTGTGGTTCGACTCCGCGGTGTGCTCGTGGGCCAGCCTCGGCTATCCGAAGCGCATGGACGAGTTCAAGCGCTGGTGGCCCTCACCCTTCATAACGGAAGCCCACGACCAGACGCGGGGCTGGTTCTACTCTCAGCTGGGGGCGGGCGTGGTGGCCTTCGATCGGTGCCCGTACGATAGTGTCCTGATGCACGGTTGGGTCTGGCCCCCCGAAGGGGAGGAGGCCTTCTCGAAGAGCAGGGGCGACGCCCTCACACCTGGGGACGTTGCCAAGGAATACGGCCGGGACGCTTTCCGCCTCTACGAGCTGAAAGCGGCTCCCCCGTGGGACGACTTCGCCTTCCTGTGGGATGAGGTTAGGAACGCCCAGAGGACGCTGAATATCCTGTGGAACGTACACAGGTTCGCCACCCTCTACATGTCACTGGACGCCTTCGATCCTTCCAGGCACACGCTGAAGGAGATGAAGGATCGGATGTCCTACGAGGACCGCTGGATGCTGAGCAGGCTGCAGGCGGTTATGGCCGAGGTAGCCCAAGGATTCTCGTCCTACGAGCTGCACAGGGCCGCCCGGAGCCTAGAGGAGTTCATCGTCCGGGACCTCTCGCGCTGGTACGTCCGGCTAATCAGAGACAGAACCTGGGTGGAGGGTGATAGCCTCGAGAAGCGGTGCGCCTACAGGGTTCTTCACGACGTGCTGATGGGGATCTCGAAGATGCTGGCGCCCATGGCTCCCTTCATGGCCGAAGCCATCTACCAGGACCTGGGCGGCAGGCACCCGACGGTTCACATGGAGGACTGGCCGTCCCACGACCCTGACACTCGGGACGAAGCCCTGGAGGAGACCATGTCCACCGCCCGGGCGATTGTGGAGGAGGTCAGCAGGCTGAGGCAGGCGAAGAGCTACAAGCTGCGATGGCCAGTGGCCCGAGTCATAGTCGCCCCTGTCGACGAGCCCACGCGGCGGGCCCTAGCGGAGATGGAGGACATCCTCCTCGACCAGACGAACTCCAAGGCTCTTGAGGTCCTCCGCCCCGGGGAGATCTGGTCGGAGCTCGATCTGGGCATGACCCCCATCCACTCCGTCATCGGAAAGAGGTACAAGTCACTCCTCCCAGCCATCTTGGAGACCCTCTCCAAGGCCGACCCTTCGGTCGTTAGGCAGTCCGTAGAGAGGGAATCGTACGAGGTGGAGATCAAGGGTAAACCTATTCAGATTACCCTGGAGATGGTGGGGTTCGAGCACAGGCTACCCGAAGGGTTCTCCGAGGGGAGCACCTCCAAGGGCGCTATCTACATCGACTTCCGACTGACGCCTGAGATAGAGGCCGAGGGATACGCCCGAGAGCTTGTACGACGGGTGCAGCAGATGCGAAAGGACCTGGACATGTCGGTGGAGGAGTATGTCAAGACCGAGGTCCAATCCAGCGGCCGCTTGCAGGCTTACTTCGAGGAGTGGCGAGACTACATCTGCACAGAGACCAGGACGAAGAATCTCTCCCTCGTGAAGCAGCGGCCGAAGGGATCCATCGTGAAGGATTGGGCCGTGGAAGGGGAGAGGGTCATTATCGGCCTGAAGAAGGTCCGCTGAGGGCGCTCCTCAGTGCCTCCGCTAGTTTGGGGACAGTCTCGTACTTGTCCAACTCCTCGGGTGCGATCCAGCGGAACTCTATGTGCTCCCAATCCAGGGACACGTCCCGCCGGTCGACCTCGAACAGGAAGGGATGTACTGCCCACACAGGCCCCCGATCCCCACGGGCGTAGACAACATCCCCTGAGCTCACCAGCTCAGCTACGCTGATGCCGGTCTCCTCATGGATCTCGAGTCTGGCCCTGAGGAGAGGATCCTCATCCTCCTCCAGGAATCCTGAGACACCAGCCCAGTGGCCGGGAAAGCTCTTCACCTCTTGGCTCCGCTTGAGGAGCAGGATGCCCCCAGCGCTTCTGAGGAATGCGGTGACGACATGGACAACCTCTAAGCCCTCAATCTCGACATATCCGTGATCCGCATCGACGAGGATCTCGTCACCCGTCCTGAAGAGATCCGTTTGGACGCCATCGACCATTGTCGTCTCGCCGAGGATGGCCCCCGTGGCCACCACCGCCTCGGCTGACTGACATACCAACGCGGCAGGGGCTCTTTTTCTGACGCTTAGAGAGTACAGGACATAGGAGCCCGCCGTGCTTCCCTTCCCCCTCGGAAAGACCAAGATCTTGCCTGCCACGGACTCTCCGCGGAGACCAGTCTTCTCATCCAGCAGCTCCCCCGTCTCCCTGTCAACCCCACCGAGCAGCGAAAGGGGCCCTGGTAGCACGAGGGCCTCGCTCCGTGCCTTACCACCGTAGATCTTCCGGGCCCCTAGCCTCATTTGCCTCTCCTCATCAGCTCCCGGCCACCGGCAAGGAACACCCCCTGCCCCGACAGCGAGGGAAGGTATACTGCTGCCTTCGCGGCCGGGCTGCCGACATCCTTGGCCACCAGGTTCAGAGGTGTCACCTCCGGGCAGGTATCGAGGACGACAGTACCCCCCATCCTCATGATGCGCCCTACAGCCTTCCTCGCACGCTCCTCGACGACGCGGGAGGTGAAGACCCACACGGGGACTTTCGGCTCCTCCGTCTCCAAGAGGTCGGCCACCTCCTCCAGCTCGCGCTCCGAGAGCTGAGGACAGCCGAAGGCGACGAGCTCGTAATCCTCTGCGGAGAGCAGCTGAGCCTTTGCCTCGTGGATTTCCCTTTCGCCGACTTCGAGAACCTCCAGGCCCGGTGAGTCCGCGTGCTCAGCTTCGGGCGTGAGGCCCTCGACGTGAAACATCGTGATGTCGCTGCTGGTGGCCATGCCGGCTCCCAGGGCCTTGATCTCATCCTCCTCACCGTCGAGGCCTTGGATCAGGGGTATTCCCATCCCGAGGAGTCGACCCAGATGGTGACCTAGGACGGAGTATTCGTACCCGTCCACCGACACCGCCACTTTGACCCTGATGGTGGCCACCCTGTTCTCTTCCAGGTGGAGCCCGTAGTTCGGAGTCAACCCCGTTATGCCGGCGGCCAGGGCCGACGGACCCCCCTCCCGGTTGGTCCTGGCTCCCAACGCGGAGTTGGCGAAGATGGCCGCCGATGATTCGGCCCAGGCGACGTGCTCGCCGAAGGATGGTCGGTTGCCGATCTGGTAGGGGATGCAGCTCCAGGTCTCCTCCGCGCCCATCCTCCGGTAGGCCTCGACGATGCGCATCTGTCGGGAGGCGAAATCCTCGGGGATCCCCAGCTGCCTCCATGCCCGAAGGTCCATTCCCAAGGGGTTGACTGTCGTACGGACTCTGACGCGAGCCGTTCTGGAGAACTCCTCCAGGAATTCCAATCCAGCCTCCCCCACGATCTTGTAGCTGGCTCCGGAGACGTGAGCCGACGAGATCGGTATCAGGCGATCCGCCTCGTAGATCTCGCCCAGGGCGACGAGGAGTTCCATGGCCTTTCTCTCGGCCTCCGTACCGTCGGTGATTAGCTTCCGTTGATTGTCGGTCAGCCTCACTCTCACACCTTCTCCAAGTACGCCCTCCCCACTTCCAGGGCCCTCTCCCTCTTGGCGGGATAGGATGCCACCTTCCCCTTCACCGAGACGACATCATCGTGGTCAACCAGCCTCAGCCTCCCGAAAAACGCCTCCTGCTTATCGAAACGCAGGTGGAGGATACAGTCCCTGTCCACCCTGACGCTGAGTGTTCCGATGACTCGGTCGAGTTCCCCCGCCTCCTTGACCTTCCGCCAGAAAGCCGCTATATCTTTCTGATCCTGAACGATGGTTCTGAGGACTTTTATGGGGTTCGCGTAGTAGCCCTCCGTCCTGGTCTCCTCCGGCCCTTCCACGCCGCTGACCAGGGCGAAGGCCTGTCTCACCCTCTCCTCCAATTCCGTTGCGTGACAGTGAACCCTGAACTCAAGGCGATGGAACATCCCACTACCCGAACACCAGTCGGAGGACCCTCTTGGCTTCCTTGCGAAACCCTTCCAGCCCACCCTCGTTGACGATGACGTGATCCGCCAAGGCGATGACCTGGCCCAGCCCCCACTCTAGCTCTCGCTGGTCTCTGATCTGGAACTCCCTCTCGCTCTCAATGTCATCCTCGCGCGCCCTCCCCCTGATGCGATTGAAACGCGTTTGGGGGGAGGCGTGGACGGCTACGACCGCGATGGCGTCGCCGAAGGCCTTCCTGAAGAATGTCACCTCCTCAAGGCTCCTGATCCCATCGATCACAACCTGGTCGACCTCTACGAGCTCGAGGGTTCTGACTGCCCAGACCTCGGAGCCGTGGATCTCCCTCTCTCTGTGGGCCATCCCACCTATTCCCTCATCAGTTGCTGCAATTCCCCTCCTGGCTGCCTCCTCTCGAACGACGTCCCCCATCCGAATGACGTTGTGTCCGGCCTTCGATGCTACCTGGAGGAACTCCTCCTTCCCGCACCCCGGCATGCCAGTGATACACAGCGCGCGGGCAGTCCCCATTGAGGATTCCCTACCTGAGAGGCGTAGATAATCGTTGTGGTGTGGAAGCTGGGGACTGGTCGCCTCCACCGGCGGGATCCATCGCCGTGGGCCCCCTTGGAGCGGGCGAAGCATCTCCTAGGACGCCAACTTCATTAGCAAGTGCCGACTCTGTGCAATGAGGCTTTCATGCATAGGGGTCGTAAGCTTCTCGTCTTGCCTGTGATTGTCGTCCTCGTTGCGGGAGTTTTCGCGCTGTCTGCCCAACCCGTACGAGGCCTAGAGCGTGATGTCAACCTCCTGGATATTCTGAGGTTTAATCCAGACACTCTGACGGTGGCACCTGGTGAAGAGGTATCCCTCCGCATAGTCGGTGGTAACACCGATCACACGTTCACGCTCTTCGCCCAGAGGGACGCCGATGTCCCGACCGCACCACAAGCACTGGAGGACTACTATGACGCTAACTCCAAGATTTCCGACGTAGCCGTAGGCCCCGGTGAGATCATGTGGGCTAACTTCACAGCGCCTGCGGCCGAGGGCACTTACACCTATGTGTGCATGATAGGAGGACATGCGGCAGCGGGGATGGTAGGCACTCTAGTGGTGACCACTGCTACCGGCCTGGACCCGGTCCTGATCGCCGTCATCATCGGTGTGGTGGCTGGGGTGGCCGTGGTGGTCGTCTTCTTCGTCTTTAGGGCTAGAAAGAGGTAATCCTAGCTGCATGTTGGATGATAGCACTTCCATTTACTCCTGACTGGCGAAGCTCTCCACCTGGCCGACGAGCCGACGGCCCGCTAGAAAGCACCAGTAGGCGTGGCGCACGGTGACTATCTGGATGTCTTAGACCATTCTCAGGGGCAGACGCCTGACGCATGAGTCATTCCCTTTACATGCTCACATGCTGGCCAGTACCGTCCAGGTCGAGGCGTAGAAAAGTAGAAATAAGGTTCCGGCAGTAAATCCGCCTGGAGAGAGGCGACCTTTATGCCCATCGATCTGAAGCTAGAGAAGCTTAGATTCGGCACGGAACTCGTCAAGCGGGGCTTCGCCAAGATGCAGAAGGGTGGCGTCATCATGGATGTCACCAATGCGGAGCAGGCCGTCGTCGCGGAGGAGGCGGGGGCGGTGGCAGTCATGGCGCTGGAGAGGGTTCCCGCCGACATTCGCGAGGCAGGGGGGGTCGCCCGCATGGCCGACCCCAAGAGGGTCCAGGAGATCATCGACGCTGTCACAATCCCTGTGATGGCGAAGGCGAGGATAGGCCATGTCATGGAGGCGAGGGCCCTGGAGTCCTTGGCAGTGGACATGATCGATGAGTCGGAGGTCCTTACCCCCGCGGATCCCTACTTCCACATCTACAAGGCCGACTTCACGGTCCCCTTCGTATGCGGTTGCCGCTCGCTGGCCGAGGCTTGCCGGCGCATTTTCGAGGGCGCCGCCATGATGAGGACCAAGGGAGAGGCCGGAACGGGCAACGTCATCGAGGCCGTCCGTCACATGCACCTTCTGAACCGAGCCATTGCCGAGTTGAAAGGCATGGATCGCGACGACCTGCGTCGCGTGGCTAGCAACTACGGCAGGAGCTATCTGAGGCTTCTGGAGGAGGTCCGAAAGTCCCAGGGGAGCTTTGAGCCTGTCTCCGACGATGACATCATCTTCGGCCACGTGAAGATGAAGGACTGCCAGGAAGGGCTCTTCGAGGTCCTGCTGGAGGTACGGGACCTGCAGAGGCTCCCTGTGGTCAACTTCGCTGCTGGCGGCCTCGCCACTCCAGCGGACGCGGCCCTAATGATGGTGATGGGCTGCGATGGCGTCTTCGTGGGATCTGGCATCTTTAAGTCGGAGAACCCAGCCTCTCGTGGAAGGGCCATCGTGGAGGCCGTGACCCACTTCGATGACCCCAGCGTCATCGCAGAGATCTCCAAGGACCTCGGGGAACCGATGAAGGGATTGGATATCACTCAGCTCGCTGTGGAGGAGCGTCTTCAGGAGCGGGGCTGGTAACTCTAAGGAATACCTCAGACAACAGAGTCTTCGTTCCCTGTCCGGTCAGGGCTGAGACCTGCAACCTCTCCCCTGCCGGCGGCCCCAGGTCGGCCTTGTTCTCCACATCCAGTATCGGGATCTCCGGGTAGAGGTCCCTGAGCTCAGCCAGCAGGGACTCCTGCTCCTCCATCGGATAACCACAGGTCTCCGTAGGATCCAGGAGGAAGATGATGACACTGGCCAAGTGACGAAGGGCGACGAGTGCCTTCCTCTCCAACTCATTCCTCTCGTGAATCGGTCTGTCCAGCAGTCCAGGGGTGTCCATAACCTGCCACCTGGTAGCGTCCAACTCGAAGTGCCCCAGAAAGAGGTCCAGGGTGGTGAAGGGGTAGGTCGCCACCTTCGGTCGTCCGGTGCTGATTGTCCTCACCAGCTGGCTCTTTCCCACGTTAGGGGTGCCAGCGATAACCAGGGTGGGTTGAGCGGGGTCCACGATGGGAAGCTTCTTGAGATCGTCCCTGACAACGCCCAGGAATGTCAGCGGGTCCTTCAACTCCTCCACGAGGGAGGAGACCCTCCCGTAACAAGCCTTCCTGGCCTTCTCCACGTCCCCGATCCCCTGGCTCCTACGGAGGGCCGCGCGTGCCTCTCGGGTCACCTTACCCACCTTCTCGTAAGTCCATCGAAGCCTGCCGAGGGCCCTCTTGGTCTCGTCGACCCCCGCGATGATGTCCACCAACTCTTGGTAGAAAGGGGAGAGCTGGTCGAAACTGGGGAAGGAGCTGTACACCCTCTTGAGGGTGGACCTGACGGTCTCGGTGAGGGCCTCTACCCGGGACAACGAGAGAGATCTGGACTTGTCAAGACGACTGCGGCCCCGACCCCTGGCCTTCTTCGCCCTACGAAAGGCCTTGTCCAGTAGCTCTTGCGCAGTAGGCACCGTCGGGATGCTGAACACGCGTCGGAATAGGGACCCCCCTCCGATAACCCTATCGCAGAAGTTTTGGCGCTCTCACCCTTTTTAGACTATAGAATAGTTACGAAAGGGACAATAGTGCGGCACGCAATTACTTCCCAATGCCCTGTGAGAGGAGCTGTATCGGGCTGATGGCCCATCCGCCTCTTGAGGAGGCCTGTTGTCATACCTGCGCATGCTACGATGGCGAGAACTGTATTGCACCCGAGATGGGCTACTTCCCCAAGCACTACGGTCGATACCTCTGGGGTTAGTGGGACTTCAGCCGACAAGAGCCGGTGCGCCCATAGGGGCGATTGTCTAAACTGGACCATCCCGCCCCGCCATCGGTCGGCTCTGCCCTCACAGCAGGAAGTTTGCTCCTAGGGCTAGGATGGCGATGAGGATGATTAGCGCCCTGTTGACCCCGGCCAGGAAGTTCGTGATGATGAAGTAGTGCGCGTTGAGCAACGTCCCCTCGTGGTTGAAGAGGGAGTATACGTAGAGGGGGACGGTGTCGGTCATGAAGGGAAATGCGAGCAATGCGAAGAGGCCGATGTACTTCGTCTTCGCTACAAAGCGAATGCACCAGTCCACGAACCTCTTCATGTAGGAGTTCCTCGCGGAGGTCTCCTCGATGATCTTATCGGCCTTGATCCCGACGCGGAAGATCATCCAGCTTCCTGCGGCTTTGCCGAGGCCGACCGTAACGGCAGCTATGCCGAAGAAGGCGGGCTGTGTCAATAGCGGTATGAGGGCGACCTCCACCGGCGTCGGAAGGATTACGGCCACGAGTATGCTGTAGACGAACAGCAGCGGGAGGAACACTAGGGGTTCCTCCAGGGCGGTCAGGAACTGGACGACGAACTCCACTCTATACCCTGAAGGAATCTTGTAAACGGGCCTATTTTAACTCCCTCAGACGCTCATCATTGCTGATAATCAAATCGAGCAAGACCCGATCGTGAGGCTAAGCCCGAGTCCCGTTTCCCGGAGCCGCCCTTCGGTATACTTCAAACCCGTGCACACGCTTATCATTGCTGATAATCAGATCGGATAGTCTCAGGTCCGGAGGCGAGGGTCATAGCCGGGTTTCGTGAGCAAGACCACCCTACTCCGCTCCACTTCACCCTGCACCTCATAGCCTGCCTCAGCTGCGAGTCGCGAGGCGAAGTGCCTGATCTTCGCGTGGGAGGGCATGTTACCCATGGTCAGGCGGTGCCTCGACTGACCGACCCACACGTACCCTTTACACTCCACGAAGTGGGGTTCCGCGATGCCATCGAGCTGAGCGTACTCGCCCTCCCAGCCCAGGTTCCATTCGTCCACGAGGGTGTGACGAATCACCCTTCTTGTATCAAGGGAGGGCAGGAGTTGGAGAGTCTTCATGAGGTTCCACCACTCCTGTCTGGACTGCGGTAGGCAGAGTTCGTTGTAGATGCGCTCGTCAGGTGCCGCAACGGTCACATACAGCTGGGTAGGAAGGGGATCCAGCCTTTCGAGGGCCGAGGGTGCGGTCCCGTTGGTGACGAGGAAGGTGGTTAGCCCCCTCTCGTGACAGATCTCGAGGAACTCCCCAAGCCGGGGGTACATGGTGGGCTCCCCCGTTAGGGAGATGGCCACGTGCTTTACATCGTTGGCCTCCATCCACGTCTCCAAGTCCACCTTTGGGTTGCCCTTATAGCCTGACAGGAGGGCCCGCTGTGCCTCCAGGGACTCCTGCATTATGAAGTCGGGGCTGTCGACATTCCCAAGGCCCTCCCCCCAATATGCCTGATCGCGCCAGCAAAAGAGGCATCCGAGGTTGCAGTTGTTCACTGTGGGCGTCATTTGCATGCAGCGGTGGCTCTCGATGCCATAGAAGTGCTGCTTGTAGCAGCCCCTTCCGTGCTTGAGAGACTGCTTGGTCCAGTGGCATAGCTTGACGCCACTGTGAGCCCCCACCAGCTTGTAGCCCTGATGGATGAGGACCTCCTCGGTCTGGGGATCTAGCATCCAGCGCCGCAAGGCTATTGTTCAATAAAGCCCTTCTCTAGCCCTAGTCCTCTGAGGACCCTGCTGACCGCGGTCATTCCTCCTCTGCACTCTCCTCCTGGGGGCAGATTCTCGCCGCCGACAGCCCTCAATCCCATGGCGCTAGAAGATCGGTCATGGCGAGAGAGCCCTGGAGGGAATCAGCATTCTACGCGCATGGTACCAAGGTCCACGGGTGTCAGTGGTTTTGCTTCACTGCATAAATTCATCGCTATTATCGATTATGAGAATACAGATTTAGCATTCAACTAAACAGTGCTCTCAGCCCCTTGGGCCCAAATAAAACCTTATCCTCGTCTTCCCTTCTCACTTCGATGCTTGATTGGGCCGAGAAGTACAGGCCCAGATCCCTGAAGGACGTCGCAGGGAATCCTGCCGCCACGGGTCAGCTTGAGGCCTGGGCGGAGTCGTGGGAGCGGGGGAATCCCAAGAAGCGGGCTGTCGTTCTGGTTGGCAACCCGGGCATCGGCAAAACGAGCGCTGCCCATGCTCTCGCCAGGGACTTCGGATGGGGCGTCATCGAGATGAACGCCTCGGACAAGCGGAACGCGGCGGCCGTCAAGGAGGTAGCTACCCGGGGTGCCCTTTACGAGACCTTCACGGATGAGGGTGACTTCATCAGGCACCAGGAGGGCGGGCGGAAACTCATCATTCTTGACGAGGCGGACAACCTCTTCGGTCGAGAGGACTACGGCGGAATCGGCGCCATCGTCGACACCGTCAGGAAGACGCAGCAACCCATTGCGCTCATAGTCAACGACTATTATGAGCTGACGAGGAGATCCTCCGCCATCAAGCGGCTCTGCGACACGGTCAAGTTCAGAGCGCCCCGCCAGCAGACCGTGGCTAGGATTCTTCGGGACATTGCCAGGAAGGAGGAGCTGGAGACGGCGGAGGAGGTCCTACAATACCTGGCGGAGAGGTCGGGTGGGGACATCAGGTCGGCCATCAACGACCTGCAGGCCCTGGCCCAGGGGAAGGACGAGATTATCGAGGAGGACCTCCTGGCGTTGGGGTACCGTGACGAGCGCTCAGAGGTGTTCCAGGCCCTGGGGGAGATCTTCAGGTCAGGCAATCTAGACCGTGCGAGGGAGAGCGTCCGTTCGCTCGACGAGGACCCCGAGCGGTTGATCCTATGGATAGACGAAAACCTGCCCTTCGAGTTCCGAGAACCTCGGGACTTGGACCGAGGGATGAAGAACCTCGCGAGGGCGGACGAATACCTGGGGATGGTGCGTCGCAAGCAGCAGTACGCGCTGTGGAAATATGCGAGCGATCTCATGGCGGGCGGCGTCGCCGTTGCTCGCCGCGGCATGTACGCTGGATCAAGGTACCGCTTCCCCCTCTGGCTCTCCAAGATGTCCCGCTCACGGGGTCTGCGCGCGACCATGGCCTCCATCCTCGATAAGCTCGGGACGGCGACCCACACATCCCAAAGGATGGCTCGAGTCCACCTTCTTCCGA
Organism: uncultured Methanomassiliicoccales archaeon; assembly: GCA_964347325.1. Classification (GTDB taxonomy): domain Archaea; phylum Thermoplasmatota; class Thermoplasmata; order RBG-16-68-12; family JAJISG01; genus JAJISG01. The sequence goes on along the minus strand of CAYFYA010000003.1, from coordinate 93,830 downwards.
CCTTCACCTTGCTCTTCCGCCATGATGAGGACTTCAGGATGGCCCAGGCCTTTCACCTTGAGCTCACGGCTAGCGAGATTGCCCACCTCTTGGGCGAGAGGGAGGGAAGCAAGGCTGTGGAGCGGGTCCTCCGAGGCGCGGAAGGTTTGAGAAGCCGGCGGACCAGGTTAACCTCTTTCTCACGCTTCGAGACATAGGGAAATCTCACATCAGATCTATGAAACCGATGTCCAGTGTTCTCTCTTCTCTGTCACCACCTATGGTCGGGCAGCACGCGAGGCAGGCCCTGCAGATTGCGGACCGAGGTTACGTCCTGGTCACGGACAAGAAGGCCATGGAGGGGACCGGTCAGGAGATTCTTCATAACGAGTCCCTCAAACGGATATCTCCCGGACGGACGTAAGCTCCTCACTCCCTGAATCCTAGTTCATCGCCCTTTAGCTCCTCATACAGGTCCATGAGTTGGTTGAGGAACGCGTCGTAGGTCTTACGGAACTTCATCCAATACAGCCTATCCCTCGTCCTAGTCGAGATTTGAATGCTCGTGAGCTTCTTCTCTTCCATGGGGACGCCGCGAAGGGATCGACGTCGGAGCTACATAATACTATGGTTTCCAATATCATATGGTAGGTTATTATATCAGGCGGTACCAATATAACTACACTAAGACAGTGACCAATAGGTCCACATTGGTCATATATAACTATAGTTTGTACAGAGGATGTTTGAGAATCGGTAAACCGTACCTCAAATCACTCGTAGCAGCGGGCGCACCTGAACCCGTTGTTCCGGCCTGCGGCAGCGTCGGGTTAGCATCATCTGAGCACGGTCGAAGAGATCCGTCTCGATGATTGCGGGGTACGAGGACCTTCGGAGCATCTCACGGCGGCGGCGGTATCCCGCATACAATGGGTTACGGAGGATGTATCGGACGGTGGATCTGTACCATTGCCCACCCCTAGGGGCGGGGACCTCTCCGTCGTTCAGCATCCGCCGAATCTTCTCAAGACTCCACCCCCGAAGGTAGAGGTCGAAGACGCTCTTGACGACCTCGGCCTCAAGGGCCGATGTCACGGGTCCCGCAGTTCCCCCGGCGTATCCGTAGGGGGGCACCGAATCTGTCAGGTCTCCGAGTGGGTTCGGTGTCGAGAGGAGGTCCATCGGATTTCGCTCCAGCTGAAGGATACGGCGGAGGTCCCGGACCTTCATCCCTGCCTGAGCGCACCAGAGCCGGAGGGCCTCGCTCTCATCACCGGTCTCGAAAAAACTCAGCAACTCCTTTCGTGTGGCGTACCGAAGGAAGAGGTTCTCGAAGAGGAACTCGTTCGAGGGAGACGAGTCCCTGCAGGCACGGCAGAGCGGCACGGGCTCGCCGGATGCGCGCGGGCGGTCCTCGACCTCGTTCTGCGACCAGCACCTCTCACACTTCATTCGTGACGGCCTCGTATCCTATGTGTTGTTCCGGGCCAATAGTCGCCCGTATGTCAGAAAGGAGCTCCTCAAGCCTCCTTCTGCTGGAGTCGGCACGGGTCCGTTCTATGAAGTAGATAAGGACCTGGGCGTAATCGTGGGCACTCACCAAGGGTTCATGCTCCCCCTCCGTCAGAATCCCGTCCCAGTAGGTGTAACCCGCGTAGACGGGATTCTGCAGGAGGTAACGGACGGACCAGATGGACCAACTCCTTCCGGCCAATCGCCGGGTAAGGTCGACGGCGATCCACTGGAGTGGATCTCCGTGGAGATATCTCCGGTAGATCTCCTGCACGACAGGAGCCTGTTCAGGATTGACCACGAGCTCGCCTCCCTCATACCTATACCCGTAGGGAGGAGGCGATCCTAGGTGGCCTTGACCAGACTTGGCCTTCTGTTGCATGCCGATGTAGACCCTCTCGGCGATCTGCTCGCTCTCTAGCTGAGCTATCCTCTGGATTATGTCCATGACGAATCGGCCCATCGCGGTGCCCGTGTCGAGGGACTCCTGCATGCTCGTGAATTCCCTCTCCCACGAGCGGAGCCTGTCCATCATCTCCATGAAGTTTCGGCTGTTCCGGTGGATCCGATCCATCTTCAGCACGAGGATGGTGTCCCAGGCCTCACGCTCCTCCATCATCCTGGAGTAAGCGGGTCGGGCCTCGTCCCGCCCGGAGTAGCCGTCGTCGATGTACTCGCCGGCGACCTGCCAGCCCCTGGCGTCGCAGTAAGAACGAAGTTTGTCGATCTGTGCCTCCAGAGAGAAGCCCTCCTTGGCCTGGTCCTCGGTAGAAACACGAGCGTAGAGCGCTGCCCTCATCCCATCCCACCGGCTGTATGGAGGAGCGGGAGTTATAAGTCTTCCCGCGAGACGTGTTCAACCATCCAGAGGGAGGTATTCGTCTCGGAGTATTGCACTATGCAATAACCAATGCGTCGATATCGAGATACACTATAATTGTCTAACGATATGCAGGACCGCCCAGGGAGCGGACTAGGACGCCAGCCATCTGAGGAGGCGCTGCATCTCCTCGACACCGGCCACGGCGAAGTCCGCAGACTTGAGCAGTTCCTGCGGTGTGTCGCTGTGTACGACAACCACCAGCGATCCCGCTAGTCTCCCCCTCCTCCTCTCGCTGCTGACCGCCCGGAAGGCGTCGAGGTCTGTCGTGTCGTCCCCAGCGTATAGGATCCGACGGATTCCTCTTTCGCTGGAGATCGTCTGAACCGCAGTGCCCTTGTTGAGAGGGTAGTCGGGTCGAATCTGGATCAGCAGCTTACCCTCAGTAATCCGGGTTCCCTCGAGGTCAAGACTTCGGAGTCTATCCAGTAGCAACCTCCTGGTCTCCTTCGGGTCCGAAGCCCTTCTGTAGTGGATGGCGTGGCTGAGCTCCTTGAGTTCTAGTAGCACACCGTCGTAATCAATCGCTGACTCCAATGCTTCAGATACGTCCCTCATCCTCTGGGCAACGTCACCAGGTAGGAGGATTCGTCTCTCACCCTTCTCGACAACCTCGAGTCCGTGATTGCCCACATAGGTGAGGGAGGGCAGACGGACGATGCGTTGCAGCGTAGTTGCGCTTCTCCCCGAGACGATGACCACGGCACCGAACGTCATCGAGAGGGACTGCAGGGTCTCTTGAGTGGCAGGGGCGAACTCGACCTCCTTGGGATTGTCCACCAAGGGACTCAGGGTTCCGTCGAGGTCGAGGAAGATTCCCGTCTCCTCTTGCCTCTCCTTCAGGTACTCCAAGGAATCGAGGCTCTCCAAGGCGTCACGCGGCATTTCCCACCCAACCTGTCTAAGTGTTCTCGGGCTCTGGACCGCGAAACGCTCTTAAATACATCTTCGATTCCGCTTCGCACAGGCTGGAGGGGGCAACCCATTCGCTCGGTCAGTCTCGAGAGCAAGTTCTTGGACGATTACCGGGGGATTGTGAGCGAGGAGCGCCTCCACGGCCTCCGGGAAGCAGCTGACCGCCTTCAGGGTTTGAGGGTCCTCCACATAAACGCTACGCCCTACGGTGGCGGAGTCGCTGAGATCCTTGCATCGCTCGTCCCGCTGATGAGAGACGTAGGCCTGGACGCCCACTGGATGGTCCTCGAGGGTGACGAAGGGTTCTTCAAGATCACCAAGAGCCTCCACAACGGCCTCCAGGGGGGCGACGTGGTCATCAGCGACGTGATGAGGGAGCACTACCTGGAGGTCAACGAACGGAACGCGGAGGACCTGGAGGATGAGTGGGACGTCGTGGTCGTTCACGATCCGCAGCCCGCTTCCATCGTGACGCAGGTTAGGAGGAAGGGCAAGTGGATCTGGCGTGCCCACATAGAGCTTACTCGCGCGAACAAAGACTGCCGGGACTTCCTCGCCCGTTACCTTCCTGCCTACGACGCCTCCATCTACAGTCTCAAGGACTACATCCCCAAGGGGATCGATTTGAGGAGCCCCACCGTTGTCCATCCAAGCATAGACCCCCTGTCAGAGAAGAACAGGCCCGTGCCCCCTGAGGAGGTGAGGGCCATTGCGGACCGGTACGGAATCGACGTTGAGAGACCGGCCCTCTGCTGTGTGGCCCGCTTCGATCCCTGGAAGGATCCCCTGGGCACCATCGATGCCTTCAGGAAGGTTAAGTGGAGGGTGCGGGGCGTCCAGCTGCTCTTCATCACATCCATGGCACTGGACGACCCGGAAGGATGGGAGTACTACGAGAAGACCCTCAGGAAGGCTGGGGAGGATCCCGACATCTTCCTCCTGACCAATATGAGGGGGGTAGGAAGCCTCGAGGTAAACGCCTTCCAGCGCCTCTCTCCCGTCTCCATCCTGAAGTCAATCAGAGAGGGTTTCGGCCTCGTCGTGGCTGAGGCGCTGTGGAAGAGGGCACCCGTGGTGGGATGGCGGGCCGGCGGCATTCCGCTGCAGATCCTTGACGGACAGACGGGCTTCCTTGCCTCGGACTTCGACACTTTCGTGGAGCGGACAGTCAGGCTGCTGGGAGACATGGATCTCAGAGCGGAGATGGGTGAGGCCGGCAGGGCTCACGTCCGGGCGAACTTCCTCATGACCAGACACCTCAGGGACTATCTAGACCTCTTCCTACGCTTGACAGAGAAACGTCCTGATGGGAATCCTGACCGTTATGATCACCTTCCGTAAGATCCGTCTCGTCTGATTTCCTAAGGCGGATTGGCACGGGTTGGCCTAGTTTTGGCCAAGTGAGGGGCGAATTCACGAGGGAGGTGAAGGCCGTCACTCGACATCTTCTGGAAAGAGTATCTTTCCTTTTTCGTTGTATTCGATAGCGCCCATTTAACTGGCGAATTTCAACGTGTCCCTGACGTTCCAGTACTCTACAAGTTTGCCATTAGCAATGCGATAGATGTCAACACTACCCATACCTTTTACCTTCTCGCCTGTAGGAGCCAGTCCCATGAATTCGCCTGTATGTGTCCCCGTATAGGTAAGACGAACCCACACCTTATCCCCTTCAGCAATGATGTCTTCGACAGTCTCATGCCAATCGGGGAAAGCTGTGGAACCCATGCTAAATAACTGTCTGAGGCCTTCTGCATCGACTCTATTGGTGTGGTCAACATAGTCTGGTGCTATGAACTCGTCAAATGAGTCTAAGTTACGCTTGTTATAGGCTTCAATCCATCTGCGCACAATTGCCTTATTCTCTTCCAACGACATGGTCTTGGTCTCTCTCCATCGATTTAGGTCTCATTCCTTCCCGTATTCGGCAAAGGATTCACGAGTACCCAGATAAGTCTTCATTTCACCCATCCTGAATGATTCAAGTTCCTCCTTCTCGAACTTGCCGCGCTTCTCAAGAGCTTCTATTGTTGGCCATTCCTCGACTCCGACGTAATCCCACTCTTCGTTTGACCAACGGCAGTCGATCATCATCAGGACCTGGCACCCGAGTTTGTCCAGATTCTCGCGATCCTTACGCATGAACTCTATCTTTTCCTCTTCAGAAAGATCATAGAATCCTTCCCTGACTTTGGCGAAGTACAGTCTGATGATAGGTTTCTTATCAGCTATCTTGTCCCCTCCCGTGGAGCTGTGATTGAACATATAAGACTGCCCATCTATCTTAGAATCCTAACGACCTTTGCGACCTCTCGTGGAGTCTCCATTCAGGGAAATGTGAGGCCTCAGGAGGGCATTTAAGAGCCTTGCGAAAAGGATGGATGATATCATTCATAACGGACGCGCGCTACGACTCGTGGCCTCTCGCTTCTTCCTTCCAGATGGCCTCCCGTAACGAGTGGAGTCGTAGAAGGGCCAGACATACGAGGTCTACCCCCTCGGAGGAGTCAGCCTGAGGAATCAGGAGAGCAGGGGCATTATGATCTGACTGACCGTCTCCTTCTCCTCCTCGGTGAGTTCGACGGCTGGAGGCCTACAGGTCGAATGGAGGTCCCACACTCGTCCCACCAGGTACTTGGCAGCGGCCGGGTAAGTGCCCACTCGGCTGGCCTGAGCAAAGCGAGCTAGTTTCATCTGTAGCTCTATGGCCTCCTTGAGCCTCTCGCGCCTCAACAGGTTGAATAACCCCACCCCCGCATCGGGGAACACGTTGCTGGAGCCTATAATTCCCCCCTGGCCGCCGTGAATCACGACGGCCGAGAAAAGGGGGTCGGAGCCGGTGAGATAGGAGAAGTTCTCGGGCATGGCGTCAATGACCTCGAGAGCCCTCGCGAGGTCACCCGAACTGTCCTTGAGGGCCTGGATGGTCTCTGCCTCCGCCAGCTCCAAGACCTGATTGGCGGGAAGGTCCACTCCCGTGAAGGAGGGAAGGGTGTAGGCGACAATAGGTATCTCCACCGCCTCCCGGATTGCCTCGTAGTGCCTCCTGAGCGCGTCGGGTCCAGGCTTGCCGTAGAAAGGGGTCACGACCATCACGCCGTCCGCTCCCGCTGCCTCCGCATCCTTGGAGAGCATCACCGCCTGACGGGTGGAAGGCGCCCCGGTCCCCACGACGACCTTTGCCCTGCCCGATGCCTCTTCGATGACGGCCACAGCCACATCCCGCCGCTCATGCCTTTCCATGGCGTTGAACTCCCCCATGCTCGCCATGGGTACGAGGCCATGGACTCCGGCGTTGAGGAGGTTGGCCACATGTCTCTGCTGAGATTGGATGTCGACGTTACCCTCCTCATCGAAGAAGGTAATGAGGGGGACGAAGACCCCTTCGAAAACTCTCATGGGACCGCGCGGTTGCGTAATGGACTCCTCGTATAAAGTAGTGAGAGTGCCACTGAGACACCTTTTTGGGGTCCTGTCCCTTAGAGCCAGTGTTGATTCGGAATCTGCGGGAACTCCTCGGGGGTGCCGCCACACCGGAACTCAGGGAAATGCGCCGGGACAGCCTCCACATCTTCGAGGCCGCGGTGAAGGCGGTGGACGCCGGAGATGCTATCAGTCGGAACCTGAGGAGGCGGGGGAAGGATCTGGAGGTGGAAGATCTCCGCCTCGATCTTGCAGACGTCGAAACCGTGCGGATGATCGCCTTTGGCAAGGCTAGTCTGCCGATGGCCCAGGCCCTGCTGCAGATTCTGGAGGTCGATGAGGGTCTCGTCGTGACTCATGAGGCAGGGACGGGAGACGTGCCGGGCATGGACATCGTCATCGGCGGCCACCCCCACCCCACGGAGGGAAGCCTCGAGGCTGGAGGGAAGGCCCTCGCGATGGCGCGACGGTGTGGCCCCTCAGACCTCCTAGTCGTCCTCATCTCCGGGGGCGGCTCGGCCCTCTTGGAGGACACAGAGATTCCGATGCAGGACCTCCGACGAGTCTCCGCATTAACTCTCGCGAGTGGGATGGACATCGTGAGCCAGAACATCGTTCGCAAGCACCTGTCCAACGTGAAGGGGGGCCACCTGGCCGACGCGGCTTCCAAGACGGGGGGGAACGTCGCGGCTCTAATCGTTAGCGATATCGTGGGGGATCCGGTGTCCTTCATAGCCTCTGGGCCGACAGCTCCGGATGAAACGACTTTCGGCGATGCGAGGGAAGTCCTCGAGAGATTCGCCCTGTGGGAGGTCGTCCCAGCCTCCGTGAAGACGCGGATTGATGCAGGCATACGGGGCGAGGTGCCGGAGACTCCGAAGCCAGGGGTTGCTTCCTTCCGGCAGGTTCACAACTTCATCGTGGCGACCAACCGGATGGCCTGTGAAGCCGCCATCCAAGAGGCGGAGAGGCGCGGGTATCACTCCATAATCCTCACGACCGGGATGAGTGGTGAGGCAAGGGACGCTGGGACACACTTCGCAAGATACGCGCTGTCCCCAGAAGAATGGCCCGAGGACTGGCCACCTGCAGGCAAGGAAGGTGAACCTCCTCAAAGGCCAGCTGCCATTGTGGCGGGAGGAGAGACTACCGTCACAGTCCGCGGGAAGGGCATCGGTGGCCGCAATCAGGAGTTCGTGTTGGCCGCTGCATCACTCCTACGAGATCGGAGGGCAGTCCTCCTTTCCGCTGGGACCGACGGAAGAGACGGAGAGACCGACGCAGCGGGTGCCGTGGTGGATGGGACAACCTGGGATCGGGCGCGATCCCTTGGGATGGATCCCTCCAGATATCTGGACCACAACGACTCCCACACCTTCTTCCAGCGCCTCGGCGACACCATCCTGACGGGGCCGACGGGGACAAACGTGATGGACATCCAGATTCTCCTCGTCCGCTGACCGCCCCTAGACACGGACACCGGAGCTTTCTGATATTCAATAATCACGGCGGATAGGCTAAATACGCCTTCTTCGGACTTTCCTGGTGAAGACGTAAGACCGCTTGGCGAGGCCCCATGGTCGCACTGCCTCTAGCCCACATCCCCTTAACGACAGCTGTAGTCTGGACAGTAATCGGGTTCCTACAGGCGAGAGGAGGTGCCCTCAAGGTCTCCACTGGCATAGCCTTCACAGGAACGGCGTTCTTGGTGGCCGCCTTCGCCCTCTGGGACTGGCTAATCCTCGCCTTTGGCGTCTTGGATGAAGTCACCGCGGTCCTACCACCTTCCCACTTCTTCCTATTGTGGGCCTCCCTCACTTTCTTCTACTTCGCCAAGTGGCTGGTGCACGGGCGGGTCTGGTTCGACGTCCCCTTTGCCGTCCCCGCCGTGTTTATCACGCTTCACTTCGTCGTCTCCAACATCCCGGGGATTGCTACCGCCTGGGAGTCCAGCGGACTTCTACCGCTCTGGGCTGAAGGGGCACTGACCCACTACCTCCTCTACACCCTCACCCTCATCGTAGCCGGCATCTACCTCCTGCAGCAAGGCGCCCTACTGACCGTCGACGCCATGAGCAGCGAGTCCTTCTCCATCGTGGGCATCATGGGGGCCGCCTCCTTGGTACTAGCTTTTGCGGTCCTCACGAACCCCTACTTCCCCTTGCTACAGGAGAGCGTCACCCCGCTCTACTCCTCTACCCTGGTGATTCCCGGTGTGGTCCTACTCTTGGCCCTCCGACGGGGTCGTGGAGTCGGCGTACTGCAGCTCTTCAACCTCAGGGAGGCCATCAAGGGGGAGACCCTAGCCGTCTACCTGACCTACAAGACTGGAGATCTTTTGGCGGCGGCACTCTCGGAGGACACAGAAACGGATGACGATATCTTCGTAGGTACCTTCGATGCCTTTCAGAACTTCTTCACCCACGCCCTGCCCTTCTTCCAGGGACAGACACTGAAGACGGCCAGCTTCGGAGATATATCGGTAATCATCCAGAGAGGTGACTACTGCTACCTCACCGTGGTTACCACATCAAAACGCCACGGGTTGATACGCGAGCTCTTGAAGAACAGGCTCAGGACCTTCGAGGCGGAGAACAGGTCACAGCTGGCCGACTGGAGTGGGGTTGTTGACGTTCTCCACGGCACCGACGACGTCCTCGGCGGCTTCATCGCGGAGGAGACTGTGGAGGAGGTTGCGCCTTAGGCCACCAGGCTTGGCACTACTTGCCCCTCATCTCTGCGAGGATCTCCTGAGCTCGATCTACACGGATGACCTTCTCGGCTACGAGGCGTTCCACCACCTCGTCCACCTCATCGATCTCGGCTCCAGCCATCACGGCTATATTCCTCGCGTGGAGGGACATGTGCCCCCTCTGAATGCCCTCGGTGGCCAAGGCCCGCAGGGCCGCCAGGTTCTGAGCCAAGCCAACCGAGGCGATGACCTGGGCCAGCTCTGAGGCGGTCTTGATACCCAGGAGCTTCACGTTGGCCTTGGCCGTTGGGTGGGTCGCCGTGGCTCCGCCCACGAGACCCACCGCCATAGGTACCTCGATGGATCCGACTAGGTCCCCGTTCTCGTCCGCCTCCCAGACGGTCAGGGGCTTGTAGTGTCCTCCCATGGCGGCGTAGGAGTGGGCCCCTGCTTCGATGGCTCGCCAGTCATTCCCGGTGGCTATGACCACGGCATCAATGCCGTTCATGACGCCCTTGTTGTGGGTAGAGCACCTGTAGGGATCGGCGGCGGCGAAGGCGTAGGCCTGGAGGATCCCGTCGACGACCTCGTCTCCACCTAGAGCCTCCGCAGGGAAGGTGGCCCTGGCACGGGAGAGCCTCTTGACCGCCAGGTTGGAGATTATCCGGAGGTAAACCCTCCCGCCGGTGAGCTCCTCGAGGAGGGGGGCCACGGCCTCGGCCATGGTGTTGACGGCGTTGGCCCCCATGGCGTCCCGACAGTCCACAGAGATGTGGACTATGAGCATGGGGCCTCGGAGAGTCTCTATCACCCGGGCCTCCACGTCGCGGGCCCCTCCGCCGAACTTGACCAGGACGGGATCACGCTCGTTGCAGACCTCGAGCAGCCTCTCGCGGGCCTCGAGGACGCGAACCTTCGCCCCCTCTGGATCGGGGACGTCGACGATCTGTACCTGACCGATCATCACTGGGTCCGTCGTCTCAGCGTGGAAGCCGCCCCCCGAACGGGCCATCTTCGCGGCGTTGCTCGCGGCGGCGACGACGGAAGGCTCCTCAATCGCCATGGGAATCAGGTAGTCCTTCCCGTTGATCAGAAAGTTGACCGCGATGCCCATGGGGAGGGTCATGCCACCGACCACGTTCTCGATCATACGGTCAGCCATGGCGGCCTCCAGGGAACCGGTGTTGGCGACGACCGCAGCTTCCTCCGCGGTAAGGTTTCCTGCAGTCTTGACAATCTCCAGTCGCTCGTCCAGGGTCTTCCTGTAGAACCCGGGTATCTCTGAGGTGTTCATTCAGCCACCGGCAGATGCAACTGGAGCCTGGATTAAAGCTTTTGTCGAAGGCGACTTCGACAAGAGTCGAAGTGCCGACGAGTCCAGACCCGACGAAAGGTTTTCTAGGTCGTGGATGTTGGCACGCTCATGGGGAGGGTCGTCCTCTTGGACAAGCGGGGGCGGAAGTGGCTGGTCCCCCTCGATGCTGGCCTCGTGCACGTGAAGGGAGTGGGGAAGGTGGCCACGGACAGTCTTGGACGACTAATCGGGAGGAGGATGAGCGTCGGAGAGAAGGCTTACATGGTTCTCCGCCCCTCGGTCAGGGACTCCATGGAGACCGTGCGCAGGAAGGCTCAGATCATCGTCCCCAAGGACGCTGCGGCCATAACCTTCAACTGCAGCCTTGAGGCCGGCGACCACGTCGTCGAGGGAGGCTCCGGTTCTGGTGCCCTCACCATCGCCCTTGCCCACGCCGTCTCCCCCAATGGAAAGGTGTCGAGCTACGACGTACGATCGGACTTTCTGGAGGTCGCAAGGAGAAACGTCGAGGCGGCTGGCTTCGATGGACTCGTGGAGTTCAAGGAGGGGGACATCTGCGAGGGCATATCGGAGAGAGAAGTCAAGGCCGTTGTCCTGGACCTACCGGATCCATGGCGCGCCCTTTCCGCCGCGGGTGAAGCTCTCCAACCAACGGGCCACCTAGCCTCCTACTCCCCCACGGTCGAACAGCTCCGGGAGACGGTCCTCGCCCTCAGGGAGGAGGGGTTTGTGGAAATCCGGACTGTTGAGGTGCTTGAGAGACGAATTGAGGTCAAGCGGGGAACCAGACCAGCTTTCGACATGCTGGGACACACTGGATACATGACCTTCGGGAGGAAGGCGCTCGAGCCCTTCTAGGAGGCCGAAGATGTCGACCGTGTTGGAGCTTCTCGCCTTCGGCCTGTCCGCCTTTGCGGCGATCTTCACCATCGTCAATCCCGTCGGTAACATACCCGTGTACGTCACCCTCACCGAGGGCTACACTAGGGAGCGCCGGACGGAGGTCGCCAAGAGGGCGGTGATCGTGGCCACCGTCACCCTGGTCGTTTTTGCCCTGACGGGCAACTACATCTTCCTTGTCTTCCACACGTCGATCCATGCATTTCGGATTGCGGGTGGCATCCTACTGTTCAGCATTGCCTTCAACATGATGCACGGGGAGAGGCCCAAAGCGAAGTTAACGGAGAGGGAACGCGAGGAGGCGTCAGCGAGGGAGGAGGTCGGGGTCGTCCCCTTAGGAATCCCAATCTTCGCGGGACCTGGGGCCATAACCACAGCCATAGTTCTCATGGGGGAGTCGGCAGTTCCGAGCCTGGACGTAGCCAAGTCGATACTGGTCCTCGTCTCCATACTCGTGACAATGGCCATCTCTCAAGTGCTGCTTCTCCGTTCGGAGTGGATCGCCAAGCGCTTTGGGAGGGTCGGGATGATGGCCTTCAGCAGGATTATGGGGCTGATTCTAGCTGCCATCGCAGTCCAATTTGTGATCGTGGGCTTTCAAGGTGCCTGGGTTGACTACTTCTTGGGCCTGATTTGACGAGGAGGAGTCGCAACGGCTAGGACGTTGCTCGAGGAGAGGAAGATAGAGGAGGCGGTAAGGGCCATCCCTGAGGGTTCATTCACGATCCTGGATTTCGTAGAGGTTTTCAAGGAGGAGTTCCCCGAAGACTGGGAGAGGCTCATTCAGAGATTTGGCGACTTCGGGGAGAAGAGGAGGTACACCATCAAGACATATCTCTCCAATCGCCTCGACGTCTATTCCCAGAAGCCGGCTTCCGTGCTCCGACCCCTGGTCCACTGGAGCGATGCTAGCTTCGCGGATCGACGGAGGACCACCAGGGAGGAGAGGAAGGTTTTTGGCAGTCCGTGGATTGCCGTTTACAGGAAGAAAGGGGAGAAGCAACACGATAGAAGACCGTGAGGACGCCTTCGGAAACCTGCTTTATCACTATCTGAGGACGGGGGAGGGCACCGAGATTGTGGAGCGGGACGATGGCTTCATCGACACCGCCTGGGGGGCCAAGGCCTACTTTGATCCCTTCGAGGAGTGGCCGGACCACCATCGGGAGGCGATGCGTTACGTGCGGGGAAAGGTCCTCGACGTGGGCGTCGGAGCGGGACGTGTTGCTCTGTACCTCCAGCAGCGGGGTCATGAAGTCTGGGGCATCGACACCTCGCCTCTCGCCCTGAAGGTCTGCCGAGAGAGGGGGCTGAAGCACACTCGACTCATGCCTGCGACCCAACTGAGTTCTCGGCTGGGAACCTTTGACACCATCGTCATGATGGGCAACAACTTCGGCCTTGTCAACAATCCTCGGCGGGCGAAGTGGATGCTCCGCCGGTTCGGAAGTATGACCTCCAGCGATGGGAGGATACTTGCCGATACTCGGGACCCTCTCCACACAGACAAGCCAGAACACCTCGCCTACCACGAGCTCAACAGAAAGCGCGGGAGGATGCCTGGACAGGTCCGAATCCGCGTCCGGTTCAAGACGTACGCGACTCCGTGGTGTGACTATCTAATGGTCTCGAAGGGTGAGCTGGAGGACATTCTGCACGGCACTGGGTGGCGACCCTCCACATACGTGGACTCCGTGAGCTACCCAGGTTTGTATATCGCAGTGCTGGAGAAAGCGTAGTTGAGCACGTGGCCTACGGCGGCTCACCGGTGCCCGCTGCCTTCCTGGTGAAGATGTCAGCGGCGACCAGCCTCTCGGAGACCAGACGTTCGACATTGGCGGGGCGTCGAATGGCCTGGAAGATCATCTTGTCCTCGCCAGTGTCAATGTGGAGGTCCCCGATGCCGAAGATCCGCTTGATGATGGACTGGTTGAGCTCGAGTCTCTCCACCTTGTTGTACGGCATGTACTGAATCCTCTTGCTAAGGATCCCCTCTCTGCGAGCCACGCGGTTCTCGAAGACCATGTACCTGCGCAGCATTCTCTTGAGCTCGGCGTAGAAGAACAGGAGCAGGGCAAGGACGGCCGCGGCCAGTGGTACGTACAGGTCGAGGTCGAATCCAGCTATGTCCGGGAGGTCGAACTGAAGATAGCCAAGGGACATCCCAGCGCTTAGACCGGCCAGGATGACAATCAGGAGGTAGTAGTGGAAGAAGATGAGGCGCGACGGAGCCGTCCTGTAGATGAGCCGATCCTCAGGTGTATCGCCCATCGGGCCCGAATCGGCCAGGTACTGTTAAATCCTTTCTCATTCTATTCTCGGGCCCGATACGTTAGGACCTCTGGATTGACCAGGAAGCGGGGCCTCCTTCCCTCCAGCGCGTCCACCACGTTCCGGGCCGCGGCTACCGCCATTTGTGTTCTCGTCTCCAGGGAGGCGGAGGCCATGTGCGGGAGGAGAAGCACGTTCTTCAGGTCAAGCAGATCTTCCTGAACAGCGGGCTCGTTCTCGTAGACGTCCAGGGCCGCCCCTGCGATCTCCCCGTTCCCGAGGGCTCTAACCAACGCCTTCTCGTTAACCACTGGGCCCCTGGCCGTGTTGATCAGGATTGCCGTCCGCTTCATGCTGGCGAGCTCATTGGCTCCAATCAGATGCCTCGTCTCAGGCGTAAGGGGCACGTGCAGGGTGACGAAGTCGGACTCCGCTAGGAGATCTTGCAGAGGAACCCTGACCCCTCCGAAGTCCCTCTCCATCTCCTCATTCTGCACGACGTCGGTGTAAAGGATCCGCATGTCGAAGCCAACCGCCCGACGAGCCACGGCGCACCCGATTCTTCCGGCCCCTATGATGCCGATGGTCTTGCCGTAGACGTCCTGTCCCAGGAGGAGCAGGGCCTCCCATCCGCCGAAGAGCCCGTCGCGAACCAGCCTGTCGCCCTCACACACTCTGCGGGCGAGACTAAGGATGAGGGCGAAGGTGAAGTCGGCTGGGGTCTCGCGCAGTCCCTCCACCGGGGTGTTGGCTACCATGACTCCCAGCCTCGTCGCAGCCTCGACGTCTATGTTGTCGTATCCTACTGCGTAGTTCGAGACGACCCTCAACTCAGGATCGCGCATCACCTCAGCGTCCACCCTATCGCTGAGGAAGCAGAGGAGACCACGACACCCCCCGACGCCCTCCAGGATTTCCCTCCTGGAGAGGGCTCGGTTCTCTCTGTTCAGGTGAACCTCGGCGTGATCCTGAAGCAGGCGAAGGCCATCGGCTGGAATCTCCCTGGTAACGAAGACCTTCGGCTTCATCGCGGAGGCTATGGTGGTGAGGGTTATTTTCGCTTCCCTCCCCCCGAAGTCTATATGAAAGGTCTTGTGCCTGTGGGCGGTCGTGAGAGAGGCTGAGCTGCGTGCTCCGGTTGCGGACTTCTTCCTCCGTGAGGGCAGGGCGGTTCACCACGAGGTGCCCATAAACGGGAGAATCGCCGACCTCGTCGCCTCCGGGAGAGACCTAATAGGCGTTGAGCTGAAGCTTGCGGACTGGAAGAGGGGTCTGAGGCAGGCGATGAGCTACCAGCTCGCCTGCACCAAATCGTATCTCTGCCTACCCTTCGGTCGCGCCCTGAAGATGAGCTATAAGGCCCACTACTTTCAACGGGAAGGGGTAGGGGTCCTGGGCTGCTTCCCGGGAACGGGAGAGGTCCGCATCGTCATCGAGTCTAGGCCATCACCAAGGCTCCTCCCGTACATGGCCTCGTCGATAAGGCGCTCCCTGGAGGAGCTTGACGACAAACATGGATTCGAGGAAGGTCGAGACCTCAGACCTCTTGATCCTCCCGCTTGCTGAGGTAATGGATGCCCTCTTGGAGGCGGTACCCCCTCCTCTGGAAGAAGTCCAGAGACTCCACGTTCCAGTCCTCGACGAGGGCCGCGATTGTCCTCCTGCCGCGACTGCGAAGCCGAGCCTCCGCTTCCCTTAGAAGGCGCGTTCCGACGCCCTCCCCCTGGCGCTCCGGATGTACTGCAAGCCTGTTGATCCAGCCCTTCCTTCCGTCGTCTGTGGCCAGGACAGTCCCTATCAGGTCCCCTCCGGAGTAGGCTCCGAGATGAAGATCCCCGGCCCCTGCGAACTCCGCCCGGAGTGCATCAACAGTATCCCGACCTCGGGGCCTGTGGGACAGGCCAGCCAGACGCCACAACTCTAGAATGCGTTCCGGATCTTCTCCTTTGAGCGGCCTGATTTCCAAAGCCGTCACCCGCCTTGCATGGGCGGCGTCCGCTCCAGCGTCAAGGGGTCACAACCTCGAGGAATGGACGCTTCAGATAGCAGGACATAGCACTCCCGTTGGGTTCCGCCGCCGACCATTCGTGAGGCGGCTGAGAGATGTTCGTAGTGTGCTCGTCCAGAACGCCGCCGTCGAAGAGAAACCTGACCGAGTTTAATCTGTACTCGATCTCGTAGACATGGTCGCCCTCCATGAGGGCCTCCGATGTGAGGTGGGCGTTGGTCGTGTCCGCGCCGTCAAGCCGGGTTATGGTGAACAGGTTGGGGGGGTCCCAGAGGAAGCCCAGGAAGTTGCTGAAGTCTCCCTTGTAGGGCTCGGCGAAGAGCGGCACCGCGCTCGCACTGGGGGGAGAGAGTCGAACGGTGGCTCTAACCCGCAGGAGGCGGTCTGGGTCCATGCGGTTGAGTACGGCCGTCCCTGTCGATATCGCAGGGTAGGAGCCGGGCGCGGTGGTCCTCACCCGGATGTAGTCTCCAAGAAACCTGACCTCCGTGTTCGGGAGCCTCTCTCCGCCGCGGAAGTCGCAGGGAAGGGACCGGGCAGCACGGTTCATCGCGTTCGCGGAGAGCCCGGTGTAGCAGAGCACACTGTTCATGTCCTCGAAGGAGAGATCTCTGGCCCCAATCTTCTCCAGATCGACGGCGTCGAAGGGCTGGCCACCGTTTCCGAGGATGGTGCCCCTACCCTCACCGGTGAGGAGAATCGGTCCCTCGGAGTCCTCCTCGGGAAAGGTCTGGGTTAGCACATAGCTGCCCCTTACCACCAATACCTGTCCACCTTGTGGGGCCATGGAAGAGGCGATGGACTCCAGTACCGAAGTGGCTGTCCCCTGGAACTCAATGGTCCCATTGATTCCGTTCTGGCCGTAGACGGTCCCACCTGTCTGGAATACGACGTAGCTCGGTCCCGCAGACCCCCGAGGTCCGAGACCTGGGCTGAGCAGCATGGTGGGCCCCCATCGGTCCCCTATCAGGTACGCGGCCCCTCCCACAATGCCGCTTATGCCGAGGGTCTTCACGAAAGCTCTCCGTGAGGAGGCCTCCGACTCCGTGTCCTTTTGGTCCCGAGGATCTTCACCTCCAGCCATTAACCTCCCTCATGAGGCACTGGTCAATACGTTGTCAACTGGATGGATGACTTGATGATTACGGTGCGATTTTTGGGAAGAAATACCAAGGCAGGGATCCAAACCGCTGACCGACACCAACCAATATATCCACAAACTGCCGTTGGTGCCTGGAGAACGGATGGCCACGGGTTTTGTGCTCATCAGGGTGGAGCCAGGAAGGGAGAGGGAGGTGTTTGACGAGATCATCAAGGTGGAGGAGGTGGCCGAGGTGCACCTCCTCTTCGGTGAATACGATCTGATCATCCGGATCGAGGCTGAGACCTACGACCTCATAGGTGAGGTGGTCGTCGACAAGGTCCGCAAGATTCCCGGAGTCGCATCGACGAAGACTCTAGCTAGGATTCAACTCTAATCCCCGACAAATGGGACATCCTTTTTCAGCGTGCCCCTGTTTGGTGCGGAGTAGGAGGCCCGCGCTCTGCGAGAAGAGAACAGGACTGTCCTGGTCCTTTCGATCATCGTCTTTCTCGTGCTCCTGGGGATTACCATCCTTACACCGGCCCTACCCTTCTACGCCATCGAGTTCGGCGCCAACGAAGTGATGGTGAGCCTCCTCATCTCGGGGTACGCCTTGGCCAGGGCCCTCGTAGACCTCCCCGCGGGAATCCTGGGGGACCGGAGAGGTCAGAAGCGTGTGATGGGCTACGGCCTGATTCTCATAGCCGCTTCCTCCCTCCTCGCCGGTCTCGCCTTCAACTACTGGGTCCTCTTGGCTGTCCGTGTCGTCGAGGGGGTGGGCTCCGCCTTCTATGTCACCTCGTCCACAGCCCTCTTGGCCAAGTCCGTGCCGACGGAGAAGCGGGGCCGGTATATGAGCTACTACGTGGCGGCCCTCCTCATGGGCGGCATCTCTGGTCCCGCCGTCGGCGGCTACGTAGCCTTCGTGTGGGGCCTATCGGCTCCCTTCTTCTTCTACGCCCTCGCGGCGGGAACGGGACTGGTCCTTATGGTGCTCTTCCTTCCGGCGGCCCAGCCGATGCCCACGGGTCACAGCGTATCCCTGGGTGAGGTGGGACGCATCATGCGGAACCCCTCGTTTCTTCTGGTGAACCTAGCTACTCTGAGCGCTTTCTTCGTCCGCGGCGGGTTCAACGGCGTGATCTTTCCGCTCTGGTCCGAGGGGAAGTTCGGTTTCAACACCGCGGTCATAGGCCTGCTTCTGACCTTTGCAGCCATCGCATCCCTCGGGACGATGGTTCCCTCCGGTCACATCGCTGACCGGTACGGGCGTAAGCTTCCGTTCATGGCCAGCCTCCTCCTCACGGCTCTCGTCCTACCTCTCGTGTTCTTCTCCGAGAGCTTCTCGACGTTGACCATGATGATGGTGTTCTACGGCCTTGCCATAGGTCTTCACGGTCCCATGGCCGCCTGGGCTGCCGACCTGGCTCCTCCGGAGAGCATGGGTACGGCCATTGGAGTGTACCGCATGATCGCCGACTTCGGGTGGGTCCTGGGCCCTCTGGTTCTGGCTAGCGTTGCCCAGGCGACGGGACCGATCGCCAACAACATTGCCCCCTTCCTCGTTGCCGCGATATGGTTGACGTCCTTTGGCCTCCTGTTGATTCCTGCGAAGGATCCGGCTGCCAGGGCCGGCAGGTCTCCTCCCGCCATGCCAGAGGGAGGCTAGTCGCGCCTCCAAGGGGTCTCAACATAGCTGGGCAGCGGGAGGTCTAGCATCGTCTTGAGTCCTGGTTCAGCCTCAACGACGCGAGGTACTGCGTTGACAACGGCCGCCAGCGTGGCCTCGTCGCCCCTGGTCCCGCCCGGAATTGTAACCCGCAGTCCTGGGGAGCCCTCAATTGTGACCACATCCCGAGGTTCCTCCGCCCCCATGTACATCAGTAGGTCCAAGCGAATGAGCTCCACGTCGCCCTTCAATCCTCTCCCCGTCTGGATGATGCCCGCCACCTTCCCCGCGGACACCCTGAGTTCAGAACTTCCCACCCCTTCTTTGGCGACGGCTGGCTCGATCTCGACGGTGACGTCGGTCAGGTTCCAGCCGAAGGCCGCCGCTATCATGTCGATGGACTCCTGGGTGCCCACGTGCCCCAGTTTGGCCTCCCGGACTCTCTCTTCGAACTCACGGACGCTCAGCCCCGCTCCTACCTTCCTCTGGAGCGGCAACCTGCGCTGTTCCACATCCACGATTCGCTGAACGTGCACCCTCCGGACCTCGGTACACATGCTGCTCAGGGCTATCACGAGGGCGTCCATGACGAAGCCAGGGTTCACCCCCGTCCCCAGGACGGTCACTCCCTCCCTCTTGGCCGCCTGGTCCATCTCCATGGCAATGTGGCGGTGGGCCCTCCAGGGATAGGAGAGCTCCTCGCAAGTGGAAACAACGTCGAGTCCCGCCAGAGCGAGCTCCGCCACCTGTGAGTGGGCCTCCCAGATGTAGGATGTGCTGCAGTGGAGGGCAACGTCCGCTTCGCCCCTTCTCACGGCATCGGAGATGTTGGCGCAGACCGACACCCCCATATCCTCCTCCAAGCCGACAACGGCTCCCAGGTCCTTTCCGACCTTTCCGGGGTCGACGTCTATGGCCGCTACCACGGCAAACCCTCGGTTATGGCACTCCTTCACCAAGGCCGCGCCGATGGCGCCCACGCCGTACACGGCGACCCTCAGATCCTCCGTCACCCCATGGCCCCCTTCACGTCCCCGGCAACGGCCCTCGCGGCTTCCACCAGGTGGTCTACGTCCTCCTTCGTGTGGGCGAAGGAGAGTGCCCCGCCACCATGCATCGTGTAGACGCCGCGATTGAGGAGCAACAGTTTGAATTCGTTCTCCCGCAAGCCGCGGTGTGTCTTCTCGTAAACGTCGCCAGCGTTTCTGATCTCCACACCAGCTTCCCGCGGGAAGTGTACCTGGAACAGCGACTCCGTGCCAGTGCAGATTGTCTCTACGCCTTCCTCGGCCAAGCCCTTCGGCACATCAGAGCGTATCCGTTCTCCGAGGAGGGCGAGGCGCCGATACTCGTCCGTGTGGCCCTCCAGATATCCCAGCGCGGCAAGGCCTGCGGCGGTCGTCAGCGGATTTGCCGAGAAGGTACCGCCACCGATGGAGACCCTTCGGCCCTCCCTCCCACCGGTCGGGGACGACAGCTGCATGATGTCGTCGGTCCCCGCCACGGCCCCCACGGGGAGTCCCCCGCCAAGGATCTTTCCCAGGGCCACGAGGTCGGGGACCACGCCGTAGTACTCTTGGGCTCCCCCTACGGCCAGCCTGAAGCCGGTGATGATCTCGTCGAAGATGAGGAGCACATCCCTTGCCTCCGTCTCCTCCCGAAGGACCTTCAGGAACTCGCGGTCGGCGGGGATGGCGCCTCCCGCCCCGAGGACGGGCTCCACGATGACCGCGGAGAGGTCCTTCTCCCCCCTGATCGCCGTCGAGGCCCCCTCCACATCGTTGAAGGGGAAGGTCTTGACGCTACGCTGAACCTCTTCCGGGATGCCAGGGGACTCGGGCCTGTCGAAGGGCCCGTGGACGGCTACCAGCAGGTCCGTACAGAAGCCGTGCCAGCCACCTTCAGCCTTAAGGACGGTCGAGCGACCGGTGTAGCCCTTGGTCAGTCGAACCGCGTACATCGTCGCTTCGGCTCCCGTGTTGCAGAACCGTACTGACTCTGCACATGGGACGGTCCGAGTGACGGCCTCCGCTAGCTGCAACTCCCTCTCGTGGGCCATGCCCCAGTGCATGCCCCGCTCCAACTGGTCGCGCACTGCCTCCTCGACAACCGGATGGTTGTGCCCCAACATCAGGGCGAAGTGGCCGATCCAGAAGTCCAGGAGTTCGTTACCGTCCACATCCCACACGCGCGAACCCTTGCCGGATTTCACGTAGAAGGGGTATGGGGCGAAGTAACGGATTTCGTGGGATATCCCCCCGGGAATTACCGCAGTGGCTCGCTCGTGCAGCGCCCTCGAACCCGAGGTTCGGTTGATGTACTCCAATTGGGCTTTCTCCAAGGTCTCGTCCCCCACGGGTAAGCGTAACCGTGGAGGGAATTAAACCTCTTCGCGGACCACGGGCGCGGGGCGGGCACTCCCGGGCCAAGGCTTAAACAAGATGGGGAGACTGCAGAAGCGTGAACGAGGTAGATGTGTCGGTCCAACCGCTGGAGATGGTGGATGGTACCTACTTGGTGGACACGCAGATGTTCGGGGAGACCAACTTCGGCGGAGTCTACTTCATCGACGATGAGCACAGGACGATCATCGAGACTGGGACCTCCCTTGTCTACCACCACGTACTGAAGGCGCTGGATAGGCTCCGGGTGGACCACGACTCGGTGGAGAACGTGGTTGTCACCCACATCCATCTCGACCACGCGGGTGGGGCCGGCTTCCTACTCGATCACTTCCCTGAGGCACAGGTCTACGTCCACGAGCGAGGACAGCCTCACTTGGCGAGGCCCGAGCGCCTTCTCGAAAGTGCGAACCGCGCCCTTGGTAAGGCCTTTCGCGACTATGGGACGCTGAAGCCGATACCCGAGGACAGGATGGTGGACCTTAGAGGGGGAGAGGTTTTGGACCTTGGGGGAAGGGAGTTGGAGGTGGTCTATACTCCTGGTCACGCGCGCCACCACATCTCCGTCCTCGACAGGGCGAATCGCATCCTATTCGCGGGGGACTCGGCAGGGATCTACTTCCCGGAGGACAAGAGGCTCATCCCCGCGACGCCCTATCCAGAGTTCGACTATCCTGAGTCCCTGGAATCCATGGAGGCCATGGCTAGGCTCAACCCTCGGGCGCTGATGTACACCCACTTCGGCCCAAGGCGGGACGCTCAGAGGGCCCTCAGGGAACAGCTGGCGAATCACAGGAAGTGGTACGAATGGAGCAAGAATATCTTCGAGGGTGGGGACCTCCGGGAACTCGCCAGGAAGATCTACGACGACTGGTATGCTGACGTCCAGGGCTTCTCACGCCCTTTCGTGGAGAGGACCATAGAGACGAGCCTGAGGGGCTTCCAGAGGTACTTCGAGAGAACGATGACGGATGCTTCCCGGTCCGGTTGAGCGGATTGTCCAGGAGATAGCCTCCGACACGACCTCGGGGGCCCTCCCCCTTGCCCTCCGAGCTGTGGAGGCTTACGGGGGGCTGAAAGGTAATCGTGAACCCAGAGTCGCGGCGGATGCCCTCCACAACCGCCTACAGGCTGCACAACCCTGGATGGCGGCGGTGGTCAATGCGTCAGCTTTGGCCAATGGCCTCGCTGGGGCGTCGGAGTGGGGCAAGCTGGATGCCTTGCGGGAACGATTGGGTCAAGCCCGCCTGAGGGTTGCATCCGCCTCAACCAGCGTGTTGGGGGAGGCCAGGACGATAATGACAATCAGCTACAGCAGCGATGTCCTGGAGGCGCTCCATGCCCTCCGAGCAGTCTCTCCCTCTGTCTATGTGTGTGAGTCGAGGCCTCTGAGGGAGGGCGTTGCGCTGGCGAAGGCCCTCCGAAGGGATGGCATCGAGGCGACGTTGTTGGCCGACGCCGCGGGACCCGGTCTCGTGGAGAGATGCGAGGCAGTAGTCACAGGCGTCGACTCCCTTCTACGGAGCGGTTTTCTTGTAAACAAGATCGGGACGATCGGCCTGGCCCTCGCCTGTGAGGAGTTCGGAGTCCCCTACTATGGATTGATGGAATTGATCAAGGTCGAGCTGGAAGGGCAGGAGATCGAGTGGCGGGAGGAGTCGAGAGATCCCAGGGAGATCAGCGACGAGGTCCAGGTCCTTAACTTCTACTTCGAGCGGATACCGGCGCGGCTTGCGAGGTCTGTGGTAACAGAAGCTGGTCCTCTAACTGTGAAGGAGGCCTTGGGTAACTACAGACACATGGAGGATTTGGCGGCGTTATACTCCCTTGATTGACGGGGCGTCTGACCATTCCGAGACACCAGACCTCTCGGCGACCTGTCCTACCAAGCCAGTCTATAGGTCGATCTCCTGACCCACTCCCGCCTCCATCGCCTTCTCGTAGGCCACCGCGGCGGCGGCGACGTCTTCCAAGGCCATACCTACTGACCTGAAGAGGGTGATGTCCTCCTTCCGTGTCCTGCCCGCCTTCATCCCAGCGACTAGCTCCCCTAGATCTGCGTATATCAGGTCGGTCGAGAAGGCGCCCTCCGAAATCGCTTGCTTCATGTCGACGGCTTCTTCTCTGGCACCCTCTCGCCAGTCCACAACGACCAGCGACCTCCGATAGACTTCCGAGTCGATCTCTCTGACAGGGCCACCCCCAATGGAGTTGACGTGCATCCCGGGTTGCAGCCACTCGCCCCTGAGCACCGGGGTGCGAGAGTTGGTCGCAGTTACGACCACGTCGCTCCCCTTGACGACCTCCTCTGCCCCATCGGCCACGAGAGCCTCCACCCCCAACCGATCTGCGATCTCTTTGCAGAACTGCTTCACATTCTCACGGCTCCGACTGTAGGCCTTGACTAGCCGAATGTCTCGAACCGTCCAGAGTCCAAGGATCTGGGTCCGGGCCTGGACTCCCGTGCCCAATGTTCCCACGATCTCACTATCGACCAGCGAGAGAGAGCGGGCGGCTAGGGCCGACGCGGCCCCGGTCCTCATGGCCGTGATGAAGCCACCGTCCAGGAGACAGAGGGGTTGACCACTCTCTCCGTCAAGCAGGACAACGGCGCCGGTGATAGCCGCCATCCCACCCTGCAGGTTGCGGGGGAAGTCCGATACAACCTTCACTCCCGCAGCTCTCATCCCCGCCAGGAAGGCGGTCATGGTGTATATCGTGCCCTTGTCGCCGACCGATATGATGTGCCTTGGGGGCATGGTGACCGTCCCCCTGGCGTGCTCCACTAGCCCCCGCTCGACGGCGTCGATTACAGTGCGGATGTCAATGAGGTCCTCAAGGTCGTGGCGACTCAGGACGAGCATCTGAGTAGACCCATAGCTCCGCCGGTAAAATGCTTCGCGGAGAACTAGGGCGAGAGGTTTCCGGAGGAAGGGAATGCCGGGGTCCTGGAAGCCTAGCTGCGGCGACGCCGCACCTATTTAAAAGGCCCCGTGGTTGCCTCGAATCAGTCTTACCGGAGACATGGAGTGAGCGTCTTGGATGTGGGAGCTTGGCTGGCATTGGCCGTCGCACTACCCTTCATCTCAACCTTTGTCTCCCCCGTCTTGGAGAGGTTCAAGGCGCAGACCGCTCCCATCCTCGCGACGGCCGCCGGCGCGGCGTCCTTCGCCATTATCCTCACGGTCTGGCTCACCGCCGGTCCCGTTTCCGTGGCCTATCCATGGATCCCCACTGCTGAGATCGCCTTCGCCCTGAGGCTCGACGCCCTGGGCTTCCTATTCTCCATCCTGATTACTGGCGCAGGCGCCGTCATTCTCGCCTACTCCTACACTTACATGGCGAGCGAGGAGGGCACGCCCCGGTTCTACGCCTACATGTCCCTATTCATGGGCTCGATGGTGGGCCTGGCGCTGGCGGGGGACCTGGTTCTCCTCTTCATCTTCTGGGAGCTGACCACCATCAGCTCCTTCCTGCTCATTGGCTTCCGGCGGCGGGAAGCGAAGTCAATAGCCGCCGCCCTGAAGGCACTGCTCATAACGGCCCTCGGTGGCCTGGCACTCCTAATATGCTTCCTGCTCATCTCGTCCGTCGCGGGCTCCTTCGACGTGGGCCAGGTCTTGGCGTCGGGGGATGCTCTCCGTGCAAGCCCCCTCCTCCTCCCCATCCTACTGCTCTTCGTCATAGCGGTTGCAGCCAAGTCCGCCCAGTTTCCACTGCACATCTGGCTGCCAGATGCCATGGTGGCTCCCACTCCTGTCAGCGCCTACCTCCATTCGGCCGCCATGGTGAAGGCGGGAATCTACCTCCTGATCCGCTTCCTTCCCGCCCTAGCTTCTGTGGAGTGGACCCTCCTTATCCTCCCTCTTGGCATCGCGACGATGATCATAGGTGGTCTGCTGGCCATCCGAGCAGTGGACCTGAAGAAGATCCTCGCTTACAGTACCATCAGCCAACTCGGGCTGCTAGTCTCCGCCTTTGGGCTGGCCTCCATCACATCGCAGGAGGCTGGGCTCCTTCACCTGGTGAACCACGTGGGCATGAAGGCGGCCCTCTTCCTCGTCGCAGGTGGTGTCACCCTCGCCACAGGGGCCTCCGATATCCGACATCTTGGAGGGCTGGGGAGGAGAATGCCCGTCACCGCCGTGGCGGCAGGCTTGGCGGCTATCTCCATGGCGGGGCTTCCTCCCTTGGGCGGCTTCCTGAGCAAGGAGGTATACTTCGAATCAATCCTAGAAAGCGGGACCGTTTGGATGCCCGTCCTGGCAGTCGTGGGCGGCGCCCTAACCTTCGCGTACAGTCTCTACTTCTTCTCCAGAATCTTCCTCGGTCGGAGACGCTCAGAAGTCTCGAGAGAGTCACCGCTGCTCTCCGTCTCCGCCCTGATCCTGGCGGGACTCACCCTTGCCCTAGGCGTCTTCCCCACTGCTGTCTCGGGCCTCATCTCGAGCGTCGTTCACGCCGACGGCGCTCCCTTCTCCCCCAGTCTGCTCTCCCTCTCGACTGAGAGCCTGGTGATGAGCCTCATCTCCATAGGTCTCGGCTCCCTGATCCTGTGGAAGTACGAACGGGTGGCTGCCATCCTGAGCAGGTCCGTGTCGGGACTGCGCGGCGCCACCCTAGATGGCGTCTACGGCAGCCTGACGGGAGCCGCAAGACGGGTCGCCGGGGCGGTCGGCTACGCGGTGCAGAACGGCTCCATCCGGAGGTACACCGGCGTCCTCATCCTCTTCGTCCTTCTGGCAATGATCTGGCGCCCCTCCGTCGGGCTCTTCGAAATGCCTCAGATCGACGATGCCCGCGACGTCGCCATCGTCATCATCCTGATCGCCCTGGTGCTCTTCGCCGCCCTGGCTGCCTACCTGAAGCGTCTCCTCTACGCCGTGCTGAGCCTTTCCGGCATGGGATTCCTCCTGGCCACGACCTTCATGTTCCTCAACGCGCCGGATTTGGCCATGACCCAGATTCTAGTGGAGATGGTCTTCCTAGTTGTCTTCCTCATAGTGCTCTACAAGATCCCCTTCCGCGCCATCCAGACTCCGAGGCGGAGGGGGCCCTTGGATGTGGTCTTGGCCGCGGGAATGGTCTTGGGCGTGACCCTCCTGGTCGGCCTGTCGATCTCTGCCGTCCTCTCCTCCGTGGCTCAATACTATCTAGGGGCGCCTGTCGAGCTCACCGGTGGACATAACGTAGTCAACATCGTGGTCACCAACTTCAGGGCCTTCGACACCCTAGGCGAGATCACGGTCATTGTCGTGGCCTCCCTGGCGGTCTACACGCTGCTGAGGAGGTGGAAGGTCTGAGTAGCGTAGTCGCCAGGGTGACGACTGGGGTCGTCCTCTACGTCGGCATCCTCTTCTCCCTCACCCTGTGGATATCGGGCCACGATGAGCCCGGGGGAGGCTTCATCGCTGGCGCCATGACCGCTAGCGTCTTCGCACTCCTCTATCTGGTCTTTGGGAAACAGTACGTCGAAGAGAGGTTTGGAACAGACTACAGGTCGATTGCCGCCGCCGGCATCCTCCTCACGGTCCTCTTCGCCCTCCTCCCCATGGCGTACGGGAGACCGGTTCTAAGCAACCTGATTCTGGACGTGAACATCCCCCTGGTGGGCAACGTCATCCTCACCTCAGCTACGGGCTTCGACTTCGGGATCTACCTGGCCGTGGTGGGGTCCATCCTTACCATCCTCCGGAGGAGCGCAGGAGGTGGGTCTCCTGGTTAGCTTCCTGGCCCTGATTATCGGACTCCTCTTCGGAATCGCCGTATACGCCATCAGGCACGGCAACGCCGTCAGGATGGTCATTGGACTGGGCATCCTCTCCAACGCGGCCAACCTGATGCTTATAGCGGTAGCCTTTCCGGGGGACGTTGCCCCCATAGTGGGGCTTGCGGGCAGGCCTGCAGACCCCTTGGTCCAGGCCCTAATCCTGACGGCCATCGTGATTGGGTTCGGGGTGACGGCCTTCGCCCTGGTCCTTAGCCTCGCCCTCATCAAGGAGGAGGAAAGCACCGAGGCCGACTCCTTTAGGAGGTTGAGGGGATGAGCGTCTTAGTCGCCCTCTCGGTAGTGCTTCCCCTTGCTACCGCCGTCACCGTCCTCGCGCTCTTCCGATGGTCCCCCCTCCAGAGGGCGGTCGCCTTGGCCTCCAACTTGGCCCTGTTCTCCCTGGCCTTCGCTCTCCTGGTGGACGTGCACAGCAGCGGGATTCAAGTGTACAGGCTGTCGGACTGGCCACCCCCCGTCGGCATCGTCCTCGTGGCCGACCTCTTGAGTGCAACCCTGGTGACTGTGGCCTCGGGCATCTTCCTGGCGGCCCTTGTGTACAGCCTCGGCTACATGGAGCGGGAATCCCTGCGGCTCTCCTACCTGCCCCTGTTCTTCTTCCTGCTGACGGGTGTCAACGGCGCCTTCCTGACGGGGGACATCTTCAACCTCTTCGTCTTTTTCGAGATGATTCTCCTCTCCACCTACGGGCTGGTCATAAGCTGGGACCCGGAGGGCCTCATAAGTCGGGCCGAGAAGCTGGAGGCGACCTTCAAGTACCTGGTCCTGAACCTGATAGGCGCCGCAGTCATGCTCCTGGCCATCGGCACCCTCTACGGGACGACTGGCACGCTGAACATGGCCCACCTCAACCTGGTCATTGATGACCTACGGTCCCAGGGTCTTGCGGGCCATCTTGACATCATAGCGTTCCTCTTCGTCGCCGCATTCGGTCTCAAGGCCGCCATCGTCCCGCTGCACTTCTGGTTGCCCGACGTCCACCCCTCTGCGCCGACGCCCATGAGCGCCCTCCTCAGCGGGATTCTCATTAAGGTGGGAGCCTACGGGTTGATCCGCCTAACTTCCCTCCTGTTCGAAGGCTTCCAGCCCCTTTACGAGGTCCTCCTCATCTTGGGCCTTGCGACGATTCTGCTGGGAGGCCTCCTGGCCTTGGGCCAGATGGATCTCAAAAGACTGCTAGCCTACAGCAGCGTGAGTCAGATGGGCTTCATCCTCTTGGGAGTGGGACTCGCCACAGGAAAGGCCTTCGCGGCGGCCCTGTTCTTCCTGATCAACCACGCCATCATCAAGAGCATGATGTTCCTGGCCGCTGGGGGCATCATGCACGTGACGAGGGAGCGGTCCCTGGCGGGTATGGGTGGCCTTTATCGTTCCTCACCCTTCCTGGCAGGTACTTTCCTCGTAGGTGTGATGGCTCTTTCGGGCCTCCCGCCCATGAACGGCTTTGTCAGCAAGCTTCTCATCTTCCAATCCCTCGTGGACTCCGGCCATCTGACCTACGTCATTATCGCCCTGGTGGGTGCTCTGCTCAGCCTTCTCTACACCTTCAGGGCCTGGCTCGACATCTTCTGGGGAAGGGAGAAGGGGCAGAGGGAGAAGGGTCCTGGCCTGGCTTTCCTGGTGCCCATCGGTGTCCTCGCTGGACTGTGTCTACTATTCGGCCTCCTTCCCGAGCCGCTAATGGGGCTCGTGGCGGCCGCGGGCTCGCAGGTAGCGGACCCCCAGATCTATGTGGAGGCGGTCTGCGGGAGTGGCGGGGGCTCACTATGCGTTTTAGGAGGGCCACCTTGAGGCGGTATCCCTACCTCGTCCTTGCGCTGGCCGTGGCGTGGATGTTCCTTCGGGGAGACCTATCCGTTGTCTCCTTCATCGTGGGCCTCTTCTTCGGCTTCATCGCCGTGTTTATCACGAGGGCCATCATCAAGCCCGAGTTCATGGAGAGCTTCCCCAGAGTGCTTCGCCGCCTCCCCGCCTTCCTGAGGTATCTGGGCTTTTTCGTGATCAGCGTGATCCAGGGGAACTTCGACGTCTCCTACCGGGCCCTGCACCCGAGGCTGCCAGTCCATCCCGGGATACTAGCAGTGGACGTGGAGGGTAGGAGCGAGCTGGAGGTCACGATGATGGCAAACACCATCACGCTGACTCCCGGGACGCTGACCATGGAGGTGGACATGGAGAAGGGCGTGATGTACGTACATTCCATCGACGTCAGGGACCTGGACCGTGTCCGGGAGGAGCTCAAGGAGGTGGAGAGGTATGTGAGGAGGGTGCTGAGGTGATCTTCGCCTACGCCATGGTGGCACTCGGCGGGATCATACCGATCGTTCTCTACAGGTTCATCAAGGGTCCCAGCATCCCGGATCGAGTCGTCGCCCTGGAGGCCTTGGTCTCCATTGTGGTGGCCCTGCTGGTCCTCAACGCCTTCTATCAGGACTCATCGCTCTACGTCGATGCGGCCCTGGTCCTCTCGATCTTCGGCTTCATCAGCACCGTGGCCATTGCCAAGTACCTCCAGAGGGGGGATGTGTTTGCTTGAAAGCATCCAGGAAATCATCGCCACCGCTTTCCTGGTCCTGGGGGTCTTCTTCTACTTCAGCGGGGCCCTGGGCATCCTCCGGTTCCCAGACGTATATAACAGGATCCACGCTGCCACTAAGACGTCCACCGTTGGAATCATCAGCATCCTCATATCAGGCATCGTCATCTTCGGATTCGATCCCGTGAGCATCAAGGCCCTGGCCATCATCGTGTTCCTGCTGCTGACGTACCCTGTGGCGGGTCATCTTCTCGCCAGGGCTGCATACCGGACCGGGGTTGTTCTTACCGAGAGGACACTTCACGACGAGTTCAGGCACGTCCTCGAGCTCGGGGAGGAGGGTGAGCTGGAGGCCATCGGTCAGGAGCGCGAGCTCTGATCGACCACGTTAACGTCCTCCGCTGAGGTGAACCTGTAGACCTCCCCTCTCCACTCGAACTCTCTCATTTAAGATGCCCTCCAGACGTTCGTCAACATCAGGAGCGTGAGGATGAGAGACGCTAGGTGTGGAAGGCCACGACGACCCCTCGTGCAGAGTCGAGGGAACGGGCGGTGGCGCTTACCGTCACCTTCGACAGACTTGTGAAAGTATCTGAGACCACTCTCTCGGGTCCCCATACGACGCCGTCCACGGGACCGTCCCAGACGCACAGAATGTCGAAGTGGTTCACAGGGAACGCTGAGAGGAGATCGCCACCCACCTTTCCACCGATGATCTGCCTGAGCTCGGAGAGCGACCTCGACGGCTCACCCGCCGACGCCTCATCTGTGAAGCAGACGACTCCTGTCCCCCCCTCGGACCAGTCCTCCATCAGATCGTGAGCCACCTCCACAGTGTCTGCAAGCTCCGGCACGAGGCGGACACTGAAGGCAACCTCTCGTCCCATACCTCGTACAAACCCTCCTCTCAGGACCTCTCTCAGTCTTGCTCCAGGAAGTAAGGGGGGAACGGAGATCTTGATGGCGGCGTGCTCGTTGCTCACAGCCATGAGCAATCCTCGGACCTCCTTCAACCCATCCAGCGCCTCCTCGAAGTCCACTTCCGGGAGGCGGGCGTACTCACTCTGGTTGACATGGAGGAGGAGAATGAGTTCGCGTCTCAGCTCCCTCTCGAGGTCCTCCTCTTCCTGGAGGCTCAACATCGACGTCTGCGCGCCAACTACCTGAAACCACAAAGAACTTTGGCCTCCAGTTGCGGAGTCTGCACAGGAACGCCACGATCAGCCCGACAACCTCTGGCCACACCAGCTGCAGTACACGTCCTGGGGATAGTTCTCCCCTCCGCAGTTTGGACACTTCGGATAGCCGGTCGGCGGCCTGGGCGCTGGTGAGGCTGTACGATCGGGCGCTGGGAGACGGCCCTCAGCTCCAGTTCACTGGGGGCAACAAGCCCGTAGATGAAGATGACGAGGCCCCCGATGAATAGGATGGGGGCCCCTATGAGGAAGAAGAGGATTCCCAGGGGGCTTAGAAGCATCATCAGTAGGCCTGCAACGATGAGCCCGGCTCTCGCCATCGACACTCCCCCGGCCCCAAAGGGAGTCTAGCCTGAGCTCATAAGACTTCCCATCATCTGTGGCGAAGGCTCGTTAGGGTCGGGTCAGCCCTTCAAATAGCGGTCAATGAGCTGGACGAACTTCTCGACCTTTGCCTTGGAGACAAGCTCCTCCCCCTCCAAGACCTCCACGTTTCTCTCCATGAGGGCTATGTCGTGGTCGTCCAGGGCCTCGGGGTTTATGGGCACTAGTAGGATGCCCTCGCTCTGCATAACAAAGTCGTTCAGGTGCTCCAAGAACAGGAGGGTCTTGGAAAAGTCGTTGTGCAGGAGGAGGTACTCGAGCCCGTCCAGTAGGAACGCTGCTCTGGGGAACTCCAAGACGAAGTCATAGACGATTTTGGTCATGGTGTTCAAGGCCTTCGGATCCACCCTGTCCTTGCCCACAGAAGGGGTCAGCCACTTGAGCCTCACCTTCTCGGGAACGCCGAGGTGGCTCCTGGCAATCTCCGGATGCTTGCGCGTTATGCAGAGGCCAGGCCTCTGAGACACCTCTCGTCCGAAGAGCTCGAAGGCCGCCTTTCCCTTCTTCTCTCGGATCAGGTAGGTCGTCCCGCTCCTGAGGTCTTCTATGATATCCTCCCCTGGGAACGGGGTATCTCTGCCGTTTGATGCTATTAAAGACCACCGGGACAAAAATCAGTTATCCGTTTCAGGCCTCTTCTTTCAACGTGGCCAGCACCGTGCTGGTGAAGGTCCTCTCCACCCCGGGCACGGACCGCAGCTTCTCGAGGATGAAGTCACTCACCTCCTCCACGTTGCCCGCCCTGACCTTCATCAGGATGTCCCACTCTCCGGTTATGATGTGGACCTCGTACACCTCCGGGAGCTTTGAGAAGCTCTCGGCGAGCTGCTTCTCGCTCACGCCGCTGCTCCGGTCACTGCGCACAAACACGTAGGTCGTAATTCCCCTACCGAGTTTGGCGAAATTTCTTATGACGGTGAACTTCCTGATGATTCCCTGCTTCCTCATCCTCTGGATGCGATAGTTCACCGTGGGCCTGGGGAGCCCGAGCTCTCTGGAGATGTGGGCGAGGCTCTTGCTGGAATCCTCCATTAGTTTCCGCAGGATCCTCTCATCTGTGGCATCCAATCTGTACTTCATTGCCGTTTTTATCTACTGCACGGCTACTGATTAAGGTTTTGATTCGATAGGCACGACTTCGTTAACAAGCACGGGAACAGCGCGAAGCCCTTTTCTACTCGCGCCCTCATCGCCGGTTCAGGGTGGAGAGATGGACAGGACCCTCAAGGCCGCCATGGACCACAGAGACCAGATCGTTGAGTGGAGGCGGAGCCTCCACCGCATTCCGGAGCTGGCCTACGAGGAGGTGAAGACTAGCGGAGTCGTCGCCGACGTCCTCCAAGAACTCGGGCTGGATGTCCAAGAAGGCGTCGGGGGGACGGGAGTGGTTGCCCTGCTGGACGGCGCCTCCCCAGGAAAGGTCGTCGCCCTGCGAGCAGATATGGATGCCCTCCCCCTCGACGAGCGGACTGGGTTGCCCTTCGCCTCGGCCCATGGGGGAACGATGCACGCCTGCGGTCACGACTCGCACATGGCGATGCTTCTGGGGGCGGCCCGCGTGCTGAAGGGCCTTCAGGCGGAGCTTACGGGCCGGGTGAAATTCATCTTCCAGCCCGCTGAGGAGGAGGGAGAGAAGGGCGGGGCCGGACCCATGATCGAGGACGGTGTTTTGGAGGACCCGAAGGTCGACTACGTCTTCGGCCTCCACGTGTGGCCCTCTATCGATTCCGGAAAGATCGGCTACAGGACGGGAGCGCTTCTGGCAGCTACTGACACCTTCTACGTCACGGTGAAGGGAAAGGGAGGACACGGCGCCAAGCCGCACTTGGCTGTGGACCCAATCCTGGCGGGGGCCCACGTCGTGGTGGCCCTTCAGTCCCTGGCGTCCCGGGAGGTCGATCCGCTGGAACCCTTCGTCCTGACCGTGGGGAAGCTCGAGGGTGGAACCGTGGACAACATCATTCCCTCAGAGGCCCATCTGGAGGGGACCCTGAGGACAGTCAATGAGGAGACGAGGAGCAGCCTCAAGGAGAGGCTGGAAAGGGTCATCGGAGGCGTGACCTCCGCCTATCGGGCCGACTACGATCTTCGCTTCGAGGAGGGATACCCCCCCACGGTGAACGATCCGGAGGTGACGACCCATGCCTTGGGCGTCCTTGGTGAGGTCTTCGGAGAGGGCGGGGTTATAGAGGTCGAGCCCTCCATGGGAGGAGAGGACTTCTCCCGCTACCTCAGGCGGGTGCCGGGGAGCTTCTTCCTGCTAGGCACGAGGAACGAGAAGAAGGGGATTACCGCATCTCTTCACAGCCCCCACTTCCAGGTGGACGAGGCTGTCCTACCCCTCGGATCCGCGGCCCTGGCAAGGCTGGCGATGGCCTTCGGCTCTTGACCTTCGGGGCTCTTGTAAACCAAAAGTGACTTATACAAACGAACGATTTACCGCTTGAAGGCGGGTTCTGCCGTCCCCGTTCGGGGACCCCTCCGAGGGGGAGGAGTGCGGGGTCCGTCAAGGTTAGGAGGAAGAGAGTTGGGAAAGTTTGAGCAGAAGCTCGCAGAGCAGGTTGTCAGGAAGAGCCTGGCCCTGAGGGAAGGAGAGGAGTACTTCATCGAGACCTTCCAGCACACCGTGCCCCTTGCAGTTGCGCTGCAGGTGGAGGCCGCGAAGGTGGGGGCGCACGCCCACATCATGCTCTCCACGGACGATGCATATCGCCGATACC
This sequence comes from uncultured Methanomassiliicoccales archaeon, assembly GCA_964347325.1. GTDB lineage: Archaea > Thermoplasmatota > Thermoplasmata > RBG-16-68-12 > JAJISG01 > JAJISG01. The sequence continues at coordinate 60,156 of CAYFYA010000003.1, read as the reverse complement.
TCTCGGAGGTGCCGGAGGAGTACCTGAAGAGCCCATCCCCCCTGATGCTGGACGCCTACGAATTCCTAAACGCCGTGACGTTCCTAGGGGGTCCCGAAGACCCGGCCATCTTCGAGAAGATGCCTGCGGAGCGGCTGAGCGCGATGAACGAAGCCGATCGCCCCTTCCACGAGAAGTCCTTGGAGCGAAAGATCAGAGGAATCGGCGTAGAGTTGGGAACCGTGACGCCCTTTAGGGCGGTCAAGTACGGTCTGAACTACGACTCGTGGTCCAGGAACGTGCGGAGCGCCCTCAACGCGGACCTCACCGAGCTGGCCAAAGTGGGTCGACATGCGTCCTCCCGACTTGAGGACACAACGCAGGTCCACATCACCGCCAGGAACGGGACGGATCTCCGGTTCGAGGTCGCTGGAAGAAAGGCCCACGTCGAGGACGGCATCGTGGACTCGGAGGACATAAAGAAGGGCAACTACTGGGCCTCCCTACCGGCCGGAAGCGTCTCCATTGCGCCCAGGGAGACAACAGCCGAGGGCACCGTCGTCTTCGACAAGATGGCCTTGTGGGGTAGAGTGCTCACGAACGTTCGCTGGAACTTCGATGGAGGGGTCCTCAAGGACTACTCCGTCGGCAGGAACAAGCAGACGTGGGAGAACTTCTACGGGCCTGCCACCGGAGACAAGGACAGGATAGCTTCATTCACTCTAGGAATCAACCCGCGCGGGAGGCCTCTGGGCTACAACCTAACGGACTGGACCGCCAGCGGTGTCGTGGGAGTAGCCATCGGCAACAACGACTACCTTGGTGGGGCCAACGACACGTCGTTCCACTGGGGTGCAACGGTCCTCAGGGCCACGGTGAAGCTCGACGGCACGGAGATCGTGTCCAACGGGAAACTGGTGTAGGTCCCTCTCACGGCAGATAACCAGGGAGCAAGCTTCATCCCATCGCCTGCCCAGCGGGAGCCATGGCGGTTCGGCGGGCAGCCAAGAGGAGGAAGGTTCGCTTCGACGCCGCCAAGGTCTTCACCGCCGACAAGTCCAGTGACGACCTTGACTTCGATCTCGAGCGGGAAGCCGCCCAGTATCGGGCAACGAAGGGGGAAGGCGGGAACCGCTCGCCGCCGAAGGTCCCTCCCTCGGACTCGGGAGCGGGAACACCCTGGAATGTGAAACGCTTGACGGTCTGAGGGCCCTCGCTAGAGGGGAATAGGCCGTCCGACGCTGGGAAGCTCCACGTCCTTCACCAGGCCCACGAACATCTCAGGGTGCTCAGTGTGGACGGGAACGACCTTCCGAGGCCCCATCTTTCGAACCATCCCCTCCAACTCTCGGCGGCTAGCGTGACCACTGGCATGTAGCTGGTGGTGTACCAGCCCGAAGGCATCGATCCAATTCCTAAGAATCGCGTCCTCTACGTCGTCCTCTTGGAAGGGCTCGCTCTTGGAGTGGATGAAGTGCCCCCCAGGTTCAGGAGCTATGTCGACTAGCTCGGCCAGGTGAGAGAAGTCCAGTTGGATGACCACTTCACCCTGGTGGTCGTTGATGTAGCTCGCGTCCACTGCTCTGCCCCCCAGATCGTCCCTCAGCTCCCTCTCCCAGGGCTTCGCCGCAGACAGCTGCCGAAAGTAGGCTTTTGCCTGGTAGTCGCTGAAGACGCGAGGGAAGTGTAACCCCTTGTCAGGCTCCAAGGACCTCAGGAGGAAGGCCGTGCGGGCCGACGTGATGAACTCCCTCCCGGCCTCGGTAGCCGCCATGTACATAGTCCTCATCCTGTCGATATCCCGAGGGTAGAAGGTGGCCACCACAAGGCGGTCTCCGGCCCCCTGGATGACCCGTCTCGCACCGTCCAGGACCTGTTGCTCGCTGTGGTTGGTATGCCTCTCCTTCTCTTCCATCCGCGTGCCTTCTGTTATGAGGGCGATGGGTCGTTCTTGCAGGGCGGCCTCCATGAAGTCGTCGGTCATCTCGCCGTGGGGACCGTGCCACCTCAGGTCTCCCGTGTAGACCACGGTCCCGTCCCGTGTATGAATCAGGAAGCCGTAGGCCCCGGGGACGGAGTGGTCCACGTGGATCGGCTCCACCTCCACGCCGTCGACGTGCAGGACATCACCAGTTCGAAATGTACGGTAGTTGTGGGGACCTAGGTCAATCATGCTCGAAGAGGCCTCCCAGGATTGGATGATGGTGTGAGCCGTCTCACCGAGGTAGATGGGAATCTCGTGGTCGACGTAGGCGAGGTGAAAGATGTGGTCGAAGTGGGGATGGCTGATGAAGACGCCATCGAACTCGGGAGGCGTCCACGGCATTCCCGTGCCCTTGAGGACCTTCTTGTCGTAGAGCCCGGGAATGCGGGGCATTAGTCCGAGGGCCAGGAGGTCCCGCAGACCGAAACGCTTCCTCGGCATGAGCCACGGGTCCACGAAGAAGTCCTTGAGGAACTGGAAGGTCTGCCCCATGTCCAGGAAGATGCGGACGTCGTCCACTTCGAGCAGGAACTTGTTTCCGCCAATCTCGCCAACCCCGCCGTAGCAGGTGAGCTGAGCCATCCTGCCCACATCCGCCTACCAATACTTCTTGCTTTTCGGGGTCGCGGTCTCGGAGACCTCCTCCTCCAGTCTAGCAACCTTCAGAAAGGACCGACGAAGCTTCTCATAGGACCTGTCTGTGTCGGCCATCCTGCTCTGGGCGTTGTCCAGGTGAGTTCTCAGGATCTTCCAGTTCGATTCAAACTCCTCAAACCCACGCTGCAGCCTCCCAAGCCTCTCCTCGATGTCCTCGGCCTTCTCCGCGATGTCCTGGGCTCTGAGGGAGGTGCTTAGCAGATTCATGGTCGTGACGAGGGTGCTGGGCGACACCAAGCTCACGCCCCTTGAGGCCGCCTCCCTCATTAGCTCGGGCTCTGCTTCTGCCAGATACTGATACACGCTCTCGGCTGGAATGAATCCCAGGGCGAAGGGCGTCCCTCCCTCCTCCGGTCTGACGTAGTCGTGCGCGATCTTGTCCGCATGGCGACGAACGTCGGTGGCGAAGAGCTTAGCCCTTCGGAGCTTCTCACTCTCATCATGGGTCTCAATCATCTCCCGGTAGTTGTCGAGGGGGAACTTCGCGTCAATGCATACGATGCCATCGGAGGTGCGAAGGCTCGCGTCGGGGATGCCGAACCCGGGAAGCTTCTTCCGAATGTGGAGGCGCCCCGGCGGGAAGATCTCTCGAAGCATCTCCTCCAGATGGAACTCCGCGAATTGGGCCCTGCCCCTCTTGACCTCGAAGAGCGTCTGGAGGCTCGTCGAGGAGTTGAGGATCTGCTGCGCCGTCGTCTTGATGCTACCTACATCCTCCACGAGGCCGAGCTCCCTCATGGACGTGGCGAAGGCTCCTCTAAGGGCGTCCGAGCTCCGGGCGATGCCGGCGCGGAAGGCGACCTCCAGGGTCGAGGGATCGTATACGGCCGGCGCCCTGCGAAGGCGGAAGGCGATCCAGGTGAGCAGGGCGACTGCCACCACTGCGCTTGCCATGAGGAAGGCTTCAAGGAGTTCCACCAATAGTGCCCACCATCCCTTCCGATGGAGCCAGAAGGCTGAGACCTCTGGATAAGCTTTTCTGAGGAAGCTCCTGAATCGCGGGAGACAGAGGAAACCTCTGCCTCGAGGCCGCCCCAGCTATTTCTTGGCGTACTTCAGGGGCCCTTCCTTGAAAACGTCCCCTCCCACGGTGTCGTTGGCGACCACTACAGGGAAGTCCTCCACAACGAGTTCGCGAAGGGCCTCGGTCCCGAGGTCCTCATATGCGATCACCTTCGCCGACGTTATCCGCTTCGCTAGGACGGCGCCAGCACCCCCCACGGCTATGAAGTAAACCGCCTTGTGCTTGACCATGGCGTCCACGACCGGCTGGCTACGATAGCCCTTGCCGATAGTCGCCTTCAACCCCTCCTCGATAAGCCTGGGGGCGTAGGTATCCATCCTGATGGAGGTCGTCGGGCCCGCGGAACCGATCACCCTGCCCGGTCGTGGCGGTGTGGGCCCCACGTAGTATATGACCTGACCCTGGAGGTCCATGGGCAGGGATTCACCCTTGTCGAGAGCCTCTATGAGTCTCTTATGGGCGGCGTCCCTGGCGGTGTAGATTAGCCCGTTGAGGGACACCCGGTCGCCGATCCTGAGGTCGACGACGTCCTCCACTGCAAGAGGCGTCTCGAGGGTCACGGCGCGTGACTTCACAGGACCGCCTCCTTGTACCTGTGGGCGTGACACTCAAGGTTGACCGACACGGGCAGACTGCCTATGTGACACGGCCCCTCCTCGATGTGAACGGCGAGGGCCGTTACGGTTCCCCCCAGACCTTGGGGGCCTATGCCGAGGGCGTTAATCTCCTCTAGCAGCTCTACCTCCAGGTCGGCGAGGTGGGGCTTCGGGTTGCGGGAACCCAGATCACGGAATAGGGCCTTCTTGGCGAGGAACGCACAGGTCTCGAAGTTGCCTCCGAGGCCGATGCCGACGGTTACCGGCGGGCAGGCGTTGGGTCCAGCGTTCCTGACGGTCTCCAGGACGAACTCCTTAATCCCTGGCACCCCCTTGGCGGGCGACATCATCTTCAGGGCGCTCATGTTTTCCGCCCCCGTGCCCTTGCCTGCTACCCTTACCCTGAATTCATCACCGGGGACGAGGTCAAGGTGAACGACGGCCGGCGTGTTGTTCTTGGTGTTTATCCTGTCCAGCGGGTCTGCCACGACGGAGGCGCGCAGATAGCCGTCATTGCAGGCTGCCGCAATCCCCGTGTTTATGGCCCCGATCAGGTCAGCATCATCGAAGGTGACGCCCTCCCCAAGCTCAACGAAGATTACGGCCATGCCCGTGTCCTGACACATGGGAAGCTGTTCTTCCTTCGCCAGGGCCGCGTTCTCGATCATGAGCTGAAGAATCTGCTTCCCGGTCGGAGACTTCTCCATCTCAGCTGCACGTTCGAAGGCGTCCAGCATGTCATCGTGGATTTCGTAGCAGGCCTCGATGTAGAGCCTTTTCACTGTTTCCGAAACTTGAGACAGGCTGATCTCTCTCATCCCGACACCCACCAATAGCGCCCCGGGAATGTCGGTCACCAGCCTATGAGGTTTGTGTAATTAGAGAACTTGACTGCATGTACTTCCAACCTAACAGTTCTCCTGCGCCAACCCCCAGTTTGCTTTGGCTGACATAAGACAACTTTCATATCCAAGAGGTTCGAACTTCTGATCTCCTTATTGTGTATTAGCGGACGCAGAGGGATTCGCAAATCCTAATTGCCGGGAAGCGTTCGCTCGCAGCAAGTTGAGACTGAGTGTGAGATCCGGCGACGATATTGTTAAGCACTCGGATATTACCTAGTAGCAACTATGGCCGTCGGAAGCGAAGCTGGAGCCAAGAGAGCGGCCGTTTTCATAGATGGTGCATACCTCCGGGGCGCCTTGAGTTCTGTGGGCGAGAAGGGTGAGCGGGTTCAAATCGACCTTGAGAAGATGAGCGATGAGTTGGTTGGTTCCTATGTTTGATAGTGACAAAGGTTGAAGGGGCGCGCGTGCTGAAGAGCGAGCGGAACCATCGGACCTTGCTTTCCAACTTGTACCCTCCTATAGCCTTGGTAGCGGGGATGGGCTGCCGTAGCCATTGCCTTTGCCATTGCCAAAATCAACATTGGGCTCCCCCGCACCTGACAAACGTAAAGCAACAGTACGCTCCCACAGCTGGAGCCGGCAGGGGAGGCAGACATGGAAGGGCGTCGCAATGGTGAGGCTACCGTCACTCTTGGCCGTTGGTCTCTAGAGGGTGCCCGTCAGGTAAGGTATCGCTTCAGGCGTTGGATCGGAACCGACCCTGAGTAGGTTGAACTCGAACCATCGTCGCGTAGCCAGCCCGGGCGGCCTGCCTCCTTAAGCATATTACCCTCACTAGGTAGCATTAATGTGTAATTACAGTTCCGTAAGGTTCTGGGGCTACTGTGAGAGAGGTATCGCCAACGTTAGCCTTGTCTTCTCCTTTCGAACATCCTCGACGACTTCGAAGGAGGCGGCCTCGAGCTCTTGGATGAGCCCCCGTTTGAAGAGGCTGTACACCTCTCGGTCCTCCCCGCCAAGAGCGACCTGAACGTACATTCCGGCCCTCTCGAGGATGTTGCGAGGCGCCGCTCTCTCCAGGACCAGCAGCTTGCCATGGGGCTTGAGAACCCTTCTGGACTCCCGCAAGGTGCGGGATCGAACCTCAGGGGACATGTGGTGGAGGCTCTTCGCCAAGATGACGGTGTCCATAGTGTCGGCCGAGAAGGGGAGTTCCCTCCCGTCTCCCCGGATGATGTTGGTCCCGGTGGACTTCCGAGCTTCCGCAGCCCTGCGGGGATCCCGCTCCAGGCCGATTGCCTCAACCTCAGGATTGTGGTGGAGCATGAAGACGATGAGCCCGCCACGGCCGCACCCGATGTCGAGGAGCCTGGAGCCGGCCTTCAGGGAAAGGGCACCCAGCACCGCCTCACGAACCTCCCTCCTCCCCATGGAGGCGGTATTGAGGGGATGAGCAAAAGGGTTGGGGGCCTGAACTCTCCGTCACATGACGAGGGCGCCTCTAAGAAGGTCCACGGCTGCCCCCGCCAGGGACGTGTTCCGGGTGGCTTCCCTGAGCAGCGCCATGGCGATCTTCTCCTTCGGCTTGCCGTCGATGGCGTACAGCCTTTCCATAAAGTCGCACAACAGCCTCGGGTAGGTTGAGTAGAGACGGGGGTTCTTCAGAAAGCCAGGAGCCCTTCGGAAGGTGAGCAGGTCGTCCAGTACCGAGTGCTCCCGCAAGCTCTCCATATAGCTTCTCAGGCTTGATGAGGAGAAATTCCCTGTCTGCCTGGCGTTGTGATATGTATCAGCAGCAGCCATGCCAGAGGCGATGGCCAGGTCGACCCCGCGGAAGGTGTAGCCATTGTTCAGAAGGAACCCTGCGGCGTCACCTGCCACAATGACGCCGTTCTCATAGGTCTGGGGCATCATCCCTAGCCCCATGTCGGGGATGAGGTGGGCCGAGTACTCGATGGCCTTGCCCCCCCTCACGAGCCTCTGGACCGTGGGATGGAGCTTGAAGCCCTCCACCAGATCCTGGACCTCCAGTCGCCTCTTGCTCACGTCCCTAGCCTTGGCGACGATGCCCAGGGAGAGCGTCGACTTGTTGGTGTAGAGGAAGCCTCCGCCAGGGACCCAGCCCGTGGCGTACCCAGAGTACACGTAGGCGGCGCCCTCATCCTCCGTTAGGTTGAACCTCTCCTCTATCTCCTTCTCTGTCAGCTCGATGGTCTCCTTCACGCCGATGGATACCTCACCCGAGCGGAGCTGTCGTCGAAGCCCTGCGGACTCAGCCATGAGGGAAATGGCCCCGTCGGCGGCTATGACCAGGTCGGACTCGACGCGGTCCTTGCCTGAGATAAGGCCCCTAACGTGGCCGTTCTCCCTCCAGAGCTCGTCGACCTTGATGCCGGTAATGAGCATGGCCCCGGCCTCCTCTGCCCGCTCGGCCAACCACCTATCGAAGGATCCTCGCAGGGCGGTGAAGCTGGGTGCCTCCTTCTTGGCAGTCGGGGCAGCGTCGTACTCCAGAGACACTGCAGAGTCCTCGTCCAGGAAGACCAGGTGCTCCCGGGTGACGAACCGCTCGACAGGAGCCTTCTTCCAATCCTCCCCCAAGAGGCGCTTGAGGGGGTATGAGTAGATGCGCCCTCCGTACATGTTCTTCTGGCCGGGCATGTTGCCCCTCTCCACCAGGAGGACTTCATAACCCTTCTTCGCCAGGGAGTAGGCTGCAGAACTCCCCGCAGGTCCTGCTCCCACGATGGCAACGTCGAAACTGTCCATGGACTCACCGAACGCCGTCCAGACACCGCGGGCAGGAATAAGGTTATCGAGGCGCTCTCGAGGTGGTCACCTGCCGAACCAAGACAATGAATCCCACGCTACCTACTTCTAGGGGACGCGCCTCGCATTCTCCCAGCTCCGTACGATGCTTATAAGCGGAGGCTCCACGTCCATCTGCCACATCAGGCAAATCAGCTCCCCGAGGTGGGCCATCTCATCCAGGAAGGCGTGGAGGAGAACAGGCTCGACAGAGGTCTCTCTCCCCCTCCACCACGGGACCCGCACGGCCCTTCCCAGGTCGTCCGGTTCCAGCGAGGAGAAGAACTCAGTAGCTCGCTGGGCGACCTCTCGGTCGTAGGCCTCCAGGGCATCGAAGGAAGGAAAGTCCTCTGGATCGGCTTCCTCCACGGAGTGGCCGAGGATGGCCTCCCGAAGGTAGGAGTCCTCGACGTCCAGCATGTGGACGAAGATGTTACGCATAGAGTGGTGGGTTGCCTCCCTGTTCCTGTTGACCTCCTCCCACCCGACTTCACGGAACTTCGCGAGGAAACGGCGGCGCAGGTCCGCCATGTAGGCGAAGAGTTGAGCCACGTCCGATACTTCCATGTGAGACTGTAATTCGGGGACGGTTATCCGTTCTACCCCCCCCGGCGGCCCGCGAGTGGCGAGTCCACCCGCACCTTCATAACCACTCCAGCCCCTGACCCGGTCGCAGGCGGTGCGATGGCGGAGGATCCCGAGCCAACGGCAGAGACCCCCATTCCCGTGGATGACCGGGTGGGTCTCGACACCTTCGAGTTTGATGAGGAACCCTTCATCACTGTATACACAGACCTGTGCCTCGATTGCCGCCTGAAGCCGTGTCTCTACGTCTGCCCCAGCAAGGTGTACCGCTGGGAGGGCGAGCGTCTCGTCTACAACACGGAGGGTTGCATCGAGCTCGGGGCCTGTTTCATAGTCTGTCACGAGCTCGGCAACAACGCAATTCGGTGGAGCTACCCCCGGGGAAGCAAGGGAGTCCAGTTCAAGTACGGCTAGGCACTCCTTGCCGCCCCGGCTGGCGAGGTTAACGTTCCAGCTCCTCTTTGAGCCTGCCAAACTCCTCCAGGCCAATCTCACCTCGAGCCAGTCTCAGTTCAAGGGTACGAAGGGCCGAACTCTTCGGCTGATATGTCGTATCGAGGTTTCCCAGGACTGCCAATAGTATCAGGACGATGACGATGGCGGGAATCGCCATGATGATTCCCATCCAAGCGAATCCGAGACCCATCATCGGGTGACCCGTCCAACCCGTCATCGTGAAGGACACAACCACTGCGAGGATGCCAAAGGCGAGGACGATGGCAATGATCAGCCACAGCAGAAGCCGAGTCGGCTCCCTCATGCCGCTTTGACTCATCTTATCCCTCCATAGCGACTACCCCGGACGGTCGTGCGCTGATAGAGCTCAAGCTGTCTACTCGAAACGGCCCGAAGTGGCTTCCGGAATCATCAAGCATAGGATCCACAGTTGTACCTCCCTAGCCCTGCCCCTCCCTCAGCCGGATGAGATTTGTCATCCCTCGCCTCTCCCTGACCACCAACCCCTTGCCCTCGAGCCGGTCCAGCACTCTCGTGATCTTGGGGCCAGAGAAGGAGACCATGCGGCGCAGATCCTTCTGGAGAACCTGTCCGCCCTCGTCCAGGAGGCGACGGTAGATCGCCCTCTCATCTTCAGGAAGGAGTTGGAGGGTCAGCTCCTCCTGGCTCTCAGAGAGGCCCATCGATCCCGAGGATTGGGATGCTGCAGAGCCGATGCCCGTGACCTTCGACACGTAGACGTAGACGAGGGAAATCCCAACGATGAGGGTGATGATCAGGAGGAGGCTTCCCCACAGCAGGAGCTGGGCCCCCTCGAGGGCATGCTCCATCGTGAAAGGGAGAACCAGGACGAGGATCACCAGGGCGATCGAACCAATGGCGACGATCTGAGCTAGGACGCGGCTCCTGGCAACGAACTCCTCGGGAGGGTTCCTCCTGCCAATGGGTTCTGAATTCATCCCGGGACTCGCTCCTCTTCCGTCCTATCAGACCCGGATGTCTTAACTGTTCGCGTGGGAGTCAACGAGTCCATCAGTGCCAGGAACTTTCCGTCCAGGACCTCCCTCCTTGGGTTCTCACAACCGTCACCCATGGCCCATGGTTTTTAAGAGGTGACATCAATCGCTGACTACATGCTCTCCCAGCGGAAACCAGATTGGCTAAGGGTTCGCCCTCCTGGGGGAGAGTCATACTCGGGGTTGAAGGTCCTATTCGGCGACCTCCAGCTGCACACGGTATGCGAGGAAGCTCGTTGCCCCAATGTGGCGGAGTGCTGGGGCGGCGGGACCGCCACCATCATGCTGCTCGGGGACGTCTGCACGAGGGGCTGCAGGTTCTGCGCGGTGAAGAGCGGGAACCCGCAAGGCGAGGTGGACCTCGACGAGCCTGTGAAGGTGGCCGAGGCCGTGACCGAGATGGGACTGAACTACGTGGTCCTTACCTCAGTCGACCGGGACGACCTGCCCGATGGCGGGGCGAGCCACTTCGCGGCAACGATCAGGGCTATCAAGGCCAGGGACCCAGATCTTATCGTGGAAGCCCTGATTCCTGACTTCCAGGGAGATGGTGAAGCGCTCCGAGCGGTCGTGCTGGCATCACCGGAGGTCCTGGGTCAGAACCTGGAGACCGTGGAAAGGCTGACCCACCCCGTCCGGGATCGCCGCGCAGGCTACGATCAAACCCTCGGCGTACTGCGAAGGGCGAAGGAGCTGAATGACAGCATGTTTACAAAGTCGTCCCTCATGTTGGGTCTCGGCGAGGAAGAGGAGGAGGTATTCCGGGCGATGCGGGACCTTAGAGGTGCTGGTGTAGACATTCTGACCTTGGGGCAGTACTTGAGACCTACCGAGAGGCATGTTGAGGTCTCCCGCTACGTCAAGCCCGATGAGTTCGACTACTATCGGGAGGTCGGGGAGGATATGGGCTTCTTGTATGTCGCCGCTGGGCCTCTGGTAAGGAGCTCCTACAGGGCAGCTGAATACTTCGTGGACAGGGCGCTCAGGGGCGAGGAGCTGCGCGAAGCGCGGGTGGGGTGAGCCAGTGGGTGAGCTACTCCAGATCCTGGGACTCGACGGAAGCTACGACGAGAAGATGGAACCCAAGCTCTCGGAGCGGGCGCACAAAAAGCTGTACCGGTACATGGTCTTGACGCGCATGCTGGATACTCGGGCCATGTCCCTCCAGAGGCAGGGACGCATAGGCTTCTTCGTTCCCAGCCAAGGGGAGGAGGCCGTGCAGATCGGCAGCTGCTACGCCCTGGAACCGGAGGATTGGGTAGTGCCGGCCTACCGGGAGCAGGGCGCCGCGCTCCTAAGGGGCTTCCCGCTGAAGACGCTGATGTCACAGTTCTACGGTAACAAGGAGGACATCCTGAAGGGGCGCCAGATGCCCAACCACTTCGGCAACCGGGCTATAAACTTCGTCACCGCCTCAAGCCCCGTAGGGACGCAGCTGCCCATAGCCCTGGGTATCGCCTGGGCGGCCAGGATCCAGAAGGACAACGTCGTCGCCATGGTCTACTTCGGTGACGGTGCCACTTCTCAGGGCGACTTTCACGTGGCAATGAACTTCGCCGGTGTGTTCCGGGTGCCACTGGTATTCATATGCAAGAACAACCAGTGGGCCATCTCCCTTCCCTTTGAGAAGCAGACGGGCTCTGAGAACATCGCGGTCAAGGCCCAGGCCTACGGCTTCGACGGTATGCGCGTGGACGGCAACGACATCCTGGCGGTCTACACGGCCTGCAAGGAGGCGGTCGAGGCGGCCCGCTCGGGCAAGGGACCGACCCTAATCGAGTGCGTGACATACCGCATGGGTCCCCACTCGAGTTCAGACGACCCGAAGAGGTACAGGACAGAGGAGGAGCTGGAGGAGTGGAAGGAGAGGGACCCGATCTTGCGCTATCAGCTCTATCTGAAGTCGAAGGGCATCTGGAACGAGGAGATGGAGGCGAAGATCCGTCAGGAGTTCGAGGACCTGCTGAAGGAGGCCGTCGACTACGCCGAGGAGCCAGGGCCGCCGATCCCCGAGTCCATGTTCGATGACGTGTATAGAGACATGCCCTGGAACCTCGTCGAGCAGAGGGATGAGTTCCTCAAGGAGATCCGGAGGGAGTAGATGGGTGCGATGAACCTCGTACAGGCAATCAACAGCGCTCTGCGAGAGGAGATGGAGAGGGATGACAGGGTCATCGTCCTCGGCGAGGACGTTGGCAAGAACGGGGGTGTCTTCCGCTGCACCGAGGGGCTCTACGACATGTTTGGCCCCGACCGCGTCATCGATACCCCCCTGGCGGAGTCAGGAATCGTGGGGGCGTCTATCGGCATGGCCCTGTACGGCCTCAGACCGGTCCCCGAGATTCAGTTCCTCGACTTCATCTATCCGGCCTTCGACCAGATTGTCAGTGAGGCAGCCAAGTTCAGGTACCGCTCCGGTGGGGAGTACCCGTGCCCCATTACAATTAGGGCCCCCTACGGTGGCGGGGTGAAGGGAGGACACTACCACTCCCAGAGCACGGAGGCCTACTTCGCTCACACGGCGGGGCTGAAGGTCGTAATCCCCTCCAACCCCCATGACACCAAGGGGCTCCTCCTCTCGTCCATCAGGGACCCAGACCCCGTAATGTTCCTCGAGCCGAAGAAGTCCTACTTCTCGGTGCGGGGGGAGGTACCCGAGGAGGAGTACACGGTTCCCCTGGGCCAGGCGCAGGTCCTCCAGAAAGGTGAGGACGTCTCCCTCTTCGCCTACGGAGCCATGATCCCCGTCTGTCTCGAGGCAGCCAAAAAGGCCGAGGAGGTGGGGATCGAGACGGATGTGGTGGACCTGCGGACTCTCATTCCGCTGGACATCGAGGCGATCCTCGAGTCCGTCCGTAGGACGGGCAGGGTCGTCATCGTCCACGAAGCCGCCCGGACCTGCGGCTTCGGAGCTGAGATAGCTGCCCTCATCGCCGAGAAGGCCATCGACTATCTGGAGTCTCCCATCATACGCGTGACGGGATTCGACACGCCCTTCCCCTATGCCCTGGAGGATCTCTACATGCCCGACGCGGACAGAGTCATGGACGCCGTCGAGAGGGCCTACGGGTTCTAGGAGGTCATGAATGGCGAAGGAGTTTCTGTTGCCGGATATAGGCGAGGGCCTCACGGAGGGGGAGATCATCAAGTGGTTCGTCAAGGAGGGCGACGAGATCAGCGAGAACGACCCACTGGTCGAGGTCATGACGGAGAAGGTGAACGTGGAGATTCCCAGCCCCTTTACCGGTACCGTCGTGAAGATCTACGCCGAGGAAGGCCAGGTGGTGAAGGTGGGGGAGCCCATCGTTTCCGTGGGTAAGGAGGGGGAGAAAGCTGAGAAGCCCGAGGCAGAGGCTGAGGCAGAGCCAGAGCCAGAGGAGGCCCCTCCAGAGGCGGAGGAGGAGCCCAAAGTAGCCAAAGCTCCGCCCAAGAAGGGGCCGAAGCCGGCTGGCAAGGTCCTAGCAGCTCCCGCCGTCCGCCGTCTAGCCAGGGAGCTTGGAGTCGATCTGAAGGAGGTTCGCGGTAGCGGTCAACGCGGGAGGGTCATCGCCGACGATGTCAGGGAGTTTGCGGAGGCCGCTCCGGCCGCTGAGGTCGTCGCGGAGGCTGTCCCTGAGCCTGTCCCTGAGGAGGAGGCCCCCCTTGAGGTGGAGGAAGCTCCACCGGAGGCCCCACCTGAGGCCCCGCCCGCTCCGGAAGTTGAACCCGCTGAGGAGGCCTTGGTGGAGAGAGTCCCCATCCGCGGGATCCGACGGACCATCTCTGAACGGATGCACCAGTCGAAGACTACAGCGGCCCACTTCACCTACGTGGAGGAGGCGGATGTGACGGAGCTGGTGGCCCTACGGGAGAAGGCCATGACCTTGGCGGAGCAGAAGGGGGTCAAGCTCACCTTCCTGCCCTTCATCCTGAAGGCCCTGGTGGCCGCTCTCAAAGAGCATCCCCGGCTCAACTCTACCGTGGATTGGGAGGCCAACGAGGTCAGCGTCAAGAAGTATTTCAACATCGGCATCGCCACAGCCACCGACGAAGGACTGATGGTCCCCGTCCTGAAGGATACGGAAGGGAAGTCTCTCTTCACCATCGCCAGGGAGGTCGAGGAGCTGGCGAACAAGGCCCGGGAGGGGAAGCTATCCCTGCCCGAGGTCCAGGACCACACCTTTACCGTAACCAGCCTGGGAGCCTTGGGAGGCCTACTAGCCACACCCATCATCAACCCTCCCACGGTGGCCATCATGGGGATACATAAGATTGCCAAGAGGCCCGTCGTCAGGGATGGCCAGATAGTCATTCGAGACGTGATGAACGTCAGCCTGTCCTTCGACCACCGAATCATCGATGGGCATGTCGGCGCAGCCTTCACGGAGACCTTCGTCCACTACCTGGAAGACCCGGGTCTACTGCTGCTTCAGGTCCTGGAGTCGGGAGAGTAATGGTCAGGAAGGTGGAGGCCGCCGTCATCGGCGCCGGTCCTGGAGGATACGTCGCCGCCCTTCGCCTGGGTCAGCTGGACGTCCAGACGGTCCTCGTCGAGAGGGATAGGCTCGGGGGTGAGTGCCTCAACTACGGCTGTATCCCCTCTAAGGCCCTCATCTCCACCGGCAACGCGGTCCACAGAATCCAGAACATGGAGAAGATGGGAGTCACGCTGAAGGGGCTGAAGGTGGATGCCCAAAAGCTCCAGGAGTGGAAGCAGTCCGTGGTGGACCGCCTGACCAATGGGGTTGCCACCCTCTGCAAGGCGGCGGGGGTCGAGGTCGTGTACGGGACCGCCGCTTTCACCGGGCCCCACACCCTCGAGGTCACCACCAAGGAGGGCAAGACCACCATCGAGGCCAGCAGCATAATCATCGCCACCGGCTCCGAACCCATACCGCTAAAGGGCTTCGACGTGGATGGGGAGCGTGTCATCTATCCCAAGCAGGCCCTTGAGCTAACGAACATCCCGAAGAGCCTCACCATCATCGGCGGTGGCATAACAGGACTGGAGATCGGCACCGCCTACGCGAAGCTCGGGACCAAAGTAGTCGTGGTGGAGCTATTGGACCAGCTCATCCCGGGACTGTCGTTAGACCTGGTTCGGGTGATCGAGCGGACCCTGAAGCGCCTTGGCATCGAATACTACGTGCGGGGCAAGGCATTGGGGGTCGAGAGGACTGAGGATGGCGTGGTGCTGGCGGTCGAGACGCCCAAGGAGCGGTTCGAGATTGTCAGTGACATCCTCTTAGTCTCCGTGGGCCGCAGACCCTCCAGTGGCTCCCTCGGCCTGGACAAGGCCGGCATCGAGCTCGACAAAGAGGGCTTCGTCAAGGTCGACCGCACGATGCAGACCAACGTCGAGGGTGTCTACGCTATCGGAGACGTTACCGGTATCCCATACTTGGCCCACAAGGCCTCCAAGGAGGGGGTCGTGGCCGCCGAGGCCATTGCCGGTCTGCCCAGCGAGGCCGACTACCGGGCCATGCCCGCAGCCATCTTCACGGATCCGGAGATCGCGACCGTCGGCCTGTCGGAGGAGGAGGCCAAGGAGCAGGGCATCGAGGTGACTGTGGGTAAGTTCCACTTCAGGGCCTCGGGAAGGGCCCTGACCCACGACGATCTCGAGGGCTTCGTCAAGGTCATCGGCGATAAGGAGTCCCACGAGGTGTTGGGGGTCCAGATCGTTGGTCCCGAGGCCTCCGACCTCATCAGTGAGGCTTCACTTGCCATCGAGATGGGCGCCACGGTGGAGGATATCGGCCTCACCGTCCACCCCCATCCTACCCTGAGCGAGGCAGTCATGGAGGCAGCAGACGACGTCCTCGGCAGGTCCATTCACCTCCCGAAGAAATGACCGGAAGTTGCACCCTCGTCAGGCTGGGACTGCTGGAGTATCGCAGGGCGTGGCAGCTCCAGAGGCAGCTGGCGGTCTGGCGACTGGAGGATAGAATCGGAGACACGCTACTCTTGTTGGAGCACCCGCCGGTCTACACAGTGGGGCGTCGTGGAAGCCCAGACGACCTGGCCAGTCTGGGCCTTCCTGTATATGAGGTCGAGAGGGGCGGCGACGTGACGTATCATGGACCGGGGCAGCTGGTGGGCTACCCCATCGTGGCCCTCCCTAAAGGGAAGCTTGACGTGAAGCGCTTCGTGACTAGGCTAGAGGATGTCATAATAAACACCCTCAGAGACTTCGGGATCCAAGGGGAGCGAGGACCTCATGCAGGTGTCTGGATAGGTCCTAGGAAGCTGGCGTCTATCGGCGTGGCCGTGAAGGGCCATGTCACCTACCACGGCTTCGCCCTGAACGTGAATACGGATCTGGCGCCCTTCAGGCTGATACGACCCTGCGGCATTGAGGGAACTCTCATAACATCGATTTCAGAGATTAGGGGGCTGCCCATTCCCACTGACGGCGTCATGGAGAGCATCGCAGGCCACTTTTGTACGGTGTTCGACACGGAGATGCAGGCTCCGGAGGGCGAGGTCCGGGAGCTCATTGAGCTCTCGGGAGTCATTCCGCCGACCGCAGCCTACTAGGGGTCACTGCAATCCCGCTGGTAGCCGCAGTTAAGACACCTCAGGCGGCAGTGGATGTCCACCATAGGGTACCCACATCGGTCACAGAGTTCGACCTCCCATGCCTCCATCACCGAGGGTGTTTGGCTCGCGTTGGGAATAGAGACCCCCTCGCCGACCTTTCAAATAGTGATCCTATCATGGTTCCCAGGTGCACAGGGTCGGCTTCTTGGTGAATCCCATCGCTGGCATGGGAGGAAGGGTGGGCCTGAAGGGCACGGACGACGTCCTGGAGGAAGCCCTGGCCATGGGGGCTCGACCGGTGGCCCCCGGGAGGGCCATCGAAGCGCTAGCAGCCTACCGAGAACACCGCGGGTCAAGCGATGTTCACTGGATCACTTGTGGGCTCCCTATGGGGGCAGCCGAGCTCCTCGAGGCGGGGTATCCTGGAGAGAAGGTAGAGGTCATCTACCATCCGGCAAAGACGACGACGGCGAAGGATACCCGCGAGGCCACCAAGGCCATCGCCAAACTCGGTGTCGAAGTACTGCTCTTCTGTGGAGGTGATGGGACAGCTCGGGACATCCTGGATGCCATCGATGCTGAGCTGCCCATCCTGGGGATCCCGGCAGGGGTGAAGATGCACTCCGCCATCTTCGGCGTCAGTCCCGAGGCCACGGCCACTACCCTCGCTAGGTTCCTGGAGGGCTCACTTTCGGTAGGAGACGCGGAGGTCATCGACCTCGATGAGGAAGCCTATCGAAGGGGGAGCTGGAACCTCCAGCTCTACGGGCTTGCCCGGACCCCCCAGGAACCCAACCTGGTCCAGACGGGGAAGTTGATGGTGGAGGCCGTGGGGGATGAAGCCATTAGGGAGGAGATTGCAGAGTACCTGGGGGAGCTGATGGAGGAGGAGCCGGAAGCGCTCTTCATATTCGGCCCCGGGGGGACCACCTTCGACATCTGCGACGAACTGGACCTAGAGAAGACCCTCTTGGGCATCGATGCCGTCCTCTCTGGGAAGATTGTCGGACGGGATCTGAACGAGGACGGACTGATTAAGCTCCTGCAGAGGCACCCGAAGGCTAGGCTCGTTTTGAGCCCCATCGGCGCCCAGGGCTTCGTCCTCGGCAGGGGTAACCTCCAACTGAGCCCAAAGGTCCTCCGGAGCATAGGCCTGCACAACATCCTCGTGGTCGCGACGCCATCGAAGCTCCGGGCAACTCCTCTCCTGCGGGCTGACACAGGTGACTCTGAACAGGACAAGTACTTCTCCGAGAAGGGCCACCTGCTGGTCATCGTGGGGTACAGGACGAAGAAGCTGCACCCGGTTCAGGCATTTGAGAGGCCTTGCTAGGTCGACCGCTCTCCCCTACCATATTTGAATCCACCTTCTTGGAAACACCTGTTTCAATATTGTTGGCCATTTGACAATTATAGCACCAAGAGGTAGATTACAAAAGCAATCATGAGTGAGATTCTCGTCCAAGCGTTTATGCTCGCACCTCCTCAAAAGCAGGCTGAGAGAACATGAACGAAGAGTACGACGCGATCTCGGAGGATCTGGACCCAGAGTTGGCGCTGTTGATGGAAGAGGTCGCCGAGATTCTCGATGAGACCGACGATAGGGAATCCCGTGTCGACAGTGGCAAGGACTCCGCCCCCTCCCGTCGTTCAATGAAGGAGGACTCAGGATCGAAGCGGAGAAGGATGGTTTCCGTTCGATTGGCCACTCTGATCGCTGCCCTGGCAGTCATGGGGACGGCCGTTGCCTTGACCCAGAACGCTCTCCCCTTCGAACTCTTAGAACTGTGGAACACGCAGTATCAGACCACCGATTTCTCCATCACTACCTTCGACACCAAGCCACAGGGGAGAAACAAGCTGACCATCGACATCACTCTTGCTAACAACGACGTGAGTACTCACCATGCCAACGTGACTGTGTACATCCTCAACACCACTGGGGACGAGTTGGCAAACCAGACGGCTGCCACCGGCGCAGTGGCGGGGGGAGGAACGTGGAGCAACTCATTTGTCTTCAACCTTGCCAACGTCGTGAACGACTACGAGAACTCCTTGGTCGTCGTGGATCAATCGTCCTGATAAACTCAGCCGAACGCCCTACCGTAGAATACGAAAGAGAGGCCAGCTCGGGCGTAGTGCTGGCAATCATACCAGCCTTGACAGCCTATAGACAACCTAATTATAGCGCCTCACTTCTCCGAGGACCGAGGGCGTTCAATGGCAGGAGAGATGCTCGCAGCCGTCAAGACGGACCCCGCCCCCGGTGCCATAAAGATGATGAGCGTTCCGAGGCCAGAACCGGGTCCTGGGGAGGTCTTGGTCAAGGTGAAGGTGGCCTCGATCTGCGGCACCGATGTCCACATCTACAAGTGGGACGAATGGTCCAGGGCTCGCATCAAACCCCCCCTCATACAGGGGCACGAGTTTGCAGGCGAGGTCGTGGAACTGGGGGAGAACACGACCCATGTCAAGATCGGTGACTACGTATCCGCTGAGGGACACGTCGCCTGTGGGACCTGCTATCAGTGCCGTACGGGACAATCCCACATATGCCCCAACGTCCACATAATAGGAGTCGATCGGGACGGGGCCTTTGCGGAGTACGTGGCGGTCCCGGAGGAGAACATCATCATCAACCCCGCCAACCTCCCCCTGGAGATGGCGAGCATCCAGGACCCCTTCGGCAACTCCGTCCAGACGGTCTTTTCTGCAGACGCGCCGGGCAACTTCATAGCCGTCTTCGGTCTGGGACCGACGGGGCTCATGTCCATTGCCCTCCTGCGGGCTGTGGCGGCCTCCAAGATCTTCGCCATCGGCCACGTTAACGAGTACCGAATGGAATTGGCCAAGAAGCTGGGGGCTGACCACGTCCTGAAGGCCTCCGACGACTTGGAGAGCATGGTGTTAAGAGAGACCGGCGGCAGGATGGTGGACCACGTGCTGGAGATGTCCGGGAGCCCCGAGGCCTTCAATCAAGGGCTGAAAATCCTGAGGCCTGGCGGAGGGATGCACGTCCTAGGCATCTACGCCGACCCCTTCGTCGTGGACGTCTCCTCGGACATCGTTACCAAGGGCATCGAGCTGTATGGAATTCACGGGAGGCGGATGTACGGCGACTGGTATCGAATGGCAGGCCTGTTGACATCGGGCAAGCTCAACCTCAAGCCGATCATCACCCATCGCTTCCCCTTCGAGCAGTTCCTGGAGGCAATGGAGGTCATGAAGTCCGGTAACTGTGGGAAGGTAGTACTGTTCATGGAGTAGGAGGGACGATATGGGAGGTCCAACGGCGTTCATGAGGGAGGAGTACGAGAGGCTGGTGGAGAACAGCCTGGACTGGAGGTTGCGGCTGCTGGAGACGCCGTCGGCGCCCCACAGCGTTGTGGATGGCCAGAAGCTCATCATGCTCTGTTCCAACAACTATCTCAACCTGACCAACCATCCCAAGTTGAAGGAGGCCGCCAAGAGGGCCATTGATGAGTATGGCGCCGGCTCCGGCTCGGTTCGCCCGATAGCGGGGAACATGAGGCTCCACGAGGAGCTGGAGAAGAGGATCGCTCGCTTCAAAGGACTGGAGGCGGCCCTCGTTTACTCGGCGGGCTTCACGGCCAACTCAGGCCTCATACCTCAGATGGTGGAGAAAGGGGACGTGGTGATCAGCGACGAGCTGAACCACGGGAGTATCATCGACGGCGTCCGACTGACGAAGGCGGACCGGTTGATCTACAAGCACTGCGACATGGCCGACCTGGAGAGGGTCCTGAAGGAGGCCAAGGATGGAGGCTATCGGCGGACGCTCATCGCCTTCGACGGCGTCTTCTCCATGGACGGGGACATCTCGCCCGTCGGTGAGATCGTGGAGTTGGCGGAGAAGTACGGCGCCATGACCTACGTGGACGATGCCCACGGAGAGGGCGTCTTGGGCGAGGGCGGACGGGGCATCGCCTCCCACTTCCACGTAGAGGGGCGGGTGGATGTGGAGATGGGAACCTTCTCCAAGGCCTTCGGTGTTCAGGGTGGCTATGTAGCAGGGAGTGAGGACCTCAGACGATTCGCGCTGAACAAGTCTAGGACGTGGCTGCTGTCCGCCTCCCACTCGCCCGCCGTAGCGGCAGCGTGTATAGCCGCCATCGATGTCCTGGAGACGGAGCCGCAGTGGGTGAACAGCCTCTGGGAGAACACCAAGTATTTCAAGGAGCAGCTGAAGTCCCTGGGCTTCGACACTGGCATCAGCGTGACGCCCATCACTCCCGTCATCGTCGGAGAGAGTGCTCTGGCCAAGAAGCTGAGTGAGCGGCTCTATGAGCAAGGAATCTTCGCGCTTCCTATTGTCTTCCCCATGGTGGCGAGGGACAAGGCCCGGATCAGGACCATCATGAATGCTGCCTTGACGCGGGAGGACCTCGACTCCGCCCTGGAGGCCTTCGAGAAGGCAGGGAGGGAACTGGGGATAGTCTAGCGTACCTACTCCCTCTCCCTGGGTTGACCGCGGTAGGCGGCATCCGCCGGGGCTCCCATTAGCTGCAGGTCAGCCTGCCTGGTGGACTTTCTCGATGCGAAGAGGATGGCGAGGGCCACCACTTGGACGGCTGCCGCGACGGTGAATGGCCCCAGGGCCCCATAGTAATGCAGGAAAATACCGGAAAGGGGAGCACCGACGGCGACGCCGGCTATGTTGGCCGTTTGGTGGAGGCCGATGGAAGCTCCCCGGGCTCTCGGTAGGGCGGCGACGGCTGTTGAGGCGACGAATACTAGGGCGATGCCTACGCCCAGGGCGACAGCGCTGACGATGAGGAGAAGGGAGGAGAGGGATATGAGTAGCATGGCTTGGGAGACGCCGGCCGACGCGATTCCGAGTCCCAACATGCGGACCGGACCGACCCTGTCTAGGAACCTACCGGCGAGGTAGAAGAGCGGGAGCGAAACGAGGGTGGCGAGGAAGATGTAGATCCCGACACTCGCCGCGGCCGTCTGTTCCGCGGCCCCACTGAGGATCAGAACAAGGGCGAGGGACCCGACGACCGCTCCGAAGGCGAAGTAGAGGGAGAAGATGGAGAGGTAGGACACATATAGCCATTTGATCGACGAGACGATGACTCTCACGGACCTCCTGGGCGTCATACCGCGTCTGGCTGTCTCCGGGACGGCCAGGGCAATCCCGAACCCCCCCAGAGATACCAGGGCGACGAGGACAAACATCCATCGGAATCCCAGCGAGCTCACCAGGACCGCCGACAGCCCCGATCCCAGGGCGATGACGCTGCCAATGACGATCCAGTAGAGGCCGATGCTCTGTCCCATCTTGCGACGGGATGCGTCGACGATCATTGCGATGCTGGCCGGGAATACGAGGGACCCGCTGATGGCGTGCGTCGTCCTGAAGATCACTAGATCGAGGGGAGTAGCGGCGATGCTATATCCGTAAATCCAGAGAGCTGTGAAACCGAGGCCCGCGATCAGGGCTCGCCGCCTTCCGATTGCATCGACGGTCAGGCCCATTATGATGCTTGCTGGTATTGCCACGATGGAGTACAGACCCGCGATTAGGCTCGCCAAGATTTCGTCAGCGCCCAGGGAGGCAGCGAAGGCGGATATTGTCGGGTTGAGGATGGCTGTATCGATGATACCGACGGCGCCCAGCACGGCTATCAAAGGGACGAAGTAAGCCTTGTCCGTCCTGAGCATCATCTGAGATACTTCACCTCCTCGCGTCGCGCCCATCGCTACGGCGGGCCCCAGCACGTGGCCCTAGTACTTAATTGCGAGGCATGGCACCACTTTCATCCACCCCCCCTTCCCGCGGTTATATACCTGCGAGGCACCGACCGTATCGGGGCTACCATGGACGCACTCCTACGCGAGACCATCGACAAGCTTTCCCTGGAGACGACGACCCTGTGGGACTTCCCCCTCCAAAGCCCTCCTGGGGAGTCCTACGGAGATGCAGAGTTCGCTGGCGTTACTCCCTCCAAAGTCGTGTGGAATCTGGTGCTCCGCTTCACGGAGAAGGGGGATTGGGTCGTGGACCCCATGGCGGGGAGCGGGACGACGATCGACGTGGCTCGCAGCCTTGGACGGAGAGCCCTCGGCTTCGACCTTGTGCCGAGGCGGCTCGACATACACATAGCAGACGCCCAGGAGCTGCCGTTACCTGATGGATTCGCGGATCTCGTCTTCCTGGACCCTCCCTACGGAGATAACCTTCGCTACTCCGATCACCCGAGCTGCATCGGGTCCCTTCCCAGCGACTCCAGGGCTTTCTACGAGGAGCTTCGGCAGGTCGCCCTCGAGGTTGACAGGGTGCTCCGGCCCGGCGGGTGCGCGGCGTGGCTCATTAGCGATCAGTACAGGAGGTCGCGCTTCACCCCTGTCGGGTTTTCACTCTTCGCCATGCTCGCGCAGATTTTCTGTCCAGTGGACGTCGTCGCCGTCGCCCGTCACAATGATCATTCGCTAAATCCCTCGTGGGAGCACTGGTCCCGCAAGGCGAACTTCCTCCTTCGGGGATTCAAGTATCTATTCATCTTTCGAAAGGAGGGTCAGGGTGAGTAGCAGTGACGCACCGAAGTCAAGGCCCGACATCGACAGCAAGGGTCGTAGGCTTCTGAGGAAGCTTCAGATCCAGGTCGAGGAGCGCCTTCGACGCTTGGGCGATGTACTGGAGACGAAGGCCACGACCTCCTGGGTCTCCTTCAGGAGTAAGGGTCTGAGGAGGGTGTTCGCCGAGGTGCGGGCCCACCGACACGACGTCGAGGCATTCATCCTGCCGCCGGTCGAGTCCCTCACGGAGGGCGATGGCCTCCCCGTGCCATCCCCGCCGAGTCAGGGCTGGGGCTGGTTCCGGTCCAAGTTCCGAGTGACGAGCGAAAACGAGTTGGCAGTAGCGACTGACCTACTCGTCCAGTCCTACGACCTCCGTCAAGAGATGAGCCGTCGGAGCTCAAATCGTGGCAGCGATTCGTAGCCTGCCTTCGGGCAATCCGATAAATAGTAAAGGGGGGTGAGGACCACCATGGTGACAGCGAGGGTGGAGGTTCGACTGAAGAGGGGGGTAGCCGATCCTGAGGGGGAGAACACCCTGAAGGCCCTGAGGCTTCTGGGATTCGACCAGGTATCTGGGGTCAGTTCGATCAAGGTGTTCGAGGTGGTGATGGACACGGAAGAGCAGGGCAAGGCTCAGGCCCTGGCAGAGGACATGTGTCGAAGGCTCCTTGCCAACCCCGTCATTCATGACTACTCCATCCAGCTGCTCCAACTGTCCGCGTGAAGCGGCTGCGAAGCCTCGCCCGTAGATCCGCGATGGATGCCTTCGGGAGCAGTGGGTTGGGTACGATGGGAGCCTCCGTGTATCGGCCGCGTACATCGGCCTTCGAGGGCCGATAGCGGTCTGGGGAGGAATCTGGGGGCAGCTCTGTATAAAGACCTGTACTTACTTTCATTGCGTGGAGTTATTTAATACAGCGTAGTTCGGGTGCTAGAATTCATCGGAGGGAGTCTAGATGGCGGGAGAAGAGAGAAAGCCTGTGAGCTCCACGACCGTTGTCATCATAGTGATCATCGTAGCCGGCGCCCTTGTGGTCGCGACAGTAGCGGCCTTCTGGTGGTGGCTCGGCAACATTGCGCCAAGAGGTCTCATTGTTGGTTCAGGGGACTTGGTGTCTGAGGAGTGGGACTATAGCGACTTCACCGGAGTCAGCGTGGGAATGGCCTTTGATGTCGAGATCACCCAATCAAGTTCGTACAGCATCAACATCACGGCCGACGATAACCTGTTTGAATACGTCGAGGTGTCCTTAACAGGCAATACGTTGACGATAAACCTGAGATGCTGCTACAGCTACCTGGGGACCACCAACAGAGCGGTCATCGCGATGCCCGGGCTGAACTACTTGGACTTCTCAGGAGCAACCCACGGTTCCGTTGAGGGCTTCAGCTCAACCGATGACTTCGTCCTTCTTCTGTCCGGCGCGAGCTCCCTCAGTGGTGACTACACCACCACCGGGAACGCCGAGTTCGACCTATCGGGAGCGAGCTCTCTCCAACTCGAAGGTGGAGCTGCCGATATTCTCATAAGGGCCTCGGGAGGAAGCCAATTGGAGCTCTCGGGCTTCCCTGTAAATAATGCAGACATCGACCTGAGCGGTGCGAGCCGGGCAACTGTGAACCTCGACGGTAGACTAGATGCCGAGCTGAGTGGAGCCTCACAGCTCTTGTACTTAGGAGACCCCACGTTGGGAGACGTCAACACGTCAGGCGGCTCCACGATTGCGGAAGGTTAGAAGAATAGTCGGCGAAGAACCACTAACGGCCACGGTAACACTGAGAGGTGTCACATCATTAGAATGTGACCAAGGGGTAGGTTCCCTTGACTATCTAACGACACAGCCGACCAACGATCTTATTCGTGCCACGGCCGCCTAAGGTTAATTAGGCAGCACCGTTTCTAAACCGAGGAGTAGGCTTGGGAGAGATCTACCGGAGGGAGGACGTCCCTTTTCCCCTCCACACTATCGACCTTAAGCTAGCCTCAGACAGCGAATTGACCCAGATAAGCAAGGACCTCGGCCTTGCCCTAAACCTGGAGGAGATGAAGCGGATCCAGGATTACTTCTCCCGACTCGGTCGGAGGCCAACGGATGTGGAGCTTCAGTCCTTGGCCCAGGCCTGGTCCGAGCACTGCTGCTACAAGTCCTCCAAGTTCTTCCTCAGAGAATTCATATTCAGCATCGAAGCCCCCCAGGTTCTCTTGAAGGGCGACGCCGGTGTTGTGGAGTTCGACGAAGACCACGCCATCGCGCTAAGGATCGAGAGCCACAACCATCCCAGCGCCGTGGAACCCTATGGCGGCGCCGCCACGGGAATCGGCGGCATTCTCCGAGACGTCCTTTGCATGGGGGCGAAGCCCGTCGCCTTGGTGGATCCCCTCCACTTCGGGCCGTTGCAGTACCCTTATGAGAAGCTCCCAGGGGGTGTCAAGCACCCTCTCTATCTAATGCAGGGCGTCGTTGCTGGTATCCGTGACTACGGCAACCGCGTGGGAGTACCAACAGTAGCGGGCTCCATCTTCTACGACGAGGGGTACATTGGCAACATCATCGTCAACGTGGGTTGCGTCGGCGTCGCGCCGAAGAGGAACATCCAGCGTAATGCCGTGAGCGGCCCCGAGGACGTCTTCATCCTAGCCGGTGGACGCACTGGTCGTGACGGCATCCACGGCGTCACCTTTGCCTCCCTGGAGCTGACGGAGGAGATGTGGGACGAGTGGCGAGCGGGGGCGGTACAGCTCGGCGACCCCATCACCAAGGAACCGTTGATGCATGCATGCCTGGAGGCCGTGGAGAAGGGGTTAGTCAGCGGGATGAAGGATCTAGGCGGCGGCGGTCTCAGCTGCGTCGTAGGTGAGATGGCCCTCGCCGGGGGGTTTGGATCTGAAGTCCACCTGGATGACGTGCCCCTTAAGGAAGAGAACCTGTCACCGTGGGAGATCTGGGTGAGCGAGTCCCAGGAGCGGATGATGCTCGCCGTACATCGCGACAAGGTGGAGCAGGTCCTGAGGATCTTTGAACTCTACGACGTTCGGGCCACTCCCGTGGGCCATGTCATAGAGGAGAAGGTCTCCCGAGTGTTCTACAAGGGGGAGAAGGTCCTAGAGATGGACCTCGACTTCTACACCAAGGGCCCGGAGTACTGCCGACCCTTCCTCACGGACCTAGGACTCGAGGGCGTGAAGGAGGTGACGCCCCAGGAACCCGTCGATTATTCTGAGGCCCTTCTGAGACTCCTATCTAGCCCCAATATCGCGAGCAAGGAGCTGGTCATCCGGCAGTACGACCACGAGGTGAAGGCATCGACGGTTATCAAGCCCATGCAAGGGGTTCTGGGGAGACAATGCCACGGGGACGCCGCGGTCCTGAAGCCCCTGGAGAGTTCCTGGCGGGGCCTCGCCGTCGCCACCGCTTCGACTCCGCAGTACACGCGCCTCAACCCGTATCGGGGAGGGGCCTCGGTAGTGGACGAGGTCTGTAGGAACCTTGTCTCCGTGGGAGCGAGGCCTCACGCCCTCAGTGATTGCATGAACTTCGGGAATCCCGAACGTCCCGATCGACTCGGCTTCTTCCGCGAGGCCATCCGGGGTGTGGGAACGGTCGCCGCTGCTATGGACCTGCCCATACCGTCCGGCAACGTCAGTTTCTACAACGAAACGCCTGCGTCTCCCGTTCCCCCGACGCCGGTTATCCTAGGTACCGGCATCGTGCCGGACATCAGGAAGTGCGTGACCTCCGACCTGAAGCTCGAGGGTTCATCGATATACCTCCTTGGCACGACGAAGCTGGAGATGGGTGGGAGCGAGTACTACATGCTCTACGGAGGATCGGGCGGCGAGGTGCCTGATGTCGATGTCGAACTACTGAGGATGTCGGTGGGCGCCCTCCTGAAGGCCATGGACCATGGTCTGGTGCGAGCCTGCCACGACGCCTCCCACGGCGGTCTCGCCGTCGCCCTTGCGGAGATGAGTATGGGGGGCGACGTCGGTGCCAAGGTGGATTTTGACGTGGGCAGTCTGCGTCCAGACTTGTACCTGTTCTCCGAGTCGAACACGAGGTGGCTCATCGAGGTTCCCCCGGGGAGGGAGAGCGATGTCGAGGGGGTCTTCGATGGGATTGCTCTGCGCAAAGTGGGCGAGGTCGGAGGATCGGCGCTCATTGTGAATGTTGGCCCTAAGTCCATCAACCTCTCTGTGAGCGAGATGAGGGAGGCCTGGGCCTCGGCCCTGCCGAAGCGGGTGGGGGCCTGAATGAGGGCGATGGAGCGATGAAACCTGAGGAGGTCAAGGTCTGCGTCCTTCTCATTGAAGGCACGAACTGCGAGGACGAAACCTATTGGGCCTTCGAGGCGCTAGGTGCAGATCCGGAGAGGGTTCACCTCAATCAACTGGTCCGCGAGGTTCCTAAGGATCTCCGAAGGAGCCTTGAGGACTACCACATCGTTGTGTTCCCTGGCGGGTTCTCATCTGGGGACTACGTCAGGGCGGGGGCAATTTGGGCTGCTCGGGCGAAGAGTCGCCTGCTGGGCGACCTGGTGGAGTTTGCGGACGAAGGCAAGCCAGTCATCGGCATCTGCAACGGGTACCAGGTCTTGGTGGAGCTTGGTATGTTGCCCGCGATTGGAGGTGTCACCGATATTCCGCAGGCGGTCCTCGCGACGAATGACTCCGCCCGGTACGAGTGTCGGCCGAGCCTGCTGAAGTTCGAGAATGGTCGCACCTGCAAGCCGCTGGCCCTCTTCGAGAGAGGTCGGGTGATGCTCGCCCCCTCGGCCCACACCGAGGGTAAGCTGACGTTTCCTCAGGGGGAGGAAGAAAGAATGTTAGAAGCGCTTCGTGATGGCGACCAAGTTCTCTTTCGTTTCGTTGACCCGGAGGGGAAATACGCAGGGTATCCGTGGAACCCAAACGGCAGCATCGACAACATTGCCGGGATCTGCAGCCCAGAGGGCAACGTCGTGGGCTTGATGCCCCACCCGGAAAGATCCTTCCACCGACACCTCCATCCCGATTGGACCCGAGGCGACGACGGACCACAGGGAGACGGCCGGCTGTTCTTCGAGTCCTTTATGGAGTATGTGACGAAGAGATTCTGAGTCACTCCAAGTCACTGTAGCCGCAGCGGGTACACACGATGCCCCCCTCCGCCGTCCCGAGGACCGCGCCGCAATCGGGGCACACATCTCTCAGTGACGCCTGAGGTAGACTCAGTGGCTGCTCGAGCTTGCTCCCCTCACGGTATACGGTGATTCCCTTGCACTTGTGTTGCCAGGCGAGTCTGAAGGCCCTCTCAATGTCATCCACCGTCGCCTGCTGCCTCAGGTTGATGGTTTTGGACACAGCATTGTCAACAAACTCCTGGAAGGCGGCCTGGACGCGGACGTGAGCCTCGGGTGACACATCATGGGAGGTCATGAAGATGCTCCTGGCCTCCTGGGGAATCTCCTCCAGGTCTCTGATGGAGTGCCTCCGAGCCACCCTGTTCATCAGCTCCTCCGAGTAGAACCCCTCCTCTTCGGCGTAGCGCCGAAAGTGACGGTTGACGGCCAAGAGGGTCTCACCCTCGGTGACCCGCTTGACGTAGGTGATGGCGTAGAGAGGCTCTATGCCGCTGGAGCAATCCGCCAGAAGGCTGATGGTTCCGGTGGGCGCGATGGTGGTCCTGGTGGCGTTCCGCATCGGCGGTTCGTATACGCTCCCCTCGATGTTGGGGAAGGAGCCTCTTGACTCGCCTATCCTACTCGACTCGTCGTCCGCCGTCTCCTGGACGGTGCGCATGACGTCACGGGCCAGATCGAGGGCCTCCTCGGTGTCGTAGGGAACCCGCAGCTGGACCAGCAGGTCCGCCCATCCCATGATGCCGAGGCCGGTCTTACGATTCCCCCGCACCATCCGCGTAATCTCCTCGAGGGGGAAGGCGCTCATGTCGACTACGTTGTCCAGGAACCGGACGGAGCTTCGGACAGTCCGCTCCAGGCGTTCCCCATCTATCTCCCAACCGCTCGATCCGCCCTTCAGCATGCGGGAAAGGTTGATAGAGCCCAGATTGCACGCCTCGTAGGGCAGGAGCGGCTGCTCCCCGCACGGGTTGGTAGCCTCAATGGGACCGAGGTGGGGGGTCGGATTGTCGGCCTGGATGCGGTCCGAGAAGATGAGGCCCGGGTCGCCGGTTCGCCACGCCATCTCTGCGATGCTTCTGAGGATGGTCTTCGCGTCCTTTCTAGCAACGACCTCCCCCGTGCGCGGGTGGACGGTCTCGTACTCCCCCCCTCTGTCCACCCTCCTCATGAAGTCGTCCGTCACCCCTACCGAGAGGTTGAAGTTGGAGAAACTGCCCTCCGACGACTTGCAGGCGATGAACTCCTCGATGTCTGGATGGTCCACCCTGAGGATGCCCATGTTGGCCCCTCGGCGACGGCCGCCCTGTTTGATGGCCTCCGTGCTGTGGTCGAAGACCCTCATGAAGGAGACGGGACCGCTGGCCACGCCACCGGTGGACTTGACCACATCCCCAGCGGGCCGGAGGTGGGAGAAGGAGAAGCCCGTACCGCCGCCGCTCTGATGGATGAGAGCCGCGGCCTTCAGGGCGTCATAGATGCTGTCTATGGAGTCCTTCACAGGGAGGACGAAGCAGGCTGACAGCTGCTGTATCTCCGTCCCAGCGTTCATCAGGGTAGGGCTGTTGGGCAGGAACTCCAGTCTCGCCATCAGGCCGTAGAACTCCTCCTCATCTCGGGAGACGGTTCTGCCATCGTCGTACTCCTCGTTGGCCAGGGCTACATTGTGCGCAACCCTACGGAACATCTCCTCGGGCGTCTCAATAATCTCGCCCGTTGTGTCCTTCCTCAGGTAGCGGTTCCTGGCAACAGCCAGGGCGTTGCTGCTGAGCTCCACCTTAGCCGACATCGTCCACCCTCGTATGGAACCCTGAGAATGAAGTAGTTATCGCGAGGCGAGGCTAGAGCTGGACGACGACTTCGACGAGCTGCGCGTCCTTCAGGTCCAGCTTGTCGCGAAGCTTGTGACGGGAGATCACCTCCAGGACATCGTCGTAGTGGGACCTGTGGGGTAGGATGACGGCGCAGTCCACTCCATTCATGGTCGCTATCAGACACTTGGCGCCGCCAAAGGTCCTGCTCCCGCTGGTGAAGCCTTCTATGAGGACCCCCTCCGCATTCCGAAGGATCTCCACCTTGGCAGCCTCCCGTCCCTCCAGGCGGAGGTTCAGTGTCCCCGGGAAGGGGTCGAAACCCAGCCTGTCGCGGAACTGGCGCTTGTACCCCTCCTGGCTCATGTAGTAGAAGCCCTCACCCATGCCGTGGTCGACGCGACCCCGCACCGGCAAGCGACCCTCCATCTCGAAGATCTTCCGGTAGGCTGCGTGCTCGCTCCTCAGGATCTCCAAGCCCTTGTCCGTGAGTTTCAGCTGCTGGCGCCGTACCACCAGGTTGCGGCTGATGAGGCCTGAATCCAAGAGCTCAAGGACCCGGACGGAGGCCGATTGCTGGCTTATCCCCATGAGCCTCCCGAGCTGAGAGGTCGATACGGGGATGTGCTCGTGGATGGCACCAAGGAGGGCCAGCTGCTTCAAGGTCTCCACGAGGTTGGGCTTCAACAAGGTGACATAGCGTCAGGGCGAGAAAACCTTTACCGGAGGGGGAGGCCCTCAGCTTCCAACTTGGCCTTGCCTCTCATGTAAATCACGGGGAGGCCAGTCTTCCTTAGCTGGCGCCTCAGGCCCCTGTCGTTCGTCACGACGACGGCATGTCGTTCCGAGGCGGCGCCCAGGATCGCCACGTCTCCCCTGCCATCGACCTCCACCACGCGGTAGCGGGTCGCCAACTCGAGGGCGGCCCTTGCCTTGGCATCTCTGCGGGCGAGGCTCTTCAGCTCCAAGAGCACCGAGGAGGGAACCGCGACCTCAAAGGCACCCAGGAGTCGTGATAGCTCCTCTTCGAGATCTATGGAGAACTGGAAGGGCATCAAGAGGGCATTTGTGTCCAGGAGGACTATGACTTTCTCCACAGGGCAGCAATGCTCCCAGGGACATATGTTTGTGTGTCCAGGCCCGTCCAGAGGCGGTTCTCCACCACGATAATGATACACAAACTTTTATTACCGATAGTGAGAACATACCCTACTGCAAGCCGTGAGGAGACCAGGGTTAAAGCGGTTGCCTCTCCAGTCCTCCTGTCGGTATCCCTTTTTGCCCTGGAATCCTCACCTTGCCCCTTTATGAGACCTTCGGCGCCGTGGGCGTGCTTTGATTATCAGTAGGTGCTCTCGCTAGTGAGGTTGGGAGTCATTGCTGATTATCGGAGGACAATCCTTTTATAAGAGACATAGTGTTACTATGTCCATAGCGTCTCGATAGGAAAAGGGTCGCTATGTAAAAGGTGAGCAAGATGAAGGCAACCGTGAGCGCCCTGCTGGCCCTCCTCCTCTTGGCCTCCCCCCTGGCGGTGCTAGGCGCGGCCCAGGACGATGAGATCGAGATCGAGCGGGACCTGCAGGTAGAAGTGACGACCGGGTCTACGGACCGGTTTGGAGGCGGTGATTGGATACGAATCGATGTCGGTTCGACGACCTTCGCCGTCCTCTATGGAAATGAGACCAACGCGAACAACCCGAAGATGATCGTGGAGTATGACAGATACCTCGGCGCGGCTGAGGTGTACAACGAGTCGGGCGGCCTAGTCCACGGACTTACGCCTCTCCCGGTGCGGACCGTCATGGTTCAGAGCTTCGACTTCATGTTGGAGTTCCAGGACCGAGATGATGACGGTCTCGTGCACATGCCCCACGAGCTCAGCCCAATCGACATCCTCCTCGATGAGGTCGACCTCCCCCGGAAGATCCTGCTTCTGAGTCAGACGTGGGAACTCGAAGGGCTCGAGGTCTCCGAACCGGAGGTGAATGTCATTCTCGTTGACTTCAACATCACTGCGACAGACTTGGACTACGCGCTGGTCAGGCCCTCGGACCCTGTTGGCGATGGCCTCGACCGCATCACCCTCAGCTACCACATCCGCGTTGAGCTGATCGAGGAGACCCTGAGGGTTCCGATCTACAACATCACCGTCAGTGAAGACAGACGCATCGTGGGCCTTACGAAGAGGACAGAGACAGTGTCGGGCATGACCGTCAATGGGACCTTCAAGTACGACCACTACATTGAAGGCTGGGACTGGGGTGCAGACGACTCCCGCCTGGCTTTGGTGACGCACGTGTTCGCTGGTAACTTCGTTCCAGCCCCGGTAGCGAAGTTCCTGCACCTCGAGTGGGCCCTGCGCGCTCTCGAGGACAGCCAAGAGCACCACGAGGACACCATCGGAGATCGGCCCCTGCTCATCGAAGCGGACTCGATGACCTTCGAGGATGAGTGGGAGCGCGTCGGTCGCCTCTTCTGGGTCTCCGACGTTCTCGTAGACGGCGAAGAGATGAGGATGGCTTTCCAGCTGTTCCGAGCGTCCAAAGTCCTCGATTTCCGAGGATTGAGGCCTACAGGAATCTTCCGGGGAGTCGCCTTCTGGGGCGCATTCGTCTACCCCCAGGGTGAAGTGATCTTCCACGACCCCGGACTGGACGCAGCCGTCTTCGTGCCCGAAGGCCGCATCATCCCCCCAGTGGATGAGATAATCCCTGGACTGGGAGCATATTTCATCCAGGTGGCCATCGTGGCGCTAGCCGTCGTCGGTCTGGTGATCTTCAGAGCCGTACGGAAGAGACCCAGGGCTTAGATCCTCCCCCCTTTGCCCTCCGGGCCTACCATTCAAATAGGCCCGGGGGGTTCTTCCGCTTTATCAATGGCTGAGATCGCCCCCGAGTGGACAGCAGAGCTAAAGAAGGGTTCAGTCCAGCTGCTGCTTCTGGCCATCCTCAGAGACAGGCCCAAGTATGGATTCCAGATAATCCGGGAGTTACGAGACGCTACCGATGGTTTCTTCGACCTTAAGGAGGGAACACTTTACCCAGCCCTTCGAAAGCTGGAGGCCAAGGGGTACCTTGAGGGGAACTGGCAGACGGAGGTGGAGGGCAGTCCTCGGAGGTATTATCAGATTACGAAACTGGGGCGGAAGGCATTAGAGGAGGCCACTCAGGTGTGGGAGAAGCTTGCATGGAGCTGCAGACGCGTCCTGGAGGGGAGCGAGTGAATCCCCTGGATAGCTACCTGAACCGGGTGGCTAGGCACCTCGTTGGAGTTTCGGCGGAGGTGCGCCGGGACGTTCTTCGGGAGCTTAGGTCGAACATCGAAGCCCAGGCCCTCGAGGAGGGTGAAGATGTGGCGGCGATCATCGAGCGGATGGGGGCGCCTCGGGAGGCAGCCCTCTCGTACAAGCAGCTGTATGGCTATAGCCCGGGGGTCAAGCTTCTCGCCTTGGTGGGATCCGCGCTGCTGGCCTTCCTTAGTTTGCCCTTCTCGTTGGGGATCTCGGACCCACTGGGCACGGTATGGCTATCGAACGCTGCCCTGGTGGTCCTCATCATTCTTCTCGTCGGTGTGGCCCTGAGGATTGGGAGGAGGACAGCGGTGGTATCAGGCATCGCGGCCGCCGTAGTCAGACTCGTGGGTCTCGGAGCTGGATACGTCATCATGGCACCAGGCCTGTCCACGGATCCTGTCGCGAGCTTGGCATTCATTCTGACGACTCTCGCCATCGCCATCGTGGGACTGGTCGCCCCGAGCCCCTCGCCCACCGGAGGGCAGGGGTAGTATTCAACGGTGGAGTTGTCGCACGTAGTCGGCGACGATTTCCCGGTGGTCGAAGCCCATCTCTGGCAGGTCTTCCAGGTCCAGGAGCCCCACCTTCGCGGCATCCGTCCCGGAGACCAGCGTTCCACTGACGACCTCCAGGGCGTAGGCGAGGGATATGACGTGCCCCCGAGGATCCCTGTCCGGCTCCGAGTAGACGCCGATGAGGGAGACGACCTTCGTATCCAGCCCAGTTTCTTCCCTGACCTCCCTCACAACGGCGTCCTCCACGCGTTCCCCGTAGTCGACCATCCCGCCCGGGAGACAGTAGAGGCCTTCGTGGGGGTAGTACCGCCTCTTGATGGCCACGAGCTTGCCCTCGTAGACCGCCAAGCCGTCGACGGCGAGGAGCGGCACCCTGAGGCCTGAGGCCATGTGCACCCTGAGGGCTGCGTCCTTCCTCCTGTACTCCTCCAGCAGCGCCAGGCCGTACGCGGAGGGAGCGAGGCTACGACCCCTCCTCTCCAGAGGATCCCTTCCCCGTGGCCTATTCAGAAGGCTTCTGCGCCATCTCCTGACCTCTGCAGCGGAGAGGGAAGCCCGTGCAAGGGACTCCGGGAAGCTGTGTCTGTCGACCAAGGCCTTCAGGAGCGCCGCGAGCTTCGCGTCCAGAAGAACCAGGCCCTTCTCCTCCAACCGGGACTCGACGACGAATTCTGGCATGCTACGGAGCCGCGAAGGGGCGCTTCCGAGGGGTTGCGAGGTCCGCCTCTGAGAAGACCAACCTGTACGCGTCGCCGTGGACGTCCGGGTTGTAGGCCCGTCTGAGCGCAGCGTTGACCTCGCGCCTCGACAGCACCCTGCCGGCCTGGCGGATACGGCGGCAGATGGCGGCCATCAGAAACATGCTGTCGAAGGGGTGGAAGCGGGGATCTCCCCTGGCAGCCCGGAAGATCGTGGAGAGGTGGGAGCGCCTTTGGCGGAGCCTCATGGTCAAATCCTCCAAGAAGGACAGGTCGAAGTATTTCGGCAGATGACGGTAGCGCTCGACGGTCTCGACGGAGACGTTCAGCCTCTCGGCCACCTCCTCATCCTCAAGCCCCTCCTCAAAGGCCCTGAAGTAGTCGTAGGCTCTCGACCTACCTCGAATCATCACCTCGCCCCCCGAGGCCGCGCTCCTCCCAGGGCGGCCCGGTTCCGATCCACGGAGGGGGGAACTCCTCCGACAACTCCAACGCCGATCCCCCCCTAATAGATTTCGCAGGCGAAGCCCTCGGCGTGCGCGCCATCCTGGCCACGGCTGGCTTTGGAAAGGTTTTAAGACAGTCCCGCGTACCCCGTCCAACGGCTGGGAGGAGACTGGATATGGATACTGATCTCATCGATTCAGCGGTGGACTTGGCCCTACAGGCGGGTGCGACCTACGCAGAGGCTAGGCACGAGGAGCAGCGACAGGAGTTGCAGCTCCTCAAGAACGGCGTCCTGGATGCCATATACTCAGGGGAGAGCCGAGGGGTTGGTGTTCGTGTCCTCTACAGGGGCGCCCTGGGGTTCGCGGCGACCAACGACATGTCCCCGGTGAGCGTTCGGGAGGTGGTCGACCAGGCCATCAAGGTCGCCAGGGCTGGAGCCAGGAAGGATCCCATCGTCTTCGGCGAGGAGGATGCCGTGGACACCTCCTGGTCGGTGAAGGAGAAGAAGCCCATCTTCAAGGTCCCTCTGGAGGAGAAGTTGGAGACCCTCACTCATGTGGACAGGGAGCTCATGGACCTCGGGTTCGACATTCCCGCGCGCGTCTTCACGTGGGAGGGGAAGACCATCGAAAAGTACTTCGTCAACAGCGAGGGGACGAAGATACGGTCACACTCCCCCCGCGCCCGGTTGAGCGTTATCCTCACCGTGACCCACAACAGCGAGGCGCAGCAGAGCTTCAGGCAGTATGGCTACGGCGGGGGGTGGGAGGCTCACGAGGCCTGGAACACCGCGGAAAGGGTGTTGACGGAGGCCCGGGCCATGCAAGCGGCCCTGGAGAAGGGGAAAAAGTCGCCAGAGGGAAAGATGGACTTGGTGGCGGGTCCCCATGTGACGGGGATCGCGAGCCACGAGTCCTGTGGCCATCCCTCGGAGGCGGACAGGGTCCTGGGGAGGGAGGCCTCCCAGGCGGGGAAGTCCTTCATCACCCCAGACTCCATCGGCACGCGAGTGGGTAGCGAGGTGGTGAACGTCGTGGACGACCCCACGCTGCCGAACACTATCGCCTACTACGAGTACGATGACGAGGGTGTGAAGGCTAGGCGGCGATACCTCTACAAGGACGGCATAATCAACGAGCTGCTTCAGAATCGCGAGACGGCGGCCGTGATGGGGACGAGAAGCAACGCGGCCTCCCGGGCGGTGAACTACAACGTGGAAGCCATCGTGAGGATGGCGAACACCTTTGTCGAGCCTCAGGATTGGTCGGTGGAGGAGATGGTCGAGGGCGTCAAGCGGGGCGTCTACATGAAGTCCTTCACGGAGTGGAACATCGACGATCGCCGATACAACGCTAAGTACGCCGGCGGGGAGGCCTACCTCATCGAGAATGGGGAGGTCAAAGACCCGGTGAGAGGAACCGTCGTCGAGATCACAACACCCGCCTTCTGGTCCGCCGTCGACGCCGTCGGTAGGGAGCTCGAGTTCGAGGGCGGCTTCTGCGGGAAGTCCGATCCGACCCAGAGCCTCGACGCCATGATGGGGGGGCCGACCATCCGTCTGAGGGACATGCAACTGAGGTGATATGATGGAGGACTACGCGGAGATCGCCGAGAGAATCGTGAAGAGGGGACTGAAGGCCGGCGCCCAGGACGTCGTCGCAAGCGTGGACAGCGATAGGTCCTACCAGATTCGCTTCGCCCAGAACCAGCCCGTGATAAGCAACCGATGGCGGGAGCGGTCTGCGACTGTGGGCTTGGTGGTGGACAAGAGGGTTGTCGCCACGGAGATCCAGGACCTGACGAAAGTGGATCGGGCCGTGGACGACCTCGTGGCCATGGCGAGGAAGTCCCAGGAGAACCCTCTGTACGGAGGCCTCGCCGAGGGACCCTTCGAATACCGGGACTTCTCTCCCGACAAGACCATCCTCGATCTAGAGGAGGGTGGGGACTACGTCGACGCTGCAGTCAACGGCGCCCTGGCGGAGGGCGCTGTGGAGACCGCAGGCAGCTTCTGGAAGCACGATCACGAGAGCTACCTCCACACATCCAACGACGCGGTGGGACACGATAGGAGGGCTAGCGTCTACATCTCCCTCAGGGCTCTCGCGGCTCCTGAGTCCAGCGGCCATGCGGTGTCGTGTGCCACTCGTCTGAGCGACTTCTCTCCGGAAGCTGCAGGAAGAAAGGCGGGAGAGATCGCAGCCCTGGCAAAGAATCCCCGGAGGGGAGAGCCTGGGCAGTACGACATAGTCTTCGACCCCCTGATCCTTGGGGTCCTCGCCTACGAGGTTGGGGTACGATCCTCCGCCTTCGCTGTCCTTGCGGGCCTGTCGCCATTCAAGGACAAGATCGGTCAGAAGGTCGGATCCGAGGCCGTCACCGTCATCGACGACGGGAGTGCGGACTCTATCAACCGACGACGGTTCGACGACGAGGGGGTGCCCACCCAGCGCAACGTCCTCGTCGACCAGGGTGTCCTGAAGACGTACCTCCATAACACCTCGACCGCGAAGCTCTTCGAAGCCAAGAGCACGGCCAATGCTGGGCTCGTTCAGCCCCTCCCCCATGCCATCTTCATCCAGCCTGGGGACCGAACTCGTGAGGAGCTCTTTGAGGATGTCAAGGACGGACTGTGGCTGACGAACACGTGGTACACCCGCTATCAGTCCTATGTTACGGGGGACTTCAGCACCATCCCGAGGGATGGCATCTTCCACATCAAGGACGGTGAGGTGGCGGAGGCGTGGAAGGACGTGCGCCTCACCGACAACCTTCTCCATCTCTGGGGGAACGTGGAGACCTTGGGGAAGGAGACTGAGCAGGTTCAGTGGTGGTACGAGATTCCCGAACCCGTCCACGCGCCCTACGCCCTGGCTCGGGACATCGGGATTACGCGATCGGCGATGTAGCGGGTCAATCTCCACCGGGCCTCATCGGGACCCGCAGACCTCTCGACGCGGCAAACTTCAATGCCTCTTCGTACCCAGCGTCCGCGTGCCGAAGGACCCCGATGCCAGGGTCCGAGGTGAAGACTCGCTGAATCCGCCACTCCGCATCTTCTGTGCCGTCGGCCACCACCGTCACCCCGGCGTGGATTGAGTAGCCGATGCCCACGCCGCCCCCGCTGTGTATGGCCACCAGGTCCGCGCCAGAGGCCGTGTTAAGCAGGGCGTTGAGAAGGGGCCAGTCGGCCACGGCATCCGAGCCATCCCTCATGCCCTCGGTCTCCCTCGTTGGCGAGGCCACGGAGCCGCTGTCCAGGTGGTCCCTGGTAATGACGATGGGACCGTCGACCCGGCCCTCGGCCACCAACCCGTTGATCCTCCTTGCGAATCGGTCTCTCTCGCCGTAGCCCAGCCAGCACACGCGGGCAGGAAGCCCCTCCCAGGGCAGATGCTTCTCCGCCAGCGTGATCCAACGGGTGAGCTGCTCGTTCTCCGGGAACAGCTTGAGGACCTCCTTGTCCGTGGCCAGGATGTCGTCTGGATTGCCGGACACGGCGACCCAACGGAAGGGTCCACGACCCTCACAGAACATGGGTCGGATGTAGAGCTTCACGAACCCCTCGAAGTCGAAGGCCTCCTCAAGCCCCGCATCTCTCGCCTGACCCCGGATGTTATTGCCGTACTCGAAGACGACCGCACCTGCCCGCTGGAAGGCTAACATGGCCTTTACGTGCTCCACTATCGAAGTCTTGGAGCGTCTTAGGTACTTCTCCGGATCGGAGGCCCTGAGTTCGTCGGCCTCTCGGAGGGTGAGGCCCGATGGTATGTACCCCTCCAGGGGGTCGTGGGCCGACGTCTGGTCCGTTACGACATCGGGCCTAAAGCCGCGCCTCACGAGCTCTGGATGGACCTCGGCGCAGTTACCCAACAGTGCCACGGACTGAGGCTCGCCCTCCTTGGCCGCGATCTCTGCAATCTCCAGGGCTTCATCGAGGTCATCCGTCGTCTCTCGGCAGTAGCCGGCCTGTAAGCGTCGGCGGATTCTCGCCTCGTCGACCTCAACATCGAGGCAGACCCCCTCGTTCATGGTCACAGCCAGGGGCTGCGCCCCACCCATGCCTCCAAGGCCGCCCGTGAGGACAACCCTCCCCTTCAGAGAGCCACCGAAATGTTGACGGGCGCAGGCGGCGAAGGTCTCGTAGGTGCCCTGGATGATGCCCTGGGTGCCTATGTAGGCCCAGGAGCCCGCGGTCATCTGTCCGAACATGGTGAGCCCCTTCTCTTCCAGGCGCCAGAAGTCCTCCCAGTTTGCCCAGCGTGGGACCAGGTTGGCGTTGGCGATGAGGACCCTTGGCGCCCGGTCGTGGGTGGTGAAGGCGCCCACGGGCTTGCCCGACTGGATCAGGAGGGTCTCGTCCTCCTCCAAACTCTCCATTGCGGCCGCGATCCGCTGGAGGGCCTCCCAGCTACGGGCGACCTTGCCCGTGCCGCCATAGATGATGAGGTCGTCCGGCCTCTCGGCGTTCTCCAGGTTGTTCTCCATCATCCTCAGCAGGGCCTCCTGCCGCCACCCCTTGCAGCGGAGCTTGGGGCCCCTGGCAGCCTTCACCTCTGGCATGGAATCAGCCTGGCTGGATACCGCGGTCGGCGATAAAGGGATTTGCTCAGCGGCGGACCCTTCTCTCTATAGCGAGGAGGACGTCGGAATGGGCCTGCATGGCCTCCCACTCCACCTTCTCCAGCCTTTCATTCAGCTGTCCTACAAAGTCCTCGTCCTTGATGGAGGGTAGGTTGATCTCCACGTTGAGGCGCGCTCCGTGGAAGCCAGCCAGGGCAAGATGCGAGGCCACCCCAGCGTCGGAGAGGGCGTTCACGTTCCCTCCTTCCGCCACCTGCTCGATTACCTCCAGGAGGTCGCGGCACCTCTCTCCCGTTTCCATGGGCACATGGGCAGCTCCCTTCATGGCGTCCTGGATCGCAGCGGACCTCGCTACCTTCGCCTCTGAGGTGGACTTGTCCATCCTGAAGGCCCTCACCACGTCGTCATAGGCCGCCGCGTCCTCGCCTATGAGTTCTTGCATCCTCTCCCGCAGCGCTTCCGACTCCCCCAACAGCCGCTCCATCTCGTCCTGGACGTCCTCGTAGCCCTTCTTTCCCATGGTGAGGCGGCAGACCATGCTCGCTAGCCCGGCGGCCAGGGCTCCCGCCAGGGCTGCGACGCTACCCCCGCCGGGCGTAGGCTGCTTGGACGCGACCTCGTCGAGGAATGCGCTCAGAGGGGATTCGAGATCTACTCCCACAGCCTCCTCTCCAGAATCTGGTTTCGATCGAATCCGTGGAGCTGTAGGTAGAACTCCGCACTGTCGAGGAGGGCATCTAGAGGGATGAGGCCCACCACCTCCGACCGCTCGATAGGCACACCCGCTGCCTTAGCCTCCTCGCGAATAGCCTCGAACACCCTGGGGATGGGGGTCTCGCGGAAGTTCAGGAGGTTCATGGATACCTGGACCATCCCTCTCTCCTCCAGATTGAAGCCAGCGGCCTGGACGGCAGGGAAGCCTCCGCTACTCGTCCGAATCCTCTTGGCGATGGACTTGGCCAGGTCCAGGTCGTCCGTGCAGAGGTCCACATTGTAGGCTATGAGGGGGCCGCGCGCGCCGACCACCGTGGCCCCTGCCGTCGGGTGGATTTTGGCCTCGCCCACGTCCGGGTCCCTTTCGGCCTTGACGCCCATCTCCTCCTTCAAGGCCTCAAACTGCCCCTTACGGATCTTGGGTAGTAGGCGCCTCTCCTCCTTCATTGCCGCCTCGGCGTAGAAGTAGATCGGCACCCCGAGTTCCTCATTGATCCTCCTTCCGAGGTCGTGAGCAAGCTTCACGCACTCCTCCAGAGTGACTTCGGAGATAGGTATGAAGGGGACGACGTCGGCAGCACCGATGCGGGGATGCTCTCCCTCGTGGACGTTGAGGTCTATCAGCTCCACAGCCTTCGCCACGACCCTGAAGGCTGCCTCCTGGACGGGTTCCGGCTCACCGACGAAGGTAAGGACTGCTCGGTTGTGGCTGGCGTCCATCTCGACGTCGAGAATGCGGACGCCCTGGACTTCCCTGGCGGCGTCAGCGACGGCATTGACGACATCCTTCCGCCGACCCTCGCTGAAGTTGGGAACACACTCTACGATCCGGGCCATGAACTGCCTCAGGGGAGGGAGCTACTTAAGATGTCAGTCAGGGGCCGGCAAACCTCTATTAGGAGCCTGGATTATCATCTCAAATCCGATGGAGAAGGAGAAGGACTTTCCCGAGTGGTACCTCCAGGTCATCGACGATGCCGGCATAGTGGACAAGAGGTACCCTATCAAGGGAATGAACGTCTGGACCCCCTATGGCCTGCGGGTCATGAGGCTGATGAACGGTTTCATGCACGACGAGATGGCCCGGACGGGCCACGATGAGGTCCAGTTCCCCGTGCTTGTCCCCGAAGATCAGTTCCTCAAGGAGGCGGACCACATCAAGGGGTTTGAGGAGAACGTATACTGGGTCACCCACGGCGGCCTGAACCCCCTGGACGTCCGTCTGCTCCTGCGCCCCACCAGCGAGACCGCGATGTACGACCTCTTCTCACTCTGGATCCGTTCCCACACGGACCTTCCCCTGAAGGTCTACCAGATAGTCCCAACCTTCCGCTACGAGACGAGGCAGACGAGGACCTTCCTGAGGGTGAGGGAGCTCTCCTTCTTCTTCGAGTCCCACACCTGCCACGAAGATTATGGGGATGCCGAGCGCCAGATCCACGAGGACCTGGAGATATGGGGGCGTCTCTCTCTCAAGTACGCCCTTCCGACGCTCATAAGCAAGCGTCCCGACTGGGACAAGTTCCCGGGAGCCCACTATACCGTCGTGCCGGACGCCTACGTGGCGGCCGCTGGACGCGCCCTCCAGGTGGCGAGCATGCACCACTACCAGGACAACTTCTCCACGGTCTACGGCATCGACTTCGAGGACGCTGAAGGGAACCGTCGCTACGTGCACCAGACCACCTACGGCATGAGCGAGAGGATCCTGGGCGCCATCGTGGCCATCCACGGAGACGACAAGGGGATTGTCCTGCCGCCCGAGCTGGCTCCCATTCAGGTCGTCATCGTCCCCATCCTCGCCAAGGGACAGAAGGCGGGGGTGACGAGGGAGGCGAAGGCCCTCCACAAGGCTCTGGAGAAGGCCGTTCGCGTCGAGCTGGATCTGAGGAACCTGAGGCCCGGGGCGAAGTTCTACGAGTGGGAGCGAAGAGGGGTTCCTTTGAGGGTCGAGATCGGCGTGGAGGAGGCGGAGGGAGGGTACATCACCCTCGTCAGAAGGGACTCGGGGCGTCGCAGAAAGGCGAAGCGGGAGAAGGCCGCAGAGGCAGTTGCAGCAGCCTTGAGGGCGATCCAGCGAGACCTCTTCGAAGGGGCCAAGGCGGAAGTGGAGGAGAGTATCCACACGGTTGCTTCCTACGAGGAGGCCCCCGCCAAGGGGGTCGTGAGGGCGGGGTGGTGCGGAAAGGAGGAGTGCGGCCTGAAGATGGAGGAGAGACTGGACCGCAGCATCCTGGGGACCCCGTACCCAGAAGAGGAGTTCGAGGGTACGTGCCTGAATTGCGGTGAAGCGGCGACTGACGTGGTCCACGCCGCCCGCGCCTTCTAGGCCCTCGAGTAGAGCAGCATCCCCGTAGCGCCGAAGACGACCATGATGATTAC
This sequence comes from uncultured Methanomassiliicoccales archaeon, assembly GCA_964347325.1. Lineage (GTDB taxonomy): Archaea > Thermoplasmatota > Thermoplasmata > RBG-16-68-12 > JAJISG01 > JAJISG01. The sequence continues at coordinate 17,568 of CAYFYA010000003.1, read as the reverse complement.
CAGGGCATAGATCCCGATGTTCTCCACGGCCAGTATGTTCCAGGAGCCGAAGGCGATCCCCCAGATGAGGTAGAGGGCTATCCCCACGGAGAGGAGTACGGCGTAGGCGTAGAAGACGATCGTCCTGCCAGAGGGGAGTCGGGCCACGTCGCTGCTATCTTCACTCACGCTTTATAGCTTTGGAGTCCGAGCGTTCCCGACGATAGTAGAAGAGGGCCAGGACGAGGGCCGCCACCGCCCCTCCCAAAATAGTGTAGAAGGGCCACTGCGGCAGGGGTTCCTTCACGCCGAAGGTAGCGTCCGGGAGCATCCCGTCGATGGTCTCAAGCCCCAGCACCTCACCAAAGAAGGTGTAGTTGGCATTGCCCACGTAACGGTAGGTCTCCCGCTCTTCCGGGGTCGGGTCCCTCAAGCCGTAGTCCAACTCCTCGAGGGAGTAGAATCCGGGGGAGACCATCACAGCGTGGTCCTGAAGGAAGTCGAACTCGAGGCGGAAGCGCACGAAGTAGGAGCCCTGGGAGAAGACGGAACCATGGGGAGTATCAGCTTGAGTCCTCACCCCCAACTCGATTCCCACTGACTCATCGGCTTCCACCATGCCATAATCAATCGTTCCATTCGTGCCTACTGAGAACGGGCTCTCGGGGAACACGAGGAGCGGAGCGTTCTCGAGTTCCTCGATGGGAGTGGTGAGGGAGGAGGTGCTGAATTCGTAGACTTCCACGAACAAGGTGGTCCCATTCATCGACCACGAGTAGGGGTTGGTTAGGCTGAAGCTAAACCTCCCCACATTTCCCGGGCTGAGCTGGGGGGTTTCGAAGGATCCCAGGATGAGGTTGGTCCTCGTCGGATCACTGACCTCCTCGCCCGCTGCGACCCCCACCAGGAGAATGGCCAGGAGCAGTCCCAGGAAGACGGAGTAGGGGGCGCCCTTCACCTTCGAGTGTAGGACAGCGGCTTTTAATAGCCTTTGTCAGGGTGCAGATTCCAGGTGACGCTCCAGCCGCTGGCCCTCAGGGTTCCGAAGTACATGGGTGAGGAGGCTCGGTCTAGAGCCACAGCTCTCGGTGTCCTCGACGGCGGACGGAAGATCGTTGAGCTGGAAGAATATCTAGAGATACCACTGACTTCGGCCCTCGAGATGAGCGACCTGGGGGAGCTCGTGAATCAGGAGGCTCCCGAGGAGTACGCGAAGCCCCCGACACCCTACGAGCTCATTCAGGGAGCGGCCGAGATCGATGATGACCTCAAGAGGTTGCTCCCACGCCGCTGGGAGAGGATTGGGGATGTTCTGTTGCTGAAGCTCCCCGGGGAGTTGCTTACCCACATAGAGGAGGCGTGTCGTGCGTACGCCCAGGTCCTCGGAGTCAAGTCGGTCCTGGATATGAGCGGACGAGTCGAGGGTCCCTGGAGGATACCACGATACAAGCTTCTCTGGGGCACCGACACCGATACAGTTCACGTGGAAAACGGGATCCGCTTCAGGCTCGATCCCCGGAAGGTGATGTTCTCCTCCGGCAACGTGTCGGAGAGGATTCGCATGTCCAAGGTCTGCGAGCCTGGGGAGGTGGTGGTTGATCTATTCGCTGGGATCGGCTATTTCTCCCTTCCCATGGCCCTTCACGGCAAGGCGAGCACGGTCTACGCCTGCGAGCTTAACCCGACGGCCCATGAGTACCTGGTGGACAACGTGCGGATTAACGAGGCGCACTCGGTCGTGCCTCTCCTGGGGGACTGCCGGGAGGTGGCCCCCGAGGGCGTGGCGGATCGGGTTGTCCTGGGTTATCTCCGGGAAACCCGTCTATACCTCCCGAAGGCCATCAAGTGTCTGAAGGAGGGAGGGTGGGTCCACTACCACGAAGCGTGCCCCGATCGAGCCGTCTCCTGTCTCTCCACCGGCCTGAAGGAGGCCGCGGAGGGGGGAGGCAGGCGCCTGAAGCGGGAGGTCCTCCACAGGGTGAAGAGGTACGCTCCGGGCGTGTCGCACTGGGTTCTCGACGCGCTCATCTCCTAGGCAGGACCTCGCCGGACCCGCTGGCGGTGAGAAGCTTCTGGAGGACCTCGGCATATTGCTCCCCCTCCGCCTCCAGGAGGTCGCTGACCATGGGCGTGAGGAAATCGGCCAATTGCTGCTCTTCCGTCCTAAACATCCATTTCTTGCCCGCCGCCGCCTCCAGACCCTGAAGCAGGGCCAAGGCAAGGACCTTCTGGGATGTCTCTCCCTGGAGCCCCCTGCTCGCCAGCAGGGCCGCCTCCTCCCTACCCTTGGTCCGGTGGGTCTTGGCGACCTCGTCTGCCAGGGTTGCCAGGGGTGGTAGAGACTCCCAGGACGGCAGGCTGGAGAGCGCTGTCATGTCCCTTCGTGTCTTCAACGCCTTGGCCAGCACCTCGTCCATGGACCGGCCCTCATCTTCAGCCGTCTCCATCATTGCCTCCGCCATCTCATCATCTCCCAGCAGGGCCGCCAGGAGGTGAACCATGGGATCTCGATCCAGCGAGTCGACAAGTTTCGACAAGCTGGCCTCCTGGACGACCAGACCGTCCCCCAGGTCGTCCCGGAGCTCCATGAAGGCCGGCACGAGGTCGCCGGTCACCTTCGCGGCCTTCAGGAAGGCTTCGTAGTCCTCCTCGAAGCACTGGTTCCCCAGTACGAAGATGCCCTCTGACTTCGTCTTCTCGGGGATGAGGTCCGCTAACGTCTCCTCGATGAGGCGGCCCTCGCTCATCTCTCCGGTGAGGTAGGAGCTCGCCCTGGCGCCCGTCAGGGAATGGTCGCCGCCGAAGGTGCACAGATCCTCGGTGCACTCCAGGTTCGGCCTGATGTAGAGCTCGAAGGAGGCCGCCAGGTCGGGCACAATCATCCGCTGTCCCAGGAAGGCGACCAGGTTCTCCTTCGGTGGGGAGCAGCGTCTGCAGAGGACGAGCTTGACCCCTGCCCCCAGCCAGTGCAGGACCACCGAAGGGTCCTCATCACCATGAGGGCACGTGAATTCGTCATCGTGCTGACTGAAGGAGATATGAGTCCTCTTAAGGCTCTCGCGCACGAACTCCTCCGGTGGCCTGTCCTCCCTGCAGGTAGTAACCATCTCCTGCTCCAAGGCGTAGACGTGAAGGCGTTTCTTCCGAGCCATATCGCCAATTGTCAAGAGGCGCAGCTCGGGGATATCGTAGTATTGGACTCCCACGAGGTGCTCCCGGTCCGCCTTGCCCCGCAGGGCGAAGTGGAAGGTCCCGTAGGGCGTCTTGGCTGGTGCCAGGTAGGGCGCCTTCCCCTGGAGCCCCACCAACAGGGTAGCGGCGTACGCCTTCATCAATGGATGACCGCGTCTCGCAAGACGCTCCAGGGCCGCCTCGTCGTCTGCAACCTGCGAGACCCGCACCACCCTCTCGCGCAGGACATCGAAGGGACAGCGTGGGCAGCTCTCCCCCACGCATCTGGGTACTAGGATCTCCGGAATCCCACGGAGGGCCTTGGCCTTCCTGACGAGCTCCTTCTCCTGGACCTTGGGGGCGGCTCGGATACCCGTCCTGAGTTTCCTCCCCACGCTGCGTCATCACGGCCTTAGCTAATAAGCCTGCGCTGGCCAGAGGGTAGTGCTCGTCCTCTGTCACGCCGGCAGGCAGAGAAAGCTTTAATCAAGCGCGCCGCTTGCATTCGCCGTGAACGTCAAAGAACGGGTGGAGCTGGCGAGCAGGAACACCGTGGAGGTCGTCACCCCTCAGGAGCTCAGGACCCTCCTCGAGGGGCAGGGTCGACCGAAGGCGTACATAGGGTTGGAACCCAGCGGGCTCGTGCACCTAGGGACAGGTCCCATCCTCGCTCAGAAGGTCATGGACCTCGACCGGGCCGGCTTCGATGTTACGGTCCTCCTGGCTGACTGGCACGCCTTTATAAACGACAAGCTAGGGGGCGACTGGGCCACCATCAGGGCGGCGGCGAATTACATGGTGGAGGCCTACCGCTCCCTGGGCGTCGCGGGTCAGGTTGCCTTCCTCCACGGGAGTGACCTAGTGGCTGACAGCGAGTACTGGAGGTCCGTGCTCCAGGTTTCCAAGTCCACCACTGTGGCCCGCATCAGGAGGGCCATGAGCATCATGGGTCGGAAGGAGGAGGAGGCGGAGGTCGACGCATCCCGGCTTATCTATCCCGCCATGCAGGTGGCCGACATCTACCGCCTCGACCTAGATCTAGCCTTCGGCGGCATGGACCAGAGACACGCCCACATGCTCTATCGTGACATTGGGCCGAAGCTGGGATGGAAGCAGGTCGTGGCGTTGCACACGCCTATGTTGGCCAGCCTGCAGGGAGGTGGCCGTATGGATTCCTGGGACCTGAAGATGAGCAAGTCGAAGCCCGAGACCTGCATCTTCATTCATGACTCACCCGATGCCATCCGAGAGAAGATCCGTGGGGCCTACTGCCCTCCGAAGGAGGTGGAAGGGAATCCCGTGCTCCAGTTCTGTCAGTTCATCCTCTTCCCTCGCTTTGCCTCGCTGAGGGTAGAGCGGGAGGCTGCTCACGGGGGTGACGTGGAGTATGAGGACTATGAAGCGTTGGAGCGCGCCTACGCGGAGGGTGACCTGCATCCTCAGGACCTGAAGGCAGCAGTTGCGGGCGACCTGACGGAGGCGCTTGCAGGACCCCGGGAGTACTTCGAACGAAACCGGGAGGAGCTGGAGAAGGTCGAGGCGGCCTTGGGCCTCTGAGGTTCCTGAATGTGGGACAGGAGGCGAAAGACGGCGGCTTTCCTGGCCATCCTGGCAGGGACCCTTCTGCAGGCGGGCCATTTCAGCGCGGTAACTCATTGGCTCGACTTCATCGAACTCGTCACCCGCTTCATCCCGATGAACCCTCTCTTGCGAGGAGTCTTCACGGTGGTCATTCTGATCGCCTCGCTGGGCGGGATAGCCGTCATCCTCGGCGGCCTCCTGATTCTCTGGCGTCGCGCTCTCGTGGCGAGGCTCCTGATTCTCTTCGGAACGGGCTTCGGTCTAGTCTCCTTCCTCGTCACCGTCATGCTGGTCATCTACAGGGGGGACTTGCCCGTCCTGGGGAGCAACCTCCTCATTGTCCTCGCCGTCGGCTTGTCGGTGGCGGCTCGGTGGCTTCTCCGAGGATCGAGCCCCAGAAGGAATCGCAGGCGCGACTGAGAACTGGCTGAGGCGCTGAGCTGCATACCTTTATGAGGGCTTGTCCTCTTGATTCCGCAGATTCGCATGGTCGATCTGGGGGACGTGACAGCGCAGCTTGGCGAGCAAATCTTTCAGTTCCTGGATACCGTCATCTGGGGGAGCATCACCGTAGGGGCGGTTTTGCTCTCCATCGTCATTCTCGTCGCCGGCGTCATCATCATCCGTTTCCTCGCCAAGGCCATAAGGGCCATCCTGCGGCGCCTGGACTTCCCACTTCTGGTGCGCAGTTTCCTCGTTCGAGTGTTCCGTTTCCTCCTCTACGTCATCCTCTTGGGCCTGATCCTGGCGCCGCTGGGGATCGACCTCACCAGCCTCGTCATCAGTTTTGGTGTCCTCGGTATCGTCATCGGGCTCGCCCTCCGAGACTTCCTGTCGAACCTTATCGCAGGCATCACTCTGATCCTTGTCCGACCCTTCAGGAAGGGCCACCTCGTGGAGGCAGCGGGCGTCACCGGTTTTGTGGAGGACGTTTCGATCAACGCAACCACGCTGAAGACCTTCGACGGCAAGAAGGTGGTCCTGTCGAGCTCCCAGGTTTGGGGCAACCCCATTGTGAACTACCATCACTGGCCGATTCGACGTATCGATCTAGTCGTCGGTATAGCGTATGAGGACGATGTCCCAAGGGCCCTGACAGTGATTCGGGGGGTCCTCGAGTCGGATGAGCGGATCCTGAGGGAACCTGAAGCGATCACCAACGTGAACACCTTCGCGGACAGTAGCATTAACCTCAATATCTTCGCCTGGACAAAGCAGGAGGACTGGGGAAAGGTCCGAACGGATCTCCTGATCAATGTCAAGAAGGCCTTCGAGACGGAAGGCATCACGATCCCGTACCCAACCAGGACAGTTGTCCTACGTGGCGACGAAGAGGGTGCTCGCAGCTGAGGGGCATCGGCCGTCGGGCTTGCCCACGAGTGACTCTGTCTCGGCTGAGCCGACGCGAAGCTCGTAGGGGCCCTTTCCTCTGAGGTTGTGCCCAGACTACCGGAAGTGTCGCCGCACCGAGGCCAGATATCCCAAGAAAAGTAGCAGGATGACGAGGCCAAGTATTGCGGAGAGCAAAACTGTGACTGTTGCAATGGCCGCCCCGCTGATGAATGAGTAGATGGACCGGGCGATTCCGATGAGGGCAGCGATTGCCGCCAGCCACCACGCCCACGTGCTGAGGTTGAGGAGACCATTGCCAGTCCCAAGGAGCAGGAGGCCGACAACAAGGTTCAGGGCCGAGCCTATTAGGATCACATCTCTGGGAGCATCAGCAGGCAGGTCCAGGCCAAGAAGCCCGAGATAGGAGAGGAGGTTGATGAGCGCAAGGAGTAGCAGAACGAGGCCGCCAACAACCGCCAGGCTCCCTAGAATCGTGACGCCCAAAGGTCTCTTTGCCATGCTCCGCCGGACGGGCGTCGGCGATATTTAACGCCTTTGGCCAGCCGCATCTACCCAGCCTGCTGAGGGTCACAGCCACCTTCTTCTCCTGAAGTATGCAAGCATGGTGATCGCCACCGCTGCCATAATGCCCAGGGCCAAGGGGTAGCCCCAGGGGAGCTGGAGTTCCGGCATGATCACGAAGTTCATGCCGTAGAGGCCCGCGACGAAGCTGAGGGGTATAAATATCGTCGCAATAATGGTCAGGACCTTCATGACCTCATTCATCTTGTTGCTTAGGCTTGACAGGTATGTGTCCAGCATGCCCGAAACCAGCTCTCGATGGACCTCGACCGAGTCTATGACCTGAATCGTGTGGTCATAGACGTCTCGAAGGAAGATTATCGTCTCGGGCTGAATGAGGGCAGACTCACCGCGTTCCAGCCGGTTGGTGACTTCACGAAGGGGCCAGACGGATTTCCGCAATCCAATGAGGTCGCGTTTGAGGTTGTAGATCTCCCTCAGGGTGTCCGAGGTCGGCTCGGAGATGAGTTCCTGTTCAAGTGCTTCCGTTCGTTCCCCCAGGCTCTCCAGGATCGGGAAGTATTCGTCCACCACTGCGTCCAGGAGCGCATAGGCAAGGTAGTCCGACCCCATCCGCCTGATCCGACCCTTTCCGCCCCTAATCCTCTCTCTCACGCCCTCAAACACATCCCCCTCCCGTTCCTGGAAGGAAAGGACGTAGTTAGGTCCCACGACGAGGCTTACCTGCTCATCCACGATGTCATTCTGAACCGAATCGTAGCTTAGCATGCGGATGACGATGAAAAGGTGATCCGCATAGTCCTCCACTTTGGGCCGTTGAAAGGTGTTCAGCACGTCCTCGAGGGCGAGGGGATGCAAGCCGTACTGATCTCCCAGTGCCTTGATGACCTCAACACGGTGCAAGCCGTCAACGTTAATCCAAGTCACTGTGTCTCGATCCCTGTAGGGGGAACCCTCGGCGGGATCCGCGAGAACCCGCTCCTCCAACCTGTCGGCGTCGTAGTCCATGAGGGAGACCTTGACCTCCTCTTCGTGCCTTTCACCGACGTGAATAAGGGTTCCCGGAGCCTGGCCGGCCTTGCGGGAGGCCCTTCTTAGCCACTCAGCCAATGCAACTCACCCGAGCCTACCATTCGAGCGGATAGCATAAAGGAATCGGGAGTCGGAGTCGTTACCTTTCGCCCTCCGGGGCGGTTCATGCTAACTGGGAGAAGACGATCGCCAGGACAAGGAATATCAGCAAGAGGATCCAGATTAGGAGCGCCGCGCGCGTGCCTCTCTTGGCCCGCTCCTCCTCCCACCACGTCTTGGGACGGATTCCCTGCGCAATGAAGGTCACGATTCCAGCAAGGTTTATCCCAACAAGAAAGACCAGCAGTAGGAGAAGGTTCTGGAAGGCGAGCTCCCAATGTCCGGATCCCAGGAGCATTCCGAGGGTGACGGAAGGTGGGAGCAGGGCCACGGCCACCATCACACCGATGAGGACGGCAGGGAGGGCCACCGTAAAGGCAATGGCCGCTGCCCCACCTGCGACAAGGGCGAGGGTGACGTCCCCCAAGGTCACCTGAGTCCTGGCTGCAATCTCCTGAGCAGTCGGATCGATGGGGAAGGTGAGTCCGAAGATTGCGCCGATGAACACAGTGAGGAGCAGTCCTGCGGCAGTGGCGGCGAAGGCGTGCCTCGCCAGACTGACGTCACCGAGGGTGGCAGAGAGGACCAAGGCAACATTGGGTCCCAGCAATGGCGCGATAACCATGGCGCCGATTATGATGATGAGGTCACCGCGTAGGATTCCAATGGCAGCCACGACGGCCGAAAGGACCACGAGGAAGAGGTATACACGCGTCAGGCGAGCCGCCTCGCTTATGTCGTTATAGAGCTCCTCGACGCTCACCCGCTTGAGGAATGGACCTCTTCGCCTGCGCGCAACGGGGGCCGGCTCTGCATCCACGGGTCGCGGAACCGTCGCCTCTACAGGGAGCAGGAGAACCCTGAAGTCCTCGAGCTTCCCGAAGTGCTGCTCCAGCAGATCAATTACACCGTCGCTCTCCTCCGCAGCAAGGAGGACGGAGACCTCGGTCTCGCCCTCCGCAGCGGCGCCAAGCCACACCGCGACCGTCGGCCTCTCCCTCAGGACCTCCTTGACGCGCTCCCCGTCCAGGCCTCTCGCGTGAACCTGCAGGAGCCTGAGTGCCACGAAATCGACCTACTTCCCCGAACCCTTCCCCTCGACCTCGCGCATCCAGACGTCACGCTGCGGGAAGGGTATCTGAACGCCTTCCTCACGGAAACGGCGGTCAATCTCCTTGTTTATATCGCTGCGAACCCGCCAGTGGTTCCGGGCGTCGCGAATCCAGGCAATCAGGCGGCAGTTGATGGAGGAGTCCCCAAACTCGTCCACCCAGACTTCCGGCTTGCGTTCCTCATCTTTCAAGACCTCCGAATTGGCTAGGGCGATCTCCTGCAGGACTTCTTCCACCTTTGTCAGGTCGCTGCCATATGCGACTCCGATCTTTAGGTGCATGCGGTAACGAAAGTCCGGTCGGAGATAGTTCACCACTGGCTTGTTGGCGATCTCGTTGTTCGGGACGATGAGGAGGTTGTTGTCTCGGCGTGAGTAGAGCTTTGTGCTTCGCAGTCCTATGTCCACGACTTCGGTGATCAGCCCGGACTCCATTTCGATCAGGTCGCCAATCTGGAATGGCTTGTCCGCCATCAGGTGCAATCCCGCGAAGAGGTTGCTCAGGGTGTCCTGCGCGGCGAAGGCAATAACAATGCCCAGGATACCGAGTCCAGCGACGAGGACAGTAATGTTGAAGCCTAGGCTCTGGAGAGCGATGATGAACCCGACGACCACGATGACCAACCCCCCGAGCTTGTCCATTGAGGGCAGGACGCGCTTCCCGAGGTCCTTCCGAGCCCGTTTGGAGCGCCGGGTCGCGTAGCGGATGACAACATCCCGCCACACCTTGTACCCGATCCACGTCGCCAGAGCAATCACGATAAGGGAGTACGCCTGGAGTAGGAGAGCCATCAGCTCTGGTTGAATCCCGAGGATCTGCAGACTGTTCACGGCTCCGTAGACGAAAACGAAGACGAAGATGGGGACCCGGAGGATTTGCAGGGCGCCTAGGACCACTCGGCCTCGCCGCTTCCCCCCAAGGCGCCGGGCCAGGCCCCCAACAGCAAAGACAAGGACGATGGAGATTACGACCCAAAGGGCCAAGGTCAGGACGAAGGCTCCATACAGGTTATTGAAGGGGGCCGGGAGCTGATTCTCCCACACGCCGAAGATCTTGCCAGTGGGATCCTCTGCGGGCGTGATGCCGAGGAGCCGGATCTCCAGAAAGAGAACTTGGGAGGATAAATCCCCCGTGGCGAGGTCCAGAGCCTCGAACTCAACCTCTGTGGTCACGATTCCCTCCTGGCCGGCGAGAGGTGCCTGGAGAGTCAAGTTAAACTGGCCATCCTCCAAAGGCCTGAGGAAGAGATGGGAGGGTTCTACCCTGGCGTCAAGGCCTGGCTCGGTGCTTAGCACCCTCCCTTGGACCAAGTAGGTGGTGTTGCCGCCGTTGAAAGCTGCGAAGGTATAGGTTGCAGCCGCACCGAGGCGGATTTCAGCGGGCGAGTCGATGACGAGGAGCTGCACGGGGGAAGCACCGATGCTCGCGGCCAAGGCTCCGTTGGCCGCTAGTGCAATTGCGAGGACGCACACGAAGGGGAGGACAGCCACAGCGCGCCGCATATTCCCCCAGGAAGTTTACCTGGTCTAAAAAGTCGACGGGTGAAGCCCCCGTGACCTAGGGAGAGCGGGTCTCTGGACCTGCTCTTCCACCATGTTGTCGGAACTGAAATGGGGCCAGGCCCACGAGCGTCCCGACGGCAAGGAATCCCAAGGCCATGAGAAGCAAGAACGGAGTGTGGATGCCCCACACATCCGCCATGACACCGGCGGCATACCCGGCCAAGGCCCCGCCAACCAGCTGAAAGCCGAAGATGACCCCGAAGGTCGTGCCGCCTATTCCCTCTTCCGTCGACTCCGAGATGAAGGCGAAGAGACCAGGGTACGTAATGAACACGCCAATCCCGAATAGGATGAAGACCGGCAGCAAGATGTAGGCGGGGGGAGCCGCGCTCAGGACCAGGCCGGAGACGCCGATGATCAGGAAGGCCAGGATCAGGGAACGCAGTCGCCCGAGGACACGGCTTATCCGCCCATAGGAGTAGGCGGAGACCACCCCAGCGCCAATCCAGGCGGCGACGACCAGGTCCGCCAGGTCTTCCCGGAAGCCCAGTCGTTCGATCATGAGGAGGTGGCCGTAGTTCACCGTAATGATGTACGCCGCGCCTCCGATGGCGAGAGGAGGGATCCAGAAGAGGACGTTGCGCAAGATGGCGGTCCACGGGATGCTTGCCCGATGCGACACCTCGGGGGCCCTAGCGTCATCGGCTAGGATGTAGCCGAAGAGGGCCGCCAGGAGGGCCAGGACTCCCCAGACAATGAAGGGGGTCTGCCACCCGTAGACCAGCCCGAGGAACCCAGAACTGGCGAAGGCCGCGATGACTCCCAGGTCCCCCGCCGCGCTTTGGAATCCCATCGCGTGGTCGAGATTGTCCTTGAATCTGCGGCCGACCCACGAGATTCCGATCGGGTGATAGAAGCTGGCGCCCACCCGGGCGAGGGCCACCAAGGAGAGGAGCATGGCGAAGTTGACGGCCAGGGTGGTAAGCAAGGACGCCACGCCCAAGACTACCATCCCCGCGGGCAGGAGGATCCGGGGACTCACGCGGTCGCTCCAGGCCCCGAAGAGAATCTGGCCCACCACCGTCACCGAGAGTCCCACCAAGGTCAGAAAGCCGATGTCGCTGAAGTTGCGAAGTAGGCCCTCCGTTAACAGGATTGGAAATAGGGCGGCGACGGCGACCAGGGCTCCGTCGTTTGACGCGTGGTAGAGGCCCATGGCCCACAGGGCGCGCCGTCTGGAGGTCACGGCCGGCCTAGGCAATGGGCTTATAAAACCTCAGCGCGAGGCGGGATCACACCGAGTGGGCGTAGTACAGACTCAGGTCCCGGTTCTTCGAGAGCTCCCGTTGGACCACCCGCGACCCGAGGAGTTCGAAGGAATGCTCCACCCCTTCTCCCGTCTTGGCGCTGGTGAAGTGAGTGGTAGAATTGAGGAGGTCGTTGATGAGATGGAGCTTCTCCTCGCCGAAGGCGTACCTGTCCCTTAGGTCAGACTTGTTCACGGCGACGACCCATGGCACCTCTCCCACGGTGTCCATGACGCTCTTCCACCAGGACCTGAGCTCCTCAAGCGTCGCCCTCCTGGTGACGTCGCACACCGCCAGGATTCCCTGGGCACCAAAGAAGTAAGCCTCCTTCAGGAGTTGTCTCATGCCCTTGTCGCCGACTATGTCCCAGAGGATCAAGTCCAGGTTGACCTTCAGTTCCTGCTCCTCGAAGCTGAGGGCCAGACGCTTGGTCGCGAACTTGGCCTGGAGAGTAGGAACATAGCAGTCGTCGAAGTGTCCGGAGACGTAGCGCCGGATGAGGCTGGTTTTGCCGACGGCGGGCTCACCCACTAGGCACACTTTGGCCTTCATCCGGATAGTTCTCTTCATGCACGGCGCCGGTGTGGAGGACTTCGAGCGGGGGAAGCTTATAACTTCCCGCGTGGCTACCAAGATTGACAACCCAGTAGTGTAACTCGGGGGAAATACGAACGACCCAGAGCGATACTTCCAAGCAGCTGCTGAGGCGTCGAACATGGTCAGAGATGCAGGATCAAGGCATCGCCCGCTTTCCCCTCCCGCCAGAAGGTCGCATACCCAACTTCGAGGGCTCTCAGGAGGCCGCGAAGAGGCTTGAGGACCTTGACTGCTGGAACGACGCCAGGGCCCTCAAGGCAAACCCCGACAGTCCGCAGAAGTGGGCCAGGAGGCTGGCCCTCGAAGGCGGAAAGGTGGTGTATATGGCGGTTCCTAGACTGACGAAGCTCGAATGCTTCCTGGAGCTCGACCCTAGGAAGCTGAACCGCCCGGAGAGGGCGGAGAGCATAAGGGGTGCCTTCGCCCTCGGAAGGCCCTGCCATCCAGACAAAGTGAGGACTTTGGACCTGGTCCTGGCAGGATCGGTGGCCATCGATCGGAAGGGCGGGCGTGTAGGAAAAGGAGGCGGTTACTCGGACATCGAATACGCGTTGGGTCGTGAGTACGGGTTCCTTACTGCTGACACTCCGGTGGTCACGACGGTGCATCCCCTTCAGGTCGTGACTGAGCACATTCCCATGACGGCGCATGACATACCGGTCGACTACGCAGCGACGCCCCGCGGGACCTACAAGATGCCAGCTCATCATCGAAAACCGTCGAGGATTCATTGGGAGCTCCTCTCCGAGGACAAGCTGCGCGTTTTACCCGTACTGCAGGAGCTGAAACACGAGACCGGCTCCAGGGAGGCAAGACGATGATAATCCTGGTGAACGGGCTGATGGCCTACGGAGCGGGAAAGACGAGCCTTGCACGGGCCATCTTCCGTCGGGCCCAGAACGTGGGACTGGACTTCTGGGCCTTCAAGCCGAAATCGGCTCACAACTATTGGGACCACCTGGACCACTCTAAGGTATGCCAGGAGCTGGGGACCCTGGTGAGCAAGGACGCCCTCACGCTGCGGGAGCTGTGTCGAGACCCTCCCGACCTCGAACTGATGAATCCCTATCACCAACTCGTCTGCCCTATCGATCTCACCAAGGTCAGCGATGAGGAGGAGCACCTCCTGGCCGATCCCCAGGACCCAGTTCTCGCCGAACGGTTGACGTGCCTAGACACTGGGAGCATTCTCTACATCAACCGCAGAGCGGATTTGTTCGCTGTCCACCGGGACTTCCTTGGAGCACTGAAAGGGGGAGTCAGCCGGGTTGAGTGGTTCGGCTCCTCCCCGCTGGGGGAGGGGCTGGCGCCTGTTGACCACTGCGTGCGAGTCGTTTTCGAGACGCTAGCATCCAGGGCGCCGAACCTGGTGGTAGAGAGCAGTAGCGATGTCCCCCTCCCGCTGGAGGTGGGGAATGGTGAGATCGACCTGGTGCTCAGCGTTGGTGGGCCGGCCGTGTTCTCCATCGCGCCCGCTGACCTCCTTGGGGCGGTGGAAGTGTTGCCAGGCCGTTCTATGCGGGAGCTGCTGAAGTATGTGAAACCGCTTTCATCGTGGACCCTACCCCACCTATCCTCGGGGGAGATGGATGACGAGAGAGTCATGGAGAAGGCCTACGAGAAGGTGCTCGATGGCATCTGGGACGCACTTTGACAAGAACCTTTTTACGCAGACTATCGATTGATTCATAGCCAGGAGACGGCGGGCGGCTGACGGTGCCTTCGGGCGCTGAGGAAAGTCCCCCCTCCGTTGCACGCGGCCCCGCGCAAGCGGGGGTCCTGAGAGGGACGGCAAGGGCGCAGAAACGACACAGCCCGGGACGAGGATGAATCGTCTGGCGAGGACGTTGTCCCGGGATTTGGTGAGACGGCGACTCCCCGCGGGAGCAAGGCCAAACAGGCTTCGGCCGGGTAGGCCGCTCAGTCCAATGCCGCCTAGAACAGAAGGGGGCTTACTGCCGTGACCTGGCACCTAATACCCCACATCGTTCGCCAATCAGAGATTGATTCTCATCGCAGGAGCGCTCGAAAACAGGGAGGGGAGACCATGACTGCCGCATCAGGGCCTCACAGCCCCTCTTCTCGGCCCCCTCCGCCCGCCTTGCTCCTTCGCCTCCACACGAGGAAAGCAACAGCGGCCACAGCCACGATAATCGATGCAAGGGCGGCGACGAGTAGCCACGGAAACGTGGGTGCTGGTGGCAGGGAGTCCAGATCGAACGCCCACGTCTCGTCGTCGTAGGGTCCGAAGAGGTTCGGTCCGCCACCGAACAGGATGACCCGATCCGACTGGGAGTCATATGCCATGCGGTGACCCAGTCGTCCCGACGGGTGCGACGGCGGGGAGCGTTGTTCCCATTCGTTGGCGTTGAGGTTGAAGACCCAGGTTTCGTCGGATCCGGAGCTGCCTCCGAAGAGAACCGTTCGATCGGAGTCCGTATCGTGAGCCATCGCATGGGCGAACCGAGGAGAGGGGCTTGCGCTTGGCTGCACTTCCGTCCAAGAGTTCGCGTCAAAGCTGTAGTGCCACGTTTCGTCGCTGTACGCGCTCGGGGACGACTCACCGCCGAAGTGCAGAATGCGATCCGACTCCGCATCGTACACGAGGGATCCATGGTTCCCCGCGGACGGAGCCGAGCTCGGGGCCATCTCTGTCCACTCGTTCGCTCCAAAGTCGTACGCCCAGGTGTCGTGGAACAGCGTTGCGCCCGGGCCCTGACCCCGATGCCCGCTCAGGAGAACGGTGCGGGTGGACTGGTTGTCGAACGCCATCCTGTGTCCGAGCCTGGGCGAAGGGGCGACCGCGGGATTTCGGTTCGTCCAGGAGTTCGTGTCAAAGTCGTACGCCCAGGTGTCGTTGACCTCGACAAAGCTTCCGCCCACCTTCTGCACGCCTCCGAACAGGATCACGCGATCCTCCGCGGCATCGTACGACAAGGCATGGGAGCTGCGAGCGGCTGGCGCGGCCGCGGGGTTCATCTCCACCCATGTGTTGCGATCGGCATCGTAGGCCCATGTGTCGCCGAGCACGTTCGCCGACTCTGTCAACCCGCCGAAGAGGATGATGCGATGCGATCCCGCATCGTAGGCCATGTCATGGAAGGCACGGGGCAAGGGGCTTGTCTCGGGGCTGAGCTTGGACCACGGTTGCGCCTGAGCTGAGGCGTATCCCGTGGCCAGGAGCGGCAAGAGGACAGCAAGAACCAGGAGAAGGACGGCCATGTCCGCTAACACATTTCTAGCTTCCATGCTCCCTTGCCAACCTTCCTTCTCCACAGGCCCCGAATAATGATGAGGACGCTCCCCAGCAGCCCTGCCCTACCCCTATTCGCATAGGAACCTCACTCCCGGCGGCGACTTGAAGAGTTCACTTCCGACCCCTGGTGCGATTCGTGACGGTGCTCCTGGTACCAATAGAGGGCGAGGAGGATGCCGTGGGAAGCCAAGAGACCGACGATGACGCCAGCTAGGACGAGGAATCGAAGCTCGAAACCAGCAAGCTTTGCATTCGCACTGTCCAGTTGATCTCCAATGTCTTCCACCATGTCCTCTAGGGACTGCGGCCTTACGAGGTAACTCGCCCATATCACGCTACCGACGCGCCACACAGCTAGGGCGTTTCCATTGGGGGCCACTGCGAGTTGGGGGCACCCGTACCGGTAAGCTGGGAATACCGATTCGCGGCCAGTCCAACCCATCTCTCGTGTGTAGGAGTCTGCATATACGCGGTTCCTCTGGTTCGTGCCCCCCCTCCACAGGAGAGTGACATCACCGGTTCCACTGCCCTCGACATCGCATAGAAGCGTTCCGTCCGGCACGACGAGGTCCGGTGTCGTCCACCCAGTCTGATCTGTGTATTGGCTCCAGACGATCGGGCCCCCATACACTCCCGGGAGAACCACTCTACCCCAGACCGCGACTGCGTTGCCCCTCTCGTCGACGACGAGTTGCTCACCGGTCGGGACGCGGAGGGAAGGCCATCCCCCGCCAGCTTCGACCAACGAAGCCAAGGCCTCAAACCGCTCTTCCAGGGGAGAGGAATAGCCCATCGTCCCGAGGAAGACAGGGGCCTGCCAGCCCGTGAAGGCCTCGAAAGTCCTCGCCCAGAGTCGCAGGGCCGTCTCGTTCAGCTCGAACCAAAGGGCCACCGCGTCCCCCTTGGCGTTCATCACGATGTCGTATTGAACTCCATAGACGGTGTCGCTAGGGCCGAGTCTGACGGGAGCTTCCCAGCCTCGGTCGGAATAATAGGAAGCATACGTCTCGCCGTCAACCATCCAGGTGGCAATCACACGTCCCGATGAGCTCGCCTCGATTTCGCCGAGAGCAACTTCGTGCGCCTCGCCCTGATCCAGGAGCGTGGGCGTGGCCCATCCACCTGACGCGACGAGGTGACCAACGTGGACCTGGTACCGGTCCTCTGTCGGACGTGTTACCCAGAGGGCAGATACATTTCCCGTCGGGTCAACGGCCATTTGGAGGTCCAACGCCGCCCTCCACGGTACATCATGTGAGGTGATTTCGCCCCACCCGGTTCCTGGCACGAACCGCGCCGTATGGAGTTTAGTTTCCGCAACCTCGCCTGGTTGGAAAGTCTGCACACTCTGCGTCCATACCGCGAAACCGTTGTCGGAGTCGGCAACCACGGCTGCCAGGGGCCGGGTTTTGCCGAATCGAGCTGTCAACTCGCCGGTCTCAATCGAGGTGGGGACGCTCCACCCCGCCTCCAATGGCTGGACGGGGGAGACGCTCGCCATGGGAACGAGGATGGACCACAGCAGAAGCACCGCTGCAAGGCCAAGAATCGAGAAGGCAAGAAGAGGGCCGATATGTCGGCGTGGGATGTTAAGGCGTGCTCGAGGACCTGAATCCCTGTTCACCTCCTCGAGGAAGGCGACTGCCGCCTCGCCGCTTCCTGTAAGGCCGTAGTGATTATCCTGAGCCTGGATCAGGCCCGACTCTCGCAGGACCTTGAGATGGTAGTTGAATCGTCCGCGTCCCCCTCCCCGCGGCTCCATGCTGGCGAACAGCTGGGAATAGGTCAAGGATCCCCTCGCCAGGATGTGGAGAATGTTCCGCCGGTAGGGATGGTCCACCGCCCGAATCACGCTGTCGGCGGGCATGCGAGGTCATGTCAGGGTGAGTGAATAAGGTTTTCCGACTAACGACAGGACTAAGGGATTTGCCGTGAGCCCAGTTTTCCGTTGGCCGATAAGCGAGGTTCATCAGAAGATGCCGGCATTGGGCCCTCACACGTCCATAAGGGGGCTTACTGCCGTGACCTGGCTCCCCTCGTTGTTCATCCGGTCGGAT
>CAYFYA010000002.1:13872-143862 GCA_964347325.1 uncultured Methanomassiliicoccales archaeon | reverse complement strand
GACCCCCGATGTGGCAATGGTGGGAACCATGCATAAGCTGCTCCTCGACATTCCAGCACGATTGGAAACCAAGAGGCTAGTCGTTAGGAAGTACAGGCAAGGGGATGGACGGGGCCTCTACCTTCTTCTCGAGAGGAACGACAACAGGAAGTTTCTGCGGGAGAATGTGTCTGAAGTCGCCTGCTTAATAACCGAGGGAGAGGCAGAGCTCAAGGTTCGAAGGCATGAGGCCGAATGGATGGCGCGCGACCGGTTTGTAATGGGTATCTGGTTGAAGGAGGCGCACGTGTACGTGGGGGAGATATGGATAGAACCCAAGAACTGGGATGTACCCCTGTTCGAGATCGGATGGTTTCTGGATAGGGGCTATCAGGGAAAGGGCATCGCAACGGAAGCTGCTCGACGTTCGCTGGAGTTCCTGTTCGATGGTTTGGGCGCACACAAGGTGTCGGCCATAACCCGGGACTCGAACAAGGAGAGCTCCAAGCTGGCGGAGAGGCTAGGAATGCGCAAGGAGGGCCATCTCAGAGAGTGTGGCATCGAGAGTGGGACCAGGTATGGCTTGCTCCACTACGGCATACTGAGAACGGAGTTCTCTGGGAACAACAGGGTCCACTCGAACACAGACTGAAGGAGGAAACAAAGAGAAGGCAGGGCAAGCTGGTCGTGCCGGCTTCACGACCCCAGGAGGGATGGCGCCGATCACTGGGGAAGTGGGTGGCAGCAAGCGAAGCATCCGCGGAGGCACGCCAAACCTATAAGTCGTTCTGACGAATTGTCCGCGAGGCATGGGGGAGGGCGAAGCCAGTGAACGTTTCAGTCCCGCGAGAAACCAGGGAGGGGGAGAGGCGTGTCGCTCTCGTCCCAAATGTGGTGGGCGAACTCGTTCGGAACGGATTCGAGGTCCGGGTCGAGGCTGGCGCCGGGGAGAGTTCCCATCTTTCCGATATGGCCTACAGGGAGGCTGGGGCCACCATCATCGACGATGGTGCGTCTCTCTGGAAGGAGGCCCAGGTCCTTCTCAAGGTCAGTCCTCCCTCCCGTCAAGAGGTCGATCTGGTTGCCGAGGAATCCGCTTACATCGGTTTCCTGAACCCCCTCGGGGACCCAAGGACCGTGAGCCGGGTCGCCAATCGTAGGGTCACGGCCTTCAGCATGGAGATGATCCCCCGAATAGCCAGAGCCCAGAGCATGGATGCGCTGTCTTCCCAGGGAGCAGTGGCGGGGTACAAAGCTGCGGTGATTGCCGCTGGCGCCCTCAGCAAGTTCTTCCCGATGTTGACCACGGCAGCGGGCACGGTCCGACCCGCTCACGTGTTCGTCCTTGGAGCTGGAGTGGCGGGCTTGCAGGCGATCGCCACTGCGCGCAGGCTGGGGGCTGTTGTGGAGGCCTTTGATATAAGGCCGGCGGTGAAGGAGGAGGTAGAGAGCTTGGGAGCGACCTTCGTAGAGGTCCAGCTGGAGGAGGAGACGGAGGACACAGGGGGGTATGCCAAGGAGGTATCGGAGGACGCCAGGAGACTGGAGCAGGAGCTGATATCCGATCGCGTGGCCGCCTCCGACGTGGTCATCACGACAGCCCAGGTTCCTGGGAAGCGGGCCCCCCTCCTCCTCACGAAGGACATGGTGAGGAGGATGGCCGAGGGCTCGGTCATCGTCGACCTCGCGGCTGAACAGGGTGGTAACTGTGAACTGACCCGGGCGGGGGAGGATGTGATCAGCCGCGGGGTCAAGATCCTTGGACCCGTCAACCTGCCCTCCACCATGCCCCTCCACGCGAGTCAGTTGTACGCCAAGAACGCCTCGACCTTGGTCCAGCACATCATCAGGGAAGGAAGCCTCCAGCTTGACTTCGAGGACGAGATCATCGACGCCTGCTGTGTGACCCATGCCGGACAGATTCGCAATAGGAGAGTGAGACAAGCGCTGGAGGAGGAGATCGCCGCCCATAGCTGAGCTTGAGGTGTCGGAAAGATGCTCGAGATGCTAATACTGAGCCTCTTCATCTTCGTGCTGGCAGCCTTCGTAGGCTTCGAGGTTATCAGCAAGGTTCCACCCACTCTCCACACTCCACTCATGTCGGGAGCGAACGCCATCTCAGGCATAGTGCTCGTGGGGGCCATCATCGTCGCTGGAGTGGGGGAGACGAACCTCTCCGTCATCCTGGGCCTCATAGCCGTCGTCCTAGCGACCATCAACGTCGTAGGTGGCTTCCTGGTAACGGACAGGATGCTCCAGATGTTCAGGAAGAGGTAGCCATGGCCGACGGCGTCACAGACCTTCTGCCATCCTACATTCAGCTAGCCTACCTATTGGCTGCTGCCCTCTTCATCCTAGGCCTGCGCTATCTGAACTCCCCCGCCACAGGAAGGAGGGGCAACCTTCTGGCCGCCATCGGCATGCTCATCGCCGTCGTCGCCACCCTGCTCGACCGCCAGGTTCTCACCTACGAGTTCATCCTGATTGGAGTCCTCATAGGCGCCCTCCTCGGAGCAACAGGAGCCAGGCTCGTTAAGATGACCTCAATGCCCCAGATGGTGGGTCTCTTCAACGGGTTTGGTGGCGGAGCCTCGGCCCTCGTGGCCATCGCAGAATACTGGCGCCTCCTCGGTACCCCAGACGCCATCCCCGTCGACACATCCATCGTGATCATGGCCGGCGTCCTCGTCGGAGGCACGACCCTCACTGGCAGCCTAATCGCTTTCGGGAAGCTCCAGGGGATCGTTCCTGGAAAACCGATAACCTACCCCCTGCAGCATCCCATCAACGGTATCATCATAGTGGCATTCATGATTGGTGGAGCCTATCTCACCTTCTTCGCCCTCAACCCTAACCTCTTCCTGATCCTCGTCCTCCTCTCCTTCGTCCTGGGAGTCCTCGTGGTCATCCCCATAGGGGGAGCGGACATGCCTGTGGTCATCTCCCTCCTCAACTCCCTGTCTGGCTTGGCGGCAGTCACGGCGGGGTTCATCCTGCAAAACAACATCCTCATCGTCGCCGGAGCCCTCGTCGGAGCAGCGGGGCTCATTCTCACCCAGATCATGACCAAAGCCATGAACCGCTCCCTGTTCAACGTCCTCTTCGGTGCCTTCGGCGCAGGGGAGGTAACGGTCCCAGGCGGCACCGCCGTGCCCCCGGACAGGACTGTCCGGTCGGTGGACGCCGAGCAGGCCGCCACCGTTCTCGGCTACGCCCGTTCCGTTGTTATCGTACCCGGATACGGCATGGCCGCCGCCCAGGCCCAGCACGCCGTCGCTGAGCTGGTGAACCTCTTGGAGAACCGCGGCATCATCGTGAAGTACGCCATCCACCCCGTCGCTGGGCGCATGCCAGGCCACATGAACGTTCTCCTGGCGGAGGCAAATGTGCCCTATAACCAGCTCTACGACATGGATGACATCAACGATGACTTCGTGCGGACGGATGTGGCACTTGTCGTCGGCGCCAACGACGTGGTGAACCCTGCGGCGAGGCACGACAGAAGTAGCCCCATATACGGCATGCCCATTCTCAACGTGGACCACGCACAGCACATTATCGTCATCAAGCGGAGTCTGAACCCAGGCTTCTCGGGCATCGATAACGAGCTGTTCTACGACGAGAAGACGATGATGCTCTTTGGGCACGCCAGGGAGGCTGTGACCGGGGTTATTAGCGAGATCAAGGAGCTCTAGGTGTCCTGAGAGTTCCTAGTGATCGAGCCTGGTCATTCGATGAGGGCAGGATCGGGACTGGCAGAAGTCGGTTACTCAGGAAGGCAAATCCCTCACTCTTACAGCAGCTCCAAGGAGAGGTCACGACAGTCACCTGTACCCACGGTCAGGGCAAGCAACAGCAGGTTCTCAGGGTAAGAAACCCTTATACACCCAGGCTGGGCTAACGCAGTCACCCCATGGTTGAGGACGAGGAGGTTGACCTTGAGGCACTGGCTCAGCGGATGGAACAGCTGGAAAAGGCCATCGACAGGCTGAGCGAACCCTACGGCCAGCTCGTGGGATACATGGGAAGGTTGCAGGAGATCTCCCGCTCTTACTTCCGGCTCCTGGACCTTCTCCAGCGATACGGGTCTCTCTCTCCCGAGATGGCCATTCCGGAAATCAAGGATCCCATCTCTAAGGAGATCGTTCAGGTCCTCTTCGAGAAGGGTGGTAGGAACATATCCCAGATAGCGGAGGCCCTGCGGGCTCGTCGGGGCACTGCCTCGAGGAGAATCGTGCGAGAAAGGCTTAAAACACTGGAGAGCCGGGGTGTAGTCGTCTCCTCCGGGGGGTCTCGCGGCAACGTCTACGACATCTCGGAGGCCACCGTCCACCGCTGGTCCGAGGTCCTCGGTCTCGTGGCACCCAGCAAAGAGGAGGGAAGAGAGGAGGCCCTAGAGTAAGCTGGTCACAAGTGTCCACTTCATTTAATATGGGGACCAAAGATTGGAAGAGGTGAGGTGAACGGAATGGTGTCCGACGCTGAAGAGGTGAAAGAGATCCTCTCCGTGGTGTCCACGGAGATACCGAAGCTGCTCTCTGCGATATCCGACACCCTGTTCAACGCGGAGCAGACGGAGCAGTACGCGAAGGCCGTCGCCGACTTCTACAAGAACATAAAGGAAGCGGGGATGAACGATGAGCAGGCCTTCCTGCTCACTCAGCAATTCATGGACAAGACCAACTTCGCGGCCATGATACAGGACGTCCTGGGTGGCAAGGGTTTCAAGGTGAAGCACAGGCGTGGCAAGGGCGGGGAGGAACTCGGAAAGGCCATCGAAGAGGCCGTCGCGGAGAAGATCAAGGAGAAGTTCGGAGAGGACGACGAGAGCGACGAAGCATGACTGAGGAGAAGAGTCTCTTCGTCGCCGTCGCATCCACGGTGCCGTTGTTGGTACTTAGGCTGGGCGCGAGCGCCCTGAGGTTGGGCTTTCGGATCCAAAGGGGAGCCTCTGCCTTCAACAAGGAGCTGAAGAAATCTGGCCTTCCGCCCGACCTAGCCCGGAAGCTGGCTGCGCGTTATCGTGAGCACTGGAGTCTGAGGAGAATCTTCTTCTTTGCTATGAGACAGGCCCGGGGCTAGCCCATACTCGTCGGACATCCCTCTGACAAAGGCCTCGTCGTCTCTTGATAAGTTTCAAGAAATTTCCTCGTGAGAGCCATTCCATCGCATAACTCGCGCTATCTGGGGGACAGGACTTAGGTAGCTTCACTGGGGGTGGGGACGTCTGAGCCCCCGAGGGACCCGCCCTCTTTGGGCCGACCTCTCGGCATACTTGGCCTTCGCCAATGACCTCCGAGCCTCGACGACGAGCCACTCGGGCCCTTCGTCCCCGTACTCCATTCTAACGTACTGTCTCAGTTGACTCGAATGCCTCAGCGGAGAGTCGTCCAACATCATGCTTCCCAAGGGGACCGCGAGCATCTCACTCACCTCAGACAACACAAGGACGGTCAGAAGGGTAGAATCAAGCGGGCCTTTGTGAACAGTCAGTGGCCACTGAGGAGGCCCCGTGAGGACGAGTTCGGCTCCCAGTGCAAGAGGGCAACGTCGTGATGACCTCATTCAGAGCTGATGGGAGTTGGGACCGTCGTCGGAAGCGGAGGAGACCGGGGGTGCCAGATCATCGCTAGTATGCCGGCGATGAAGCCCAAGATAGAGCCGAGAATGATGCCCCAACCAGTGGGCACCGCTGAAATGGAGACCAAAATGGTGAGGACGCCGCCGTAGGTAACCATGCGGGGCCTGCCGGTATAGAGCAGGTAAGCACCCAAGAGGGCCAGGAGGACGAAGATGGCGGCGAGGATAGTCCCGGAGGACCCTAGGGGATCGAGAGCAGAGGCGACGAAGTCGTAGAAGTCTCTGCTGATGAAGCCGCCAACGGCGTGGAACACAGCGGCGGCTAAGGCGAGGACGAAGGCTGTGGATGGATACTGGGACATCTCCTTCCTCCCGACGCGATGACTGGTCCAGCCTTAAGGCTTCTGGAATCCAGCGAGCCCGAGGTGGAAGGCCCGGCGGCGGGCACCGTCGGTGCTCACCGGCAGGAACTAATGCGACCTCGTCGATGGACGGCCGGGACATGCTATGGTGGTCGAAGCTGTGGAGTACTACAGAAGGATCTTCGGGGAGAACGTCCAAGGGGCATTCGTTCACGTCGTTAGAGAACTCGGGGAGCTGGCCCGCGCTGTGGAGAGAGATCAGGGGGAGCTAGCAATCCACGAGATTACTGAGATTGCGGCCCTAATGGGTTTTCTGGCATCACTCTATGGGTTCGACCTCGAGGCAGGCATCTCGGATCTCTACTCCAAAAAGCTAAGGAAGCTGGAGTCTGGCTAGATTGTGGAGACTTAGCCTATCGGGAGGCGGCTGATCATGGGAGCAAGTGAAAGCGAGACGGAGGATGTGTGGGCCCCGCTAAGATACTTCATCGGATCTTGGGAGGGAACTGGTGGGGGTCAACCCGGTGTGGGTCGCCACGAGCGGGTGTACGAGATGGTGCTCGACCAGAAGTTCCTCTACGTGAGAAACCGGTCGACCTACGATCCCCAGGACGCCAATCCCGAGGGAGAGATCCACGAGGACTGGGGCCTCTTCAGCCACGACCAGAGCAGGGAGAAGTTCGTCCTGCGGGAGTTCCACGTGGAAGGGTACGTCAACCAGTACGTCCTCGACGAGGTCTCAGCGGACGGCAAGAGACTCGTCTTCCTTACAGAGAGCATCGAGAACATTCCTCCAGGATGGAGAGCCCGAACGACCTACGAGATCCTGGGGGAGAACCGATTCCGCGAGACCTTCGACCTTGCCGGACCAGGCAAGGAGTTCAGCTGTTACATTGATAGTCTCTTAGAGCGGAAGCGGTAGCCTCTCGTTGCCCTTGGTTCGGAGCTCGACGTAGGTGGTGTCTCCTACCGCGCCATCGCCACAAGCCAAGCGTCGGAGGCGAGTCAGGACTCCCGCTTCCCGCGAGGTGATACGGAGGTTCTGATGGACCTGCCCACAATCCAGGGAAAGCCTCGCCACCGTGACATCTTCACGGCCCTGAAGGCCTCATCAAGCTCACGCCGCTCGGTCTCCGATAGGGTCCAACTGAGAGCTGCCGCAACGTCCTCGACGTGAGATACTTTCTTTGCACCGGGAATCGGCAGCGTTGAAGGTGATTGACGGAGCCAGTTCAGCGCCACCTGGGTAGGCGTCACGTCTCTGGCCTTCGCTATCCGACGAAGCACATCGATGGCCGAACTTGCCCGGCGCAGGTTTCCAGGGGTGAACCTGAAGTTGATGCTCCGAACGAGGTCTCGAGGCAAGAAGTCCTGCCCGTACTTCCCCGTGAGAAGGCCCTGCTCGAGAGGGCTGTACGCGATGAGGGTTATCCCGTCTTGGGATGCGTATCTCAGTAGGCCGCGCTCTGGCTTCCTCCACAGGAGGTTGTAGTGGACCTGGTCGCTGACGATGTCTTCCGAGGCTAACGCCTCCCGGGCCTTCCTCAGCCCGCGTACGCCGACGTTCGAGACGCCAAGGTACCTCACCTTCCCCTTGGCAACTAGTTTCTCCATTGCGCGAACCACGCGCCCAATAGGCACCAACGGACTGGGGAAGTGGAGCTGGTAGAGGTCGATGACGTCGGCGTTCAGGCGCCGAAGGCTTCTGTCGGCGGCCTTTTCCATGGCGCCATTGGTCAGGCGCCACGGCAGTACCTTGCTGGCGATGAAGGCCTCGTCTCGGCGCCCCTGCAAAGCCTCACCTAGAAGTGACTCCGAACGCCCGCGGCCGTAGGCCTCAGCAGTGTCGAAGAAGTCGATGCCCAGCTCGAGGGCGCGATCGAACGTCTCGAGGACATCCGCCTTCCCGTACCCACGGTTCCATCCCCAAGAGGAGCTACCCCACTGCCAAAGACCGATTCCGACGGCTGAGACACGCTCACCCGACCTTCCAAGTTCGATTCGTTCCGCTTGGGTCATGCAGATTCCTGGCGAGTGAATGTCTCAAGTTTCCGCCCCCTAAGAGGCTGCGGGTCTGGTTTGGGATACGCAGAATGATATGGGGTCAGCCATGAGGAGACTCTGGTCCACATTGCCGGAATCGACGAGTGGTAGCGACGTCGTGGTCGACTTCGTGGCACCGTCACTGTGACCAACCTGACGGAACTCGCGTTTAGGCGCTTCGGAGAGCGGGGTTGGGATCGGTATGACTCTCTCATCAGGGAAGGGAGACTCACCCTGGAAGAGGGTGCCAGGGCCCAGTATGAGATGCTGAGGGCGGACTCTGTGGACGACTTTCTGGAAGTGGTGCATGGCCACGATCAGCTTCGTGAAGGCTTCGTGGAGCTTGTCGAAAGCTGTGGGGAGGTTGGGGTCCCCCTGGTCATCGCTAGCTTTGGCTTGGACTTCATCATCGACTACTTCCTTCGGAAGCACGGCCTGTTTCGCGTCCCAGTGATCTGCCCTCGGTTCCATCTGGGAGCCGACGGCCTTCGGGTGGAGTTTCCCCCGAGGTTTTCCGACATGGGCAGAGGAGACTTCAAGGATGGCCTGGTCAGGTACTTGAAGGAGAGAGATGACACTGTCATCTACGTCGGAAATGGCCTTAGCGACATGAACGCCGCGAGCCGGTCCGACAGGGCCTTCGTAGTCCAAGGGTTATTCCTGGAAACGGAGTGTGTGGCCCGTGGGCATCCCTCCACGCCGATCGGTGACTTCTGGCCCGTCACAGAGACTGTACGGGAACAGGTTGGGTGATGCCCTATCCGGCAGCCAACCCCTCAGGGAACGCTCTCTGGGCGATCAATCGAAGCTTCTTCCGAGCCTCCTCATCTTCAAGGAGGAAGGCTAGGGTGGGCGGGGGCCCAGGTGCCGGCGCCCGCCCGGAGGGCGGAGAACATGTTCTCGATGCGCCATCTTGGCGGGAATGAGGGGCCGGCTCCGCGTCTCCAAGAGCTTGATGTGAATGGAGTGTTGGGATGAGGGAGGTGCACAAACTGGTCGGGAATCTGGAGTTGGAACGCCAGATGGCAGCGGCGGTACAGAGATCCGTCCTCGCACTGCGCATGGCAAGAATCATGGCAGTCCACCATCGCATCCTCTACGACACGGAGAATTACCTTTGGGACGTCGTCTCGGAAAGAATGGGCGATCGCTGGGCAGCCGCCCAGTCGAGGGCCCTGGGCCTCGGTGGCGAGAGCCAAGAAGAGGCATCTGAAGCATCTCTCGAACTCTACACAATGGCTGCCGAGGAGGTGCGCCATCTCCTCAACGCTCGTCAGCGCGATGTAGTGTCCCACGCCTGCGCCCTAGCAAGCAGGCCGTGGGAAGCCAGACGAAACGACGAGCCGCGCTAGAGCTCTCTGACGAAGCTGTACATGATAGCCAGCTCGCCCTCGAAGCGGCCTGTGGCCGCGGGTGAGTACCATATGTCGGCGAAGTGGGGCGCACCGCGGAGACACGCATCCCGAAGGTCTTCGCCAGAGAGGGATCGGAGGACCTCTAGGGTATGCTCCTTGAAGGTCTTGAAGAACTGTCTGTTCGGCTCGAAGAGAAAATCCACGATGGTGACCTTCCCATCTAGCCAGTCGGCGATGAGGTCGGGCGGTGCCATGCGCACCCCCGCCTCGACCTGCTCGAGGAGAAGGTCGCGGGGTCCTCCGGGAATCATTTCCGAGCCATTAACGAGCCCTTGGGCCTCTTAAGCTTTGCCCGCTTCCTATCGAGGATAGTGTGCTCTTGTGCTTTTCGCCGAAGGTCTAAAGAGCCCCTCAGCGGTTCGAATGGGGGTGCCGGTGAATGAGCTGGAGCCTGAGGGACAGGCCTGGTGTCTGGACCGCCATCGCAAGCGCCATCGTATACCTGGTCCTCGGGTTGCTGTTTCTGTTCCCACGAGGTGACGCCCCGACACCGGAGCTGCGACTGCCCCTGTCCGTCGCGACGGCCGCATCGAACGCCCTCACCATAGGGCTCCTTTCGGCTGGGTGGATCTACATTAGGTCGGGCCGGACACGTCAGCACCGCCTCCTCATGATCCTAGCGATGGTGACCATATCCGGCTTCCTCATCCTGTACGTGTCGCGGCAATACCTTGTGGGGACTCTTGAGTTCGAGGGGCCGGAGGTCCTCCGTCAGTATGTCTACCTGCCTTTGCTGTATCCTCACCTGGTCCTCTCGGCGGCGGCCGTCCCTCCCGTGATCTAC
This sequence comes from uncultured Methanomassiliicoccales archaeon, assembly GCA_964347325.1. GTDB lineage: Archaea > Thermoplasmatota > Thermoplasmata > RBG-16-68-12 > JAJISG01 > JAJISG01. The sequence goes on along the minus strand of CAYFYA010000002.1, from coordinate 133,699 downwards.
AACTTCCTGATCGGCATCAGCCGCAGACTCGACGAGGTGGGGATGACCCGCCATCCGCTGGTCGGCAGGATCGTCGTGCCTGTCTGGCTCCTCAGCTCCGCCCTTGGACTCGTCATCTTCACAATGCTGCAATACTATCACTTCGGGTAGGGGTGTCTTGACCTCGCGGCTTAAGGAACGCGAACGTGGAAAATCGGGAGTACCTTCTCCTGGACCTATGTGGCTTCTGGATCCTCACCAGTAGATTGGACAGGAGCCCCTCCCCGCAACCTCTAAATAGCCTCTTGTGGTCATCCAAATGGTCACCATGTCCAGAGGCGCCTGGATAGCGCTTATTGGCCTGATTCTGATCATCGCCGGTGTCGTCCTGGGCGTATTGTCTGTTCTCCCCCTGATAACCGGCATCGACACCACGCCCGATCTACTTACACCTGGCGAGTACCTCAACAGGACCATTACACTGGAGCGAGGCGAGGCCCTCACATACTTCGTCCAAATCCAGGACTACACGCAGGGCGACCAAGTCACCATCTCTGTGAGGCTTCCCAGCGGACTCGAAGTCAATGAGACCGTAGTTACTACTCAGCAGTATACCAACGTCCATGTCGCCAACGTGACTGGATCCCATGCCGTGGTGATTCAGAACACCGGCAGTGGTTCCGTCACTGTCCTCCACTTCGCGACCACCGTCGGGGCCACGACAGGGATTCTACTCCTGGCAGCCCTGGCCGCGGGCTTCGTTGGCTTCCTCGTCCTAATCGTGGGCATCGTCCTGTGGGTGGTTGACCGGAGGAAACCCGCCCCCCAACGGCCGATGTAGGGCCGAACTCCCGACAGTCGAGCCGCCCGCCTCCCCTGTCAAGACGGTTCGAGCCATCGAGCTTTAAGGCTGAGCAGCCTTCCAGAAATCCATGGCTCGGAAGCCAGCGATCGAACCCGCCGACTTCAACCGCTTCACCTTCGTCTCCGACCCTCAGGTCTCACCCGACGGCAGCTCTGTCGTCTTCGTGGTGACCCGGCCCAAGAGGGACAAGGCGAAGGAGGAATACACGGCAAACCTCTGGATCTGGAGGGATGGGCAAATACGCCAGCTGACCCACCGGACGGGACGGTGCGGCCTCCCCCGTTGGTCTCCAAGGGGAGGCAATCTTACCTTCACCTACAAGATAAAGGACAGCCTCCGATTGGAAGTCTTGCCCGTCGAAGGGGGGGAAGCACGAACGCTCTACTCCTTCGAGAAGAAGAAGGTGCTAGGCAGCTTCGAGGGGCTAAGGTGGCACCCCTCGGGTCGAAGTCTCCTCTTCCTTTCGGCCACGAAGGAAGTGAAGGAAGGGGAGAGCGACGTCAGGGCCGTCGACCGGCTGTTCTACAAGCTGAATGAGGTGGGCTTCTTCCACGACCGGAGGAAGCACCTGTACTCCATAGGAGTGCGAGGGGGACGACCAAAGCAGCTCACGGAGGGGGATTTCGACATAGGCATCTGGAACGCCGGTGCCTTCGACATCAGCCCCGATGGTCGACGGATTGCCTACGCAGCCAACACATCTGCGGAGGCGGACTACAGCTTCGTGCGGGACATCCATGTGATGTCGGCGAAGGGTGGGGAGTCAGAACAGGTCACGGCGAGCAAGGGTCCGATCTACGCCGTGCGGTGGTCACCAGAGGGTGACCGCCTTGCATACCTGGGCCACGACCTGCGGAAACGCCTGGCAACCAACGTGGGTGTTTGGATCGTCGATGCGGATGGAGGGAATGTCACGAACCTGACTCGGGACTTTGATCGGTCTGCAGGGAACCACCTCAACAGCGATAGCCGCATGGCTTCCCCGGATCCATCGCCGATCTGGGCCCAGGATGGCCAGTCGATTCACTTCCGGGCGACCGACGGCGGCTCCTGCCATCTCTACAGGGTCTCCACGAAGGGCAAGGTAGAGACCCTCACGTCCGGGAGCATCAGCCTAGAAGGCTACAGCCTTTCTGAGCGACAGGATGTGCTCGCCTACACCGCCATGACCTCCACATCCCTGGCCGACCTCTTTGTCCGAGGCGACGGGGGCGAGCAGCGCGTGACCAAGTTCAACGACCGTCTGCTGGGTCGCCTGCACCCCAAGGAACCCGAGCCCTTCGAGTTCAAGGCCAGCGACGGCCGGCAGCTCGAGGGCTGGATCCTTCGTGGTGGGCGAGGGAGGAGAGCGGGTGTCCTGGAGATTCACGGCGGCCCCCGGACTACTTACGGCCACGGATTCATGTTCGAATTTCAGCTCCTCGCCTCACGCGGCCTCAACGTAGTCTACACCAATCCACGAGGATCCCAGGGATACGGCGAGGGGTTCGCGGCGCTGATCGTCGGAGACTACGGCGTCCGAGACTATGAGGACCTCATGGAGGCGGCCGACTACGTGGAGGAGCGGGGATGGGTCGACCCAGGGAGGTTCGGGGTCACAGGTGGCTCCTACGGCGGCTACATGACCAACTGGATCGTCACTCACACAAACCGCTTCGCCGCCGCCGTGACCCAGCGGTCCATCAGCAACTGGCAGTCCTTCTTCGGCACAAGCGACATCGGCTACTTCTTTGGCGAGGAGGAGATGGAGGTCTTGCCGTGGGACGACCCTGCGAAGTTTGCCGAGAAGTCTCCCATAACCTACGTGAAGGACGTCACCACACCCCTACTTATCATCCACAGCGAGAACGACTATCGCTGCCCCATGGAGCAGGCAGAGCAATTATACGTCGCGCTCAAGCGGATGAAGAAGGAGGTGGAGCTGGTGCGCTTCCCTGAAGAGAGCCACGAGCTCTCCCGGTCGGGTCAGCCTCGCCATCGCGTCGAACGCCTCCAAAGAATCCTTGGCTGGTTCGAGACACATCTACCCGCGAAACAGGCATGAGGTAGGGGCAAACGGTTATGCGGGAGGATGGTCTGCCCGCCCCTACCTCGTCGCGAGAGTGATGGATGGTGTTGGAAGGCAGGGTGGTTTCTATCCACATCGCGCCGGCCTCGGGAGCGCCCATGCAGTCCCACCAGGAGGCAAGAGCTGTCCCGGGGAAAGGGCTGGAGGGCGACCGATACTTCCACGCGACGGGGTATTACTCCGACAAGCCCGGTCCCGATCGCGAACTCACGCTCATCGAGATGGAGGCGATTGAGGCGCTGGAAAGGGACTATGATGCCCGGATGGAGGCAGGAGACACTCGAAGGAACGTCGTGACGCGGGGGGTCCCTCTAAACCACCTCGTGGGACGAGACTTCCGAGTCGGAGAGGTTCAGCTCAGAGGTCTTCGCCTGTGTGAGCCATGCGCGCACATGGCCCAGCTTGCCCACGAAAAGGCTTTGCCCGGGCTGGTACACAGAGGAGGTCTACGTGCCCAGATCGTGAAGGGCGGCATGATCCGGGTCGGCGACCCTGTGACCGAGGTGTAACGCCTCCACGTAGCCCGCGGTCGGTTCGCTGATTGGACAGCCTCAAGCTGGTACCTTCTCCCCGGAGAGTCCGCAGCCCGCTAGCCAAGCTCCCAGATGGGGTTGAAGAGAAACTGCTCGCGCATATCCCGCCAGTGGCGGCTATCCATGTAGCGCTCCGGCATGACAGTCTTCAGGTACTCGACGTACTCTTCACGCTCAATAGGGTTGCCGTCCCGCAACAAGAGGCGGCCGTCGAGGTCGTAGGGAAGGTAGACGTAGCCTAGACGGCCCGTTTCGGGATCCCGTTGCCGAAAGTCGGCGAACTCCGTCAACCCACGGAAGCGGAAGAACCGCCGGTCTGGCAGCCGGAGCAAGTCGTCAAGGTCGAGACCGTGGACGGTCTCCCCTTTCACCTGAATCCTACTCAGAATCTGCTCGGCCCGCTTCCGGTCACACTTTGCCTTTGCCTGGACGATCTTGAGGTTGATGTCCCTGATCTTACCCTTGACCTCCCGGCTGTAAATGGCCTGCGCTTCCGCGTTCCCCAGGGTCTTGAACATGCCCTTGACATGCTGCCCGCTGAGTTCGCTGCCAAACATCTCCAGGCCTCGAGGATACCACATGTTCACGGTCTTCTGGAGTTCGTCGATGCCGAAGTTGCCGCCGTCCAAGGTGGCGGCAACAGCGATGGCCTTCGTGAGGCGTTCCCCCGCCGCCAGGTGGTACGACTCCTCCATCCACCGCATGAAGGGCATGCTCATGGCCATGGGCGCGTAGAGGAAATGGTGCTGCATCTCCAGCTGGTACTTCCCCACCCGATCGATGAGAGCAAGGAAAGTTGCCGTATCCAGCAGGCTCCGAAACTCAATGTTGAAAGCGTCAAGCACATGCTCCCCTGGGCGCATGGCGAAGAGCTCCTCCATTGTCTCACTTCCGTATCTTCGGCCATGCCGCTCGTCCCACGTCTTGTCCAGAGTCAGTACGCCTCCCATCTGATAGTGGTGCCGTAACTCCTCCACGCAAACCCGCTTGGCGGAGAAGCTGATGAAGTCCAGGTCGTGACCGTTGCCCGTATTGTGGATTCCTTCGACGAGCTCTCTCTCCAAACCGGTCAGGCTTCCCGAGTCCATGGGGGCGTACACCATGCGGTGCTGCTGGATGCTCCCGAGCTCCGTCGAGGCCTGAGCCCTGATGATCCTGAGGGCGAGGTCGAACTGCTTGTCATTCATCTCCTCGGCGCGATGCACACGCCAGCTCAGGTCGGAGGTCTGGGCGGAGGCGCCTAAGACCCGCGAGGCGAACTGGGCGAACTTGTCCGGCCGGGCCATGATTACGGAGAGGTTCGTCGGTTTGAGGTTGGGATAGAATCGCTGCCAGTTGTCAACGTCCTGAGTCTCCGGCAGCTCAGGGAAGTAAGTGTCCTGCCAGTGGTTGGCTTCACTTTGCCAGGGCCTGGGGAGAGGCTCGAGGGCAAAGCCATCGAGAACCGCCATCGCTAGGATATAGCTACCATATGATTAGTAAGTTTCGGGAAGCCGAAGGATGGATATGGATGCTGTGAACAAACGACATGACCCTGGGTATACCCACCGAGCCGGGCGAGCCTAGCTTCCACAGAGGTCATGAAATGGGGCAGTTCGTGATCGTAGCGTATCGCCCTAATAAAGGCCAAGAGACGCGGCTCCAGGACCGTGTTACCCTCCGCCATTCCCGCTGCTTTGACTAGATTCCTCGCTCGGGACTCGAAAACTCATGCCCGATAGCGGTCATAAGTAGCGTCGAGGCCGTTCCACGCTGTCATGAGAATCCTTTCCGCCTCTTCCTCGTCCAATGCCTCCACCTCTACTGTCCTCGTCAGAAAGACTGGATTCGCTTGGCCCAAGCCGCCAGGTTGGGGAAGTCCTTCGGGACCGATTCGCCAATGGTGAACAGTGGCGATAGGCTACCGTAGACCCCGAAGTCGGCGAGACTCGGCTCCTCCAGGATCCAGAGGTGGTCAGTGAGCATCGCCTCGATCCTCTCGAACTCCTTCAGCATGTCCTCCCTGAACTCCTCCCGCCGAGCCTCGAGGATATGCCAGGGGCCTCGCGCCTTGACCTGCATCTCCTCGAAGACCCAACGCTCGTGGTCGTCCCTCAGCACTGGAGGGACCTTGGTGACGACATATCGCCACACCTTCTCCTCCAAGATCGCGTGACTCCACTGCTCCATGGTGGTGGCCACCCCCCGCCAAGCGTCTGGATACAGAGTCGGGTCCGGTCGCTGCGTCTCCAAGAACTCGGGGATTTCATACCACATAATGGCTTTGTCATCCCATACGATCGTCGGGACGTAATCCTGTCCTGTGGCAGCAATCAACTCCTGCTTGTCGTGGTAGGGGACGTAGATATAGTCGAAGGGGACACCCTTGTAGGCCAGCATCCGGTCGGCGGAGACGCACCAGTGGCTAATCGGCATGGCGTACAACATGACGCTCGGCGTCATGGCCCACGGAAGGCGGGATGCCCTAAAGCGTTGTGGCCGCCGACCTCTGAGCCACTCCTGTTGCGTGGGGCAGGATCGAAGTCAACCTGCTGAGGTTGGAACCGCACAGCAAGTTTCAAATATACGAGATGTAGCATTAGAGAAGCAGACAGCGATGATAGCCCTCGAGAGTCACCAGGCCACCGGGCCGTGCCGCGGAGCCCCGCTCGACGGGTAAAGCGCTGTCAAGGAGGCTAGGCATGGCCAAGAACCCCACAAAGAAGCCCAAGAAGATCCCACCGAGGAAGCCAAGGTAGGCTAGCCTCCTTTGGCGTAACGGAGGCAACACACCCTCCGCTTTCCCTTTTCCCTAATTCCCTTTTTCACCCTTCGACTCCCCGAGCGAATGCTGGTTACCCGAGGGGGTTTGCCCGAAGCGATCACCCACGAAGGGGGGGCCACTTTCGGGGAGCCCTTCGACCATGCTAATCCCCATCCGAGAAACGGGAGGGGCTATATTTGGCCATGTTCTGGTGATCAATCCTCACACGATGCGAGTCCGTCTGATGGCCTCCCGTCGCGGTTGGTCTCCATACGATGGTCCAGGGCCGAGGTGGCCTGCTGGTTGCACGGAAGAGTCTAATCTCGCGAAAGGACAACCAGGTGTTCCGATCTCATTCTACGATCTTCCAGCCCGGTTGCTGGATTGGCCTCGTAGTAGAACATGCCCCTCGAGACGATGGTATCGATTAGTGTACTCTCGTGACGCCATCCAAGGCCAGCGAAGTGCTCGGCAAAGATCCGTGAAATCGGCACAGGCCTGGCACGAACATTCGCAGCCCCGACGAAGAGCAGTAGATGGCGTCCAATCTGCCTCTGGAGCCGGGTCAACGAGCCGAGCACTCCCTGGAAGTAACGCCGGAACATTCGACGAAGATGATCTTCGGTGATTCCATCCAGAAACTCGTCATACGTCGGGGAGTGAATCGAGCACTCTGGAACGTCCCGATATGGTATCTCCTTCTTCCCCAGCTCCCTTACCTCGTCATTGGAATGGCCAAGCCAGTAGAGATCCATCTTTGCCGCCCGGATGTACTCCTGAGCCTGGAGATAGGGTGGTGAAGTCAGAAGGAGGTCGTGATCCTTGGAGAGTTCCAGGGTCAGTGTGTCCACGCCTGGACGCACAATTGATGTGACGTCCTGAGGCTTCAACTCACGATACTCCCTCAGGGCGTTGAGAACTGCCGCGAGCCCTTGCCGGAGCTTCCCAAAAAAGAGCTTCCTCCAATCCGCTGAGAGGAGTTTCTGAACGCGGCGCTCCGAAATCGGGGAGCGCGACAGCTTCTGCCTCCCTTCGTCGTTGTAGGAGAAGTGACGGGTCGCCTTAATCAGCGGTATCAGCAGAACGCTCTTAACCTGCTCATCGTCGATCTGGTGGTAGAACCCCCAAGCATCGGAGAGCATGGGCAAGAACTCCTTCGGATACCAGTACTCGATGTTAGGCCAGTCTGGCACGAAGGCTCCCTCCCATGAGGACGCTTGTTCCATCAAGGCATCTGGCCTCAGATCCACCGGTTCCATCACCGAGGCTGCATGAAGCGGGCCTAGCAACGGGTTCAGGTCCCACAGCTCATAGTGGTTCCCGTAGAGGCGGGCTACTGTCCCCACGGTACCATATCCAGCGAAGGGATCAAACACGCTCATCCCTGCCCTTGAATAACGCCTCAGGGCATACGCGACGACGTGGGGGATGAACTTCGCTGGGTAGCGGTAGAGTCCGAAGGTGGCGTGAGTCGTCGACCCCAACTCTTTCACCAGGTTGCGGAAGCTAGCTTCTTGCTCTTTGGCCGACTCCTCTCGGTCGCGGTAGTCGGGCCGTAAGGTTTCCCTTGACTCGTCGCCAGACTCCATCTTTGGCCCTCCGAGAGGACCGCTCCCAGTTAACAACTAATCCTCAAGGGTCTTGACAAACTCGACCGCCTGGCTAACCCAGGTTGCCAGATCTCCGTCCGTCCTGGAGCCCTCGGGACCAACGTAAACGAATCCGCGTATGGAATGCCCCGTAAAGTCCATCTCGCGTACGTGAGGCTGAGCCAGCACCTCCTCGTGGCGCTCCCGTCCGACCCGAACGACGAGATCGTCCTTGATGACGCCAACAGCCATCTTTCCGTCGAGCATGGAGGCTATCCCTCCGAACATCTTCCTCTCGGTCAGGCCCTCAAGTCCGGACAGCTCACTGCGGACGCGATCGGCCAAGACTTCATCGTACACCATGGAGTCGCAAAGGCGGCCGGAGTCTTAACCCCTCCTAGCTATGCAGTCCCAACCTCGCCTCTGATCTCCCTCGCACCTCAGCTCGCCCGAGACTGTCTGATGGCTCCGCCAATGAAGACCGCTGCGCCTACTACTATGGCCACGATGGCAGAGATCGTGGAATCCAGTCCCGCTGGATTGAGCAGAATGGAGTTCACGCTAACTCCGACCAGTAGGCCGCCAAAGAGAGCAGTAACCATACCCAGCAGCGGTTTGTAGAGAGCGTAGGCGATGACTGCAGCAACGATGAAGACCACGATTGCGGCGATCGTAGCGGTGGCCTGAAACTCGGGCAAGCCGCCTGTCGTGCCTCCAAGGTAGATGTACACCCCCCAGGCCGGCAGCACACCCACGACCAGGGCGAGGCCCAGCCTGACAAGGAAGGTGAAGAGGGCAGCCAGGAGGATGGCTCCGACAATGGCCAGGATGATTGACATGGTGAAGTCCCCGAGTAGGGTCCCCCCTGCATACCCCAGGGAGCCGCCGACGATGGCACCGGCAATGGCGAAGATGCTCCTGACGAGGACTCCTCCGGCGTAGGCGACGATGAGGCCAACCACGATGAAGAGGATTGAGATGATGAGAGAGGCAAGAGGCTCCAAGATGGCCATGGCCGGTGTAAGGTCTGAGAACGGTACTTAAGCGATTCGGTCTACCCCCGTGGATCGGAGGACTTGGGCCAGGCAGCCACCGCCCTCAAGCGCAACTCGAATCAACACATGGACGTGTCGCCAACCGGGCTCTCCGGAGTAACTTGGTCACGCCCGGCTGCCCGATCTCGACCTGAAGAATAGGTAGCCGCCTAGATTACCGAGGGTGGCGGCAACGATCACCAATACAAAGCCTGCCCGAGCTATGACGACATCGGGGCCCTCCGGCCGGAGGCCTGCGAAGATGTAGCTGACTTCCACCTCTTGGATGACGGACTCGAAACCGCTCCCGTGTGTGAAAACGAGGTAGTACGTCCCATCGCCAGTAATGTTGACGCTGAACGCACCAGAGGATCCGCTCATGCTTCCGAGTGGTGGAAGGAGGAGCCCTGTGGCTTCATACAGGCCATAGTCCCCCTCTCTGAAGAGAAACACATCGACGGATCCATCCCCGGACTCGGCATAGTCTACCGAAACCACACCTCCCTCCAGCATCTCGAGCTCGAAGAAGGAGTGCCACCCATCACCGTCGGGGATCTGGAAAGTCTCGCTCCCCCTCACGGTCACAGGTCGCGGGTCCAACGATGAGTAGAGTAGGGCGGCGCCGAACACTGCCACTAGGGCCGCGATCGTCAAGAGAACTCGGTGATGCCTCAGGCTGCCCTCCTCCCCGACGCCGAATACGCCCATAGGATTTAAATTCTCTCGAAACTATCAAATTCGATAACACCAACGTGACCCGCGGGGGGAGCCTCATAGGCTTGGAGCTTAAGAGGCCCCACGTCGTACGTGAGCACGATGGTACCGCCCATCCCCATGTACCGGATGAACAACGGCCTCGACATACCGGCCTTTGGTCTTGGCATGTATAGGCTGCAGGATGGTCCTGAGGCTGAGACCGCCGTCCGACACGCCCTTAGCTTTGGGTACAGACTCTTCGATAGCGCGTCACTCTACGGAAATGAAAGGTCGCTGGGGAGGGTGATTCGCGAGGGCTCGGTCCCCCGAAGTGAGGTCTTCGTCACGACGAAAGTTTGGAATAGCGACCACGGCTACGAGCCGGCCCTGCGGGCCTTCGACCAAAGCCTCCAGAGCCTCAACCTCGACTACATCGACCTCTACCTCATCCATTGGCCCGTGGAGAGAAAGCGTCTGGACACATGGCGTGCACTGGAGACCATTCTAGAGGACGGCAGGTGCCGATCCATCGGTGTATCTAACTACATGGTTCACCACCTGGAGGAACTCTTTGAGAATTCGGAGGTGGTGCCGGCGGTCAACCAGATCGAGCTGCACCCTTGGAACTACCTCTCGCGAAGGGCCACCGTGGAACTCTGCCGCCAGAAGGGCGTCCTGGTGGAGGCATACAGCCCTCTTGCGAAGGGACGCATGCTAAACAACCGGCGACTGGGCGAGGTCGCAAGTTCCTACGGCAGGACCCCAGCCCAGATACTCATTCGATGGGGGCTCCAGCACGGCTTCATCGAGATACCGAAGTCCTCCAATGCAGAGCGCATCCGTGAGAACGCTAGCGTCTTCGACTTCGAACTCTCTGTGGATTACATGGAAGCTTTGGATGCCCTCGACAAGAGCCTAGCCACAGGGTGGGACCCGACGGGCAAGCCCTAGCTATGTCCTTCCCCTTCGCACGTTTAAGTAACCTGGCGTGGTAGACTCGCTGTGAAGGAAGGAGCCCTTAGGAGCAGGGACATTGGGCAAGCCTGGTTCGATCACGCACTCAAGGTCCTGCACAACTAGCCGTGGCGCGAATGCCCATTGGAGGGTCTGGGACGGTGGACGAGAGAGTAAAGCTGGCCCTGGAGAGGGATAGGACTATCGACATCACGACGACCGGTCGGAAGACTGGGACACCCAGGAGGATTGAGATATGGTTCCACAAACTGGAGGATCATATCTACATCACGGGGACGCCCGGACGAAGAGACTGGTACGCCAATCTCCTCGAGAACCCTGAATTCACCTTTCACATGAAAGGCGGGACCCGTGCTGACCTTCCAGCAAGTGCAGTGCCCATCACAGACAAGGATAGCAGAAGACGGATTCTCTCGGCGTTACTGCAGAGGATGCGAGGAGCGTGGCGCCTCGATGCCTGGGTCGCGGGAAGCCCTCTCGTGGAGGTATTTCTCAAGGATTGAGCCCCGGAGCCAGAGCCGCCCGCTATCGACTCAGATAGGCCTCCAGGGCTTCAACGGTGATCTGTCCCACGGTCCCTTCCTTGTGGGACCTGGAACCCAGCCTGTCGTTGATTGAGAGCATCGCGGCATTGGATGAAGCGTTCCTGGTGGACACCACCTTCACCTGGGGGAACTCCTCCCTGAGCTTCAGAAGCATGGCCGCCTTGAGCCACTTCCCGAGCCCCCTACCTCGATACTCCTCCTTCACGCCCGTCATGCCCTGGTTGATTATCGTCTCCTGCTCCGGCTGATACTGCATCTCCGTCAGACCCGAGATGCGGCCGTCGGGCTCACGGGTCAGATAGCGGAGCCACGTCCCACCTACGCTCGCAGTCCTATCCTCCAGCTCGCGATTGGTCTCGGGTGTGATTACGATGTCACCGATCTGCAGGTCATCAAAGGGCTGCTGGTTGAGGGTCTCCGTTAGAACCCTGCAGTACTCCTCGACGAGACTCTCCTCCATCCGACCCGTGAATAGGAGGAGGTCGCACTCAGGATTCCGCTCCCTCCCACCTTCAGCCCACTCCTCCACCATGTCCCAATCGAGTCGATCTAGGTGGAGTCGGTTCTCCCTGCTTTGGAGGGCGACCTCTGCTCCGATGGCCTTCATGAAGGCCTTTCCATCCCCCTCGTCCGAACCACCGACGATGAGGGTCTTGCCGGTCTCCTTAGCCTGCTCAACGGCTTTTGCGAGCAGCTCCTTGCCGAATCCTTGGCGCCTATAGGGCGTCAGAAGCGCTATGTCGACCTGCGCGAGGTGTTTGTTGGATTCGTAAGAAGGGGCGCCCTCTCTGAACATTTCGAACACGAGCCTCCCAATGATCGTCTCGGGCCTGCCTGAAACAAGAACGGCGAAGCGCTTGACCTTCGATTGCTCGATCGGACGTCTGAGTAGTTCTTCCGCGACGTCGTCGGTCATGACGGGATCTTCTGGGCTCGTCTCTTCATGCCTCAGGCGCCGGAACTCATGATACCTAGTCCACTCCTCCCGGGTCGCGCTCAGCGCGTCGAAGGGAACTATCTCAATCACTGACTCCACCATCGCTCTCACACCTGCCGTGTGGTTGTCCTTTCGGCCGACTCAAGCCAAGGACGTATCGCAATTAACCTTTCGGTAGGATTCCGTTGGGACGGGCAACAGCTGAGCTCCGGGATGGCCAATAGGCCGCAGAGCCGCCAGTTCACTCATACCCGACCCTGCGGTCCAGCGTGATGTTGCTCCGCATGAAGGTACCGCTGCCCCGAGCAACCTGACGGCCGTCGGAGTCCACGATCTCTGATTCGGCGACGAACAGCCTCCTGGAGGCGTGAACGACCCGGCCCGTGGCTCTCAGCTCGCCGCCCGACACAGGCCTCGTGAAGTAGATTGTGAAGGAAACGGTGAGGACGAAGACGTCTTCGACTAGGGAGTTGACGGCGAAGAAGGCAGCATCGTCCAGGATCTTGAAGAAGACTGCTCCATGAATGCCCTCGGCCGCATGGAAGAGGTCCCGTCGGACGGGCATGACAACCTCGGTGCTGCCTTCAAGAACGTGTAGCTTGGGCCTAAAGTACTCGTTGATAGGCGCACGCGCGTACATACGCTCTAGCTTCCTGAAGTGCTCCTCACTCGACATGGTCGACAGTCTGTATGCGCACCGTAGCTAAATCATAACGCTGACCCGCCGATCCTCTTGCCAACACCTATACGTATCCTCAGCAGCATGCAGTCCCATGAATGTCGGGAGGACCTGGATTCTGGCCATCCTAGGGCCAGCCGTAGCCTATGCATTCATAGGCTACTCCATTAGCCTCTCCCCCTGGTTCTCGTGGGGTTCCAACGCCCTCAGCGACCTCGGGCACTCGACGGCAAGTGCAGCAGCGCCGTACTACAACTTCGGCCTGTTCTTCGGCGGCTTCCTGCTACTGGCGTACGGGCTGCTAAACCTCAGATTTCGTCGACTCTTCACTGCTGTTGCCCTCATACTAGCCGCCCTGGCACTACAGTCCGTCAGCGTGTTCGATGAGGTCTACGGTACTCTTCACGGCGTCGTCTCCGTGACCTTCTTCTTGTTGTTGTGGGCAGCGATGATCGTCTACGCCGTGGAAGCCCGAAGCCTGCTAACAGTAGCTCCGGTAGCGGCCTACATGCTCGTGTGGATCCTATACTGGATTGGCGTCTACGGGGGCGGGGTGGCGGTCCCAGAGACCGCCTCCGCGGGATCGGCGACGGCGTGGCTCGTGTACCTCGTGGCGGTGGAGAACTTGGGCCTTTGGGGGAAGGAGGCCGCCGGACCGTCCCCCTCAGCTGGTGATTAGAACCTCCCTTGTGTTGATGGAACCTCTGTCTCCCCGGCAAATGGAGGTGTGACCTAACTCCCACGGGTTCCAGGATCGAGCGGTGTCGGAGCAGCCTCCGCGGATGCAGCAACGGGGATCTTTCTCCGCCAGGAGTACAGGGCTATTCCGCCCAAGGTCACCGCAGCTCCTACGCCGGCAATGGGTTCCAGGGTCTCCGAAGCGAGACCTACCCCGAGAAGAAGGGCGACGATGGGTGTGATGAAAGCGATGAAGGACATAGTCGTGACCGGGATCGTCTTGAGCAGTCGCAGGTAACCCACGAAGGCGATGACAGTTCCAAAGATGGCTAGGTACAAGATGGAGAGGATTCCCTCCGGCCAGCCCGGAACCACCAGCGGCTCTCTTGCGCCGAGGGATAGAGCCGCCAGCCCGGTAGCGCCAATAGCCATAGCCGCGGCGTTCCAGGTGTAGGGGCTGGCTTTCCGACCCCATCGTTTCACGGCGACGGAGGCCGCTGAGGCGCACGCCGCACTCACTATGACGGCTAGCATCGGGAGAGCCTTCTCCACGCCAACGCCTCCGAGTTCGCCGCTAAAGACCAGGACGATGCCGCCGAACCCGATGGAGATACCGACAATCCCCCTTGCCGAGAGCCTCTCCTGCCTCACCATGGCGTGGGCCATGAGCGCCGTCTGAAAGGGCATCGTGGCGAACAGGACAGCTGCCAGGGCCGACTCGACGCCGTTGGCCTCGGCCCAGTAGATCAGCCCATAGTCCAGAACGAACATGACAATCCCGATGAAGACCACGACGCTCCACTCCAGGCGACCCCGAGGCCACGGAGCACGTAGGGCAATCGAAAGGATGACCAGGACGGCAGCCGCTATGACGAACCTCAGGGAGGCCCCCAAGAATGGGGGAGCCCCTTCGAGGCCGATCTTGATGGCCAACCAAGTACTCCCCCAGATAAGGCTGAGGAGAGCGAAGATGGCGTAGTCGACCCAGCGTCGGGCCATGATCGGATGAGGCGGATGTGCCGTTAAAGGTTTAGTGAAACGGAGGCGGACGTGTTGGCGCATCTTATGATACAGCTCGGCGACAGGAGGAGGGGGGCCCTGACTGCCTGGGATGGGGGTTGTGAGTCGCTAGCCTGCAAGTTCACCTCGGATAGCTCCCGTCAAGCGGACTCAACGGAGCGTAGGCGAACTGAACTGAGAAGGGCACGCACCATATGACGACGTAACTGAACTCCAGTGGGTCAATGCCAGCGGGGATGTTGTAGTTTGAGGACCCCTGGGAGGCTTTGAGGGCCCCAAGGTCCAGGTCGCCGCTACCGACCAGAGCCCCCCTCGACAGGTAGACGTGGAGTCCCGGCCCGTTGGTGACGGAGAACTCTTCAAACCGCAAGAGGTAGGAGGCGCCGTCTGTCAGAACGGTCGCGCTGCCAGAGCCGTAGTGTCCCGGTGCTCCGTCCGTAAAGGTGCCGGTAGCTAGAACGGTGCCGAACCCTTCCCCAAGTTCCTCCTGGCCGACCGTAGCAATGAAGAGGGGGGAGATCAAGTACCACGCAAAGATTGCGAGGACTACCAGAACCACGGCGGTTATTACCAACGCGCGTCGGGAAAGTTCCACGCTTCTGGAGGTGACCGCTTCACATAAGACCGTATCCCAAAATCAGACCCAAATGTGGCACCGACCCGGCACGCCAAGTAAGCTTCTTAAGCCGGAGGGCCTCATGGTCAGCAGCACCGACCGAGGCGATGAAGTGGGTGAGGTAATGAGTGGAGGGTTGACGACCCCGAAACTGATGTTTGCTGGCTCTCCAGAGGAGGTTTCGCAGAGGGCGAAGGAAAGCCTGGGTCACGCCCGGGAGGTTCTGAAAGGAATCCTCACAGTCGAGGGTCCGAGGACAGTGGAGAACACCTTGGTCCCCTTCAATGAACTGCAGTTGGACTACTTTGAGGTATCCAACCAGGGGGACGACCTCTTCAATTTGCACCCGGACAAGGCCATGCGCGGCGCGGGCGAGAAGGTGCACCAAGCGGCCAAGAGTTTCGAGACAGAACTCTCCCTGAACCGAGAGCTGTTCGAGGCCTTCGCCGCCCTCGATGTCGAAGGCGAGGACGAGGAGACGCGCTACGCCGTCTTCAAGATCCTCCGGGACTTCCGACGGGCAGGTGTCGACCGCGACGACGCCACAAGGGCAAAGATCAAGAAGCTCAGGGACGCGATCGTCGCCATAGGCCAGGAATTCGATCGCAGAATCAACGACGACGTGCGTTCGATCAAGATGGAAAATGCTGACGAGCTGGAGGGGTTGCCGAAGGACTTCATTGAGGCGCACCCGCCGGGTGACGATGGCAAGATTACCATCACAACCCAGTACCCCGACCTATTCCCTGTCCTCCGTTACGCGAAGAGAGCTGACGTCAGAAAACGCCTGATGAAGGCCTATATGAATAAAGGCCACCCGGACAACCTCGAGGTGCTTGACAGGCTGCTCTCCAAGCGTCATGAGCTGGCGAGGATCTTGGGTTATGACCACTACGCGGACTTCATCACCGAAGACAAGATGATAGGTTCCAGCGCTGCCGCCGCAGAGTTCATCGAGAGGGTCACGCTGGCGGCTGACGGGCCTGCACATTCGGACCACGATGCCCTCCTGGCAAGGAAGAGGAAGGACGAGCCCGGTGCGGTAGAAGTCAACGTCTGGGACCGGTTCTACTACCCAGAGGTCATTAAGGCGGAGGAGTACGGCTTCGACGCGCGCGAAGCCCGGTACTACTTCCAGTTTGGGAAGGTCCTCGAAGGTCTTCTTGGTATCACTGGCGAACTCTACGGCCTCCGATACGAGCGCGCTGACGAGAGCCGCATCTGGCACGAGTCTGTCTTGACGTACGACGTATACGAGGGGGATTCACAGATCGGCAGGTTCTACCTCGACCTGTACCCGAGGGAGGGGAAGTTCAGCCATGCCGCTTCCGCCACTGTCGTCCGTGGGGTCGGCGGCATTCAGTTGCCCCAAGGCGTCCTGATGTGCAACTTCCCAGATCCCAGCAAGGGTCCAGCCCTCATGGAACACACCCAGGTAATCACCTTCTTCCACGAGTTCGGCCACCTCCTCCACAGCATGCTCTCAGGTCGGGTCAAGTGGGCAAAGAACGCCCCCTCCTTCATGGAGTGGGACTTCATCGAGGTGCCCTCCCAGCTCCTTGAGGAGTGGGGCCGGGACCCCGAGGTGTTGCAGGGCTTCGCCACCCACTACAAGACGGGAGAGCCGATCCCGTCAGAGCTGGTCCAGCGTATGAAGAAGGCCGAGGCCGTCTCGCGGGGGCTCAATGTCCGCCGACAGATGTACCTGGCTGCCCTGTCGCTCAACTACTACAATCGCGATGCCACCAAGGTGGACACTTCCGCCATGGCCAAGCAGCTGCACCAGAGGTACGACCTCCTCCCGTGGTTTGAGGACACCTACTTCCAGTGCGGCTTCGGCCACCTTAACAGCTATTCAGCCATCTACTACACCTACATGTGGTCCCTGGTTATCGCGAAGGACCTGTTCAGTGTCTTCCTTGAGCAGCCGTCCCTGACGGAGAAACCTGAAGCACTGAGGTACAGACGGACGATTCTCGAGCAGGGAAGCAACAAGCCAGCCGCTGAACTGGTGTCGGATTTCCTCGGAAGGGAGCAGGGATTTGACGCGTTCCAGGCTTGGTTGGACGAGGGAACTGGCTGAGTCCCTTCCTACTGGTGCTTCCCACAATACTCGCAGACCTCGCCCGACACCTCACGGAAGCAGAACCAGCAGTGACCTCGTAGCCTGCGGTCGGTACCCCAGGCAATGGCGGTGGAGAAAAAGAGGAAAGGCAGGGCGGCGAGGCAGACAAACCAGCCCACCTTGGGCCCCCACGAGAGACGTCCGTCCACCCCGAAGAAGCTGCCAGTGTCGGCGACCGCAGGGAACAGCACGGCGGTTAGGATAACCATGGCGGCGACCGCGATCAGAGCAGCAGCCTGTGCCACCGTGGGCAGGCCCCGACCACGAGGCCCGATGACCCGACGACTCAGGAGTGCGTACAGGGAGAGTGCCAGGGTCCCTCCCCATAGAGCAAGCAGTAGAATTGCTGTATCGTCATAGGCCGCGAACTCAGGGTACTCCACGACAAAGTCCCACCACGGCAACACGGTGGATCGTCGAAAGACGGTGCCTGGAAGGGCGGCGAAGTCCCAATCCTCTGCGGACCAGAGTCCAAAGTCGACGCCGGAACTCGATGCGTAGCCGGGCCTCGTGGTGTCCAAGACAACACCCCACCACGGAGTGAGGGAGGCTAAGACCACGAGGATCAGTGCCACGAGGACCAGGCCAGGCTCAAGAGGGTCCCAACCAATGCGGCCTCGTATTCCACCCCGGGACGGGAGCGTAGCCCGTGACTCTTTCTCAGGTACTCGGGTACCTGGCTCGTCACCGGCCGAATCTTCGACGTCCACCTGCCAAACCTAGAGAAGACTCCCTAATCAAGATTCCTGCACGGGCACGATAGCGCCTCTGTACCCTCACGCGAAGAATTCCTGGACCACCCTACCCTTATATTTCGCCCGACCGATCGGTTGCCTGGTTGACCATGGCCTCCTTCGAGACCCTGGAGGGGCGGATGGGGAAGGACATTCGGGAGTTGCACAACTTCTTGTGGATGCCCGGGTGGGATGGAGACTCCGAACAGCTTCGCGCTGACCTGTGGGAGGAATCGCAGGCACTGGACGACCTCCTGGGGGCCGAGGGGAAGCTCCAGCGTAATGTGAAGCCCCTCCTGGAGAGGTGGAAGGAAATGCAGGAGGGCGCCGCCCTCTTCGAGCTCCTACATCACATCTACTTCCTGACCGCGGCGACGGAACACCAACGTCGAGGGGACCATCGGCGGGCTGCAGAGAATGCTCTGCGGGTGGCGGAGAGCGTCAGCATAGGCATCTGTGGGAGTGCGGACTGCTTTCCCCTCGTTGAAGCGTGGGAGGCGGGGCAGATCGACTTCGACACCTACACGACGCGTCTGGCCCAGGCCCTGGATGACAAGGACGTCCCCGGAGCCGCGGAGTTCCGTTTCTCTCTCATGGCAGCAGAGAAGCTGGGCAATGATTGGGACGAGAACGCCTCGCCGGAGTCCCAGTCCCTTTGCGCCCGCTCCGTAATCGGCAATGCGGCTTGGTCCGCCGTCGCCGGAGTCGACCTGCGGAAGAAACTCGGTAGGGCGCCTAAGGTCCCGTACAAGGACTTACCAGAACTCATCCTGCGCGCTTATGATCGTCTGTAGAGAAGCCCAAGCACGGCGACGGGAGGCGATTCGGCCCAAGCTTATTAAGCGAGTGTTGGGTAGATTTTTAGGCTTTCCGGGACTCCCACTCCAAAGCGGGAGGTTGGCGCGTGACGGACCCAGAAACCGATAGTTATAGCACCTGCTCGACGTTCGACTCGGGGCGCGGCAAGGCTGCGTTCTACCGCTTGCCCAAGCTCGAGGAAGAGGGCGTTGCGGAGGTCTCACGTTTGCCGCGCTCCCTTCTGGTGCTCTTGGAGTCCATGCTCCGCCACGAGGACGGCTTCGAAGTCACCGCTGAGCACATCGAAACTCTCGCGCGCTGGAACCCGCGCCACCCAGGGGATCGGGAGATCCCATTCAAACCCGCCCGGGTTCTCCTTCAGGACTTCACGGGCGTGCCTAGTCTAGTCGACCTGGCCGCCATGAGATCTGCTATGGCGCGGATGGGTGGAGAACCGGGCCTGATCCAGCCCCATGTGCCAGTGGACCTGGTGATAGACCACTCCATTCAAGTAGACCGCTTCGGGACCCCGGAGGCCCTTAGGCTGAACTCAGAGATCGAGTTCCACCGCAACCGTGAGCGTTACGAGTTCCTGCACTGGGGACAGAACGCCTTACGCGATTTCCGAGTGGTCCCTCCCTCCACGGGTATCGTTCACCAAGTGAACTTGGAGTATCTGGCCCCTGTAGTTACCCTGCGGGCGGAGGATGCTGGACAGGTAGCCCTCCCGGACAGCCTTGTAGGCACGGACTCCCACACCCCCATGGTAAACGGTCTCGGCGTGCTGGGTTGGGGTGTAGGGGGCATCGAGGCTGAGGCAGCCATATTGGGGCTACCGCTGTACATCCTCACGCCAGAGGTCATCGGCTTCGAGCTCTACGGTGAGCTCGCCCAAGGCGCCACCGCCACGGATCTGGTCCTGACCGCCACGGAGATGCTCCGCAAGAAGGGTGTGGTAGGCAAGTTCGTGGAGTACTTCGGTGACGGTCTCCCCAGCCTGAGTGTTCCAGACCGCGCCACCATGAGCAATATGTCCCCGGAACAGGGGGCGACAATAGGATACTTCCCCATCGACGAGATGACCCTCGACTACCTGCGGCTCACTGGCAGGAGCGAGGACCAGGTCGACCTCGTTGAACGGTACGCAAAGGAACAGGGCCTCTTCCGCACCGAGAACTCCCCGAATCCGGAATTCACCCAAACCGTAAGCCTCGACCTCGGGACCGTGGAGCCAAGCCTAGCGGGGCCGAAGCGCCCCCACGACCGCATCGCCCTTCCCGAAATGAAAGAAGCTTTCCGCCGCGCCCTCAAGGCCCCAACGGCCGCCCAGGGATTCGCCTTGAAAGAGGAGGAGATGGGGCGCGTTGCTCACGTAACATACAACGGTGCCCGCCACACGCTAGGTCACGGCGCTCTCGTCATCGCTGCCATCACGAGCTGCACCAACACCTCCAACCCCTCGGTGATGTTAGGAGCGGGACTCCTGGCGAAGAAGGCCGCGGATAGAGGGCTTCGTGTTCCTCCCTACGTCAAGACGAGTCTCGCCCCCGGGTCGCGCGTGGTGACCAACTACCTGGAGAAGGCTGGCCTACTCCCCCATCTCGAGCAACTGGGATTCTACCTGGTTGGCTACGGATGCACAACCTGCATTGGCAACAGTGGCCCTCTACCCCCAGAGGTCGAGAGAGCCGTGACGGAGGGCGACTTGGTGGCCTCGGCGGTCCTCAGCGGCAACCGGAATTTCGAGGGAAGGATTCACCCTCTCGTTAAGGCGAGCTACCTGGCATCACCGGCCCTAGTGGTCGCCTACGCCTTGGCGGGCTCCACGGATATTGACCTGACTAGTGATCCCTTGGGAACGGACCTGAACGGCAATCATGTCTTCTTGAAGGACATCTGGCCGACCCAGGATGAGATTCGTCAAGCGGTGGGAGAGGCGGTCACGCCGGAACAGTTCAGGGACCGCTACAAGGACGTCTTCAGGGGCAACGAGACGTGGAACTCCATCGAGGGAACCAAGGAGCTCGTCTACCCTTGGGATCCGGCATCTACATACATCAGAGAACCTCCTTTTTTCCGGGAACTCACGTCGGATCTACCACCTGTTCAGGAGATCCGAGGGGCGCGGGTGTTGGTCATGGTGGGGGATTCAGTGACCACAGATCACATCTCACCAGCAGGGGCAATTCCCGTTGATAGCCCTGCTGGACAGTTCCTAATAGGGAAAGGGATTGAGCAAGAGGACTTCAACTCCTACGGCTCACGGCGCGGGAACGACGAAGTCATGGTCCGAGGCACCTTCGCGAACATCCGATTGAAGAACCTCCTGGTCCCCGGAACCGAGGGGGGCGTAACACTTCACCTACCCAGCGGCGAGAAGATGACCGTCTTTGAGGCTGCCCAGCGCTACAAGGGCGAGGGGACACCCCTCATAGTTCTCGCCGGAAAGGAGTACGGCTCTGGGAGTTCCCGAGATTGGGCGGCGAAGGGCGTCCGCCTCCTGGGCGTTCGTGCCGTTCTCGCGGAGAGCTTCGAACGGATCCATCGGAGCAACCTGGTAGGCATGGGCGTCCTGCCTCTACAGTTCAGGGAAGGGGAGGGGGCGACGGCCCTTGGCCTGAAGGGGGACGAGGTCTTCAATATTCGAGGAATTGGAGAAGACCTCTCGCCTGGTCGGAGCCTGACGGTGACTGCGCGTTCGGCTTCGGGGCAATCCAAGACCTTCTCTGCCCTTGCACGCCTCGACTCCCCAGTGGAGGTCCAGTACTACCGGAACGGGGGGATTCTCCACACGGTGCTTCGGGCTCTACTGAAGGGAGCTTAGGAATCCCTCTCCTCGCACGTGTCCCGAGTGGATTGCCTGCCCTCCGCCTAGGCTGGCGGCGGAGCCATCTCCATCCCAGGTGATCCTGGTAGCTCGTCTGGCAGCGTGAAGAACGCGACGACCAGAAGGATGTTAGCTACGAATACCAGGAAGATGCCGACGATGACAATGACCAGGACTGCTCCGAGGAGGTAGAGGAGACCAGCGGTGCCGAACAAGGTCACTTGGGTGTGAGCCGCTGAAGAATCCAGCGCTCTTCTCCAGAAGATGGCCCCTATAAGGGAGAAGACCCACGTGACTGCGAGACCGATGAGGACGACAGCCGAGGCGTAGTAGGCAAAGGGATCGAGCGGGCTGACCCCGATGTCGAATATCCCCAGACCTATCAAGGGGAGGAAGATGAACATCAGCCCAACAACCGCACCTACGATGACCAGTATGACGGCGTACAAAGAGTTGTCCCAGATCGAGCGGTCCCTCGTGACATCAGACATGTACTTCATCGCGACGAGAATCAGGATGTAGCCGACTATGCTCACGAACGGAATGAAGAGCAGAATGGCTCCAATTCCACCAAGCATCTTAGCGTCGCGTATGGTAGGCATGGGGGGGAATGCCCCTCCTATTCAAAGGCTTTTCTGTGTCCTCAGCCCTTGGAGCCGAGTCCGTCGGAACTGTGAGGTCCTCAGATGGCTAGCTTCCCCTCCATCACGAGCGTCTTGCCGTCAATCTCGAGAGTCGCGTTACCCAGAGTCCCCTGGAAGCCCCAGTCGCTCTCGTTCTTCCCGCCAAGCTCACGATTGTCTCCGATGAACAGGCTCACGGCCCCTTGAGAAATCTCATTGGACAGAAAGCCCGTCTCCGCCTGGGGGTTCAGACCGATCCCCAATCCCCCCAGCCTGTCTTTGTCTCCGCTGGCGCCCTCGTAGAGGGCCTTCAAGGCCTTCGCGTGTTCCCCGGCAGAGATCTCCGCGAGCCTGCCGTTGTCGAAGACCCACTTCATGTCCTTTATGAGCACCCCGACCTGAGGGACTGGGATGTCGAAGATGACGGTACCATCGGCACTGTCCTCCATTACCGAGACATCTATGGTACCCGCCGGTAGTCCAACTCCGAGGGATCCCCGTTCGATGTCGGCCTTGTCCAGGATGCCATCGGAGATCTGTGGCGTCCTACCCCCAAGGCGGAAGGTGAGGTCCGTCCCGTTGGGTGCAGTCACCCTGACGGTGCCCTTCCCACTCAACGACGGCTCAAGCCTCGCTCCGGCCTCAGAGAGCTGCGCAGGGCTCACGGCCATGGAAGCTTCCACCATCGCCTTCCAAGCGTCGTAATCAAACCCGTAGGTCCGTGCCCGTTGGGGAGTCACCTGGCCGATGGCCAGACCAGCAGACAGATGCTTCATCTTCAGACTCTTGTCCCAGTGAGCCTTCTCGCCCTCAAACAGGGCCGAGAACTTGCTCTCAGGAACCTCCTTCATCCGGGAGGGGTCCTCAGGGCCTCCCAACCAGATGTAGTACTTCACGTAGTCAGCCAGGCCGAGACAGTGGGCGGATGTGGTGGCGAGACTCTTCTCGGAGAGAACGTCCATGTGCCCATAGAAGACCTCATCGGTGTCCAACACGGTTAGCGGGTCTGCATCCTGTCGGTAGCACTCCATGGAGATGGCGTTCGCCAAGGTGATCGTGTGAGGGTAGGTTGTGATGATCACGACATCCCCCTTTCCAATGCCAAGGCACTCCTTCACGACTCGAGATGCTATGCTCTCCTCCATTGATGTCACACGCAATCCTCCAAGGGCCCATCTCTCGGCCGGGCATGAAGGTAACGCTTCTGAGAGAGTTCATACGGAAAGTCGGCCTGACCGGTCCGACGCCAGGGAGGGGCGCATCTAAGTGACCAAGGCCCCGACGTGGGGAGGAGGTGATCAGAGTGATCTGGTTGCAGAGCGGAAACGTAAAGGAGGGTCGAATGGAGGACTTCCAGTAGTGGGTGAAGAAGAACGAGAAGGCACTGGAGGATCATGCGCCTCTGAGCTGGAGGTATCGCGGGACCTACGCCTACGTCCTTGGATTTGGCCGCTTCCACTTGGCCCGGTTCTCGGAATCTTAGCAGTACATGTGTTTCGACGCGTTGCGTAAGCACGACGAGGCCTGGATTCGCCTCAACGAGGAAGCCGGGCAGGTCTTCACCTCGGATCCAGGAGAGGCCGTACTGCTGCGAGAGATAGGGGACGCTCGCACCAGAGAGAAAAAGTTGGGAAGTTCATCTGGCTCCTTACTCCCCCTTACCGCCGGGACCTTCACCGCGAGATAGCCGCTCGGCCGATTTGTGGAGCCTTACCTCCGCGTCGGACACGGAATCTGGATGCCTGCCTCCGGCATGCAAACCCATAAGAGCCGGGGCGCCGTAGTCGAGAGGACACAAGGTAGCTCGAGGCGTTCCCAGGACTGGAGGAGCTAGATGCAACCGAAGGGAGAGCCCAAGAAGGAGATGGATGCCTGTGAGAGCGCGCTTCGTCGCCACAAGGATAGGCTTCTGGCGAAGAAGAACGTCGTCGGCGTCGCCATTGGAAAGAAGATCGTCGGCGGTGAGGAGAGGGACGAACTCTGTGTCACTGTCTTCGTCAAGAAGAAGGAACCCCTCACCTCGTTGGATGAGGATGAGACCATACCCGAGACCGTCGATGACGTGAAGACCGACGTAATCGAGACAGGGGAGATCGTCGCCTACTCCAGGACGGTGAGGGTTCGCCCCTGTCCACCCGGCATGTCCATCGGGCATGTGAACGTGACGGCCGGGACCTTTGGCTGCGTCGTGCGGGACGCCGACGGCCGGCAGTTGATCCTCTCAAACAACCACGTCCTCGCGAATAGCAACGACGCCAGCCCGGGAGACATGATTCTACAGCCTGGTGCGTTCGATGGTGGTACCCGGGACGACACCATCGCTTCTCTATTGAGATTCGTCCCGCTGGCCTTTGAGAACGGACCCAGCACGTGTCCCATCGCCCAGATGATTGCCGGAGGCTTGAACTACATATCACGGCACCTAGGAAGGAGGAGTAGGTTCGCCCCAGTGGTGCCCTCCGCATCGCCCAACCTGGTGGACGCGGCCCTGGGACTTCCCTCCGACGCAGCGGACATCAAACCGGAGATTATCGACCTCGGTGCACCCGTGAACACGGAAGTCGCCGCCATCGGCATGGAGGTCACGAAATCCGGAAGAACTACCGGAACCACCGTCGGACGGGTCGCCAACCTGAATGCCACTGTGCGGGTCAGCTACGGGGCTGGAAGGACGGCCACCTTCGAGGACCAGGTGATTGTTACTGATGGCCAGTTCTCTGCCCCTGGAGATTCTGGGAGCGCCATCTGTACCGTTGAGAATGGTGAGCCCAAGATTGTCGGTCTGCTCTTCGCCGGTGGTGATACCGTCACCATCGCCAACAGAATCGATGACGTCTTCCGTCTCCTTGAAGTCGCCTTGTGAGTGGAATCGTTAAATAGCCGCTCCTACTCGTTCACGAGTGGCGTCCAACGCTGTCCTGTCCCTACGGGACATCTCGAAATCCTTCGGGCAGTTGAAGGCCGTCGACGCAGTCAGCTTGGACGTTAAGCGTGGCGAACTCTACGGGTTCCTCGGTCCCAACGGCGCTGGAAAGACGACGACCCTCAAGATTATCCTTGGCCTGACCTACCCCGACCACGGACAAGTTCTGATCGATGGAATGGATCTCTCGGCCAGGCCCCACGAGATCAAGAGACTCACTGGATATCTACCTGAAATCGTAGCCTTCTATGAGAACCTGACCGCGCTCCAGAACCTAGATTTCTTCGCAAGTCTGAAGGGCGTAGACAAGGGTGGGCTTCCTGACCTCCTGGAATCTGTGGGCCTAAGGCGGTTTGCCGACAAGAAGGTCAGGACATTCTCGAAGGGAATGATACAGCTCCTGGGCGTGGCTCAAGCGCTCATGGGAAAGCCACAGCTCTTATTACTCGACGAGCCGACGGCGGGGCTTGATCCTAACTGGACTAGGGCGGTCAAGGATCGCATAAGGGAAGCGAACAGCGATGGTGCTACCGTCTTCTTCTCGTCGCATATCCTCAGCGAAGTGCAGGAACTCGCGACCCGCGTGGGAATCCTCAACAAAGGAAAACTCCTTGCTGAGGATACTGTACAGAACCTCGGCACGAGGCTGGCTATCCGGCCTCGCCTCAGGATCTCCTTGGATGTCGACCCCGTAGTAGCAGAGGAGGCGCTGAAGAGCCTAGAAGGCGTGGAGGAGACGCGAACCACGGAAACAGAGCTCATAGTCATCTGTGAACCTCGGACCCGACCGAGAGTCCTCTCCCAACTCGAGAAAGCTGGCATCCAGGTAAGCGACTTTCACACTGAGGATCCCTCCCTAGAGGAGGTCTTCCTTCGTTACACAGAGGATTCCAGGAGAGAGGTGTGATGGCACAGACGGCAAAAAGAGGGAAGGGATTCCACCTCGGCTCAGTGTGGGTTGTCGTGAAGAAGGAGTTTCTGGACAACGTGAGGAATAGGTGGATCCTGGCCCTGTCGGCTATCTTCATCGTTTTTGCCCTTGTCATGTCCTACTTCGGAGCCACCCAAACTGGCGGTGGGACGGGCTTCCAGGACCTCTTTGAGACTACTCTTGGGATGTTAAGCATAAGCATCTTCCTAGTCCCAATTCTTGGACTCATGCTCAGCTACGGCGCCCTGGTTGGTGAAAGGGAGCGAGGGTCTATCCAGCTGCTACTCTCCATGCCCATTACGCGTCTCGAGACAATACTGGGGAAGTTCATCGGGTTGGCGGCTGTAATCACGGCGTCAATCCTGGCGGGGCTTGGTATCGCTGGGCTTGTGATAATGGGTTCAGTCGGCACTGAAGGGTGGCGGGAATTCCTGACCTTCCTCGGCGGGACGGTGCTTCTCGCTATGTCATTCCTGAGCGTGGGCCTCTTGCTCTCAACCTTCTCGAAGCGCCGCAGTACTGCCGTGGGCCTCGCGGTCTTCATATGGTTCTTGATGGCCGTCATCTTCGACCTCCTTCTGACCGGAATCCATGTCGCCCTGGGCGGCAGCTTCAGCCTGCTCCCTGGCGAGCCCATCACGTTCCCAGACTGGTTCTACGTTGCAGCAATGGCGAATCCTGGCGACGCGTTCAGCTTCTTCGCGACACGAGTCTTCGGCATCACAGGAGTCTTCGGGTACTCCTACGTCATGCCCTCCTTTGTGACGGTGACGACGACCGCCGTCTCGATGCTGCTGTGGGCCGTCATACCACTAGTCATCACCTCCTGGCACTTTCGGAAACAAGACATCTAAACCGCGACGCCAGAAGAGTAAATAGACAAGGGTTAAAGGAGGCGAGCGGGGTTAATGGCTGAAGTCACCGCCGATGGTGATGGAGGAAGGAGAATGGGCAGAGTGGGAAGAGAGATCATCAAGATGGATATAGGCAAGCTCATCGAAATGCTCAACACAGCGCTGTCAGATGAGTGGCTGGCCTACTATCAATATTGGGTTGGGGCGAAAGTAGTTAGGGGCCCAATGAGGGGAGCTGTGGCCGCCGAGTTGATGGAGCACGCGGCGGACGAGATCAAGCACGCGGGGATGATCGCGGACAGGATCATGCAGCTAGGAGGGACACCGATCCTCGAGCCCAGAGACTGGTACAAGTTTGGCAAGTGCGGCTATGACACGCCCGAAGACCCGTCTGTGACTGCAATTCTGAAGCAGAACGTCGACGGAGAGGAGTGCGCCATCACATACTACAAGGACCTCTACGACAAGGTGGAAAAGGCCGATCCGGTGACGGCACATATGGTCCGGGAGATCCTCGAGGACGAGGTGGAGCACGAGGACGACCTCGAGACCATGCTCGAGGACCTCAAGATGGTAAAGAAGCTCTGATCGATCCGAGCCACCTTGAGCGCGCCCTTAAGGCAGTCCACATGCCTGTGGACCGGGGGGAGAGATCTGAAAATGGACCTAGAGCGGGTTGCTAGCCGGGTCGTGACAGACATCCTTCAGCTCAGCGGAGAGGACATCCTACAGGTGGAGACGTGGGAGCACACGATGCCGCTGGCGAAGGAGATCGTTAAGGAGGCCCGAAGGGCCGGGGCGGACACCACCCTCAGCGTAGAGGCCGACGACATCTGGTTTGACGCCCTGAAGCACCTCCCGGAGAGCTGGTTGAGAGAGCCGTCACTGATCAAGCAGTCCATCAGGCGAACTGTCACGGCATCCGTATACATCACGGGCCCAGCGAACCCCGCGGCCATGAGGGACATTGCTGCTGACAGATGGAGGGCCAACACCGCAGGGGCTGATGCCACCTACGAGCCCTTTGAGGACGAGCCGATCCCTTCCGTGACCATCACCCTTGGGTCGGTTACCGAGGACAGGGCGAAGACCTACGGATTCGACTACGACAGGTGGTATCGCTCCGTCCTCGAGTCTATGACTGCAGACACCACGCGCCTGCGGGAAAGCGGCGTGGCCCTCACCAAGCGTATGGCGGGCGCGAAGGATGGACGGTTGACGACCCCCGGAGGGACGGAGTTCACCTTCCAGCTCCACGGGGCGGACCCCATCATCTTCACCGGTGAGGTGAGGCCAGTCGCGGGCAAGAAGGCTACATTCTTCTCGTCCCTGCCCTCAGGATGCCTGAGCGTTGCCTTGAGACAGGGGAGCGGCGAGGGCAGGATTGTGACGACGCAGGACATACCCCTGGCGGGGGACTTCATCCGAGGGCTGACCTGGGATTTCACCGATGGTCGCATTGAGAAGGTCGATGCCAAGAAGAATCTCGACCTGTTCACCAGGCTCTGGAAGGACAAGAGGGACCGGGGGGCAGCTCAGTTGGGTTACCTGACCGTGGGCCTGAACCCCAGGACTGCCTTTGGGTTCCTGGAGAACGAAATCGTTGAGGGGGCCGTGACCATCGCCATAGGCGAGAACGAGTGGCTGGGAGGCACCAACGAATGCGATTACATCTTCCCAGTGTCCTTCGAGGATGCAACCCTGAGCATCGATGACAATGTCATCGTGGACAAGGGGCGAATCTTGCTCTGAAACGCGCATGAAGGCTGTCTAGTACCAAGTGTATGCAAGCTTGGATGAGAGACCCGAGGGGCCGACGTCTCACTCCTCCGCCTCTTCCTTCTTATTCTCCAGAACGACGTTCTTCACCTTTGGCGGATCGTCCTTCTCGTCCTCGATGTACGTGAGGTATCCGGAGCTGACGTTCAGATGAACGATGCTGACACCCTTCTTCTTCACATCCACCATTGTCTTGTCGCTCTTCCGCTTCATCGTCAGTCAATCTGGCTTCGCCTTAGGGATATTTTAAGGGTGGGAGGCGAGAATCATCCATGAGAAGTTTAGGCACATTGCGCTATCCTTCGCCGGGAGCCTCCGCACCTATTCTCACCGAGGGTTA
Source organism: uncultured Methanomassiliicoccales archaeon (assembly GCA_964347325.1). Lineage (GTDB taxonomy): Archaea > Thermoplasmatota > Thermoplasmata > RBG-16-68-12 > JAJISG01 > JAJISG01. The sequence continues at coordinate 104,808 of CAYFYA010000002.1, read as the reverse complement.
AGGGATAGCTATTTATAGTAGGGATAACAGATAAATACCCGTTGAGGGGCGAGAAGGAGGAGATGGCTACCACACTCGACAAACTCCAGGAAGCTCTGGAGCGGGCACTGAAGATCGAGTCGCAGGAGGCCAGCGAAGCGGCTCTTACCGTCCTGAACTACTTCGGCTACCACACCGTAATCATCGACAACGCCATCGACCCCGAGGACAGGAAGCTGTTCTACCAGATCCACGACGCTGGCCTTTTGAACACCTTCTGGGAGACAGTGATACTCCCCAGCGGGCGGGCCTGGAGGTCCTTCTACTGGGAGCTGGATGTGCAGGCCATCGAGAGGGCCATCGACAGGAAAGAGGAGAAGAGCGAAGAGGAGGTCTACGACTCCCTTCCTGACGAAATCTGGGTAAGGGTAACACCCTAGGTCACTTTCTTCACTCGGCCAGCACAGCGGAAGACATCTGCGATGATTTCTCATGCGACCGTCTCAGATCGAGGCCCCTCTAAGGCCTCCATGGCTCCCCCATTTGACCTTCTCCCAGGGGAGCGTTAGTCGGCCCATGTGGTCGTTCCGGACGGGGTGTCCAGGCCTCCGCGAAAGATTATATAGGCCCAACTGCTAAGCACGCGTCAGCCCAGGCTGGGCTCCAACAGTCGTGTGGGCAGAGAATGCAGGGTGAACGGAGGAAAGCCGATGAACGGGAAGTCGAAATACAGGGCAGCGACGATCGCGGTCGCCATCGTCCTACTTCTTGGAGGCCTTGGGATCTTGTCCGCCAGCCTGTCGGCGGCACAACCCAAAGTAATCCAAGGCGAAGTCACAGAGGAAGCATCCGGGACTCTACTTGAAGGCGTCGCCGTCACCCTCATCGATGCCCACGGTCAGAGGTCACCGGAGTTAACCCAAACCGGGTCCGATGGCGTCTACACCTTCTCTGGTTCAGCCTCAGGCTTCTACTACATAACGGTCAGTCAGGGAGGCTATTTCGACAACAGGACGAACATCTTCCGCTTCGACGGCACCGCCAACCTCTTCCTCGATATCCAGATGGAAAAGTTGCCGGCGATGACGAACACCCTTGTCGTCCACGTCGAGGACACTGGCGGGTCTCCGGTTACCGACGCCACCGTGGGGGTCTACAACGTCACCGCGGAGCGGGAGCAGCTCCTCAATGAGCTTGTCACCAACATTACCGGCAACGCAACCTTCTCCGTCTGGTCCGGCGATTTCGAACTCCGGGTTTTCAACGGCACCTCAGATATGGAGATTGTGCCCATCAGTGTTCCCCCCACGACTCACATAGTGGTCCTGAACGATGGCATGGAGGTCTTCGGTAGAGCCGTGGATCCAGAGGGACTCTCAGTCACCGATGGTCTCGTTGCCTATCTCTACAACACGGATGGCGTACCCGAACCCAAGAGGCTCCTGGCGGCCAACATCAATAGCAGCCGGTTCACGTTCTACGCCTACCCCGGCAACTTCATCCTCATCGTCGACGCAAACGGCAAAGCAGCCAACATCACACAGATAAGCATCTCCGCCCCGGGCCGGGTCCTTCCCAATCGGGTGCTGATGGAGTCGCCCGAGGAAAGGGTTGACATTCGGATGGAGTACGGGCAGGCCGACTGGAACGAAGTGTACCTCCGTCGGGCTCTAGGCCTAAACCGCGACAGCGGAATCCTGGGCCTTCCGTTCTCCGATCTGCGCCACCTTAGGTTGCAGATTGATGTCGCCCTAGGCGATGGGGACGGAGTCCTCAGCCAGACAGAGATCGATGACTTCAGGGATTGGCTCTTAGAGATCGGACCTAAGTTCGTCGACACTCAGGGCCTCTTCAGTACCAGCAGTCAGTTCTACCGATCCGACCTCATCAATGGGACCACAGACTTCAACGTGAGCGTTGACCTCTCCGGTACAGGACCGGCCAGTATCACGGGCCACACCAACTACACCGTCGTTGGTTCCTCCATCGAGCCCGGCGAGGCGGAGTACTTCGTAAACCTGACCGGCAGCCACGACACCTCCGAGACCGTCTACATCAACCATACCTTCACAGTGGCCGTGGTCCCGGGCTACGAGAGGACCTTAACCGAAACGACGGGCAGCGTTGATATAAGCGGATTCACATCAATCCTGGTCGATCCACTACTCGATGTGGGCACCTTTGAGGCCGTGATCACACTGGAGCCCTCCCTCAACGGAACTGCCAGGGTCCAGGTGACTGGACCAGGGGGGAGGTTCACAGAGCTCAACGTCAGTTTCGACAACTACACAGTCGTGATTCCGACAGATGAGAACATAACATTCAGTGCGGAGGAGTCCACAGATCCAAACACACCCGACGGGATGGTGAGTCCCGATTCCAACTTCACTTGGGTGTTCGAGAACGTGTCCAGGGTGGAGACGGCCTACGGTATTGCGCCCAAGGTGACCTTCTCCGTCATGGGTAACTACACCGGAAACCTGACCATAATTGAAACAGGCGGAAATCAGACCTACAGGAACTTCACCGTCTTCGTGGACGGCCGGACGCCCGAGGCCATCATTGAGAACAACGTGACGGGCCTCGGCATAAACGCGAACAATCAGAACATCACAATACCGGAGGGTAGTGCCGTGACCTTCTTCGGTGGTAACTCCACCGACTCCATCCACACCGAGATGGAGGGAGAGGTCACAGAGTGGCGTTGGGACTTGGACGGCGACGGAGAGGTGGACACCACGGGAGAGACCGTGGAGTGGACCTACTCCGATCCAGGCAGCTTCACCGTCAACCTGACCGCTATTGACCTTGCGGGCCACGAGAGCCTCAACGCGACGATGAGTGTGTTCGTGGAAGACAAGACGCCCCCGGAGGTGGTCTTCGTCATCCGTGATGAAGACGGCACGGAGGCGGTGAGCATCATCGAGGGTCAACTCTACACCTTCGACGCTTCAGACACCACCGACAATCTCGACAAGTTAGAGGACCTAACCTTCGAGTGGACCTTCGGCGATGGTGGCGAGGCCAGCGGCTCCTACAACGTGACTCACTCATACGAGGAGTTCGGCGTCTACAACCCCATACTGAACGTTACTGACCGCGCCGGTAACGTCGGTAATTCCACCCGCGAACTGGTGGTGGAGGTTGACGCTCCCACCAGGCCCGACCTGGAGATAGAGGCCGGCAGCCTCGTTGTCGAGCCCAGGAACCCCGAGGAGTCCAGCATCTTCGGTACAGTGACCGTTACGATCCGCCTTAATGTCACGAACAAGGAGGACAGGGCTAGGGCAGAGGATCTTCGCGTGGAGTTCTGGGCCTTCAGGTTTGGGGGGGTGCCTGGGACACCCACGTCTCCCCCGTTCAAGCTACTAGATGAGAACGGTGTCGAGGTCACAACTCAGGCCATAGACCCTGGTCAGACACGCACTATCGAATTCACGTGGGTGACGGGCCCGCAGGGCAACTACACCCTGAGGGTCAATGTCACAGACGTTCGTGAACCAGACATATTCATCGGATCGAGGAACTCGGCGGAGACCCAGATCGACGTCCGTCAAGCCTTCTGGGTGACCCCGGCCATCATAGCGGCGGCCGTGGGAGTGGTTGGCGGTATCCCCACATTCATCTACCTGCGGCGCCGATTCAGAGGAAGGCTCCGGGAGCGGATCACCAGGAAGTAGCCTACATCTCCTCCAAGGGCCTGATGGCCAGGCACTGAAGGGCATTGGCCAGGACGTTCTTGAACGCTTCCACCAGCGACAGGCGTGCGGAGCGGAGCGGTTCTTCCGCCTGAATCACTGGACAATCTCTATAGAAGAGGTTGAACCTCGTGGCCAGTTCGTATGCGAAGTTTGCCATCTGATGTGGCCGCCTCAGCCTGGCGCACTCCTTCACGGTTCCGGGAAAACGAGCCAGGAGCTTGACTAGAGCCTCCTCCTGCGGGTGCTCCAACAGCCTCGGGTCTCCACTCTCGAATCCACCGGACTTCCGGAGAATCCCTGAGGCCCTAGCGTACGAATACTGCAGGAAGGGCGCAGTCTGGCCCTCGAGGCTTAGGGCTTCCTTCCATCTAAACTCGATGCGTTTCTCCGCCTGGACCTTCACGATGTTATACCTTAGCGCACCCAAGCCCACCGCCTCTGCTATCTCCCGCATCCTCTTCTCCGAGAGGTCGTCTCTGCGGGCTCGCACTTCCTCGAAGGCCCTCTCCTCCGCTTCGTCCATGAGGTCATCGAGGTTCACCACCCTACCTCTCCGCGTGGAGAGCTTGCCCTCGGGAAGGGCCACGAAGGCGTAAAAGACGGACTCCACATCCCTCTCCACGCCGAGAAGCTTCAGCGCCACAGAGAGCTGCCTGAATTCGAGCCTGTGGTCCTCCCCCAGGACGTTGATCGCGTCATCGCTCCTGCTGAACTTATCGAGGTGGTAGGCGAGGTCCCGGGTTGGGTAGAGGGTCGTTCCGTCCTTTCTAGTGATGAACCACCTCGAGTCTCTTCCAGGGATGCCAAGGGGTTCCATATCGATGTAGAGGGCTCCGTCCTCCTCCTGCGTCCTACCGCTCGCCCGGAGACGCTCTACAATCTGTCGAGCGCTGTCATCCATTATGGTCTGGTCTTCCCAGAACAGGTGGTCGAACTCAACCGAGAGGCGAGAAAGGGTTTCCATGAACCCGTTCATCATCTCCTCGCACACCTGGCGCACGCGAGCTTGAAGCTCTCGGTCGCCCCCCTCGAAGGATCGGACGATATCATCAATACCTGCGGTCACGGCAGGGTCATCCATCATGGCGGATGCCTTCCTGTAGTACCTCACCAAACGGTGGTCCGCCTTGTCCCTCTCCGGAGGTTCGAGCTCCTCCTCCCTCAGATTCTCGTAACCCCAGACCAGGGTCAAAACCTGCTTACCGACATCGTTGACGAGGAACTCGCGGGTCACGTCATAGCCAGCCCAGTCGAGGAGCCTTGCCAAGGTGTCTCCGATAATCGAATTCCTCGCCCTCCCGACGTGGATGGGGCCCGTCGGGTTGATGCTCGAGTGTTCAACGATGACCCTTCTGCCGAGACGCTCCGTTCTCCCGTATCCCTCACCCTCTTCCAGGATTGATCTTACGGTTCGATCCACAAAGGCCGGATAGTGGAGGAAGGAGTTGACGTAGCCGGCCTTCGCCTCGTGTCGGGCGATGAGGACGCCGGACTCCATGGCAGTGGCCAGGTCCTGCGCCACCTCGGTCGGGGTCACCCCCATCTCCTTGGCGTACGCGTGCACGGGAAAACCAACATCCCCGAGTCCTTCGGGTGGTATCTGGAGGGTTAGCCCCAGGTGGGAATACCCTAGTGCGCTTTCCGCCTTCCTCCTGAGATTGGAGAGTTCATCCAAGACCTCCTGCCAAGGATCGATTACCATCAGCTCACCCGGTACCTCAGGATTCCTCCCAGACCTCCGAAGGCCCTCCAGAAGAGGCTCCCCTCCTCAGAGTCCTCCGAGATGAACTCCACCTTCGTCCCTAACCTCTCGGCCGCCTCGTGAAGCTCTTCAACCATGTCGGCAACAGCCTCTACAGCCAGGTCCCCACCACACTCTGGACAGGCCCCCGGTTCCTGAGAGGAGGTCGTCACCTCCCCCTCATACCCGCAGTTGGGGCAGCTGACTTGCATCCTCTGCTTCCTGAGAGCTTCGGAGATCAAGAGGGTGTCCAAGGCTCCCATCTCCAGGGCCCTCCTCACCTCGTCCTCGCCGTAGGCTGCCAGCCCGCCGTCGGGTCGCTTCACCTCCTCCAGGAAGGACTGGACCGTCCGCTTCTCCCTCATGAGGTCGAGATCCGCCAAGGTCTCCTTCGCCTTCTCCATCAGCTCACGAAGGCCGGACTCGTCGGCGTAGCCGGTGTCAAAGGTCTCGATGACTGCCTTCTTCAGCTCGTGGTGAAGGTACTCCTTCTCGACGAAGAAGTCCTTGGTGTATCCGGGCCCCCCCACCAGAATGCCCTTGAGGTCGTCCATGTCCAGGTACGCCTCCGTCATGAGGTTGCCCACCTTGACGAAGAACTCGTGGGCGGCCTGCTCGATTAGGCGCTCAAAGCGTCGGGCAGACTGACCCCCTTTGCTGTGCTTGCTGGGCACAAGGCTCTGGAGGTTCTTTATCACCTCGATGCGCTTGCCCCTCAGAAGGCCCAAAGTCGCCTCGGAACGATCTATCACCACCAAGCCGTAGACATCCTTCTCCCTCAGCATCTCCCGAAGGGGCTCGGTGTAGAAGGTGGAGTCGCACCTGTAGAGGAAAGTCTGAACGGCCTCGGGGGGCTCCACCACATGGGACACCATCACGGTCTGGTCTGCTCCCGATTGGCGATGGCCCACGAAGATGGCGAGGCCATGATTGGGCACCTGCTTGTAGGCCTTGAGTCGGGCCATGATGGACTCGATAGCGGACATCACGTTCTTCCTAGTGGACTTGCTCTTGATGTTGCTCGACTGGCTCAGCTCGTTCCGGAGGTAACCGGTGACCTCGGAGATCTGCTTTCCCGGGGGGACGTAGAGGGTCACCAGTTCAGTCCCTCTGCCTTCGGCTCCCTCGATCTCTTCGAGCTTCCTCTTGAAGAGGTACCTTTCCTTGGCTCGGTCTTCTGCCACCATACCTTTTAATCTCCAAACGCTCTAGCGGCTAAAGACATTATCATGCCCAAGGAGAGGGTGGTCGTTTCCCTGGGCGGTTCCGTGTTGGTTCCTGGTGAACGCGACCCCCAGTACATAAAGTCCCTGGCGAAAGCATTGTTAGAGGTCTCGCGAAGCTACCAGGTCTTCGTGGTCACGGGCGGCGGTCGCCTTGCCCGCTACTACATCGAAACTGGAAGGGCCCTTGGAATGGATGAAAGGGGCTTGGATGAGCTGGGTATCGCCATCACCCGACTGAACGCCCGCCTCATCATCCATGCTGTGGGGTCCAAGGCATCTCCTAAGGTGCCGAGGGACTACGAGGAGGCGAGCAGGTTGGCCGAGACATACGACATCGTCGTGATGGGTGGCCAGCGGGTTTCCATAACCACGGATTCGGTGGCTGCGGAGCTCGCGGAGGCCGTTGGCGCATCCCGCCTCGTCAACGCCACCATTGTGGACGGCGTCTACACAGCGGACCCGCGGGAGAATCCCGAGGCGTCCAGAATCAATATCCTGAGCTACGACGACCTCATCCGCCTGACTGGCGAGCCGACGGGGATGGCCGGTCCTTCCATGGTCTTCGATGCTTACGCGGCCCGCCTGGTCAGGGAGAGCCGTATACCTGTGAGCGTCGTCCAGGGACGCGACCTGGAATCCCTGAAGGCCGCCATCAGGGGCCAGGATTTTGTAGGGACCCTCATCGGTGATGATCATTGACCCTCAGGGCCTTCATAGCCGTCGACTTCGAGGCCAGGCCGGCGCTTCTGGGCTTCCTGAGGGAGCTCACATCCTGCGGGGCCAGGCTCCGCGTCGTACCCCCTGAAAACCTCCACATCACCCTGAAGTTCCTCGGCAACACGGAAGAGGGAATGGTCCAACATGTGGTGGATGCCCTTGAACAGTCCACCGAGGGAGTCTCCGCCTTCACCGTATCTCTCACGGGCACGGGGGCCTTCCCCAACCAGAAGTCACCGAGGGTCGTATGGGTCGGAGTCAGAGACGGAGATCCATTGGTGACGGTGGCCCGGAGGCTCGAGGAGCGACTCCAGGGTCTCGGCTTCCCCCGAGAGAAGCGGCGGTTCTCTCCCCACTTGACAGTGGCCAGGGTTAAGGGACGCCAGGGAAAGGAGGACCTCAGTCGAGTCATGAGTGAGTACAGAGACACTGAGTTCGGCTCTCAAGACGTCGAAGCGGTCGTGCTGAAGAAGAGTGAACTCCGCCCCACAGGAGCTGTGTACAGCGAAGTAGCCTTGGTGAGGCTGGCGTAGGTCACTTCTCCTCGGCGAAGAGCAGAAGGTTGTCCCAGGCTATGTCGTGCTTGAGGCGATTCTTCCGCAGGAACTGGCTCAGGGCTTCCGCGACCCGGGGGACCTCGAGACCCTTGGTCCGGCTGTAGATGTAGAACTCGACCCTATCGCTTATGGGGAAGATGAGGCGCATCGTCCCTTCGCGGTTGAATCCCTCAGGCTTCCGATCCTTCCTGAGGTCTCGCAGGTTCTCCTCTAGGATGATCTCCATGAACTCGGGATCGTCGCGAGTCTGTCCGGACTCTTCCAGGAAGAGGCTGAAGAGTTCCCTGTATACCGGCTCGAGGTTCACGAAGCGTACCTTTCGGTCGAAGATGAAGTGCCCGCTCCTCGCCCGCATCCCTCCGAAATCGAGGCCCCTATAAATAAGGTGATTAGCTCGAGTCGTTCCCCCGGGGAACGAGCCCCTTGGTAGCGGGGGCAAGGATTCATTTAGGGCCTCCGCCGGTAAGGGTAGACCGTGATTTCCGTCTTGGTCATCGCAGGCAGTGACTCGGGGGGAGGTGCAGGCATCCAGGCGGACATCAAGGCAATTACCTCCATAGGGGTCCACGCCTGTACAGCCATTACCTGTGTTACCGCTCAGAACACCCTGGGCGTCGTGTCAACGTACCCCGTTCCCGTCGACGTCCTGAGGGATCAGGTAAGGGCGATACTAGACGATATCGACGTCAAGGCTGTCAAGACCGGCATGCTGTACTCTGCGGAGATCGTTGACACCGTCTCAAAGGAACTCAGGTCCGTCCGGCTACCGATCGTTGTGGACCCGGTGATGGTAGCCACGGCTGGTTCAACCCTGCACGAGTCCGGCTTCTTGGAGGCTCTGAGGGAACACCTCCTTCCCCTCACCACCCTCGTCACTCCCAACCTGGACGAGGCTTCCGCCCTCAGCGGAATGGAAATCGAGGGGGTGGAGGACATGGAGCGGGCCGCCGAAACCATTGCGGAACTGGGCCCCAGGGCCGTCTTGGTGAAGGGTGGGCATCTGAAGGAAGGGCTGGTGGACCTGCTCTTCGACGGAGAAGAGTTCCGTCTATTCACGGGGTACCGCTACCCCAAAGAACTGCACGGCAGTGGATGCGCTTACGCCTCAACGATCGCCGGCTACCTCGCGAAGAATGTCGATCTGGCTGAGAGCGTCGCGCGGGCGAGAAGCAAGATCGCGGCCGGCTTCAGCACCTCGTATGCCGTTGGCAAGGGGTTCGAAGTCATCAACTCAGGATACCACGAGGATAGGTGGGGAATTTGGAGGGATCTCCGGGAGGCGCTGGATGACCTCGTCGAACTCCTCCCCCTGGACCTTGTTCCAGAGGTTGGAGTGAACATCGGCTACGCCTTGCCTGGAGCCCAGGGCCCGGATGACGTATGCGCCATCGAGGGCAGGATTATAAAACGAGGGAAGCGTGCCGTGGCGAGCGGCCCGCCAGCTTTCGACACCTCGCGGCACGTCGCGCGGATCATCCTCACAGCCATGAGAGCCGACCCCGCTATGCGGTGCGCCATGAACGTGAGGTACAGTGAAGAGCTCGTGAAGCGCTCCAGGGATGCTGGTATGGAGGTGGGTTCCTTCGACAGGTCTGCGGAACCTCATGGGGCGTCGACCATGGAATGGGGGACTCAGGAAGCAATTCGGAGTTTGGGAGAGGTCCCTGACATCATCTATGACCTGGGAGGTCCAGGGAAGGTGCCGATGGTCAGAATCTTGGGCAGGACACCGAAGGACGTGCTGGCCAAACTGGCACTGCTGGTGGGCAAAGGATGAGAATCGCAGTCTTCACCGACACCTACCTTCCGACGGTAGACGGCGTCGTCAACTCCATAGTGAATACCAGGCGGGCTCTGGTGAAGATGGGACACGAAATCATGATCGTCGCCCCTGGGGACAGGACCGGGAACGCTCCCGATATGGAGAATGTTCTGTTCTGTAGGTCCCGACAACTGAGGCGATATCCGGGATACCGGTTGGCCCTGCTCCCCACAAAGGGTGAGATGGACTTCATTCGACGAAGAGGGGCGCAACTGATACATTCACACGGAATAGGACCGATGGGCATCAAGGGAATGTGGGCGGCGAGAGAGCTGGGACTACCGATGGTTCTAACCTTCCACACTATGGTGCAGGACGCCATCCCCCACTACACCCCCTGGAGGTCGGACTCCGCCGTTGTGAACAGACTCTTCTCCCTCTACCTACGGAGCTTTCTCCACCGCTGCCAAGCTGTGGTGACACCAACGAGGGCCGTCATGGAGGAGCTCGCGAGAATTGCTCCCCGGATGAAGAGTAGAGCGATCGTGCCCAGCGGGGTTGATGTGGAGACCTTCAGGCCTGATCTCGATGGGGAGTCGATACGAGAGAGATACCGTTGTGAGGATGGGCGATTGATACTCCACGTCGGGAGGATTTCGCCTGAGAAGGACATCGGATTCCTTATCAAGAACTTCCCCGAGCTCAGAGAGATGCTGCCGGGGGCGAAACTGATCATCGTCGGGTCGGGGCCAGCCCTGCCTGAGTGTCGAAGGATGATCGACCGGATGGGACTCGAAGATGACGTCGTCTTGACAGGCTTCGTTCCCGATGAGGAGCTGGCGCTTCACTACGCCGCGGCCGATGCCCTGGCGACCGCATCCAAGTTTGAGACTCAGGGACTCTCCGTCCTCGAGGCCATGGCATGTGGAAAGCCGGTGGCGGCAGTCAACTTCAGAGCCTTCCCAGAGTACATTAGCGACGGGATGAACGGGTTCCTGTTCGAGCCAGGGAACGTGGAGAGCTTCTGTGATGCCGTCGTCGGAGCGGTTCAAGCAGGGCAAGGCCTCCGGAGAAGGGCAAGGGAAACCGCAGAAGGTTTCTCCGTTGAAAGGTGTGCCCAGGGTCTGGTCTCTGTCTACGGGGAGACGCTCGCCTAACGACGATCTATCGTCACGACCGTGACCTCGAAGAAGAGAGTCCTTCCGACGGTCTCCCTGTTGTAGTCAACGGTATAGGTCCCAGCTTCCTGATTCACAGCGATCACCCTGAATCTGCCGTCCTCGTCCTCTGCCCCTACGTTGTCGACATGGCTCTGGTCCAGCAAGTGCCTGACGCTTACGAGACCCAGGCCCCCGTTGGCGGAGGTGTCCACCCCTTCCACCCTCGCCTCCCAGGCATCGTAGGGCTTGACAATCATCCCAGGGTCGGGGATGTGCATGACTGTGACGAAGTTGATCGATAAGCCCGAGACGGTCACGTTCCAACCCCAGAAGGGGTCAACCACCACCAGGCCAGCAGAAGGGTCCGCCTCGAAGCGGCTCTCAAATTCGACCGCATCCATGGTCTCGAACTGGGGGACTTCCTCCGCCAGGGACCTGGTTTCAATCAACTCAGGATCTGAAGGACCGTAACCTTTCTCGGGAGGGACCTCGATGGACCTCGTTTGACCCACCCTCATGCCCACTATTCCCTCCTCGAATCCCGCTATGACCGTGGGAGGGTCGGCTCCCACCTGAACAGTGAAAGGGCTGTATGAGGCCCTGCGCTCGAAGGAGATAGCCTTCGGGTAGGTGGCGTCGTCCTCGGCGACTCCCTTTATGGAGGTATCGAAGACTTTGCCGTTCGAAAAGAGTCCGATATAGTCCACGTCCACGGTGTCACCGTCCTGTACCGTCAACGTCGTGCCTGGGGGGGCCGGCAGGTGCGTGGCCACGATGACTCCTATGAGTACGGCAGAGGCGACCACGATAGCCGCGACGACGTGATAGAGTCGTATTTTGGGCGGCCAGCGAAGGGCTTGTCGCATCCGCCACTTCTACCGCTTAGGCGAGATAAATCTTGTGGTGGGCTGATGTCGTCGTAGTATTCGACTGACGCGCACCTCTTAAATCACTCGTCGCCGATCATCTCGCCATGAAGAAGCGTGTCCTGAGGTGTCCACGGTGTGCATCCACGGACATCCACTATGAGATGGGCATGATGCTGGGTCAGGTCTACCGCTGCAAGTCCTGCGATTACGTTGGGCCCTTCGTCATCGAAGAGGACGTGGAAGAGGGGGAGGACTAGGCGAACATCGTTCCCGCTTCTCGGCCGCCGTCTAGGAACTCCCCGGCGACCTTGGTTCGAGCCTTCAGAAAATCCTCCGTCACGACGTGGTCCCTATCCTCACGAATGGCGAACATCCCGGCCTCTGTGCAGATGGCCTTTATATCGGCCCCGGTCGTTCCTTCGGTCTTCGAGGCCAGCAGTTCATAATCGAGCTTTCCCTGGATGTTCATTCCCCGGGTGTGGATCTTGAAGATCTCGACCCGAGCCCGATGATCGGGCATCGGTATCTCGATGATCCTGTCGAACCGACCAGGCCTCAGCAGCGCGGTGTCAAGGATGTCGGGTCTGTTGGTAGCCGCGACAATCTTCACGTTGGCCAGGGGCTCAAAACCATCCATCTCTGCCAGGAGCTGCATGAGGGTCCGTTGCACCTCCCTGTCACCACTGGTGGCCATTTCCAGCCTCTTCGCTCCGATGGCGTCCAACTCGTCGATGAACACGATGGAGGGCGCCCTATCCTTGCCCAGTTCGAAGAGTTCCCTCACCAATCTCGCCCCCTCGCCGATGTACTTCTGGACAAGTTCCGAGCCTACGAGTCGAATGAAGGTGGCGCTTGTCTTGTTCGAAACGGCCTTCGCCAGGAGGGTTTTCCCAGTCCCGGGGGGTCCCACCAGCAGGATTCCCTTGGGTGGCTCAATACCCACCTTCTTGAACAGCTCCGGCTTTAGAAGAGGATCCTCTACGGCCTCCCTAACCTCCCGGATGGCATCCTCAAGGCCTCCCACGTCTCTGTATGTGAAGGGCGGCCTATCAATGACCTCCGCACCGAGGACGATGGGGTCGTAGGACGAGGGCAGGACTCCCATGACGGCTAGAGTCTGCTTGTTGAGGGCAACTCTTGCGCCCACTACTAGGTCATCCTGGCCGATATAGTCCGCAACGTGAACGATGAAGTCGGGTCCGGTTGAACTCTTGACAATGACCCTACCGTCAGTGAGGACATCACGAACGCTGCCTATGATCAGTGGGGGGGACTTGAGACGATCAAGCTCTGTCCTGAGCCTCTTCAGATCCCTCTGAACCTTGAGGAGCTCGGTCTCGATGAAACGCTTCTCGCCGCGAGCATGCTTCGAGTCCTTGATGAGGCGTTCATTCCTTTCCTCCAGGGAGGCGATCCTTTCCGAAAGCTTACCATAGAACTCCTGGGACTCGTCTTCGTTCAACAGACGTCCTCCTGGGAGAGGTCGCTGGCTGGTATGAACTTAGCAGGCAATATTTATGCGTTCCCCCACAGGCATCAACGACGATAGGACTGGAAACCGCCTTCCGCCGCATCACGTCGGACCACCGTCGGGGCCCTAATCCCTGCGTCAACTACAAATGGGACGATGAGGCTTCCCTCACGGTACCAAGGGAGGAATTACCTCGCCGCTGTGCGAGATGTGCGGAACGGAGCGCCCCCGGCTGAAGGCCGTTAACGTAGAGGGGACGCAGCTAATGCTGTGCGATGACTGTTCCAGGTTTGGGGTGGCCGTCAAGCAAACCACGGCGAAGAGGATGGTCCGACCAGCGGCGAGATCCCAAAGGCCCGTCCGCGATTCCCCCGTCCGGGTGGAGTACGACCTGGCAACCGACTTCCCGGATCGGATTCGCAGGGGCCGCGAGGCCGTGGGCTGGAAGAGGGAAGACCTCGCCAGGCGAATCAACGAGAAACACAGCATCATCGAGAAGCTAGAAAAGGGTAACATCAGGCCGGATGACCAGCTGATATCCAAGCTCGAGAGGGCCCTAGGTATTCGCCTAAGGGAGAGGATTGAGGAGGTCCAACCCGCAAAGAGGGAGAAGAGCAGGCCCTTAACCCTGGGAGACCTCATCAAGCGCCAGAGCTAGACCTCCGATGTTCGATCAATCCCTCGACCTCGTCGTAGAACGACTGCATTTCTACGCCCCATCGACGACCGGCGATGAGAGCGGCGACCTCCGCGTAAACCCCCATCCTCTCTTGGATGCCGTTAATCGTGGACACTACTTCCTTCCTGGGCCGCTCAGATTCCTTGCAGATGGCCCTCACCATTCGAGGGAAGATCTCATCAACCTCGACCTTTAGTACGTCCGCTGTGGGCGTGAAGTCCATGGGCGTCTCCACCTCCTTCACGTCAAAGGTCGGGGTCAGTTCCCCTCCTTCGAGGGACAACAGCTCTGCTTCGCGGCTTAGGTCCAAAAGCCTTTGAGCCTCTTTGGGTGAGAACCACCTCATGTCCATGGAGGCCGAGAAGACGAACTCCTTCTCCGTCAGGCTCTCCTTCCCCTTTATCTTGAAGAGGAGGGCGACCGCCCTCTTCAGCTCCTCCATTCACACCAACTCGTAGGCGTCCACTATCGGTCTCCAGCGAGCCTGGTCCTCTACTTTGGCCAACTTCGCTGGACCCGTGTACAGTTCCAGCCCCTCCAAGGCGTCAATCCACTCGGGGGCCTCAGAAAGCCCTGTCCCTCGCAGATATACACCCTTGTCGATGCCAGCCTGAAGGGCCTTTCGAAAGAGGTCCGCGGGCCGCAGGTTGCGGGAACGCGGATCCCGCGTCAGGGGACCCTCCGTCTCTTCCACGCAGACAGCCAACTTCTCGGTCATCTCCCCCGCCGCTCGGAGCTCCTCCAGGTTGGCAAAGGTCTTCAGGTTGAGTACCGCAATCTCGGCCCCTGCCACCAGCACATCTATCAGGCCCCCCACGCTGCGGACACCCTCGTCCACCCACAGTCCCTTTCCCTCAAACCTCTTATAGAGAGCGAGGTGCGGCCTCCCCTTCTCCATCCCGTCGACATCCCATAGCAGCACCTTCCCGTAATCCTTAAGCAACTTAGACAAGAGATCTCGCAGCTCATAGTCCCCCTCTCCGAGGCCTGTTGGAGAGAGGGGGCGACCATCGCGGGCTGCCAGCCAGGGTAGGATGTCGGATGGTGGCACGTGGTTGCGAACCTCACCTCATAGATAAAGCTGCCACGCTCCTCCAATGGACCAGGGCCAAAAGACGTATATTGGCCTGCCGCGATGTTTGTACGCCCCTAGCGAAGGTCGCGGGGATCTGTGAACCACGATGCGAGCGGGGGCGGATGTCGCACGGGTTCCTCCACGAAGGGATGCGTCATCCCAGGGTGACTGGGGGCCAACCCCGATATCCTACAATCCCCCGGCAGGGTCAGGACGAGGAGAGAGCGAGGCTGTCCGTGAGTCGCGCTGTTATTGTCGGGGGACAGCCCCTTCAGGTTCTGCTTCTTCCTCTACGAACTCCGCTCCACAGGAGCATATTGTCGCGTTCCACGGAAGCGAGCGCTGGCAGAGCGGGCACTGGAACTCCTCGCCTTCTGAGACAGCGGTGGCGTCCACGATGGTCCCCCCCTCCTTCCGCCTGATGTTCAGCGCTCTCTGACGGCAGAGGTTGGCCTTAGCCTGCTCCCCGAGTCGGTCGTAGAGTTTGGCCTTGAGCATCCACATCCCCGGATATCGGGGGTCGTTGATCGTCAGCTCGTTGAGCACGTTTATTGCCTCCCGGTAGTCGTCCATCTTCGCCAAGGCTGCCGCCTTCGTAAATAGGGCCTGAACGTCGGTGGGGTTCTCCTTGAGCCTCTCTTCGGCCTTCTGGTAGAGTTCCTTGGCCTTCCAGAGCTGATCGTCGCCGGGAGCGTACCCGCAGACGGGGCACTCCTCCTCTTCAATCAGTGTCCCGCACTGCGGGCAGGACTCCTCAGAGAGGTCCATGAGGTCGGAGACTCCCTCGGAGGTGGACTCAGCCGTGACCACTTCGAACTCCGTGAAGGGTGCCTCGGATCTCAGAATGTAGCTGCTCTCCTTCTCTTCACGTCGAACGACCACAGTCCAGGATATCCCATCCTGGTCACGGTCCCGCGTCACTGTCGTCCAACAGTCAGCCATCCCCTGGAGGCTCTCCAAAGCCACTTCCGCCACAAGGTCGCTGTCGACAGCAAGGACGGTCGTCTCGAACGCCCTTCGCAGCTTTTTGCCGAGAACAGAAGCGAACTGGCTTACCCGTCCCTTCGACCCGCCCAGGAGGTCCGTGAAGACCTCCACTACGCTGAGGCCCTTCCCTTTCGAGGCTTTCAGCATCCGGGATAGAGCTCCGTCGAGGCTGCGCAGGTCACCGGCACACCGGATAATGCCGTTCTCTTCCGAACTCTCCTGCACATCCTCCTCCTTGTGAGAGTACCAGTCCAGGACCTTCAGCTGACCGTCCTCGAGTGATTTATGCGGGTCCACCTCTGGCGAGGCTAGCCTTCTCAGAATCCTCCTCGGAGGTATCGTGGACAGGGTGAGGGAGACACTAGTTCCCGCCGCCAACGCATTGCGGCACAGTGGGAGCAGGATGGCCTCCTTCTCGGGACCCGGGGGAGTGGTCAGCAGCGTGACTAACCCGTGAGGGAAGGCGTCATTGAGAAACACCTCAGTCTTGTCAGCGACTTCAGTCTCCACAGCCGTCGCCTCCGGCCAAAGGCTCAACGGAACGCCCTGAAGGCAGCGAGATACTCGTCTGGACCCAGGTCTGCGAGTGCCCCGCCGGAATATTATAAGGTTGTCTCGGCATTATCGCAATCGATAACCGGGGTTCTCATCTCCGACCTTGATGGCAAAGACTTTAATACGAGTCTCAATTTGGAGCGATGCCCGAGGATAGCCAGAGCGCCCTTGAGGAGGCAGCTTGAAACGCAAGCACGATGAGAGGCCTCCTTTGACCCCATATTCACCTCCGAGGTCCAAAGCCACGAGGCTGCCTGACACAGAAGAGACGATGTATAGCACGGTGGGAAGAGGGTGGCGTGTCTGCTTACGGCTCGCGATGTAGTGTTGGATCAGGGGGAAGGAATCGTGATGGCGTACACAAGGTTTGAGAGGGCCAGAATCATCGGAGCGAGGGCCCTCCAGATTGCCATGGGTGCCCCCATCATCATCAAGGTTCCCTCCGACCTGGTGGACCCCGTGGACATCGCCGAGTTGGAGTTTGAAAAGGGCGTCATCCCCATTACTGTACGGCGGGAGGTCTAGCCCGAACGTGGGGTCGGGGCCCCCGATCGGGGTCGAGTATACATCCTGTCGGGAAAGTTTTCATAGGAGTTGCAGTTAGGTCCCCACCATGGTGAGGGAGGTCGACTACAAGACCAAGCCCATCGACCCCGAGTTCCTGGAGAAGCCGGACGAGTTCCCCCTTACTGGCGAGCATCAGGGCCACGAGGTGAGGGCTGAAGGCGTGGAGAGGATGGATGCCGACGGGAAACCCTACCCGACAAAGCTGGGGCTTCACGGTAACCACGTTGCCGTGGACTGGGAGGCCTGCATCGCAGACGGCGTGTGCATGGACGTCTGTCCTGTGGACGTCTTCGAGTGGTACCTCAACCCCGGAACTGCCGGCACTGGCAACGACAAAATCCTTGATGAGGGATCGGCTGAGTGGAACCAGTATCGTACTGACAAGTCCGAACCCATCCGAGAGGATGACTGTATCGACTGCATGGCCTGTGAAGCCCAGTGTCCGACCCTGGCCATCAAGATCAACGTGGCCTAGGCCCAACGGCCTAGCTTCCTCAACCTACACCCACGGCGGGCAACTAAGGTTTATATAGAAGAACTGATACATATCCTGCAAATCATTTACACAATCCTAGAGGTGATGATAGAATGATGGGAACTACACCCGTAGTTGTCCTCAAGGAAGGGACGCGCAGAGAGCGGGGCCGAGGAGCTCAGTTCGGGAACATCCAGGCGGCGAAGGCAATAGCAGACGCTGTCAGGACAACCCTTGGCCCACGGGGGATGGACAAGATGCTCGTCGATAGCATGGGAGACGTTGTCATCACGAACGACGGCGTGACCATCCTCAAGGAGATCGACGTGGAGCATCCGGCAGCCAAGATGCTCGTGGAGGTCGCCAAGACCCAGGACGAGGAGGTCGGTGACGGCACGACCACGGCCGCCATTTTCACCGGAGAACTCCTGAAGCGAGCGGAGGAGATGATCGAGCAGAACATCCACCCGACGGTTATAGCCCAAGGCTACAGGATGGCCGCGGAGAAGAGCGGGGAGATTCTGAGGAAGCTTGCGTCTCCCGTGAAGATCTCCGATAAGGAGACGTTAAGGAAGATTGCCGCTACCGCCATGATCAGCAAAGCCGTGAGCGCGAATCGGGAATACCTGGCGGAGGTCGCTGTGGACGCGGTCCTCTCCGTGGCTGACAAGATTGATGGCTCGTTCCAGGTCGATGAGGACAACATCCAGATGGTGAAGAAGCAGGGGGGTTCCTTCATGGACACGAGGCTCGTGGATGGCATTATCATCGACAAGGAGAGAGTCCACCCTGGCATGCCCACTCGCGTGGAAAAGGCGAAGATCGCCCTCTTGGATGCCGCGCTGGAGGTCAAGAAGACCGAGTTTGACGCAAGGATACAGATCAGCGATCCCCAGCAACTCCAGGCCTTCCTCAACGAGGAGGAGAACATCCTGAGGGGTTTCGTGGACTCCATAAAGAAGGCGGGAGCAAACGCCGTCTTCTGCCAGAAGGGCATCGACGACCTAGCCCAGCACTATCTGGCGAAGAATGGTATCTATGCCGTTCGACGGGTCAAGAAGTCCGACATGGAGAAGCTGGCCAAGTCCACCAACGCACGAATCGTGACCAAGGTGAAGGAGCTATCCAAGGAAGATCTGGGGACTGCGAAGCTCGTCGAGGAGAGGAAGATCGGTGACGACGATATGACCTTTGTCACCGGAGCAAAGGACGGAAAGGCCATATCCATCCTGCTCCGCGGTGGGACTGAGCACGTCGTAGACGAGGTCGAGAGGTCCGTCGACGACGCCATATGCGTGGTAAGCGCCGCCGTAGAGGATGGTGAGATGCTCATAGGCGGGGGCTCAGTCCACACAGAACTGTCCCTTGCCCTGAGGGACTACGCGATCACGGCTGGAGGTAGGGAGCAGATGGCCATCGAGGCTTTTGCTGCCTCTATGGAGGTTGTCCCCCGCACCCTGGCGGAGAACGCGGGTCTCGACTCTATTGATACCCTCATCGACTTGAGGAACGCCCATAAGAAGGGCAAGAAGTACCACGGCGTAGACGTCTACTCAGGCAAGATCTCGGACATGAAGAAGCTGGACGTCCTCGAGCCCTTGAAGGTTACCAGGCAGGCCATTGCCTCCGCCACGGACGCGGCTGTGATGATCCTGAGGATAGACGATATCATAGCCGGTAAGGAGTTCAAGGCCAAGGAAGGCGGAGCGGGACCCGGAGAGGAAGGGGAGTTTGACTAGCCCTTCTTGGCCGGGCCTCACGCCCCCTCCCCCCTGAAGAGGGACTACCACGTTCCCTTGAGTTCGCAATCCGGAGATAGAGAACTGCCATCCGCCTAACGAGGGAGGACTCCGAACCTATCCAGTTCGGATATGAGTTCAGAGACGAGTGGCTCTACCTGGAATGAAAGTCTGTACCTGCGGAAGTAGCCCAGCAACGCCTCAAGATCCCTCTTAAGGAGGAGTCTCGCCTCCCTCAGACGCTTCCACGGCGACATACCCAGTCGGTCTACCCTCAGACTGCCTGAGAAGTCAATGAACCAGGGCGCTCCCTCATGCACGAGGATGTTGAAGGCACTGAGGTCGCCGTGAACAATCCCCGACCTCACCAGGGCCTTCGTCGCGTCAAGGGTCCTTGTTAGGAAGGCCTCCGGTAGATCGAGACGGAGGTCCTTGAGCTGGGGAGCCGGCCCATCGTCGCTGCCGAGGTACCGCATCGAGAGCATGTTCTCCACACGACGCGCCGGCGAGGGCACGGGTGCTCCACCCCTCCACGCACGGTACAGAGCGTCGTATTCACTCGCGGCCCGCCACGACATCACATCAACCTTAACTGGCCTCCCGCCCCGATGGGAGGTCCGGTAGAGTCGATAGACCTTGATGGCGAGGGGAGCGCCATTGTAGCGAGCGAGGTAGACGTCCGCTTCCTTGCCTCCGCTAAGGAGGCATTCGACTTCCGTAGCCAAGCCGGACGATAATACTGCCTCCACCGTTTCTCTGTAGCTTGGCTCCCTGAAGGAGAGCGTCCCGGCGTTGAGCCGCCAACGGACGCTCTTGTCGAGCGTTTCCGGCAAGCGAACGAACTCTTCCCTTGACCCGCATCCAATACTCAAGGCCCACTTTGCCGAGAACCGCGCAGGCTTCAGGCGATTCCCAGCAGATCCCTCAAAAGCATACCCAACATCATACCGGGAACCACCTCCTAGTCCAATGGACTGGCGCACCTATATGTAACGTTGCCGAAATAGTTTGCCGTAGTAGGCCCCTATCCAGGACGTAGAGTAGATATAACCAGGCTACCATGGTCGCCCATCACGAGGTGGGAGGCCTTGGCACGGATCCACTACTAGGCTTGTTGAAGGACCTTGTGGCTATAGACTCGGTCAACGATCCCAGACAGGACAGGAGGCCTTCTCGAGACTGTGCAGAGTTCATTCAGGGAGCCTTGAAGGAGCGGGGGATACCCAGCGAAATCACGGAATCTGGGGGCTTCCACACCGTAAGGGGGACCATCGGTGCGGGGGAGCCCAGGGTTCTCCTGATGTCCCACTACGACGTCGTACCGCCTGGGCCGAGTTCTAAGTGGAGGCATCCACCCTTGAGCCTGAGAATCGAGGATGGGAGGGCCCATGGCAGGGGTGTCGTGGATGACAAGGGCAACGTTGCGGCCATCATTACCGCCATGCAGGACATCATAGATCGGGTCGACGAAGGGGTCGCCTTCGCCATCACCGGAGACGAGGAGATGGGGGGTGCCCACGGAGCCAAGATTCTGGCGCAGGAGCTGCATCCCAAGTATGTGGTCAACGGCGACGGCATAGACCTGCAGATAATCAACCGCCGCAGGAACTACTTCTTGGTTCAGATCACAGCACCGCCAGCCCTCCGGCGGACACGGGGAGAGCTGGAGACCATTCACTTCCCGACGATCACGAAGGGCCGTGAGACCCGCCATTCCGCTTACTTCATCTCGGGGGTCGACAGCCACTCCCTTCTGAATGGAGCCTACCACACCTTGCGCTGGGACCTGACAGCGGCTGGACTCAAAGGCGAATTCATCAAGGAGAACGTCATTCCGGACGAGGTAGAGGTCGAGTTTGTACACGAAAGCAGGTCGGGAGAGAACCTGGTGGTGGATGACAACCTGACGCGACTCCTAAAGGCCCTGATTCCGCTCTCGCGGATATCCGTTCCTACCGACATGAGCATGTACGGGATCAACTCTCTGCCCAACTACTACTGGAAGAACGGAGAGGGGCATCACATAACCCTAGATGTCAGAGCCATGGCCGCGGAACCAGGCGAGATTCGCCGCGCTGTGGAAAGCGTCTTGAAGGAACTCCTTCCCGAGGCCGCCCTGGAGATCGTCGTCGGGGCGGGCTGCCTCATGACGGATCCCAACGGCAATCTGGTCCGCACCGCGAAGGAGGTGGCCTCAAAACTCGGCATACCGCCTAGGGTTACGGAGCGCCAAGGATCGAGCGACTCCCGCTACTTCTCCGCTCAGGGGGTGGAGTGTATAGACTTCGGCCCCGAGGGAGGCAACCTCCACGGTCCAGAGGAGTACGTCGTCGTCAGCTCGCTGGAGCGTGCCGCCAGATTCTACGTAGAGCTCGTCACTCGCCTCCTCGAGGCAGAGTGAGGCCTAGCTACCTCTTCCCCGCCTTGACCTTGTTGAAGAGCTCGAGGGCTTCCTTGGGGGCGTAATTGTCGTGTACGACGGCTCGGACAGCCTGGATCATCGCAACGGCGTTGTCCGACTGCCAGATGTTGCGCCCCATGTCCACGCCGGAAGCTCCTTCCTCTATGGCATTGTGGGCCATGGTCAGCGCATCCAACTCCGTCTCCAGCTTCGGTCCACCGGCAATCACGATGGGGACGGGGCACCCTTCCGACACCTTGTGGAAGTCGTCGCAGTAGTAGGTCTTCACGAAACTGGCGCCGAACTCCGCGGCCATCCGACAACAGAGCCCGAGGTAGCGTGCGTCCCTCTTCTCCAGCTCCTTGCCCACGGCAGTAACGGCGAGGACCGGAAGGCCATAGTCGTTCCCCTCATCCACCAGTTGGCTCAGATTCAGGAGGGTCTGCCTCTCGTGCTCCGTTCCCACGAAGATGGAGAGGGCAAGGGCGGAGGCGTTGAGCCGGATGGCGTCCTTTACGGAGGTGGCGATGCCCTCGTCCGAGAGGGCGGGACCCACGATGCTGACGCCGCCGGAGACGCGGAGGACTATGGGAATGCTGCTCATGGGATCTATGACATTCCTGGTGACCCCCCTGGTTATCATCAGGGCGTCGGCGTAGGGCATCAGGGGGCCCAGGGTCTTCCCGGGGTCCTCCAGCTTCGTCAGAGGTCCGAGGAAGTAACCGTGATCGGCGGCGAGCATAACGGTTCTACCGTCGGGCCTTATGATTCGAGACAGGCGATTTCTCATTCCCCAATCCATTCTCACACACCACCAAATCTGACCAGCCTGGACCGGTCAGACTAGGAATCGGTGGAGGCCGAAAGCTGGGAGCGGTAATAGACTTATCGGGGTCATGGAGTGACGATCACCTTCATGGACTCCTGTTTTCTGGCGACCTCGACGGCTCGCGGAAACTCCGACAGGGGAAGGCGATGGGTGACCAAGGATTCGACATCGACACTGCCCTCGCTAATCATCTGCATGGCCCGCCGAGTCTCCTTCTCGGTGGCCGCATTACTGCTAATCAAGGAGACCTCCCTTGTCACCAGCGCATCGATCCCCTCTAGGGCACTACCCACCTCCGGTATCCCGACCATCCCCACCAGGCCGCCATCTCGCACCGATTGGACCGACTGGTGCAAGGCCCTCGGGTTGCCGGTCGCAAGCACGGCTAGGTCCGCTCCTCTTCCGCCAGTAAGACGACGCACCTGCGTGGGCACGTCATGCTCGAGAGGGTTCAGGACCGCATCTGAACCCAGCCGTTCCGCGTATTCTAGGCGGTAGGGGCTAACCTCACTGACCATTACGTACCTGGCGCCATAGTGGGGAAGGAGTTGCACGATCAGGAGTCCCATCGGACCACCTCCGGCCACCAGGACGGAGCTGCCCTCATCCACCTTGAGGCGCTCCAGTGCCCGGATGCAGCACGCCAGAGGCTCGATGAAGGCCCCTTCGTCGAACGTCATGGTATCGGGGAGGACGAGAACACCTCCGTGGCTCACAATCCAAGACGGCACCCTGAAGTACTCCGCGAAGCCACCGGGGTCCAGGTGGTGCTTCCGGTAATCGAGGCACATCGTCTCGCTGCCGCTTCTGCAGAAGTCACATTCGTAGCAGGGAACGTGGTGGTGGGGGAAGATGCGGTCCCCGACCCTGAACTCGCTGACATCGGCACCCAGGCTTGATACCACTCCAACCGCTTCATGCCCAATGATCGGCGGCGCTGCGGTGTACTCACCCTGGATCTTCTCCAGGTCTGAACCACATAGCCCACAGGCCTTCATCTCGACCAATATGTCCCCTGGCCCCGGGGAAGGTTTCGGTGCTTCCTCTACTGCCGCCCTACCCACGCCTTTGAGGAAGACGGCCCTCATCTTCCCGCTCTATTCCTGCTCGCTATTTGAATGGATGGGTGCACAAATCATGTGTCACGCAGGTTGGAGGGAGACCATACAGGACTAGAAACGTATATATAGAAGTGATAATCTAGTTAAGACAGCCTTCAGAAGGCCAGTTCCTGAGGTGATCACTGTGACAGAGAAGGTCCTAAGGGTTTCTGAAGCGAAGACCAAGGACGTCGGGCGGGGGATCGCTAGAATCGATCCTGCCGTGATGAAGGCCATGGGGTTGACGCCCGGCGACGTCATTCTCGTGGAGGGGAAGAAGATTACGGCTTGTGTTTGCTGGCACGGCTACCCAGAGGACGAGAACCGGGGCATAATCAGGATCGACGGCAACATACGTCGAAACGCCGAGGTGGGCATCGACGAGAAGGTGGGTGTGAGGCAGGTCAAGGCCCGAAACGCCGAGAAGGTTACCCTAGCCCCGACTGAGCCCCTCAGGATCATGGGGGGCGGACAGTACCTGTGGCAGATCCTGGAAGGTCGTGCCATCGTCAGGGGAGACGTCATCGAAATCAATTTGATGGGGAGGAAGCTGGACCTTGTGGTGGTCTCCCTAACCCCGCGTGCCGAGGCCTCCATAATCGGCAGGACAACACAGGTCTCCGTGAGCGAGAAGCCCGCCGCCGAGGCCCTGAAGATTCCCAGGGTAACCTATGAGGACATAGGCGGCCTCCACGACGAGATTAGGAAAGTCAGGGAGATGATCGAGCTCCCGCTTAGACATCCGGAGATCTTCGAGCGTCTTGGTGTGGAGCCGCCCAAGGGGGTACTTCTACACGGCCCTCCGGGGACGGGCAAGACTCTGTTGGCCAAGGCGGTAGCCAACGAGACCAACGCGACGTTCTTTGCCATCTCGGGCCCAGAGATCATGTCGAAGTTCTACGGCCAGAGCGAGGAGAACTTGCGGGAGATATTCAACAAAGCGGAGGAGGAGGCACCCAGCATCGTGTTCATCGACGAGATCGACTCCATTGCACCCAAACGAGACGAGGTTGTCGGAGAGGTGGAGAGGAGGGTCGTTGCTCAACTCCTCTCTCTAATGGACGGCCTGAAGGGAAGAGGCAGGGTGGTGGTCATCGGGGCGACGAACCGCGTCAACGCCCTGGACCCGGCCCTCAGACGACCGGGAAGGTTCGACCGGGAGATCGAGATCGGCATCCCCGATAGGGAC
This sequence comes from uncultured Methanomassiliicoccales archaeon, assembly GCA_964347325.1. Classification (GTDB taxonomy): domain Archaea; phylum Thermoplasmatota; class Thermoplasmata; order RBG-16-68-12; family JAJISG01; genus JAJISG01. The sequence goes on along the minus strand of CAYFYA010000002.1, from coordinate 80,029 downwards.
GGCCGCCTCGAAATCCTCCAGGTTCACACGAGGGGAATGCCGCTGGGAGAGGACGTAGACCTTCCCATGCTGGCCCAGCACACTCACGGCTACGTGGGGGCCGACCTGGAGGCCCTCTGCAAGGAGTCCGCCATGGGGGCCCTCCGGCGCGTCATCCCGGAGATCGACCTCGAGGTTGATCAGATTCCCCTGGAGGCCTTGCAGAAGATTTCGGTGACGCCTGATGACTTCATGAAGGCCTTCCGCGAGATGGAGCCTAGCACCCTTCGGGAGGTCTTCATCGAGAACCCCAACGTCCACTGGTCCGACATCGGTGGCTTGGATGAGGCGAAGCAGGAACTGCAGGAATCTGTAGAGTGGCCTCTGCGGTACGGCAAGGTATTCCAGCGCGCCGGTGCCGAACCCCCCAAGGGCGTCCTCCTCTATGGCCCTCCAGGGACGGGGAAGACTCTCCTCGCCAAGGCGGTAGCGACGGAGGCGGAGAGCAATTTCATCAGTGTCCGAGGTCCGGAGTTCCTCTCCAAGTGGGTGGGAGAGAGCGAGAGAGCTGTGCGGGAGACCTTCCGAAAGGCCAAGCAAGCTGCGCCCTGCGTCATCTTCTTCGACGAGATCGACTCCGTCACACCCGCTCGTGGAACGGGATCCGACAGTCACGTCACGGAGAGGGTGATTTCCCAGATGCTTGTGGAACTCGACGGCCTCGAAGAACTCCACAACGTCACCCTGATAGCCGCCACGAACAGGCCGGACCTCCTCGATCCTGCACTCCTGCGCCCGGGCCGCTTTGACAGAATGATCTACGTTCCGCCCCCCGACCTCGAGGCCCGGAGGCAGATACTGGCGATCCACACTCGGGGCAAGCCCCTTGGGGCTGGGGTGGATTTGGACAAGTTAGCGGAGACGACTGAGAACTTCAGCGGCGCCGACATCGAGGCCCTCTGCAACGAGGCCTCCATGCTCTCCATCAGGGAATACATCTCGAAGGGAGGAGACGCCGAGTCTGAGGACGTGGAAAGGCTAAAAATCGAGAGGAGGCATTTCGAATTGGCAATGGAGAAAGTAGCGCCAAAGAGACGCGAAGAGCTCCAGAAGTATGTGGGAATTTCCCACAAGTTCCAACGTGGTATAGAGGTGGCATAGATGGGAGACAAGAAGAGAAAGAGGTGGCCCTTCGACGACGACGATCTGTTCGGCTACTTCGACGACATGCTGGATGACATGCGGAAGAGGATGGAGAGGGTCTTCTCAGGGGCCCTGAAAGACCTGGAGTCCGGCAAGCCCTACGTCTGGGGGTACACCTTTCGCATGGGTCCCGACGGGAAGCCAGAGTTCCATCAGTTCGGTGACACGGGAGCCCTGAAGCCATGGGTGAGCGAATCCAAGAGAGAACCCCTCACGGACGTCATGGAGAGGGAGGAGTCCATCTCCATCACGGTCGAGCTTCCGGGAGTCGAAAAGAATGAGATTGCCCTTAGGTCGACGGCTTCCAAGGTGACCATCGAGGTGAAGAACCCTCAGAGGCCGTACTACAAGGAGGTCGACCTGCCATCCGCCGTCGACCCGGACTCCGTCGAGGCAACCTTCAAGAACGGAGTGTTGGACATTACCCTGAAGAAGACCGAGGGAAAAGCCGGCAGGGAGGTCAAGATCGACTAGGGCTTGAGGACGATCTTCCCGAACTTCTCTCCCCTCTCCAGGACATCGAGGGCTTCCCGGGCTCTCTTCAGCGGAAAGACCCTGTGAACAGGAGCCCTTAGCTTGCCGTCGGAGACCAGGTTCAGCACCTGCCGGAGGCCGTCCTTTGTGCCCATAGTGGAACCCAGTATCTGAAGCTGCTTCCAGAAGATCATGCGGATGTCGGTGACCCCACGCGGGCCCGTGGTGGCCCCGCAAGTCACAAGTCTGCCATTTCGGGCCAAGGACCGAAGGCTCCCTTTCCAGGTGGCCTCTCCAACAGACTCGATGACCACGTCAACTCCCCTCTTTCCTGTCGCCTCCCACGCCACACGCTCAAAGGGCTCCTCTAGGTAGTTGATGGTAAGGTCGGCCCCCAGCTCCTCCGCCTTCCTCAACTTCTCTTCTGAACTCGATGTGGCGAAGACCTTCGCTCCCAGGACCTTGGCGATCTGGACCGCTGCACTAGCAACCCCTCCGCCGGCCCCCAGGACTAGGACCGTCTCCCCGGGCTGAACACGAGCCCTATCCACAAGCATCCTCCAGGCGGTCATGAAGACCAGAGGGACTCCTGCGACCTCCTCGAAGGACCTCCTTTTAGGCTTTGGAAGGACGTTCCTCCCGGGCACTTTGACTAGCTCGGCGAGGGTTCCGTCTCTGTGCTCGCCGAGTATGCCGTAGGCAACGCATAGGCTGTCCTCCCCCCTCTGGCAGAACTCACACTCGCCGCAGTTCAAGCCTGGGTTGATGACGACCTCGTCGCCCTTGGAGACTCCGCGAAGGGCGCCTCCTGCGTCTTCGATGACGCCAGCCCCGTCGGCCCCCAAGACGTGGGGAAAGGACAACTCCAAACCCTTCCACCCGTTGCGTACGAAGAGGTCCATGTGGTTCAGGGCTGATGCCCTCAGCCGGATGAGGACCTCATCCTCTGCAATCTCGGGATCGGGGAGATCCAGGTACTCCAAGACCTCGGGACCGCCGTGCTCGCGAATAGCAATGGCCTTCACCCTTTGCCCCACCCGCAAAGGGTTCTCGTAATTAATTCTTCCATCGAATCAACCGAGAGGCTCACCCTTCGTCTCGGGACCCCAAGCAGCGGCAACCAGGCCACCGACGAGCATAACGACGGCGATGAAGGTGAGGGGCCATACGACTTCCCCAGTGAAGGCGAGGAGAGAGGCGAAGCCCACGGGAGCTAGGATGGCCGTGGCCTTCCCCACTCCCTCCGCCAGACCGAAGCCCGTAGCACGATATTGCGTTGGAAAGAGCTCCGCGGTGTAAGGATAGACGGCGCCCCAGGCCCCAAGGTTGAAGAAGCTCACGAAGACGAGGCCCAAGACGAGGGTCCAGAAGTTGCTCGCCGTGGCAAAGACGTAGCCACTGACGCCCCCCAGGACGAGAAAGGCAGCCAGGGTCCGCTTGCGGCCCCAGCGTTCCACGAGAATGGCAGAGGCTCCGTATCCCGGGAATTGTGCCAGAGCTGAAATGATCAGGAAGAGGGCCAGGACAGAGGGTTCGCTGAAATCCACGACGCCGATCTCGGCCAAGGCGGGGGGTAGCCACAGGAAGAGCCCGTAGTAGCTGAAGTTCAGGGCAATCCACACACCGATAATCACCATCGTCCGTCTGAGAAGGCCTCCTCGAAAGAGCGTGCCCACGGGAGCCCGCGCTACTGTAGGCTCCTCCTGTATGTCCTTCCCGCGGACTTCCCTGCTGGTGACCTTTCGGAGGACCCCAGCGGCCTCATCCAAGCGTCCTTGTCGCGCGAGGTAGTATGGGCTTTCAGGCACGGTCCGCCGGAAGAGGAAGACCAAGAAGGCAGGAAAGGCTGCGGCGACGAATAGAATCGGCCAGGTGTCAAGTCGGACTATGAAGAGGTACCAGAACCCTATGGCGAGGAGGAAGCCAGCGGGCCAGAAGAAGTCAAGGAGGACCATGTAGCGCCCCCGCTTCTGGGGGGGCAGGTACTCCGCGAGCAAGGATGGGTCGATGACCAACATCGCGCCCAAGCCCAGGCCGGCGAGTAGTCGGAATGTGAACAAGCTGGCCGTGTTAAACGACAGGGCAGTGAGGGCCGTGAAGAGTGTGTAGATTGCGATGGACAACTGAAAGAGGAAGCGTCGTCCCTTCCTGTCGGACAACCGCCCCAGTGTGAGGCTTCCTATGAAAGAGCCGACAAGAGTTGCGGCCACGACAAGTCCATATTGGAGAGGGTCCGTGATGCTGAAAGTCACCGGATCGACGATGCCGAAGTCTGCGCCGACCCGTCGGAGAACGAGACTGATGAGGATGATCTCGAAGGCCACGAAGGTCCAGGCGGAACCCGTGATGAGGAAGATCCGCCGCTGCCTTGGGGTGAAACCTCCCTGTTGGAGAACGTCCTCGACGCGGCGAGGCTCCGGTCCCTCCACCTTTTCCGCGGTCATGAGCCTGACACATAGAGGTCTCCCTCAAAGAAGCTGATGTTGTCGGCAAGGCGGCACCCTGCAGGCCTAGCCGCGGCAATATGTGCCCGCCTCAGTGCTCCTCCACACTCTTGGACTCCTCGGAGAGAATGTAGAATATGTCCGAGCGAAGGTCCCTCAGGTGCGGAGACCGGCCTATGAGGCCGTTACGCAAGAGGATGGAGACGGCGTGGCGGACCGTCCTGGCGGGCAACATTGTCTTGGTGGCGACCTCCTTCGCTGTCAAGGGCCCTTCGTACTCTATGGTCTTCAATACGAGCTTAGCACTGGGCGGCATCTTCATGAGCTCATCCGTGGACCTGATGCGTCGGATGGCCTCCATCCTTTTGGGGGAGCCCCCGTCAATCCTCACCAGGTTACCCACCTTGCCGCCTCGTATCTCGACCCGCTCCTCCACCTCCTCTCTCGTCAGACCATCGATGACAACCTCGCAGTTAGAACGAGCATTGATCTCAGAGACCTCGATGAGGGAGGTGTCGGGCACGACCAGGGGACGCCTGGAGGTGTCCATGGAGTTCACGGAGACCGCAACGAAGACCCTGGACTGAGGGAACACCAGAGGACCTCCAGCTGACATTGCATAGGCGGAGGAACCCGTAGGGGTGGAGAGTATTACCCCATCGCTGTAGTCCCTGTAAACCTCCTCGCCATCGATTGCGAGTTTATACTCCATCAGGACCGCCGTCCGAGACGGGAAGATGGCCACCTCGTTTAGCGCGGAGGGAAGTTCCTTATCATCCACCCTCACAGCGAGGCGGTTACACCTCTCGAGCCTAAAGTTGCCCTTGGCGACGGTTCGCAGTCCTTCCTGCAGGTTTGTCAAGGGCATATCTGTGAGGAAGGCTGAGCCGGTGGCATCGTTGATTCCCAGCACGGGGATCTCGGCATCGCCGTAGTCCTGGAAGGCCTTGAGCACATCCCGGTCGCTGCCCAGGACGATGATGAGTTCAGCCTCATCCAGCTCGGCCTCGCCTTCCGGCAAGAGGCTCACCTTCAGTCCTGCGGCCTGGGCCGCCGACTCGACTCTCTCCACGATGTCGGCCGCAGTCTTTCCAGCGGCAGAGGTACTGGGGAACGGGGCGACGAGGGTCTTCACTGAACTCGGTACTACCATGAAGTTATAAAGCCTGTCGGGCCCGCCAGATTCCTCAGGCACCTGCGCCTTTAAGAAGCTCTTGAGGATTACCAATATTCTGGTGGACGAATCAACCTACGTGTTCCGCCCGAATCTGCCGGGGTGCCGGAGGGGCTGAAGTGCCGAGCCGGAAGTGGAAGATTCTCAGACTTGATACGACCCTGGAAGTCTTTATATAGTCTCGGAAGCGGCCATCGCCCATGATGAAAGAGGAAGAGGAGACCTTCTACGACTTCCCCTCCCAGGAATCCCAGGAGGGGGCTCCTCAACCGGCGCAGCCAGCCGCACAGATGAGTTCCCTCGAGGAGGCCAAGGCGGCCAAAAAGAGCGCGGCCGTGCGTGAGAAGGCAAGCAAACTACGGGCGAGGGCTGCGAAGTACGTATCGAGGGCCAAGAAGCTCAGGGCCCAGGCTGAGGCTCTTGAGGAAAAGGCCCGTCGACTCGAGCTCAAGGCCTCTGAACTTACTGCTAGAGGGTAGAAAGGGTTAAGCTGGCCTCGCAAGATGCGAGCTAGTGGTCGCGGCTTCTGCTCCCGGAAAGCTGATTCTCTTCGGTGAGCACGCCGTCGTCTTCGGTGAACCCGCACTTTCTGTCGCCATAGACCTTCGGACCAGGGTAGATGCGGCTTCGGCTCAGACCGCGACGGTTAACGGGCGCCCCCTGACCAGGCAAGAGTTCCCCTATCTGGAGGCGGGGATCAGGCATCACGGCTTCCCCGACCCGCTGTCCATCACCATTAGCTCCTCCATACCCAAGGCCGCTGGCATGGGCTCCTCCGCAGCTCTGACGGTCAGTCTACTTGCCTGTCTCCAGGCTCTCCGCGGCTCTATGAACATGGAGTCCATCGCTCGGACGGGATTTGAGGTGGAGCTGGACGTCCAGGGCAGAGCCAGTCCCATAGATACCACCACCTCAACCCAGGGCGGGGGCATCCTCCTCCTGAAGGAGAGAAGCGACGGCTTCCTCTGGAGGATCGAGAGAGGGGACCGGGCGTGGAACCTACACTCATGCTCCCTGCCGGAGATGATTCTGGTGGTTGGAAACACCGGTATCGAAGCACCCACTGGCCCACTGGTGGCCGGAGTCCAGAAGTTGGCAGAGGCCCGGGCCGAAGCTCGGAAGGCCATCGGGAGGATTGGTAGAATAACCCTGGAGGGCCTGTCTGCCCTCTCGAGTGGTGACCTAGAACTGGCAGGGAGGCTGATGGAGGAGAACCACGTCCTCCTGAACTCGTTGGGTGTGGGACATCCCCTGCTCGACGACTTCGTGGAAGCAAGCCGACCGTACTCCTATGGAGCCAAGCTGACCGGTGCAGGCGGGGGTGGCAGCATGATCTGCCTAACAGACAGACCTGAACCTGTCGTGAGGGCCATCGAGGACAGGGGCGGCAGGGCCTTCATCGTGTCGACGGAGTCAAGGGGTGTGGCGGTGGATGAGCAGGGATGAGTCCTCTGGGGACCTGGTGATCACGAACATCGGTCAGCTCCTGACCTTCGCCGGACCAGACGAGCCCCGTGTCGGTGCGGCCATGGGGGAGCTTGGCCTTGTGCTGGATGCTGCAGTTCTCGTCGAATCTGAGTTCATCGAGGCCATAGGTCCCGAACGGGAGGTACTGGCCGGCGCCCGAGGTGCCGAAACTCTGGATGCCCGCGGCAGGGTGGTTATGCCTGGCTTCGTGGACGCACACACTCACACGGCCTTTGCTGGCTCCCGAGAGAGCGAGTTGGCTGACAAGCTGGAGGGCAAGTCCTACTCTCAGATCGCACGGGAGGGGGGCGGGATTCAGAAGACCGTGAGGGATACCAGGGCCGCGTCTGAGGACCAGCTCATGTCCGAGACATGCAGCCGGCTCAGGCGGATGTTATCCCTGGGCACCACCACCGTCGAGATCAAGTCGGGCTACGGACTCGATTTGGACAATGAACTCAAGTTGTTGCGGGTTATCGTCGGCGCTGAGCAAGCGTTGCCCGTCACCGTCGTCCCCACGTTCCTGGGTGCCCATGCCGTGCCGGTGGAGCATTGGGAGGATCCAGCGGGATACGTAGACGAACTCGTCGACACCATCCTACCTGCCGTCGCGTCCCATGGAATGGCGCGTTTCTGCGACGTATTCGTGGAAGATGGGTTCTTTTCCGAGGAGCAGGGAAGGACCATCTTGGGGGCCGGGAAGGCGCTCGGGCTAGCCCCCAAGGTACACGCGGACGAGATCACTTCGTGTGGCGGGGCGGAGTTGGCGGGTGAGATGGAGGCCGTATCAGCGGACCACCTCCTCCACTCCACAACGCGCGGGCTGAAGGCGATGAAGACCCACGGGACGCTAGCGGTGGTGCTTCCCGGCACATCCTTCTCCACGGCGGGTCTCCCCTACTGCGACGCTCGGAGAATTATTGAGCTAAACCTGCCCGTCGCCTTGGGAACCGACCTATCTCCCAACTCGTGGATAGAGAGCATGCAGTTCGTCGTGAGCCTGGCGTGTTACCACCTACGGATGCGTCCAGAGGAAGCCCTCTGTGCCGCAACAATCAACGCTGCCTGGGCCATCGGACTCGCGGACCAGGTGGGGTCGCTGGAGGTGGGCAAGAGAGCGGACATGCTCCTCATGGATGTGAAGGACTATAGGGAGATACCCTACAGAATCGGCTCCAACCTCGTATCGTCGGTTGTCAAAAACGGCGTGGTGGTGGGCCGCGGGTAGCTCACTGGGCGGGCTGGGCTACGCTCGCTCCCTCAAGTCTCGAGTGGGCCCTCACCGTCATCCCATCCCCCATGACACTGGAGATGAGCTTTACGTCCTCCTCCACGGTGCACGCGGAGGATACTACGCTGCCCCTGATGACGCTCCTCCAACCAACCCGGCTGTCCTCCATCACGATGGAGTCCTCGACCACAGCCTGCCGATCTAGGATGACCCCGTCGTACACGCATGACCTCCTCACCTGGGAGTCTCGGCCGAGGACTGCTCCTGGACCCACATAGCTTGGACCCTCGATCTCCACGCCCTTCTCCACCACTGCGTCCCTAGAGACTGTCACCACGCCTTGGGCCTTCACCCCCCTTGGCACGGACATCACGCCCTCCCTCTCGACCACTGCCATGCTTGCGTTCCAGAGGTCCTTGGGGTTGCCGATATCCATCCAGAGTCCATTGAGCTCCTGGCCATAAACCTCAAGACCCTTCTTCAGCAACCTCGGGAAGACATCCTTGGAGAAGTCGTACATCTTCCTCTCGGGGATCACGTCAATCACCTCCGGTTCCAGGACGTAGATTCCCGCGTTAACCAGGTTGGAGAAGGTGTCCTCGGGTGAGGGCTTCTCCAGGAAGCGGACCACCCTCTGATCTCCATCGAGCTCGACGATTCCGAACTGCGAGGGATCCTTCACCCTCGTCAAGGCCATGGTCGCCACCGCAGACTTTTGCCGGTGGAACTCGAAGAGTTCCCGAATGTCGACATCTGCCAGAACATCGCCGCTGGCCACCGTGAAGGTGTCCTCGATGAAATCGGCCACTCGCTTCACAGCACCCGCGGTACCCGCAGGGGTTGCCTCGAAGGAGTATAAGATGGAGGAGTCGTAGTCGAGGCCATCGCCTATCTTCTTCATGACCCTGTCAGACATGTAGCTGGTGGTGACGATGATCTCCCGGAAGCCAGCCTCCCTCAGAGACCGTAGCACGTAGTCGATGCACGGTCGTCCTGCCACGGGCAACAAGGGCTTGGGCATTCTCTCGGTAAGGGGTTTGAGTCTGGTTCCGAAGCCGCCCGCCAACACGATGGCCTTCACGCTCACAGCTCCAGTTTGCCCTCCTTCTTGAGGTGGGAAATTGCCTCCTCCACGGCCTTCTCCAGGGCCTCCTCGTCCTCCAAGGCTTTCTTCACGGCCTCCTTCTGCTCTCGGAGGACCTTCATCGCCTCGTCGTACTCAACCCTTCTGGCCTTCTTGACGGAGAGTATCTTCTTCCTCATCTCCATGGCTCGCTCATGGTAGTGGTCCGCCTTCTCCTTGACAGCCAGGAAGGTCTCGTGCACCTTGTTGGCCTCGGAGATCAGGAGGGCGAGCTCCTCCGTCTTGGCGTCGACCTCCTCCCTCAGCACTTGGACGCTCTTCGATTTGCGGACCACCTCCTGGTGCTGTTCCTCGGCCTTCTGGAAGAGGTCATCGATCGTGGTATCCAGCTCCTCCACCCGATGCAGGACGTCTCGATGGGCCTTCGCCAGGGCTTCCAGGCGGGCCAGTTCAACCTGAGCCTCCCTCATTCGATCCAGAAGCTTCTGCTCTTCTTCCAGCGTCAGGGAAACCGTTTGCTGCTTTGTCTCCATAGCCTCGAGGCGGGACCTTCTGTCTGCGAGTTCATCTTCTATACTCCCCTTGAGCTTGCCGCTCAGCTTGCGCTTGACCTGTATCAACTCCTTAGCCTTGCGCTGCAGCTCGTTCCTACTCTCCTTGTGGTCCCTCACCTCCTTCAGCAGGAGAGACCTCCTATCGCGAAGTCTGCTTGCTTCTCGCCTCAGCTCCCCCTTCCTCTGGTTAAGGAGATCCCTCTCCTCCCTGATGGTGCGGGCCTCGGCGTTGAGTTCGTCCCGCTTCTCGAGGAGGTTCCTGAATTTGACTTCAGCATGCTGTAACTCGGAGAGGGTCTTCTTACGTCCCATCGGAACCCCTAGACGCCTTAAGATTCGGCGGCTGCGCCTTAACCTTTGGGGTGAGAGCGTTTGTCAGTTCTGCCATGTCCTCGGGGGTCATCTCCTGGGCACGCTTCGAGGCGAAGGAGGTTGCCTCCACAGCCTCCCTGAGGTCCTCCTTAGAGGGGGAGAGAGCTCTCCACTCCGAGAGCAGGGCGTTCACGACTTTCTTTCGCCGATGGGTGAACAGGGCGTCGGTCACGCGTCGGAAGGCCTCCAGGTCTACCTGAAAGGGGGGAGCCCTAGGATCCAACATCACCACTGCTGAGTCCACCTCCGGCGGTGGCCAGAAAGCATCTCTCGGGATAGTGTCCAGGAGGCGAGCATCGCAGCGGTAGTAGACCCTTACCGTCAAGCGGGAGTAGTCCTTGGATCCGGGTCTAGCCACCAGCCTCTCGGCGAACTCCTTCTGGTAGGTAAGGACGGCCCGTTTGAAGGACGTGTCAAGGAGCTTGAAGGTGAATGGGGAAGATATCTCGTAGGGCAAGTTGCTCACCACGCGGTCGAAGGGGGGTACCTCCACGTGCAACACGTCCCCCTCAATTAGATCGAGATCGGGGAAGACACGGCGGAGATAGTCGCAAAGCCGTGGGTCCTTCTCCACGGCTACGACGTGCCGCGCCTCCGAGAGGAGTACCTCGGTGAGTATCCCCAGCCCTGGACCGACCTCCAGGACGGTATCCCCCGGACGGATGTCCGCCTCCGCCACGGTGGAGCGCGCCACATCCCCATCGGTGAGGAAGTGCTGTCCCAGACGCTTGGATGGGCTGATGCCCAGGTCGCGAAGCCGCTGCTTGACCTCTGACGCATTCATCGGACATCCTCACGAAGGTCACGGACGAGGAAGGGGCTAGGCTATGACTACGCTCTCGATGCCGTGGTGCCGATTGACGAGTGCCCTAGCCAGCTGGAGGTTCTTGGCCTTAGGTCCTATCGCCCTCCCCTTCCTGGCCGGATCCACCGAGACGATGGCGTGGGGCTTGCCCTCCTTCTCACCCAGGGTGACCTCCCGGACGCCGTAGTTCCTGAAGACGTTGCTCAGGAAGACGGCAGGGTCGGAACTGTGCTCCACCACCTGTACGTCCTTGTTGAGGAGCTTCTTCAGTCGATAGACCTTCTCTCCCTTCTTCCCCACGGCCCGCCCGATTTGCCCCTCCTTCACCACGATTACGAGCTTCTCTTCGGAGTCCAGGCAGTCGATGGCGTTGGCCCCCGTCAGGTCCTGGAAGAGCGCGATGTGCCTCAAGGTCTCCTCCGTAAAGGTTATGGAGGTCATGCCATCGGACCTAAGCGCTGAGGATGTTGGACTTGCCGGGGTCCACGACGGTGACCACGGAGATTGAGAACGGCTTGCCGCAGGCCGCACCCAGATCATGGTTACTACCGCGGAACTCCCTGACAGGCACCTGCCTTTGGGACCTCAAATACCCATCGGGGCAGTTGCGAGCGATGATAATGAGCTTGGCCTCTTTGGCCTTGAGGGCCTTCCTGGCGGATTTCACGCCCATGACCACGCGGCCCGTCTCGATGGCGGCCCTGAGGGGTCCCGTTAGATCCTGCACGTCCTCATTTCCCGGCCTTGGTGCCGCTGTAGATTAGGTTGACCGCCCCCGTTCCGAGGGTTACGGGCTGTCCTACGATCACGTTCTCCGCCACACCATCCAAGTAGTCAACCTCTCCGGTAACCGCGGCCCTCAAGAGGTGGTGGGCTGTAATCTCAAAGGCGGCTCGGGCTAGCACACTGGACTTCCGCCCGGATATGCCGTGGCGCCCGATGGCCTTGACATCACCGTCGTTGGTCATGATGTCCGCAACGAGCATGATGTGGCGCACGTCGACATTAAGGCCCTGCTCTCCCAGGGTGTCGCGAGCTTCCCTGATGACCGCATTCCTGGCAGCTTCGATGCCGAGCACCTCGTGGATCTCCGTTATGTTGTTGGACGAGGTTCTGGTGGCGTCGACGTAGGGGAGCTGGAGAACCGCTGCAAGGTTGGAGCCCTCCGTATACACCACGTACTCATCCCCCCTACGTCGTATGATGGCGCGATGGATTCCGTCGATCCCCTTGATCTTCAGGCCCTTTACGAGCTCTAGGAGGCGCTGAAGCCTCTTGTACGAGGGTTGATCCGACTCCATGATGTAGACATCGACCTCCTCCTTCCCGTCCCCAGTCCTCGTAACCTTCGTCTTCTTAAGCCTCCTGAGGGACTTGTCCAGATCACCCATCGTAACGCCACGACTCCTCATTCTCGCAGCGCTCGGATAGACCACAACCTGGTTGTTGAGAATGTCCGTCTCGATCTCGGCTACGTCCTCCAGGTGGGTCATCTCTATCTCTTGGGCGAAGGTGCGAATCCTCTCCAGCTCCTTCTTGCCCTCCTTGAGGTAAATCTCCATGACGGGGGTCGAGGGGACTCGGCGCGCGTCCACGATCTCGATGAGTCTCGGCAGTCCCAGGGTGACGTTCATCTCCGCCACTCCGGCGTAGTGAAAAGTTCTCATTGTCATCTGGGTTCCGGGCTCGCCTATGGATTGGGCCGACACTATTCCGCACGACTCGTTGGGGTCGATTAGATGAGACTCATAACCGTCGCAGACCCGCTCCACGACCTTCGTCAAATCGGCCTTCTTCAGCTTCAGGCTCTCGGCCCGAACGGCCACATCCTGAACTATGGAGAGGGGCAGCCTTCTCTTCTTCTCCGTCAGGACCCTCTGTACCCGCTTCTCCCAGTCGGAAAGCTCGGGAACCTTGGACGGAATCCGCTTTCGCTTGGCTCCTGGTTTCTTGGCCGGCGCTTTCCTCTTCGTCGGCACCTTCTTCTTTGTGGGCGCCTTCTTCTTTGCTGGCTTGGCCTTCTTCTCCGACACCTCGACCCCGAGCTTCTTGAGCGTTCGAACGGCGTCCTCCTCAGAGATGTGCTTCTTCAGTTGCGCGACTGTCGCCTTCTTCAAAGAGGCAACCGTGAACCCAGCGTCCGCCAGGATGGCAGCTACTCGTGCACCTACCTTCCTGCGCCGCAAGGCGTCGATGGTGTCTTTTCGAGCCATCTAATCCTCCCCCTCCTCGCTCTCCAGGGCCTCAGATTCCTCATCGACACCAGCGAAGAGGTCCTTCTCCTGGGTCCCGTAACCACCGGTCTGGGTATCAACCTCCCTTCCCGAATCCACAACATCGGGGCCAAGCACCTCCACGAGGATGTCGTCGATGTCCACCGGGTTTCCGCCGACGCTGCGCATGGGATCCACCCCGTCCTCCCCGAACTGGAACTGGATGATGGTCCTGGCCGTGTTCCTGACGGTCCGGTCCTCCATGACCTTGAGGTCTTCCAGGGCGTTGATTAATCGCCGCTGCATGTAACCCGATCGGGATGTGCGCACGGCTGTGTCGACAAGACCCTCACGGCCTCCCATGCTGTGGAAGAAATACTCTGTGGGCCTCAGGCCGCTCTTGTAGGAGGAGGTTACGAAGCCCATGGCCTTGGCCCCCAGATCTTCTGGCTGGAAGTGGGGAAGCGTCCGTTTCCAGTATCCTCTGGACAGCCTCTCCCCTCGCACGGCCTGCTGACCGATGCACCCGGCCATCTGGCTGAGGTTGAGCATCGAGCCGCGAGCACCACTCTGGGCCATGATTACGGCGCTGTTCTCCAGCCCGAGATGGCGTGATGCGATGCGGCCGGCATCATCCCTGGCACGGCCGAGTTTCTTCATCGCCTCGACCTCCAGGGTCTCCTCCAAGGACCGACCAGGCATCTGTTCCAGCACACCGGCCTTGTAGGCCTCCACCAGACCTGCTACGTCCTCCATGGCCGTCGCAAGAACCTCGGCTATCTCCCGCTTCGCCTCGTTGGGAATGTCCTCGTCGTCGATGCCCGTGGTGAAGCCCCGCAGCATGATGGTGCCGATGGCCAGGCGAGTCGACTCGTCGATGAACTGCCGGGCGCGGTCGGCCCCGTAGTCCCTGGCGATCTTGTCCACGATCTTGCCCTTGAAGGCGCCGATGGCACCCTCGTCGATGGCCCCGCCAGCCACCTCCCCCTTGACGATTCTAACGACGCCCTCCTCCTCCTCCTCGCCTCTGCTCCCGACGGAGGCTCGGAAGGTGAGAGACAGATCCTCCGGGAGGATGGTGCTGAAGAGGCGCTTGCCACTCCAGTGAGGCTCTCCCTCAACCTTCTTATCCGGCTTGGGCAGCGGCCTGTCGCCGATGAGGGACATCAAGTGCGTGGCCTCCTCCCGGTTGAACACAGAGTCACGGAAGGTCATGAGGAAGATTCCCGTGATGTGGTCGTGGATGGCGCCGATAACGGGGCGGCCGTCTCGGGGGGAGAGGATGTGCTCCTGGACCCTCATGAGCACCTTGGCCTCCGCCCTTGCCTCCTCGCTCTGCAAGACGTGAAGGTTCATCTCGTCTCCGTCGAAATCCGCGTTGTAGGGGGGGCACACGGCGAGGTTAAGGCGGAAGGTCTTCCCTCCCATGACCCTGACCTCATGGGCCATCATGCTCATCCTGTGCAGGGAAGGCTGCCGGTTGAAGAGGACGATGTCGCCGTCCACAAGCTGTCTCTCCACGACGTATCCCAGCTCCACGGCGTCGGCCACCACCTCGGCGTTCTTGTCCGTGACTCGGATGCGCCGCCCGTCCGGCCTGATCACGTAGTTGACCCCCGGAATGTACTCGCCGTTCTCGCCCAGGGCTTCGGGGCCCCGCTTGACCCATTCCTTCACGATGTCGAGGTTATAGGTCTGGACGCGAACGGGGACGGTGAGTTCCCTGGCGGAATTCACGGGAATGCCCACCTCGTTGATGCTGATGAGGGGGTCTGGAGAGATCACCGTCCGGGCCGAGAAGTTCACCCTCTTGCCGCTGAGGTTGGAGCGGAAGCGCCCCTCCTTCCCCTTCAGTCGCTGCACCAGGGTCTTGAGAGGTCGGCCGGAACGATGCCTTGCCGGGGGGATGCCGCTCGTCTGGTTATCGAAGTAGGTCGTGACGTGGTACTGGAGCAGCTCCCACAGGTCCTCCACAATGAGCTGCGGAGCGCCAGCATCCCTGTTCTCTCGGAGCCTCTGATTGATGCGAAGGACATCCACCAGCTTGTGCGTGAGGTCGTCCTCCGACCTGTCTCCCGACTCCAGGGTGATGGAAGGGCGCACGGTCACGGGCGGGACAGGTAGCGCTGTCAATACCATCCATTCGGGCCTCGCCACATCGGGGTTGACTCCCAGGGGCCGCAGATCCTCGTCGGGGATCCTCTCAAGCCTCTCCCGGACCTCCTTGGGGGTCAGCTTGTGGCCGTTCTCCCGGAAGGCGGTAGGCTTGTCCAGGGTGATCTTCATCTGCTCTCCGTTGCAGTGAGGGCAGACCTGGCGCCGAGTGGCGTCCTTGGCCGTGAGTTTCGACAGCTCCACGGCGGCCATGTCGGCTCCCGTGCTGAACTCGTCGGCCCTCCTCATCTCCTCCAGGTACTTGTCGGCCTCATCCTTCGTCAGCAGGAGACGGCCACAGGCTCGGCAGGTTGCCTGAAGGAGTGTCTTGATCTCCTTGACGAACCCCACGTGGATGACGGGCATCGCCAGGTCGATGTGACCGAAGTGACCCGGACAGTCGTCGACGCGACCTCCGCAGGTCTTGCACCGCAGCCCCGGCTCTATGACTCCCAGGTGGAGGTCCATGAGGCCCATGTCGATGGGGAAGCCGTCATCGTCGTAGGTGTCGGCGGTAATGACCTTGGTGGCACTCATCTGCCGTATCTCCTCAGGACTCAGAAGGGCGAACTTCAGGGCCTGAATCCTCTTGGAGACACCGCGCATGGCCATCATCGGAGGTCCTCCAGCTGGAGCCTCATGGAAACGCCCAGCGATAGCAACTCGTCCACCAAGAGCTTGAAAGCGTATGAGGTCTGGACAGGATAGATGTTCGAGTTATTCCCGCAGACAGTGCACCGCAGGTTCCCCTTGCGGTCCTTCATGGCGAAGTGGCCGCACTCTGGGTTCCCGCAAACATATAATAGGATGCCGTCCGACTCGTCGAGGAGGCGATCCTTGATTACCATGGCGGCTCCGTGACCGATAAGGCAGTCTCTCTCCATCTCACCGAACCTTAGCCCTCCCTGTCTGGACCTGCCCTCCGTCGGCTGTCGCGTGAGGATCTGGACGGGACCGCGGCTTCGAACGTGGAGCTTCCCGGAGACCATGTGGTGCAGCTTCTGGTAGTAGATCACTCCCACGAAGATCTCCGCGGGAATCATTCGTCCCGTCTTCCCGTCGTAAAGCACCTCCTTACCGTTGCTCTTGAAACCGTTCGCCACTAGGCCACTCCTGAGGGCTTCCTCCGTCGCACCGCTGAAGGGGGTGCCGTCCACGGTCCTCCCCTCTGCGGACCCGACCTTGCCGCCGATCATCTCCAAGACGTGGGCCACCGTCATCCTCGAGGGGATCGCGTGGGGGTTGATGAGCAGATCTGGAACGACTCCGTCCTTGTTGAAGGGAAGGTCTTCCTGCGGCGCAATGAGGCCTATGACCCCCTTCTGACCGTGCCTGGAGGCGAACTTATCCCCCAGTTCCGGCACTCGGAGGTCCCTCACTTTCACCTTGGCCAGCTTGCTGCCATTCTCAGACTCCGTCAGCATGACAGAGTCGACCCAACCGGACTCTCCGTGGCGGACCGTGACGCTGGTCTCCCGCCGTTTCTGGGGCGTCAGGAAGTCGGTCTCTTCCTCCAGGAAGCGGGGAGGGGAAGTCTTACCTATGAGGACGTCCCCGCCGTCCACGATGACCTCTGGACTGATGAGGCCGTCGTCCGGCGTCAGGCTCGCGTAGGCTAGGTCAGCCCTTGCTCCACGGACATCGGGGCTGGGAATCTCGAAGTGGTCCTCCTGGCCTCCGGGATAGCGACGCTCCTCGGCCTTGTAGGTCCTCATGAAGGTCGACCTACCAAGGCCCCGCTCGATGGAGGCCTTGTTCATGACCACAGCGTCCTCCATATTCCACCCGTGGTAGGACATCACGGCCACGACGAAGTTCTGTCCCGCGGGCCGCCTGTTGAAGTGGAGATACTTCATGGCCTCCGTCTGGACCAGGGGAATCTCGGGGTAGTGGAGCAGATGGCCCCTCGTGTCGGGTCGAATCCTATGGTTGGAGGCGGGTAGACCCAGGGACTGTTTGATCATGCCCGCACCCATGGTGACGCGTGGCGAGGAGTTATGCTCGGCATAGGGGACGAGACCAGAGCTGACGCCCAGAATGACCAAGGGGTCCACCTCCATGTGTGTGTGCTCCTTGGTGAGCAGGGACGGGACTTCGAAGGTCTCGCCGCAAAACTGGCACTGGAGATCGACCACATCGACGGTGAGCCCGAGGTTGATCCACTCGACATCCCTCCTGGAGAGAGGCTTGCGGCAGTGGGAGCACACCTGGGGGACGTCGTAGGCGTAGACGGCGATGTAGGTGTCCTCTTCCTCCTCCGCGTCCAACCACTCGACGATGCCGTTGTCGATGAGGTCGGTCCACCGCAGCTTCCCGATTCTCAGGTCCTCCAGGTCCTTGCGGCTCAGCACGGGCTTCCCGTCGGTGAGCACGAGAAGAGGTCTCCTCATGCGTCCCTCGTCACAGTTGATGATGACCTCGTTCATCCCGCGATCGAAGCGAACGTTGACCTCGTGGCTCAGCAGCCCCGTCCGCCGCCTCTCCCGAACCTCCTGGGCCAGCCTCTCGGCGTCCTGATGGAGACCAACGAGGTCTCCGTTGACGTAGACACGGGTAAGGTCCGTTTGTTGGCCCCCTACCTGCTTGGTTCCCAGGTCCGCCAACAGCAGCTTGACAGTATTCTCATCAAATCCTTCAGAAACATCGATCACAAGAGCAGCGTTCTTCACCAGCCCACAATTCTGGCCCTCTGGGGTCTCGTTAGGACAGAGCCGACCCCACTGCGTCGGGTGAAGATCCCGGGCCTCGAAGTGGGGCTGGCTCCTGGTGAGCGGGGAGGTTACTCGGCGCAGGTGGCTCATGGCGCTCATGTGAGAGGTCCTGTCGAGAAGCTGGGACACTCCCGCGCGCCCACCCACCCAATTGCCAGTTGCTAGGGCGTGCAGCAGGCGCTGCGACAGCAGGTCTGGTCGAATGGCGGCGGAAATCTTGAGGCCCTTCCCCCGCGCGTAGCTTCGCTCCAGCTGGTACTTCAGGTCCTTAATCAGGTTGGCGAAGGCCACCCTGAAGAGGTCCTCCATGAGGTCTCCAGCCAGCTTCAGTCGCTTGTTGGCGTAGTGGTCCTTGTCGTCTTCCCGGCGGATCTTGTATGAGAGCTCCAGAATGGTCCTGGCGATCCTGCCCAGGAAGAGGGACTTCTTGATCCTGTCGTCCTTGGAGTCACCCAGGTGAGGCAGCAGCGCCCGGTCCAACATCGAGTCTACCTTCTTGACCCGATACTCCTTCGCCTGTCCCGTGGCAAACCTCTTCTCAAGGAACAGTAGGGCGTCCTCCTGGCTGAATATGCCGGTGGGGGGGTAGAGCTTCCTGTTCTGGATCTCCTCCAGGTTGGCGAAGACGATGTTGCCCATCCTGGGGTCGGAGGCTATGGAGTTGAAGATCTCCTCGTCGCTCTCCATCCCCAGGGCCTTCATCAGGATTACTAGAGGGATCTGGCCCGAGGCCGTCGGGACGGTCACCATGAGGACTCCGTCCTTCTTCTTCTCGACCAGGGTGAGGGCGCGATAACCCTCCTTCTGGGAGAAGACCTTGGCGACTTCGAGCTGTCTTCCGTACCTCTCGTTGAACTCTACCAGCACGCGGTTGGGAGCCAGGTCCTCGAGGGAGATGAGAACCCGCTCGGTGCCCCCGATGATGAAGTATCCGCCTGGATCGAAGGGATCCTCACCCATCGCCGCGAGCTTCCTATAGTACTCCTCGTCCGTCAGGTCGTAACCGTCCTCCAGGTTCTCACGGTAGACCCTGCACTTCTTCGACTTCACCATGACGGGTAGGTTGCCTACGAATACCCGCTCAGGCTCCCGCTCGATGCCGTCCTCGATGATGGTGAACTCGAGGTAGAGGGGAGCCTGGTAGGTCAGGTTCCTCAACCTGGACTCCAGCGGCGTCAGCGGGTGGGACGCCCCGTTCGCCTCCTTCACCTCTGGGAGCTTCACGTGGATCGTAGGCTTAGCCTCAGCGGAGGTCCTCCCTCGGTCGTCGGTCCGGCGACCGAAGCGGATCTCCACCAGCCGACCCTCCGTCCTGTCCTCGTCCAGCTTGATTATCCCACGCCTTTCGTCTTCCAGGGAGGCTCTAAGGCTGTCCACGATCCCCTGCATCCTGCTATTGGGGTTGTCCTCAGATGCCAGAAAGTCGTTAAAGCTAGCGATGTGGTGGTTGACGATGCTCCTCTCCTTGAAGAAGGACTCGACGAGTTCGCGCATGCTCACCTCTCCACTACGACTCTGAAGGCGACGAAGACGCCCGCCGTGGGGCTCCTCCGAACGACCTTGATGATCCTACCCTCGACGATATCCTGCCCGAGGGCCTCTTCGAGAAACTCGATACAGGGATCTCCCCTCTTCACCTTAGGAAGCTGCTCTTTGTCCACTCCAAGCTCACCCAGGACCTCCTCCGCTTCCTTATCCGAAAGGAGGTAGTGCTCGGGGACCAGTTCGTGTTCCATCACGTTGAAGGCCATGGCTTAGCCTCCTGCTGCTCGCTGCCCGACGGGCCCGCGGGGACTTTCGCTGCGCCTCCCTTAGAGACGCAATTTCGAACCCCGGACCACCTGGTTTCGACGCAACGCCCTCCTATCCTCGCCTTCGGGATCATCGCCTAAAAGCCAGATGCTCTTTCTAGGGACCAGCCTCGGGCCGTCCAACCTAGCTGAGCTACGGGCCCACGGTCAGCGGCGGCGGGGTTCAGCTCTTGCGGAAGTGTGAGATAATTCATAAACCTTACGGTATGCCTTGCCATATCGGGTAGTTCGAGCGCCCTAGACTGACCTGAAATCCCAACTCCGATAATTAAGTTTCGCCCCTCCACGGTCGGTCCAGTTAAGCTTCACTTGCGGGCGATGAGCCCAGCCTCCGTGAGAAACATGTTCCAGAAGGTGTTAACCGAGAGCACCTCCAATCCCGTGGACTGCACCTCTCGCACCAACTGCCCCGCTGTTAGGGGTGCCTCATCGTGGTAGGGCCAGAGGTCGAGGGCCTCGGCGAGACCGCGCCAGAACCGGTAGGCACGAGTTGGGGTCGGGGCATAGACAATACAGTATCCCCCCTCCAGCGTGAAGGCTGCATGGAGAGCCAGGAGCTCCGCCCTCCTGGTGGACCCGAAGTGCTCTACCACGCCCGCGCTGTGCACCACATCGTAGCCCCTGTCGAGGTCCAGGTCGAAGATGTCGGAGTGTACGAACTCCTTCTCGCAGTCGGTCGGCTCCAGGGTCTTCTTCGAGACTTCGAGCATCTTCGGATTAGAATCGACCAGGGTGATTCTTCGGGTCGGCAGAAGCTCGGAGATGCGTCGGCTGATGTAGCCTGTACCGGCCCCAAGTTCCAGGATCGAGACGGGTCTCACGAAAAGGGCGTGTCTGAGCAGGTCCTGGTAGCCCTTGAACATCGCATCGAGGAATAGCTTCCTCACGAGGAGGTTGGATGGATTGTAGTGAACGTAGCTGTCCCAGTCAGTTACACGTCGCTCCATGTGGACCTCCCGCTGGGTCGCCTCAGCGGTCCCGGTTGTGAGCAGCATCGGGCTGCAGGCCCTTGAAAATATCGAAGAGGGGCGACGTCTATGGAGGGGTCCTGAACACATCCGAACCGCGACAAGCAAGGGTTTTAATAAGGGCCATCCTTGGGACGGCCTGTGCTGGCATGGATCGAGAGCCGCTGTGTCTCCTGCGGCCAGCCCCTGACTGAAAGGGGGTCCGTCCTCTTCAAATGCCCTAGTTGTGGGAAGGCTACTGTTGGGAGGTGCGGTCACTGTAGGGATCAGAGCGTCTCCTACCAGTGTCCCGAGTGCGGGTTTCAGGGACCGTAACCCCATGTCAAGAGTTGCCGTTACTTTCAGGATCATGCCTGACGACGCGGAGTCGGACCTGGGCAGGATAGGGGAAACCCTCCGCGACGCCTTCGGCGACGACCTACGTGAGGTCGTTGAGAGGCCGGTGGCCTTTGGACTGGTAGCCCTGGAGGCCATCGTCGTGATGGACGACACGGGCGGTGAGCTGGACCGCTCTGAGGAGGCCGTGAAGGGTATCCAGGGAGTCAGCAGCGTCGAGACTGTGAGCGTCGACCTTCTCTGACCCATTATCCTGGTCGGTCCTCATGAACAAAGAATTATATAGAGACCCTCGGTTGATTGCGTCCGTGCTCCCCCCCACGCTGGTCGCCCAGGACCTGGCGGGGTTTCTGGCCACCTCCTGGCCGGCTTTTGTCGTCACCTTCTTTCTCGGCGTGGCGCTACTCTATCTGATCGCCTACGTCAACAGGTTCTTCGAGTACCTGAAGGCCCAGGAGAGCAAGTACCTTGAGAGGCGAACCCTGGACCTCATCAGAAAGATCCTGGTCGGCACCTGGGTAGGGCTCGTCGCCATCCTGGTTCTCGTCGCCTTCGCCGTGAACATACAGGAGATGAGAACTCCAGTCCGAGGCCTGGTACTCCACGTCCCGTCTATCCTGTTGGTGGTCTTCGCCCTCGTGGGCTCTGTCATCGGTGCCCGGGCTGTGGGTCGTTACCTGTCCTACAGACGGGGCCAGCTGGAGGAGAAGCCCGATGAGGTCGCGCCTGCCGCTTCCTTCGGAACCCTGGAGGTCATCTCCAAGTACACCATCTACGGTCTCGGCCTCGTCGTAGCCGTCCTCGGAGGTCTTGCCCTCCTGCCGCCGGAGAACGCGGCCCTTCGGGACCTCATTGACCAGGCCATATTCGCTCCTCTGGCTCCTCTTCTGAATCCAAGCTATCTCACTCTCTTGGCCACGACTGTGTTCCTCCTGATCGTCGCCCTTCGACTCGCCGACTCCATCTACGACGATTTTAAGGCCAGGACGGGCAAGTTCACCCCCCGTGTAGTCGACCTTTTCCGCGTCTTCACGAAGTACATGCTGTACGGCGCGGCCTCCTTGGCGATCATCTTCATGACCCTCTCCACGGGACTCTCCTCGGACCAGCTCATCATGGTCGGGCTCATCCTGGTGTTGGTGGGCCTCACCGCCGTCCTGATCCTCTACGAACCCATCAGCAACGCCCTTTCGGGGATCGGCCTCATGAACACCGACCCCTTCCACGAGGGAGACCGGATCAAGATGGGCGAGTCCCTGGTGTGTGATATCTTGGAGGTGGGCCTCATCAGCACAAAGGTTCGGACGCTCAAGGGAGAGATGGTGAACCTCCCGAACAGGGAACTACTGTCCAGCTCCATCATGAACTTCACCAGGTCGAAGCCCTACGCCATGACCGTGGACGTCACCGTGAGCTTCGACGTGCCCCACTGGAAGGTCGAGAGCCTGTTGACTGACGCCGCCAGGCGGACCGAGGGAATCCTCGGAGAGCCTGAGCCCCAGGTCTACGCCCGGAACCTGGAGGGAAACACAGTGAGCTACCAGCTGTGGGCGTACATCACTGACCCCGGGGAGATGAAGAGGATCAAGAGCGAACTGATCGCCAAGGCCCAGGAGCTCTTCCACGAGGAGGGCTTCAAGCTTCTGTTTCTTCAAGTCTAGGTTTTTCGGTCATCTTGCGGAACATCAGCACGGGGCAGGTCACCCGCTTGGCTATCCTGTCCTCCAAGGGGCCGAAGGCGTACTTGGAGAGAACCCAGGTAGGACTGGCACCCATGACCAGGAGGTCGGTCTTGCTCGACTCCTTCGCCGCAGCCTCCACTATAGAGCCAGAGTAGACGATCTTGTGCTCGCTCTGCACGTCCATCTCCTCGAAGACGGCCTTCAGCCTTCGGCCGTCGGCGATGGTCGCCTCCTCGACCGACTTGTGGGGGATTACGCTCAAGATAGTGACCTCGACCCCGCGCTCCTTGGCGACTAGGCCGGCCATCTTCGCAGCGTGAGTGACGTGCCATGCGTGGCCGGCCAGGAGGGTTATCTTCCCGAACTTCTCCGTGATGCCCAAGGGCTTGTACACCACCACGTCACACTTCGCCCTCTGAACTAGGAAGTCGATGTTACTGCCGAGGATGCGGCCACCGCGCGCTGGACGCTCCCCTCGCCAGCCCAGGATCATGGCCTCGACCCTTTCCTGCTCGGCGGTCTCGAGGATCGTGTCGTAGACCTTGTGGGCAATCTTGACCAGTATGGAGGCCTGGACGCCCATCTGGCGAGCCAGATCCCTTGGCTTCTGGAGCGCCGCGATGCGATCGTCGACGTATCCGAACCTGACCGACTTCGGGGGCAACGTCCGGGGCACCTCGATGACGTGGAGTATGAGGAGCTCCGCCTCTCGCTCCCTGGCCACCTGGGCTCCAAGCCTCACCATCCCCAGGTTCGTGGGGTCCCTAAGGGGAAGGAGGACATGACGCCCCACCCTCTCCACCCTTCGCAGGGGAGCAGCAATGACCT
Source organism: uncultured Methanomassiliicoccales archaeon (assembly GCA_964347325.1). Taxonomy (GTDB): domain Archaea; phylum Thermoplasmatota; class Thermoplasmata; order RBG-16-68-12; family JAJISG01; genus JAJISG01. The sequence goes on along the minus strand of CAYFYA010000002.1, from coordinate 56,539 downwards.
CCAGGATCTCCCTCCTAATGGGCGGAGCCCTCGCTATCTCCTCCCGCCCTCCTCGGAAGAAGTGATAGATGAGGCCTACGCTGAGCCAAAGAAGGGCAATGTACCAGGCCACCTGCCCGGCGCCAACGCCGCCCACGCCTTCACCGGGCAGGTTCCAGATGAAAACGGCGAGGAAGATGTTGGCAGCTATAGCCACCAACGGGATGTACGGGACGAAGGGGACCCGGAAGCCTCGATCCAGGTCTGGCCGCTTCGTGCGAAGGCTGAGTAGGCTGAGGTTCGCCATGACGAAGAGGAGGAGGAACATGATGTCAGCCGAGGCGGCGATTTGCTCGATGGGGAGCGTGACGGCGAAGATGACAATGATGATGCCGCTGATGAGGACAGCGTTGGCAGGGGAGTGTCGACGGGGGTGCACACGGCCTAGGAACCGGGGGAGCGCCCCATCCCGGCCCATGGCGAAGCTAACCCGAGATGAGGAGTACACTGTGGCATTCAAGGCGGAGGTCGTGGCGAGGAGGGCGCCTCCCACCATGAGGACCACGCCCACGGGACCCATGAGGGACTCCGCCGCCCGAATCATGGCAAGCTCGGGGTCCTGCCCGCCTAGGCATAGCCAAGCCTCCTGTTCAGCGGGGCAGCTCACGACGCCCAGGGCCACGATAAAGGTGAGGATGTATGTGGTGACAACGACGGCGATTGAGAGGAAGATCGCCCGGGGGATGTTCCTCTTGGGGCGCTTCACCTCTTCGCCTGACTGGGCGATGATTTCGTAGCCCTCGAAGGCGATAAAGGTCAGGCCCATGGCGAGTAGGATTCCCCCCGCGCCGTTGGGGGCGAAGTCGGCCCAGAATCGGCTCGGAGCCGTCGGGTCTTTGACCATCGCGAAGGCGCCGACGCCGATGAAGACCGCGAGGACTCCGATCTTGGCGAGGGTGATAAGACCCTCCGTCCGCCCCGTGGTCTGTGCCCCAACGTAGTTGACCAAGACGAAGAAGGCCACGATTGCTATCGTGATGAAGACAGTCACGAGGTTGAAGGTGAATCCCCCGACTGAGATGGGCTCGCCTCCCACGGGCAGTCCGTACTCCCCAAGGGTGAAAGTGATGACGTGTGAGAACGCGGCGGCGTAGAGAGCACAGGCGATGATATGGGCCACCCAGGACATCCAACCGCTTAAGAAGCCAGAGGGAGCCGGGAGCCCCTCCTTCGCCCAAAGGTATCCGCCGCCTGCCTCGGGGTAAGCGCTGCCTAGCTCTGCGTAGGCAAAGGCCGTTAGGAGCGTCACGAGGCCGTTAATGCCGAAGGCTAGGACTGCGGCGGGGCCAGCCACGTGGGCGGCACTGCCTGTCAGCACGAAAATGCCAGCACCTATCATGGCTCCTATGCCAATCATGGTCACGTCGAAAAGCCCGAGATCACGGCTTAGCTCGATGCGGACCGGGGCCCTGACGGGTCTCTCCGACGTAACAGCCTCGCTTGCCATAGGTCGAGGGCACTAGAAGGGTCGCGGATAAAAGGTTTGTCAGGTAGTTATGATGACCGCCCCTTGGGAGCGACGAGTGCGAACTGTGGCTTAACCTTTTTAGAGGACAGGTGAATCGATCCCTGTGCTCCTCTTCCTCGTGCGCCTCCTCTTCGGAGCAGCCATCCTCTCCTACGTGGCCCTCCGCGACTGGAAGACGAGGACCGCACCAGACTGGGCCTGGGCACTGATGGGAGGTGTCGGCCTCGTCGTCTTGGGCATTGAGACGGCTTCGCAGACGGGGGACCTGAGGACCTACCTCATCCTGGTACCTATGGCCCTAATGCTGATCGACCTGCTCTGGGAACGAGGGGAGGGTAGGTTCGAGAGGCTCTCCGCGGCTCTCATCTACGCCGCTAGCGCCCTGTCCGTCGTGCTGATCCTGGCTCGATTCACGACCTTCGATGAGGGGGCCCAGAGTGTGCTGAGGAGGGGACTGGGGGTGCTCTTCGTGATGGTCCTGACGTACCTCTGCTACTACGTGGGCCTTCTCAAGGGCGGGGCCGATGCCAAGGCCCTCATATCTATCGCCTTCCTCGTACCGGGATACCCCGCGGTCTTGGGGCTGCCCCTGATACCCCTCGACCCTCGAATCCTGGGAGCCTTCGAGGTCTTCTTTCCATTCGCCCTATCCACACTGATGAACGCAGCCCTCCTCCTCATCTTTCTCCCTCCGTACTTCCTGCTCCTCAACGTCGTAAGGGGGGATTTCCGATGGCCCCAGGCGCTGCTCGGCTATAGAGTGCCGGTCGATAAACTGCCACGCTTCGCCTGGACTCTGCAGGAAGCGGAGGAAGGGCGAGTCAGGTATTACGCCTTCCCGAGCAAGAAGGTCGATGAAGCCGAGCTCGACGGGCTAGAGGAACTCGGTATCAAGAGGCTGTGGATCACGCCCCAGATTCCCTTCCTGGTCCCCATGGCCATCGCCTTCGTCCTCACCTTCGTGGTTGGTAACTTGCTGCTGGGCCTCTTGTGAGGCGGCCCGTGACCCAGGACTTATATGGCCCCCTTCCTTCTGCACCCGCCGATCTCGGCTGAACTCCATGATACTGCTCTACCTCCTGCCAATTGTAGTTAGCGGCCTGGGACTGGTCTTCGCTGCAGGCCTGATCCTCTACATCCTTCGCAGAGAGGAGGGTAGCGAGAGGATGATCAGGATCGCCGCGGCCATAAGGGGGGGTGCCTCGGTCTTCCTTCGGCGCGAGCTGATGGCCATCCTTCTCTTCTCCGGCTCCATGGCCGTCATCCTGGCGGCCTTCATCGAACCCTCCGTTGCCCTCGCCTTTGCCATAGGCACCGCCGCCTCCCTGGGATCTGGCTACATCGGCATGTGGATTGCCACGCGGGCCAACGTGAGGACCGCCAACGTGGTTCGGGCAAGCTTCAGTCACGGGATGCGAACAGCCTTCTACGGCGGAGCGGTCATGGGCTCTCTCTCCGTGGCGCTGGGCCTCCTGGGACTGACGAGCATCTTTCTCTTCTTCCAGGGAGGGGGTCCCCACGATCGTGAGATCTGGCTTGGCTACGCCTTCGGTGCGAGTTCGGTAGCGCTCTTCTTGAGGGTCGGGGGTGGGATCTTCACCAAGAGCGCCGACGTGGGGGCGGACCTGGTGGGAAAGGTTGAGGCCGGAATCCCGGAGGACGACCCAAGGAACCCGGCAGTCATAGCGGACAATGTTGGGGACAACGTGGGCGACGTCGCTGGCATGGGCTCCGACCTCTATGAGTCCTACGTCTCGGCCCTGGCGGCGGCCATGGTCCTGGGCGTGGTCACGCTGTACGATACCCTCGGCCCCCTGAGCGCTCTTCTGCCTCTTCTGCTGGGAGCAGCAGGGCTGGCCGCGTCCATAGTTGGCATCTCCGTGGTCAGACCCAGGGAGGTCCCGGAGGACTATGAGAAGGAGGCCAGGGCGACCAGATCGGCCCTGAACCGGGGCGTTTATGTCAGCACTGGACTGACCATCGTGCTTGGATACGTCACCTTCACGGGGGTGATGGGGGATGCTGGCATTGGGCCGTTCGTTGCCATGGTGAGTGGGCTCATCGCTGGCTCAGTAATCGGCCTTGCTACGCAGTACTTCACTTCCGAGTATGGACCTGTAAGGGCCATCGCCGAGGCTAGCAGAAGGGGCGCAGCCATCAACATCATCGAAGGACTCTCATCGGGTCTCCTCAGTACCGTCGTCCCTGTGGTGGTAGTGGCCGTGGCCACCTGGGTAGCCTTCTTCTTCGCCGGCTTCTACGGCGTAGCCATCGCCTCCGTTGGGATGCTTCTCACCCTTGCCATGCTCCTCTCTACCGACGCCTATGGGCCGATAGCGGACAACGCGGCGGGCATAGCGGAGATGGCGGGCCTGGGAGAGGAGGCCCGCGAAAGATCGGAAGCTCTGGACGCCGTGGGGAACACCACCGCTGCCATCGGGAAGGGCTTCGCCATCGCTTCCGCCGCCCTGGCCTCCCTGGCTTGGATCGTCACGTATCTGGAGGTCGCGGAAGTGACTGACTTCATTGCCAGCGACGTAAGGGTTGTTGCGGGCCTCCTAGTGGGGGCCATGCTGGCCGCCCTGTTCTCCGCCCTCACCCTGAAGGCTGTCAGCCGTGGGGCCTTCGAAGTGGTGGGGGAGGTCCGAAGGCAGTTCCGGGAGATCCCGGGACTGAGAGAGGGAACTGCCGAGGCAGATTACGAGACCTGCGTATCCCTCGTAACTCGGAGGGCTATCAAGTCCATGTTCCTTCCCGGCATCATCGTGATCTCGGTGCCCCTGGCCATGGGATTCCTACTCGGTCGAGAGGCGCTAGCGGGCCTCCTCCTAGGAGCTCTGTTCTCCGGCTTCCTACTGGCGGTGGCAATGGCCAACGCTGGCGGCGCCTGGGATAACGCGAAGAAACTCATAGAGTCAGGGATTCTCGGCGGGAAAGGTGGAGAAGCCCACAAGGCCGCCGTGATTGGGGACACCGTTGGAGATCCTTTCAAAGACACGGCGGGACCGTCGCTGAACATCCTAATCAAGCTGGTTGGCAAAGTTGCGGTCATCTTCGCACCACTGTTTCTATTGCTTGCTGGAGTCGTCTAGAGCTCCCTTTCCCTCTTCGAGACTGGGTTCCTATCTCCGTCTGGCCTGAGGGAGAGTTTGGGAAGCACCGTGGACCAATGGGCAGAAGGTTTAATATCCCGCTGAAGTTGATGAGTGCGGGAAGGGTTTGACGGCCAAAGCGGCGGGGATACACCCGGTCCCATCCCGAACCCGGAAGTTAAGCCCGCCTGCGTTCCCTGAGGTACTGCGGTGCGCGAGCCCGTGGGAAGCTTGGCCCGGAAGGGTCGTGGTCCTCTGGCCTAGGTACGGAGCCTAGTGCCTCCGGGCTATGCCTAGGGGCACAACGGTAAACCGTGCCGCTTTAACGGCCTCTCGGTCCGCGGAACGCTGTCAGCCCTTCCCTAACGCTTCTGCACGGCCTCAACAATCCTCTCCAGGTCATCCTCGCTGAGTCCGCTCATGAAGCGACCGTCGACCCGGTCAATGACGACCCCCTGATCGAAGGCGATGAGGGTCGGAACTATCTCGATACCGTAGGTATCCCAGAGGGGGCTATCATAGTCGCTGATGTCCACCTCCACCAGCCTGAACCCGTCGGCCCTCACGCCTCGGAAGGTGGGCAGAAACGAACTGCAGAAGCCACACCATCTGGCGTGGAAGAGGGCAACGACGGGGACTTCGGACTCGAGGACATCGTCCTTGAAGTCGACCGTGGGTGTCGGGCTAGCCATCCAACTTAGTTAGCTTGGACCACTATATCAAACGGACCCGTGCGAGTCGGCTCGGCAGAGGCTTTATAGGCCGCTCTCCATTCCCTTTCGGATTCTTGAGTGGTGGGATGGGGAACCTCCATTGCAGCAAGGAGATAGGCGATTATCTCGAAGGTCTGGATGCCCAGGCCCGGCGATGTTATGAGATTGCCTCCGAGGCTCGAGCAAGGGGGCTGGACCCGGAGCTCCACGTCGAGATTCTTCGAGCCGAGGACCTCCCCAGTCGGGTCGAGAGCTTGCTGAAGGAGTACGGCGTGGAGGGCGTTGCCGAGCGGATACGGGAGTTGAGCAAGGATCACGATCGAGAGGAGACCTCGCTGATCATGGCGAAGGAGCTCGCGACCCAGCCTGCCAGAAGCGTGGAGGAGGGCATCGAGAGGGCTCTCAGGGCCGGTCTCGCCCTGCTCACGGAAGGCGTCGTCGTGGCCCCCCTGGAGGGGTTGGCGGGCGTGAAGGTGAAGAGAAACCAAGACGGGAGCACCTACCTGGATGTGTACTACGCAGGACCCATTCGATCCGCGGGAGGAACTGCCCAAGCCCTGAGCGTCCTCATCGCCGACGTGGTCCGGCGAGAGCTCGGCATCGGCGCCTACAGAGCCACCAGGGAGGAGGTGGAGCGATTCAAGGAGGAGGTGCCCGTCTACAAGCAGCTCCAGCACCTACAATACACTCCCACGGAGGAGGAGATCGAGCTCGTCGTGAGCAACTGCCCTGTCGGGATAAACGGAGAGGGCACTGAGGAGCAGGAGATCAGCGGTTACCGCGACCTCCCGCGGGTCGAGACGAATCGGGTGCGGGGCGGGGCATGCCTCGTCGTCGCTGAAGGACTTTGCCTCAAGGCCCCGAAGATCCTAAAGCATGTCCGGAAGCTGGGGATAGATGGCTGGGAGTTCTTGCGGCCCTATGTCAGGACCCGGAGGGGAGAGGAGGAGGGCCCCGGAGTCGAGCCGAGCTACAAGTTTATCCAGAACATCCTTGCAGGGAGGCCAGTCCTCTCGCATCCCAGTCAGAGGGGTGGCTTCAGCCTGAGGTACGGGAGATCGAGGGGCACCGGGCTTGCCGCCATCGGTCTTCATCCGGCCACCATGCACCTCCTGGACGACTTCATCGCCGTCGGTACTCAGCTGAAGGTGGAGAGGCCCGGAAAGGCTGGAGCGGTAGCCCCATGTACATCCATCGAAGGCCCGCTGGTCCTCCTTCGTGACGGCAGCCTGGTAGAGGTAACGAGCCTGGCACAGGCCCACCGTCTCCGTGACGAGGTGCAGAGCATCGTGAATCTGGGCGAGATCCTCATAGCCTACGGAGAGTTCCTCGAGAACAACCATCCCTTGGTCCCCGGGGCCTACGGCCTCGACTGGTACAGGGCGGAGCTCGAGGCGGCCACTGAGAGCCTTCCCGACCACTGGGAGAAGCCCAGCCCCGAGGAAGCTTTCCAGCTCTCGGGAGCCCATGGTGTCCCTCTGCACCCGAACTACAACCTCTTTTGGCACGACGTCAGCGTGGCGGAACTGAGACATCTGCGAGGGATTGTGGCGAAGACTGGGCGTATGGATGGCGACCGCCTCATCATTCCCGCGGATGAGGAGTTGGTGGGTCTCATCACGACCCTGGGAGCACCCTTCGAAAGAGAAGGGGATGAGGTCGTCGTGGGACGGCACTCTACGGTTCTACTCCGATGTCTCGGAATCGACTCTGAGGAAGAGGGCCTCAGCCTCAGGGAAGATGTGGAGGCCTCGGACTCTTTGGAGTACGTCTCGCGGCTGGGCGGACTCACTGTACGGGCGCGGGCGCCTACCCGAATCGGGGCCCGCATGGGGAGGCCCGAGAAGGCAAAGCAGAGGTTGATGAGGCCACCCCCCAATGGTCTCTTCCCTATAGGCACTGCGGGCGGCCCTCAGAGACTGTTGTCGAAAGCCCTCGGCAAGGAAGACGTCACCGTGGAGGTGGGGATGCGGAGGTGTGGGGTGTGTGGTAGGTCATGGTTCCTATCTCGATGCCCCTGCGGCGGCCACACGGTGCACACGGGGAGGGCCCGTCAGCAATCCATCCCTCTTCGGGAACTCCATCAGCAGGCGGCTCAGTCGCTAGGGGAGGGCAGGATCGATGGCGTAAAGCTCGTCCAGGGCATGATATCCCTTCCGAAGACGCCGGAGGCACTGGAGAAGGCGCTGCTACGGGCAAAGCACAGTATCTTCGTGTTCAAGGATGGTACGACTCGCTTCGACATGACCAACCTGCCCTTGACCCACTTCAAACCCGCCGAAGTGGGTCTGTCCGTGGCAGTGGCAATACGCCTAGGATATGGGGAGGACTGGGAGCGCGGTCCCTTGGACTCCGAGGAGCAGCTCCTGGAGCTGAAACCCCAGGACATCATCGTCTCCAGGGTCTGTGCCGAGTACCTCTTCAGGGTGGCCCAGTTCGTGGACGACCTGCTGGTGAAGGCGTACGACCTCGAGCCCTTCTACAGCCTGGAGAGCCCCGAGGACCTCGTAGGACACCTCGTTGTTGGTCTCGCCCCCCACACCTCCGTTGGCGTTCTGGTGCGAATCATCGGCGTCTCACCCGCCCGCGTCTGCTTCGGTCATCCATTCTATCACGCCGCTAAGAGGAGAGACGCGGATGGCGACGAGGACTCGGTTATCCTACTAATGGACGGCCTCCTGAACTTCAGTCGATCCTTTCTGCCTCAGAAGCGGGGAGGCCTCATGGACGCCCCTCTGGTCCTGAGCACGCGGATCGACCCGCGAGAGATCGACAAGGAGGCCCAGAACATGGAAGTCTGCCCCTCCCTGCCCCTGGAGTTCTTCAGGGCGGCGCAGCGCTTCGCCCATCCCCGTGAGGTGGAGGGGATGCTGGACACCGTCAGGAAGCGCATAGGGACCCTCCTCCAGTTTGAGGGCTTCGCCTTCACCCATCCGGTGGGGAGCATCACAGAGGCCCCCTTGCGTTCCTCGTACAAGGAGGGGAACATGATTGCGAAGATGGAGGGTCAGCTCGCCCTCGCTAGGAAGATCAGGGCCGTGAACGAGGAGGACGTGGTCTCGCGCATAATCAACTTCCACTTCTTGCCCGACTTGATTGGGAACCTCAAGGCCTTCACCAGTCAGCAGTTCCGTTGTACCAAGTGCAACTCCAAATACCGTCGGATTCCCCTGAAGGGCGAGTGCCCCCACTGCGGCGGGAACCTCACCATGACGGTCCACCGGTCCAGCGTCATCAAGTACCTTGATGTCTCCAAGAGAATCTCCGAGGAGTACGGGATCTCCAACTACCTCAGGCAGCGATTGGGCCTCGTAGAGGAGGCCATCGAGTCCACCTTCCAGGACGAGAGCAAGCAGGTCTCGAAGCTGGAGGACTTCCTCTAGGCCCCGCGCGCCCTCCCAATCATCCAACTGGCAGCCAATACAGCCGCCAAACCTATAGCGATGGCCCCGATGCCGCCAGCGACGGCTTCGATCCACAGATCCTCGATGAAGATGGGAGCGAGTAACGCGAGGAAGCCGACGATTGTAAGGAGGACCCCGACCTTGCCCACCGCAGGCCAGCGGAGGGAGTAACCGCAGTTAGGACAAGCCAGTGACTTGGAGTCGTCGAGTCGGAAACGACAGCGCGGGCACCTATCGGCCATGCGAGGGATGCCAACTCCTTCACGTACAAAAAGCTGTAGGACACCCTGTCAAGCCCTGTCTCGAAGAGTTAATGCCGGGAGGTGGTTTCTATCCATCGTGTTCGCCGAGAGGGCCCGCCACCTTAGAATGTCGGGGATCCGGAAGATGTTCGACCTGGCTGGCTCCGACACGATAAATCTCGGCCTGGGCGAACCTGACTTTCAGCCGCCCGCCACGATTCTCGACGCCATGAAGAAGGCCCTGGATCTGGGCTACAACAAGTACGGACCCACGGGAGGACTGCCGGAGCTGCGCGAAGCCCTGGCCGAGACTCACTCCTCCCAGGCGGACGTGACCGCCGAGAACGTACTCATAACGGTAGGAGCCACGGAGGCCCTGGCGATGACCATGCAGGTCTTCGTCGACCCTGGAGACGAGGTGCTGACGCCTGATCCCGGCTTCGTCCTCTTCGCACCCCACATCCGCCTTGCCGGAGGCGTTCCCGTCTACTACTCTGTGCTGGAGAAGAACGGCTTCCTTCCCGTGCTCGAGGAGCTTGAGTCCATGGTCACTCCCAAGACTAAGGCCATCATCGTCAACACCCCCTCCAACCCTACGGGGAGCGTGATGAGGAGGAAGGAGGTTGACGCCTTGGCCGCCTTTGCGGAGGCCAACGACCTACTCCTGATAGCCGACGAGGTATACGATCGAATCGTCTATGAGGGGGACCACGAGTCCTTCCTGGGGCGTACGGAAGACGTGGTCTACGTGAACTCCTTCTCCAAGGTTTTCTCCATGACGGGCTGGAGACTGGGCTACCTGATCACGAAAAGGGAGTTCATCAAGACCATGGCGAAGGTCCACTACTACATGGTGGCCTGTCCTCCCACCCCCGCCCAATACGCGGTCCTGACGGGCATCGATGGCGCCGAGGAGTACCTGAAGGAGATGTTGGAGGAGTTCCGCCGTCGTAGGGAGTTCATTGTGAGGAGGCTGAACTCCCTAGCCGGTTTCCACTGTCTCCTCCCTGGAGGTGCCTTCTATGCCTTCCCCTCCTTCGACTACCCGGTGGGATCGGAGGAGTTCGCACTGAGCCTCCTCAAGGCCGGCGTTGTCTGCAGTCCCGGCTCCGCCTTCGGTGACAGGGGGGAGGGACACCTTCGCTTCTCTTACGCGGCCTCCCTCGAGATGATCGACAGGGCTATGACGATCGTGGAATCCGTCACTGAGGGACCGGCAACCACTGAATAGCCCAATCGCCACCTGGGCACCTTTGTCAACCCAAGGCGGCGAGGAGCCTCACGAGGATGCTACCTCTTCCAGGATGGCGCGCATGCGGCCGATGAACCGGTCCTCTCCGAAGAGGAGCGCTCTGGCCTCACACGCCGACCTCATGGCCACAAGCGTGTCCTCATCCAACGTGTTGATCTTCTCCACAAAGGCTCCCGCCTCTGCGGGGAGGAGCCAGCCCGTCTCGCCGTCGACGACGCTCTCCAGGTATCCGCCCTCTCGCGTGGCGAGGACCGCTTTCCCGGCTGCCATTGCCTCTACCGGTGTAAGGCCAAAGTCCTCGTCCATCGCCGTGGCAATCAAGCCACGACAGCGAGAGTAGAGGTCCACCAGAGACTCCTCGTCTAGCTGGCCGACCAGCTCGACGTTTGCTGGCGGCCTCAGACCTCTCACGTATCGGCCGCTGTGGTCCCCCTCCGTCCACTCCCCGACTATCACAAGCCTCTCTGAAGGTAGCCGCCTGAAGATCTCCAGCTGAAGGTCGATGCGCTTCTCGGGGTATAGCCGGTTGATGCTGAGCCAAAAGTCTCCCACCTCCTTGTAGCGGAGACCCCGGGTCATGAGGGGAGGATGAACCACTGCGGCCTCCCTCCCGTAGTACCGCTCAACTCTTCGACGGACGTTGTCGCTATTTGCCACGATCCGCGAGACTCGGCGGACGGAGGAGCCGTCGAAGCGGGCATGACATGCGGTCCACGCTCGGAAGGCGGGACGCTGCCACCATGGAAGGCGACCGACCATGGCATCCCTCTGATCGTAGAAGGCGCGGACGGGGGTATGGCAGTAGAAGATGCTTGGGTGGTGTCGCCGAGAGGCGTAATGCGCCCAGTTACCGCTGAAGATATAGGCGTCGTAGTCCCCGACGCGACACGTGTAGAATCGATATGAGGCCTGCACCTGCTTGACGAGAGGTACTGGAATGAGACTGCCCAGATCGTGAAGGCGGGCTTGATGGGAGGCCATCTTCATCACGGCCTCGGGCTTCAGGTTGGTGGTGTAGAAGTCGGCGTCGAGGCGTTTTGCCAGCAGCAGCGCGAGCCTCTCTCCACCACCAATCTTGTCCAGGTAATCGTGCAAGACGGCCAGCCGCACGCCTCAGGGAGCGGGTCTCTCTCCTTATACGTTTCCGGAACTCGACGGTATCTACGCCCCGGGCCCTTTATTAGCCACACCTCAGATGGGGGCTCGTGCGGCGGTCCACCCTCTTTGCCCTGCTCTCGGTTACGCTCTTTTCCGTATACCTGAGGCTCGTGCCCGTCACGCAGTATCTCTACTGGGGAGCCGATTTCGGCGAGTACTTCGGCGTTACCAGGACCCTGGCCATGGGATCACCCCTCCCCGATCTGTATCTCGGATGGGGGCTGACCTACCCTGAGTTTCCAGGCCTCAACGTGTTGGTTTCCGCCACCTCCTGGGCGGGAGTTGACCTCCAGATGGCTGCCGTCCTGGTGGTCCCCATCCTAGCGGGCCTCGTGGTCATCCCCGTGTTCCTGTTGACTCGGGAGGTTACCGGCAAAGACGGACCGGCCCTCATCGCGGCTGGAGTCGTCGCCGTAGCCATGCCCCACGTATACACCACGTCGCATCCCATTCCAGGAGCTCTTGGAGACCTCCTCCTCGTCTCCTCCCTCCTCCTGGTCCTCCGCCTGAGGGCAAGCTCTCGGGCCCTCCTTCTCCTGGTCCCCCTCTCCCTGGCCCTCGTATTCACACATCACCTGTCCGGCTACTTCCTCACGATCGTGACTTTCATGATAGTCTTCCTCAGGGTTGTCCTCACCGGTGCTCCCTTTGCTTCGGTAAAGAGGGAGACGGGCTACCTGGCCTTTCTCATGGCCGCCAACCTGGCACACTGGACCCTCTTGACCGAGAGCTTCAGAGAGTACATGGGCTTTGAACGCATTCCCTGGTGGGTCACGGCCATCCTCCTGCTGGCTTTGCCCCTCGCCGTCTACCCCCTTGCCCTCCTCCGCAGGCGGTACTCATGGAGGTACAGGCCCTCCTTCCCGGCCCCTCAGACTGGATGGAAGCTGTACCTCGTTGCCCTGGGGCTCAGCTTCCCGATACTGGTCGGCCTAGTCTTCGTCTCCACTCCTGGCACAACTCTGAACGTGACGCCGGAGCTACTCCTGTTCGCGGCCCCCGTTGTCGCCATCTTCATGCTGGGTGGGGCCGGCCGGAGGTACTTCGACTTCATGCCCGGTGGTGGAGTCGTTACGGCGACCTTCCTAGCGCTGGCGATCTCCTGGGCCATCGGAGGCGTCTTCGCCCCGACCTTTCTCATCCCTTACCGGCACCTGGAGTACGTGTCCATCGCCATTGCCATATTCGTCGGAGTCGGTGCAATCTCGGTGTTCAATGTAAGACGTCCATGGCGGGTTGGCTTCGTTGCTCTCATATCGGCACTGCTAGTCCTGGCCGCCGTGACGGCCCTTCCACCGAGGGAGGCCTTGGGCAACCACTTCGAGGGCGTCAGACCGGAAGCGATGGACGCCGTCCAATGGGCTTCTCAGCGCGTCGGGGGGATAACGGCCTCCGACCACAGGGCGTCCTCTGTCCTCTTCGGATTCGCTGGCGTCAGGGCCACATGGGATGTTGTCTCCCTTCCCCTCCACGCACCGACGTTCGATCAGGCGCGACCTGAAATGGAGTGGGTGCAGAACCTCCCCGGAGGCCCAGGACGCATCGACTACGTCCTCCTGGATGCGGACATGGTGAAGGGAGCCACGATCCTTCCATGGGATCCCGCCCTCCCCATCTCCCAGGAAGCCCGGGAAAAGTTCGTCGGAGGGAACTACCTCAAGCTCTACGACGACGGCTACTCTCAGATCTACTGGGTGAACTGGGGGACCGCATAGGGCCTCGGTCTTCCCGCGGTACAACGAGGAAGAAGACCTTCCGGCGAGCGTCTCTGAGGCTCCTCCTAGCAGTCACGATTCCGGCATTCGTCAGCCGTGCCATCGCGAAGCGAATGGTTCGGTTTGGCAACCGCGTCCTCGCCCGTATCTCCCGGGCGGTGCTGGGTCCCCCTTCCAAGGCTTCCGCTACCACCCTGGCGGACTTGGGCAAGGCAAAGACGATCCCTACCTTCGGCTATCGCAGCATCACCTCCTGAGTCCCGGAACCCAGATTTTACTAGGCTACGGGCTCGTAACACACTCTACAGTCCTCGAGGTCAGCAATCTTGCGATGGTAGCTGCAAAACCTCTCCGTATACATGAGCTGCCAGCAGATGTTGTTCAGGCGGGCCACCTGCTGCGGCCTCGGCAGGCCGTCCACGATGTCCTTGGACAGCTCTCGCACGAAGTCATCGATCTCCGGGAACATCTCGAGGACCGCCTCATCCGACCCCCGGTTATGGGTGTGGTAGTGGCTAACTGCCGCCTGAGTAAGGCCCAGCCTGCCTGCGACGTCAACCTGCTTCAGGCCGTAGTCCTCAATCAGCGACTGCGCCAGACGGGCCCGGAGGGTCGGGAGAATCTTCTTCACTACAAGTTCGTAGGGCTGAAGCATGGAGCCCGTGGACATCCAGTCATTGCATTGGCCCGAATGTATTTAAGGGCTCTCAGGTGAGGATCGCCTCCTTTTACTGCGCTCAGAGCGTGAGGCTGGGCGCTGGAACAGTGCGGCGAGAAGTGTCCTGGACTGCAGGCTCTGATAACCCTTTATACCGAGCTCCACCTACTCCGGCCGAGCCGCCGTAGCTCAGCTGGCCAGAGCGACGGTCTTGTAACCTGGCGGGATAACCGTAGGTCAAGGGTTCGAATCCCTTCGGCGGCTCTCAAAGATGAGAGTCACGACCAGGCCTGCACCGGCCACGATCAGACATCACAGGACCACACCCATAGCTTAAGGGCGGCACGAACCCAAACAACAACGATAGCCGTGATCAACACAGCAACAACCACGCCCAGAACGAGGTCAAGGTTGAACGCAATCAATCCCAGACTCACAAAGAACAGGGTGAAAGCGATCGGAATCATTCGCTCTGCTACTCGGACCGCGGGACGCTCATCGAGGCCGGCTGCGAGGCGGTCGAGGGCTATCGAATATTGGATCGAAGCAAGGATGAATAGGACAGTAGTCAGAGTGAGACTGATGATGACGGCATTCTGAAAGAACGTCCTCTCTGTAAACGCGATATAGACTACCAGGGCTGCAAAAGTCAGAGCTGAAAACACCCCTCCGATTGAGGAAGAGGTCGATAAAGCCTCGGCGTTCACATCCAGGTTTCGGTCGGCAATGGACCCTCCCTCACGACCCACGATGTCTGTCTCACGCGAAGATGAGTTCCCGCAGTATTAGACTTTGTTTGCGCGACTCCACCCCACGAATTGGCAATGGGTTGCCCGCCCTGCTCAATTGCGTGTGTTGACAACCATTCGCTCTGGTCCAAAATGCCAGTTCAAGGGTAGACAGCTCGCGCTACCGCCCGCGGCATGCTCCAACCCTCCCACTCAACTGAACGCCTTCAGGTTCACGTTTTCCTCGTCGAACATCCTCACGAAGAAGTCTCCTGTGGCCTCGACGATCTCGGCGTCATCCAAGCCCTCGACGTGGAAGTCCCCCGCCACGATGACCCTCGTCTTGTCACCCATGGGCACGTAGACAACCGAGTTCTTGCTTCCCTTCGTCGAACCTTCAAGGACCTCCATCTGCCAGCCGAAGGGCGGATTCATCCATAACTGCCAGATCTGCTCCTCTTTCGTGCCCTTTGGCCCCATCGTCTCGACCCGAAGCTTCATTTTATTCCCCTCCTCTTCGAGGACTGTCTCACTGAGAATCGTCTCATGTTTGGGTCTCTCCCCGCCCTCCATGAGAAACCTCCAAATCTTCTCGATTGAAGCGTCGAAGACACTTTCTTCGTGCACGTATACCATTGGAACCCACCTCACACGTTCGGTCTATTCTAGCTGAGGCATCATGCCAATTTGAGACATGGCAGTCGCAATATCCCGAACTGTCCATAGATTCGTGACCTTGCCGTCAACGATACGGTGGATTTCGATGGCAGGTTGCGTATACTTCTTCCCAGTTGGCTCCATCCCCATGAAGTTTCCAGTCATGGTTCCACTTTCTGTGAGCCGTACTACCACCTTGTCATCCTGAGCGATCATGTCCTCGATGTCAAGGTGGAAGTCTGGGAACGCTTTCACAAAGCTCTCCATCTCCTGTATGAACTCCTCTCTCTTGCGCTGCTTGCCAGTCCAGTCGAGGATGATACAGTCCGGACTCAGCAGCTCATGAGCGGCCTCGCGGTCCCCTGCGTTGTAGGATTCTACAAAGCTACGTACAACTCCCTTGTTCTCTTCTTCAGCCACCTAATCAACCCCGCTCTAGGAGGACTACCACTGGAATTTCGTATTTTCGTATTTTCGTATTTTCGTATATACAGGCTATACCATTCGCGCTGCTCTCCCAGCCTGAGGAAGGACAGGAAGACGGCTTCAGACCTGTAATTGGGCTCCCTTAGCGGCTCTAAAGACAAGGACAGCTAGATAGGCTACAGGCCACTCCCACAGAAGAGCCTGATGAACCTTACCTGTCCGCGTTCAGTCCACTTCGTCCGTCAGGGTTCCCATCCGTATCGCATGCCGTACGCCATCCACATGATTCCGACTAGGACACCTGCCGCCACGAGTGATCCGATAAGAATCACGATGTTCTGGAACAAGCTCAGGCTCGGCGCCCACCACAGTGCGAATATAATGATGAACACCACCCAAGCGAGTAGAACGAGCATCGAGATGATCCCGCGCCACGCCATTTGACGGTTCTTCTCCAAGAATCTCCCCCATGCTGTGACTGACACTCCATTAGAAAAGCCTACCGCCCCATGCCTCTCCGTCCGAGACAATGCTGAAGTCCGACGCGAGTGGTTGATGCTACCAAGTCCATCGGAGCCGAAGTGTGGTTATGCATCCTGAGGGCTCGGTCGATGTCAGACACGTCGGAGAACGCCGCGACTTGGCATGGACTGAGTCGACACCGCGCGCAACCGCGGGAAAAGCGTGAAATAGGCTCGTCTGCCTTACGCGACCCGGTGTTCCAGTGAAAAGCACCCTGGCGGCCTTCAGTCTGACCGCTATGCTTTTTGCTTCGCTATTGGCCGCACCAAGTTTCGCACTGGCGCCCAGAGACCCACTTACACATCCTGCCGAGGCGATTCATGTGGAACCCGAGCTCACCGACTCACCCGTTGAGGCCCTCTCCTTGGAGACCCCGCCGAAACCCCTCGTGGGCGACGCATTATTGCCCCTCGACACGCATGGACCCGACGCCCGTTGGTCCTCCTCCGATATCTCCGCCGCCCCTGAGCCCGGCTTCCTTGACACGAGCCGCTTCATGATGGGAAGCGTGGCCTACGCCCTCATCCTGCCCGAGAGCAACGGCACCATCGACCCGAACTTGGAGAATTGGACCGGGGCGGAGATTAGCAATGTGGACAGCGAGGTCCAGGCAGGGGTGACATCCTGGACCGCCCAGGAGCCCAACGCCTCCCTCACCTTCGCCTACGATCCCCTCTCTCCCCGAATCGTGAATACGAGCTACGAACCCATCAACCGGCCTTCCACGGACGAGGGGTTGTGGATCAGTGAGGTGATGGGACAGCTGGGATACACGACTGGTTCCCACTTCGACCGGGTGCGCCAGTTCGACAACGACCTGCGGACGGCCATGGGGACCGACTGGGCCTTCACCCTCTTCGTGGTGGACGACACCAACGACGCCGACAAGATGTTCACGAACGGGTTCTTCGGCTACGCCTACCTGGGCGGCCCCTTCATCGTGATGACCTACGACAACGACGGGTGGGGCATCAGCCGGATGAACAACGTGACGGCCCACGAGGTCGGCCACATCTTCTGGGCCACGGACGAGTACGATCAGGGGCCCACGTCGGGCCTGGATCCAGGCTTTGATGACGAAACTGGGGGCTACCTGAACGTCCAGGAGGTCTGGCTCTCAGGCTGCATCATGGACACCAACAACCTGGCCTGCGTGTCCGGGAACACGTCCCTCGGGACCCCCGGGACCCAAGGCCAAATCGGATGGCGGGACTCCGATAACGACTCCGCCTTCGACATCCTGGACGTCCCGCCGGAGACCGTCCTCAACCTCCACGAGGACCCCACGAACAACGTGACGCCCACCTACTCGGGGACAGCCACGGTGGTGGCGTACCCGGCGGCTTCCGGGACCTCGGTGACCATCAACACGATCGCGGACGTAGAATACCGGGTGGACAACGGGAGCTGGTCCTCCGCCAACCCGGTGGACGGAACCTTCGACGGGCCTGTGGAGACCTTCAACTTCACCACCTCCCTCTTGGCCGAGGGGAACCACACCATCGAAGCGCGGGCGAAGGTGGTGGTGTCGACGCCGACCCCAGTGACGATCTACGACGCCTCCCCGGGGTTCGACATCCTGCAGGTGGACGTTACGGCAGCGGAGTCCTCCGTAGACCCCCTGCCTGCGTTCACCCGGAGTGCCGTGTTCAACGTGATCGCAAGCACGGTAGAAGGCCCCTCGACCATCGACCGAGTGGAGCTGTTCGCCCGGAAGGACGGCGGGCCTTGGTCGAGTGTTGGAAACGACACGGTGGCCCCCTACGTCTTCCAGTATAACACGGGCGGTGTAGGGGTGGGGGACGGGTTCTACGAGTTCTACTCCCTTGCCCACGACACGGCGGGGAATGTGGAGGCCGCTCCTGCCAGCCCCGATGCCTCGACCACAGTCGACACGGTGGCCCCCGCCTCGTCCGTGGACCCCCTGCCTATGTATGAGACGACCACCTCCTTTGTGGTCAACGCTACGGCCACCGATCCGAATGGGATCCTGAGCGTGGAACTCTTCTATCGAAAGGACGGCGGAACCTGGACCAGCTACGGTCTGGACGCGGTGGCGCCCTACGCATGGACCTTCGACACCTCGGGCGGCGGTGATGGCTTCTATGAGTTCTATAGCATCGCCATCGACGGGGCGACGAACGACGAATCGGAACCGCTGAGCCCCGACGCCTCAACGACGGTGGATACTGGTCCCCCCACCTCCGCCGTGGCAACACTCGCGCCCTACGCCAACTCTCCCTTCCCGGTGACGGCCATAGCCGTGGATGCCGGGAGCGGGGTGGCGCAGGTTGAACTCTTCTACCGCCTGGACGCCGGGAGTTGGGTGAGCTACGGGGTCGATAGCTCCGCCCCTTACGCCTGGACTTTCAACACCTCGGCGACCGGGGACGGGCTCCACGAGTTCTACACGATAGCAAGAGATGTCCTGGGCAATGTGGAAGCCAAGGCTCCCACGGTGGAATCCTCCACCACCGTCGACACCCTGGACCCCTCCTCCACCCACGTGCTCTCAGGAACGGTCGGGCCACCGCCGTGGTACCTCTCCACGGTGACCGTGACCCTCTCAGCCACCGATGCAACGAGCGGCGTCGCCACGAGCCTGTACCGCCTGGACGGCGGGGCTTGGCTGAACTACACGGGGCCCTTCGACGTCGCTGAGGAGGGGTCCCACACGCTCGAGTACACGTCAACGGACGCGGCGGGGAATGAAGAGACCGCCCGCTCCGTAGAGTTTGGGATTGACCTCTCCCCACCAGCGCTCTCCATCACGGCGCCGGGGGACGGGGCATTCGTGTTCGACCTTGCCGTCCGAATCACATGGACAGCTTCCGATACCGTGTCAGGCATTGCGTCTTGTGCTGTCTCGGTGGACGGCGGTGCGCCCACCTCGGGGGGTAGTCTCCGATCGATTTCACTGCCAGACCTTCCGGACGGTTCGCATCGGGCCGAAGTCGTTTGCACGGACGCGGCTGCCAACAGCGTGGAGGAAGCGGTGTCGTTCACCTTCGTCACGACCAACGTCATCCGCGTGACGCCCCTGGGCGGTTCCTGGCTCCAGATCCTCATCGGCGTCATTATCCTCCTCGTCATCGTCCTCGCCGTGATTCGGTGGCGGAAGCGAAAGAAGGCGCTTCAGTAGTAGTCCAGCCACTTCGAGAGATGAACCACCAACTTTTGTGTGTCTCCCTTCGGCGGCTCTCGAGACGCATGGGTGTTAGGATGATTCTGGATAAGAATGGCCCGGTCACCTCAGGGCTCAGGTTAATCAGCGCTTGTCGACTTCTGAACAATAGTGCTGAGGTGTTGGAATGGAATATCGAGAAGTGGACCCGGAGTCAGATATGGCAGAGCTGTTAGAACTTCATTGCGATGCCAACTACGAGAGTGAGACTCCTTGGGCGAGAGAGTTGTCCTACGAGGAATATCGCCACAAGTGGTTGTCTACATCGCAGCCGGAAAGATTCCTCTCCGATCTCGCCAAAACGATGAAGGAGGAGAAGACTGTCGCTCAGGTCTTGGTAGACGACGACACCATAGTGGGATACATTTGGGTCGTGTTCACCGAGATACCGGACTACAATCTAATCGTGGCCGAAATGAATGATATCGCCGTAAATCGCGATTATCGTCGCCAAGGAATCGGCCACGAACTCCTGACACACGCTTGTGACCTCGCCCGACAGAGAGGGGCTGATGTCTTTCGCTCCGATGCAGGGGCCGAGAACCTGGCGTCCAGGAAGCTTCACGAGAAGGCTGGCTTCTCAGTCTATCGGGTCGTGTACGAGAAGGTTCTCCGCGACGCTTTGCTCTGAGGAGGGCGCCTAGTTCACCCTCACGCCTCAATAGAGCAACAGGAATACGATGAAGAACATGACGATGAACTGGAAGACCTCACCGGGCAGAGCGGTCAAGAAAGGGATCTGGTTTTGAATCGTCGTGAAGGCATCCCGAATGAACTGAAGGTTCGCCTCGTTGACCCCCCAGTTCTGAGCATTGTTCAGGGCAACGATAACCCAGAGATTGGAACCGACAGACAAGCCCAACTTGAGGGCCCGTCGGTACCAGCCCGCTATCTTGTCCCGGATGCCTCCCGCGTTCTTCAAGAAGGCGATGTCCAGGGCGGTAATCATCACGATCGACGGACCGAAGACCGTCAAGAAAGCATCCAGCACCAACGGATAATCAGCCTCCGTGTGTCACCAGACGTGCCCGGCCCTCGACCAAGACACCTCCTCAGACTCCCCTGGACAGATAAATACGCGTCTATCGATTAATAGTTGCCTAAAGGCTCGGGCTCCGACTGCACCATTCCCGATTTTGATTACGAGCCAACAAGAATCAAATACGCAGGCCTGAAAGAGACTCAAGAGAATGCGATGGCAGGGTGCCCCACCTGTGGTGCTGAACTCACCTACGTCCCCCAGTACGGGCGCCACTACTGCTACGGCTGTCGATCCTATGCCCCCAAGGACCTTCGAGAGTGTGAGGAGTGCGGGAGGGCGCTCGTCTTCATCGAGCAGTATCAGACCAACTACTGCTATGGGTGCCAGGAGTATAAGGAGGATGAGATGGTGAGTGAGGAGCCAAGGGGCAACGCCATCGGACACACCTCCTTCTCCAGAGAGGACCTTGACCTCGCCTCCAAGGAGGAGCTGATGTCCTGGTGCGAGGAGTTCGGTCTCGACGATAGCGGCATGAAGTATGAACTGCGACTCCGACTGCTCGAGCACATCCGGAAGCAGGGAATGTTGTTGAAGGGCGAGAAGCCAGTCCAGCTGGTGAAGGAGGAGCTGCCCGAACCCGAGGTCAAGGAAGCGGAGGAAGAGGACGCCGTGCTCGAGGAGATCCTGGCCGAGGAAGATGAAGCTGTAACCGCACAGCCCGAGGCGATTGCGGCGACGGAGAAGCCCTCGGAAACAGCCGAGCGCACCTGCGCCAATTGCGGTGCAGCCCTAACATACATTCCCCAGTACGGGCGGTGGTACTGCTACAGCTGCCACAACTACGCTGACGCGAAGCCCGCCCGCAGGACGATGCCTCGGCCGCAGCAGACCAAGGCGCGTTCAGCGCAAGTCGCAACGAAGGCCGCCAAGAAAGGGGGAAACCCCATGGTGGGCATATCCCTAGCAGCCTTGGGACTGCTCCTCTTCATCGGGGAGATGCTCCTCTTCAGGGCCCCGAGGGTCTTCGATTTCCCGGTCTTTATCAGGTCTCCAGACGTGGAGTTCGCCCTCCAGCTCCTCTCCATGGTGTTCATCGTCCTAGGGTTGACGGCTGCGATCGTCGTAAGGTCGCGTCACTAAAGGCTTTTAATCCCACCGCCGGCTACATTCGGGAGTGGCAACGCTTCCCCAGGCCATCAAGGAGACCAGGGCCTCCAGGGAGCACGATCCGACGAGGTACGTTTCCGCCTGGACTGAGAAGGAACTCCTCGAAGGAGAACAGGTGGATGCCTTCGTCGTCATCCTTCGTACGCGGGGATGTTACTGGGCTCAGAAGAGCGGTTGCACCATGTGCGGCTACGTTGGCGACTGCTTCACGGAGGTCTCCGAGGAGAACCTGCTAAGCCAGTGGTCCAAGGCACTGGCAGCGTACAATGGCCAGCCCGTTGTCAAGGTCTACAATTCGGGGAACTTCTTCGATCCGAACGAAATTCCCCCCGGCGCCCGGAGGATCATCCTGAAAGACCTGGGCGAGCGGGCCGAGAAGGTAGTGGTGGAGAACCTGCCGCAGCTCGTGCGCAAGCCGCTGCTGGAGGAGGCAACTGCCCACTGTCCACGTCTAGAGGTAGCTATCGGACTGGAGACTGCGAGCGACTTCGTCAGGGAGCACTGCATCAGCAAGGATTTCACCTTCGAGGGATACCTGAAGGCAACCAGAGTGGCTCGCGAGTGCGGTGTGGGAGTGAAGACCTACCTCTTGCTGAAGCCACCCTTCTTGTCGGAGAAGGCCGCCATCGCGGACGTGGTGGGTTCCGCCAGGGCGATTAACGGAGCCACGGACACGATCTCGATCAATCCCACCAATGTTCAGAAGGACACGCTCGTCGACAAACTGTACCGTCGTGGCGAATACAGACCACCCTGGCTGTGGTCGGTAGTGGAGGCTCTCAAAGAGTTGCGGGGACTGAGGGCTCGCGTGATGTCGAAGCCGACGGGTGGCGGCAAGCGTAGAGGGAGCCACAACTGCGGCCATTGCGATGGGACCGTGCTTCGGGCCTTGGAGGACTACTCCCTTGGCGCTGGGGACTGGCTTGACGAGCTGGAGTGTGACTGCAGGTCGGAGTGGGAGACGTACTGCTTGATGGAGGAACTCGGCCGTTCTAGCGTGGACCTCTACAGGTTCCTGTCCTAGAAACGGCAGGCAAACACTCTTATCTGGCCTCCCGATGGTCGCGTAGGGTTGGGAATGCAGGCTTACGAAGTCAAGAGGGGACACTCCAAGGCGCTGGAGGGAGACGGGCTCAGAGGCATACTGCAAGACATCTTCGGCACCGTCGAGGAACAGCAGGAGGTCTACAGGGCAAGCCACGGCGCCCTGAAGGAGATGAGCGTCTGGTTCGATGGGAAGACGCTCTACGTGGATACGAACATGGAGAGAGATGTGGACACCGAGACGGCAGCGGCGACCATCAGGGCCTACAACACCTTCCTCGAGCAGGCTACAGGCTTCACCGCCAAGCAGCGAAGGCAGCGGATTCAGAAGAAGGCCAAAGAAGGCGAATGAGGCTTCCGTTGCGGGCGACGCCAACCTCGCGATGGTGATGTACGGCGGTTTCAGCCGCCGGGAGCCCTCTTACCTAAATATGCATAGTCGCTCCCGACCTCGTGGGACTGATACCCGACCTTGGAGATCCCTCTATTCCTCGTGTCAGGACGAGATACGGGTACCTCCAGGCCGGGGTCGCAATAGTCGTTAACGCCTCCCTGTTCTCATCCAAGATCTTCCTGGCAAGCCTGCTGACCAGCATCGCTGTACTAACGGACGCCTTCAATCAACTGGGCGACGTCGGAATATCAGCCATGGTGCTGATAGCCTTCAGGTTTGCAGCCAAGGAAGCCGACAGAGAGCACCCCTATGGGCACGGCAGACTTGAGCAGATCGCAGCTCTGCTGGTGGCCTCCTTCCTGGTTGTGGTTGCCGTCTTCCTGCTGATCGAATCGGCTACCGAACTCCCGAACCCATCGGTCCAGGGCAGCATCCTTCTGGCTATCCTCCTCGCCATCCTGGCTGGGGTCAAGGAGGGGTTGGCCCAGTTCTCCTTCGCCATCGCGAGGCGTATAGACAGCGATGCGATTCGAGGGGACGCCTGGAACCACAGGTTCGACGCCATGATCACTGGCGCCATCTCCTTGGCCATATTCCTCGCCTCCCTGGAGGCGGGACTAAGGATCCTCGATCCCGCCCTCGGGATCCTGGTATCCCTAATCATCCTGTACCATGGGGCCAAGCTGGTGAGATCAGCGGGTGACCGGCTACTGGGCAGGGCGCCGAGTGAGACCCTTGTCAGGCGCATAGAAGACCTTGCCTCAAGGCAACGAGGAGTCGTCGTGGTGCACAGTGTTGCTGTCCACGACTACGGCCTTCAGAAGGTCATCTCCCTCACCATCGAGGTGGAGGCTGGGCTGAGCGTTGAGCAGGGTCACGAGATTGCGACGGCGGTTGAGGCAAGAATCAGGCGGGAGCTCAAAGCGGACGCTACAGTCCACGTCGAGCCTGCGGCTCAGACAGGGGAGGAATGACGGGGGAGCAGCCAGGTCCTAAAAGCCAAACAGGGCGCCGAGACCCGCGGCAGCTTCCTCCTCGCTGACCTCTTCCTCTTCTTCCTTCTTCTTCTTCTCTTCCTTCTTCTCTGCCTTCTCCTCAGGGGCCGCAGCTGCCGGTGCTGCAGGCGCGGGGGCAAACGAGGCGCCTTTGATGGCCTCCTCGATATTGACGCCCTCCAGCGAGGCCGCCAGGGCCTTGACACGAGATGCGTCGGGCTTCAGACCGGCGGCCTTGAGAACCTTTTGCAGATTCTCCTCATTGATATCCGTTCCTGCGGCGTGCAGGAGCATGGCACCGTATATGTATTCCAAGCTTTCACCTCCTTGAACTTCATCCGAATAGCGAGCTGAGGCCGGCGGCGGCCTCCTCCTCGTCATCCTTATCTTCCTTCTCCTCAGCCTTCTCTCCCTTCGACTCTTCCGTGGCCTCCTTTTCCTCGGTGGGTTCCTCTGGTGGTGGGGCTTCGACCTTGGCGCGCGACTCCTCGTCGAGGGTATCCGGTACCCTGGATGCCAAGACAAGGCCTTGGGCGTGAGCCCGCGAGAGGAGGATAGGGAGGAGTTCTGCCTCGGGATATCGGGCGGCGAGCCCCAGAGCCAGTGCCCTTCCCTGGGCGTTGGCGAGGAGTGTAGGAAGTACGGTCCTCGATGGATAGGCCAAGGCCATGGCCAGGGTGTAGGCCCTCTGGATGGCGTTCTTCAGGTCCCGCTGGAGCGCCCCTTCGTCCACGGCGAGGACGTCCTTGGTGAAGAGCGTGCCGTCCTCTACAACCCCGTGAAGGTCGAGGCCCACCGTCAGCGGGTAGATCTCCAGCCTGCTGAGGGCCCTCGCCACGTCCCGAGGAATCCGCTGGCCCTGCTCGACCAGCACCTTGTCCTTCTTAATGACGACCTTTCCCCGCTCGATGGCCGCGGGGATTCCCGCCTTTTGCAGATCTCCAACGACGGGACCCGGCTTGAAGGGTGTGTCCCCCTCGTTGACCACTATGTCCTCCGGAGCAGTTTCGCCACCTTTGGCAGGGGCCTTCGTCTTGGTGGCCTCCAATTCCCGGAACAACCTGAAGGGGTTGGAGTCGGTGAGAACCAGGGCAACCTGACCATCGACGAACTTCTCAAGCTCGTCTATCCCCTTGCGCTCTTCCGCAGCAGCCTCCAGGGCCCTGAGGAGGAGGCGGTTCTTCACCACCTTCATCTCAGCCTTGCCCCGCAGCCTGGACCGGATACTCTGCATCTGGGGACCTGGAATCTTGGAGACGCTGGCGAGGCCCACGACCCTGCTCGAGACCAGCCGGTCCTTCAAATCCTCCACGACCTGCGACTTCCTCGGGTGGGCTGCAGTCTCGGCCATCTAGATCACCCTCACGGAGGGCCCCATGGTAGTCTTCACGTATACCGAGCCGATGTTGAACCGTCCCCGAGGCAGGTGGGACTCGACCCTTCTCAGGATGGTCTCCACGTTCTCGGCCAGGTCCGTGGGACTCATCTCTCTCGTTCCCACGGGCGCATGGAAGGTGGGCTTGTCCCTGGAACGAATGCGGACGGCTCCCTTCAGGTTCGCAATCACAGGTCCGGGATCGGCCCCGGGCGGGATGGGCCTCGGCATCTTGCCCCTCGGCCCCAGAACTTGGCCCAGGCGTCGACCGATGGCGGGCATCAGGGGCGCCTCGGCCACGAAGAAGTCGTGATCCTTTGCCAGCTGCTTGGAGCGGGCCCTGTCCTCGGCGAGGGACTCGATCTCCTCGGGAGCGATGATGGTGTCGGCCGCCCCTCGAGCCTTCACGGCCATCTCCCCGCTGGCGAAGATGGCGACCTTGACCACCTTGCCCCGACCGGTGGGGAGGACGATCTCCTCTTCGATGCGGTTTCTCGGCAGGGTCAAGTCTACGTCCCTCAGGTTGATAGAAATCTCCACGCTCTCGTTGAACTTCCTCGGCTTCGCCGAATCGAGAGCCTTCTTGATGGAGTCGGTGATCTTCTTGTCTGCCAAGGAAATCCCTCTGTAGTTCGAGCGGCGGGCGCCTCCTACAGGAGTTTATCTCAACAAGGGAGGGGGCTATAAGCTTTTGGTGGCGTGTCTCACCCGAAGACGCCCTCGTGGAGGCCCTCCTTTACCTCCGTTTGCACCTCCCGGGGGTCCTTACCCTCTACGGAGACGCCGAGGGAGGTGCACGTTCCCAAGACCTCTAGGACCTTCTCCTTCATGCCGGCGCCCAGGGTCCCCTCCTCCTTGATGCGGGCCACCTTCACCACCTGTGCCAGGGTGAGATTGCCGACCCTCTCCTTACCGGGACTGCCAGCTCCCTTCTCCGCCTGCACCTCCTTTAGAATAAGCGCCGAGGTCGGAGGAGTCCCCACCTGCAGGTCGAAGGTGCCCTGGGTTGGGTCCACCACGATCTTGACCGGGACCTTGACGCCCTCGAAGCCGGAGGTCTTCTCGTTGATGGCCTCCACGACCTGCATGATGTTGATCCCCAGCGGGCCCAGGGCGGGTCCGATGGGCGGGCCCGCTGTGGCCTTCCCACCTTCCACCAAGACATCGACAGTCTCCGCCAGGCTACCGCTCCTCCTTCTCTATGACCCGGACGTTGTCTCCGCGGACCGTGACGGGGATGGGGACCATCGCCTCGAAGAGCTCAACTGTGATCTGCTCCTTAGATTCATCGATGTGCTGTACCCGAGCCTTCTCACCCTTGAAGGGACCGGACACGAGTTCGACGATATCGCCCTCCATGATGCCCGAGACCAGCGGCTGGGGCTCTAGGAAATGGTCGATCTCCTCCAGGCTGGTCTCCCCGCGGACCAGACCCCGAGCCCTCCGGATACCTTTGACCATCTGCTGCAACCGCTCGGCGTTCATGGCCTCCACGAAGACGTAGCCACGCATCGTCGTGGGCGAGAGGATCGAGTAGATGCCCGCATCGGAGGACTTCGCCCTCGACGAGACGGAATCGGCGACGGATCTTTCATGGCCTATGGAGGTCTTCACCGCCATTATCGCCTGTCGCGTCGCCGTCGACAGCGTGACCGAGTCAGAGACGGTGGGATCCTCCTGGGACTCCACGGAGACGATGACGTTGAGGCGGTCGCCGTACTTGGCGCCCCGGGGGGTCGTGACTGAGAGGTCCAGCTCTCGGGACTTGCCCTTGGCGAGCTCCAGGGTCTGCTGATAGATCCCCGTGAAGGAGATGTCCCAGACCTTCTCGGTGACGCCAGCGACCTTCACGATCCAGTCCGAGGGCTCCGTCACATCGGAACCGGGGACCAGGTCCACCTTCACCTGGACGGTCTCATCGCCTCCCCCGGTGTTCTCCACCAGGAGGACGTAGCTGACCTCCACGCCGGCCGTGACTATCCGCTTCTCATCCCCTTCCAGGAGGGAGAGACGGAGTCCCCTCTCGACGGCGGCGGGGGGCTTCTCCTCCGGTTTCTCCTTGGGCTTGTAGTCGTCCAAAAGTCCCAATACGACACCTCCTACGGGAAGAGGCCACCAAACCACTTCGGTACCTCGACCATGATTAGGAAGATGAGGAAGCCGAGGCCGCCTAGGAGAAGGAGCCCTATGCCCGTCACCTGGAGGGTCTTCGTGTACTCCTCCGGCGAGGGTTTCTTTGCCATCTTGATGACTCGGCCGTACTTCCCCTTACCCAGCCTCTTGGTCCTCTCTTCGATTCGCTTCTGGAAGTGCCACGCTCGTTCGACAATACCCATTAAGGTTCAGCCTTCCTAGCGCACCAGGTCGAGGCCCGATTCCCGGAGTCTTGGAGCCTCCTTGGGTCCCAATATCTGCCGGCTCTTCACGCCGGTCAGGACCAGCATGACCCTCAGCCTGCGCTCCAGACTCTCATCTATGGTTGCTCCCCATATAATCCTTGCGTTGGGGCTGATTCTCTCCTGGACGTACTCCGAGACCTGCTCGGCCTCCAGGATGCTCATGTCACTGCCGCCCGTCACATTTACTAGGGCCGCGGACGCGTCGCTGACGTCCACCTCCAGGAGCGGGGAGTTTATGGCCTCCTCCACCGCCTCCTCGGCACGGTTTTCCGCCTGGCTCTCGCCGAGGCCCATCATCGCCACACCGCCGCCGTTCATGACGGTCTTGATGTCGTTGAAGTCCAGGTTCACCAGGCCCGGCTTGGTGACGATCTCAGTAATCCCTTTGATAGAACGCATAAGGACCTCGTCGGCAACCTTGAAGGCGGCCGAGAGTGGGAGACGGGGGACGAGTTGCAGCAACTTGTCGTTGGGGATCATTATAAGCGTGTCTACGAGCGGCCTCAGCTTCTCCAGCCCGTACTCTGCGTTCTCCCAGCGCACCGCGCCCTCAGCCCGAAAGGGGTAGGTGCAGATTGCGACAGTGAGAATTCCCAGATCCCGGGCGATGCGCGCAACCACGGGGATACCGCCCGTGCCCGTTCCGCCGCCGAGACCGCACGTGAGGAAGGCCATGTCAGAGCCCTCCAGCAGGCTCCTCAGCTCAGCCTCCGACTCCTTGGCGGCCACCTCGCCCACGTGGGGAATGGCACCCGCTCCCAGCCCTCGGGTCGTGGTACGACCCAGCAGGATCTTCTTCGGGGCCTTGATGTAGAGGAGGTGTTGGGCATCGGTGTTGGCCGCGTAGAGGTCGGCTCCAGCTATGCCGGCCTGGACGATGCGGTTAATGGTGTTGCTACCTGCGCCGCCTATGCCGAAGATGCGGATGACCGTCCTAAGACTCTTCAGCACGTCCTCCAGCTGCTGATCGGATTCCGAGAGTGCTTCCACCCCGACTGCGGGCTCTCCTGGGCTGGTAAGACTCCTGGCGGCGACGCCCACGGAAACCCCTACCCCACGAAGTCGATGCCGAACCTCTCTTTGACTTCCTGGGCCGTCTTCCTGCCCATGATCTGGCGGGATTTCACGCCGGTGGCGACGAGCATCACCCGGAGGACGTGGCGAAGGGCTGGGTCCACCGTGGCGCCCCAGATGATCCGGGCGTTGGGGCTGACCCGCTCCTGGACCTCCTCGGCCACCCGCTCGGCCTCCGAGACGCTCATGTCCTCTCCTCCTACGACGTTTACAAGGACTCCCGTGGAGGAGCTCACGTCCACCTCGAGGAGAGGGGAGTTCACGGCCTCGTCGATGGCTTCGATGGCTCTCTCCTCTCCGGCGGCCTGACTCTCGCCAAGGCCAATCATGGCGACGCCTCCGCCCTTCATGATAGTCTTGATGTCGTTGAAGTCGAGGTTAACCATTCCGGGCTTTGTCACGAGCTCTGTGATGCCCTTGATGGAGCGCATGAGGACCTCGTCGGCCACCTTAAAGGCGGCGTTGAGGGAGAGTCGAGGGACCAGCTCCAGGAGGCGGTCGTTCGGAATGGCGATAACCGTGTCCGCATTTTCCCGGAGTTTTTCGAGACCCCACTCGGCGTTCTCCGCCCTTATGCGGCCTTCCCCCCCGAAGGGCATCGTCACAACGGCGACGGTCAGGGCACCCGACTCCCGGGCGATGCGAGAAATGGTCCCGATAGCTCCAGTGCCAGTGCCCCCACCGAGGCCGCAGGTGACGAAGACCATGTCGGACTCCGTCAGGATCTGTCTCAGCTCCTCCTCCGTCTCCTTGGCGGCCTGCTCTCCGACGTGAGGCAGGGAGCCAGCGCCCAGACCCTTGGTGAGGCTCTTCCCCAACAGGACCTTCCGGGGGGATCGAGTGTGGAGGAGGTGCTGGGCGTCGGTGTTGGCGGCGTAGAGCTCCGCACCCGTGACCCCTTCCTCCACGATTCGGGTAACGGTGTTGCAGCCGCCCCCGCCGACGCCGATGATCTTTATCCTCGTTCGCAGCTGCGAGAGGACGCTCTCCAGCTCCTGGTTCGCTTCCATGTCATCGTGGGGTGTTGTCCCGACCCCGAAGTCGTCCGACTCAGCGGCTAGAGCGTCCCTTGCCAAAGATTCCATGGTCTCACCTCGAGAACTCTGACTGTCATCCCATCCCTTCCAGGGAAGGGCTTTATGAGACAGTCTGTATAAAAAACTATTGAAGGGGCCTGGGAGGCCTGCAGGGCACCGGTAGCGGGGAACACTTAAGAGCTGGAGGCAGTAGTACCTCCGGGTGCCATGGCCGAACTGGTAAGGATTTGCAGCCTCGACGATCTTGAGGACGACGGCATGATCAAGGTCGAGATCCTAGGCTGTGACTATCTCGTGGTCAGGCGGGGCGATAGGATCCACGTCACGGACGCTTCCTGTACCCACGAGTGGGCAGACCTCAGCGAGGGAACCTTGGAGGGTGACACGGTGACCTGTCCTCAGCACGGCGGGCAGTTCGACATCAGGAGCGGCGCCGTGCTCCGTGACCCGCCCTCCTTCCCGCTCGACACATACAACGTCGAGGTGAAGGACGGTGAGGTATACGCCGACGTCACGGGGTACTAGAGAAACTCAATGAGGACGGACGGGAGCTTGTCCAAGAGATCGGTCGCGGTCATTCCATAGCTGAGTTCTCTGAAGGCTATGTCGCCCGCGTAACCGTTGGCGAAGGCAGCAAGACGGGCGGCGTCGAAGGGTTCCAGTCCCTTTCCCAGGAGGGCCCCCACGAGGCCGGCTAGGACATCTCCCGTCCCTCCAACGCTCATCCCTGGATTCCCCGTCTGGTTCACCTTGGCACGCTGACCGTCGGAGATGACATCTAGCCTCCCCTTCAGCAGTATCGTGACTCCCAGCCTGGCCGCGAAGGTCTTCACCTGATCGATTCGCTTCTCCAGATCTCGGGCGAGCTTGATCCCGCTAAGCCGGCGGAACTCGTCCTCATGCGGGGTAACGACGCCCTTCTTCCCCTCGATGCACGATGGGTCATCGGCCAAAGCGGTTATCCCATCCGCGTCGACGACGAGGGGCTTATCCAGGTTCTTGACGAGGTTCTGGATCGCCACCAGGGTACGGGAGTCCCTTCCCAATCCGGGTCCGATGACCACGGCGTCCTTCCCCTCGGCCAACTCCACTATGGCGGGAATATTGTCGGGCAGCAGCTTCTCCCCCGGATAACGATGAACGATGAGGGTCGGGCTAAAGGAGGCCACGACGGGATGGGCCAGGGCGGGAGTGGCTATGTGGACCACGTCCGTCCCTATCCTGTATGCTGCCATGCCAGTGAGGGCTGGTGCACCAGTGTAGGGGCCGCCGGCTACCACGAGGACCCGCCCGCTGTCGCCTTTGTGAGCATCCAAAGGAGGACGGGGATAGAGGAGGAACTCTCCCGGACCCACCAGTCTCTCCAACTCCTTGCCGATCCCTATGTCCACCACAACGACCTCGCCGGCGGTCTTCTCGTCCATCCCTTCCTTGACAGCATGGAGAGCCACCGACACGTTGGGACGGACGACGGTATCGGATCCCATTCCGCTGGGGAGATCGATGGAGAGGGTCGGCTTCTTGGAGGCATTCATGGCTTCGACGATGGATCGGTAGGGCTCCCTGAGCTTTCCCTCGATGCCCGTCCCCATGAGGCCGTCCACCAGGATGTCCGCCTCTTTGGCCAGGGCCTTGAGGTCCTGGGGAGGCTCCAGGACCCGCACCCCCTCAGGGATGCGCTCGAAGTTCACCCTTGCGGGACCTTTCGAGATCTCCATCGAGGGCTTCGCCAGAGTCACGGTGACATCGGCCACCTTCTCGAGGTAGCGAGCGGCCACGAAGCCGTCCCCGGCGTTGTTCCCGGTCCCGGAGAAGAAAAAAACCCTCTTCCCCTTGGCCTTGAGCTTGTCCAGTAGGACCTCGGCGACGCCCTTCCCGGCCTTCTCCATGAGTTCCTCGATGGAGACGCCGTAGTGCTCCAAGTTGGTGTCGAGAACACGCATCTCCACAAGGGGGATCACAGCCTCCCAATAGGGATAGGAGTTTTCAAGATTGTGGGGCTATCGTCCCAAAAACGGGAGGGCCACAGGTTTATAACGGCGTAGTCACCTAGCCTGCGCCATGGGCATCGACCCGGAGTTCATGAACACCAGGGAGGTTGCCGATAAGCACTTCGACCACGATGTTTGGGGTCCAGTGGAAGAGCCAGATAAGCTGGGCATTCACGGCACTCACGTGGCGGTGGACTTCGACCTTTGCATTGCGGATGGCGCCTGTATCCCGGTATGCCCTGTGGAGGTCTTCGAATGGGTCGATACCCCGGGCCACTCCGCGTCGGACAAGAAGGCCGATCCGATCAGGGAGGACGACTGCATCGATTGCATGGCCTGCGAGGCGGTCTGTCCTGTAGAGGCCATCAAGATCACTGAAGCTTAGGTGATCCCGCGGCCCAAGGACTCGGGTCTCCTCCTTCTGATATGATAACGCGGTCCACTGGTGGCTGATCCGCTGATAGGCGACACGTTAAATCCTCGGAAGATTGAGGGGAGCCTCATCAGCCGGCACAGTTATCCTCATAAGTGGAGGGTCGGATGAGTAACCCAGGCCGAGCGGGACGCCTCACAGCGGGAATCTCCTTCAACGTGCTACTCCTGGGACTCATCAGCTTCCTGACAGACTTCAGCAGCGAGATGGTCTTCCCGCTGATACCGTTCTTCATAACCGCCGAACTCGGCGCCACCACCCTGATCTTCGGGATCTTCGAGGGATCCCGAGAGAGCACCTCCAGCATCCTGAAAGTCTTCTCCGGTCACTGGTCTGACACCCTGGGCCGACGGAAGGAGATCGTGGTGGCGGGATACGGCCTCTCGGGCGTCATGAAGACCTTGATACCTTTCGTTGGATCCTGGCCACAGCTCCTGGGTGTCGGCATCGGAGAGCGGGTGGGCAAGGGACTGAGGGATGCGCCCAGAGACGCCCTGCTGGCGGAGGTCTCCCCCACCGCCCATAGGGGAAAGATATTCGGCTTTCATAGGTTGGCGGATACCCTCGGCGCCGTCCTCGGGCCACTCGTCGCCTTCATCCTTCTGGAGTTCTACGGCCTCCCCTTCCGAGAAATATTCCTCTGGGCGGTAGCGCCGGCCCTCCTCTCCGCCCTCTTGACACTCTTCATCCGAGAGCGTCGGGCGCGCAGGGAGGGGCGACGTCGTTTTCGGCTGAGTCTGGCCCCCCTCGGCAGGGACCTGCGAACCTTCATCGTCATCACGACCCTCTACTCCCTCGGCAGCTTCTCAGTGCTCTTCCTCCTTCTCCGGGCTGTAGGCGTCGGCCTGACGGAGGGTACCGGGCTTCTCTTCTACCTGGGATTCAACCTGGTCTATGCCGGCAGCGCCTTACCGACGGGGATCCTCTCGGATCGCATCGGTCGCGCTCCCGTAATCTTGGTCGGTTACCTGCTCTTCGCGGTCATGTGCGCTGGCTTCATCCTCTTCTCCCTCCCGTGGCAGGTCTTCGTCCTCTTCCTCGTATTCGGCCTCTCCTTTGCCTTCGTAGATGGAGTGGAGAGGGCTCTGGTGGCCGACCTAGCACCCACAGACCTGAAGGCGACTGCCCTCGGGACGTACCACACCCTTTCGGGTCTGGCCAAGTTCCCCGCCAGCGCCATCGCGGGCCTCCTCTGGATATTCAGTCCCGCCTGGACCTTCTCCTACGGCCTCGCCCTCTCCCTGATTGCATCGGTGGCCTTGGCCACGTTCCTAATGAGGCGGGGACGGGGGCGAAGGCCTCTTTAGCAGTCTGAGGATTCCCTCCCTATGACCGCGGAGGAGAGGAAGAGGGTCTACGAGTACATCGACTCACGCTTCGAGGAGTTCCTTACAGACCTGAAGGAGTACTGCAGCGTTCCCACCATCAGCGCCTTGGGGGAGAAGTTCAGGGAGGGGGCAGACGCGACCCGGAAGCTCCTGGAGAAGTACTCCGTCAAGACTCGGGAGCTGCCCGTGCAGGATGGCCCTCCCTTTGTGGTGGGCGATGTCGCCGGTGAGAGTGACTCACTTCTCCTCCTCTACAACCACTACGACGTCCAGCCGGTGGACCCCCTCGACGAGTGGGAGTCGGACCCCTTCGAGCCCGTCGTGAAGGAAGGCGGCCTGTACGCGCGCGGCGTGGCGGACACGAAGGGGAACGTCGCCGCTCAAGCCCTGGCCCAGGCAGCCATCCGGGAGGTGACGGGTGCCCTACCCTTGAACATCAGGTTCATGGTGGAAGGAGAGGAGGAGCTGGGGAGCCCCCACTTCATACCTTTCTGGAAGGCGCATGAGGATTTGTTCAAGGGCGATGGCGCTACCATCGAGGGGGCGGCTCACGCCAACGATGGCACCCCCACGGTCCAACTGGGAAGCAAGGGTATTCTGTACGTCGAGCTTTTCGTACGAACGGCGGCCATCGATCAACACTCCTCCCTGGCGGCGGCGCTGCCCAACCCCGCTTGGCGCCTAATTGCGGCCCTCAACACGCTGAGGGATGGGAAGGGACACATCCTGATCCCAGGGTTCTACGATAAGGCCCAGGAGGCTAGTGAGGAGGAGCTGGCCTACCTGAAGAAGAACAAGTTCGACCCCGTACAGTACAAGGAGACCTACGGTGCCACGGAGGTCCTGGGAGGGGACACGTCCCTCGCCAGGCTAACTCAGCTGATGTACGGAACGACCTGCAACATAGACGGCTTCTACTCCGGGTACATCGGCGAGGGGTCCAAGACAGTGAACCCCGCCTATGCGAAGGTCAAGCTGGATTTCAGACTCATCCCCGAGCAGAGGCCCGGTGAGGTGCTGGAGCGCCTGAGGAAGCATCTCAAAGACAAGGGCTTCGGAGACATCGAGGTGAAGGATCTTGGGTCCTTCGAGCCCGCGGGAACACCCCTTTCCTCGAGGATCGGACAATCCCTTGTGTCGGCCTACAAGGATGTGTATGGAAAGGAACCCAACATCCTGCCCTGGTCGGCGGGATCCTCCTCCACATGGTACTACACGAGTGTCGGGACGCCAGCAGCGGCCGGCCCCGGGGTAGGATATCAAGGCAGCAAGGTCCATGCGCCCAACGAGCATGTTCGCCTCGAGGATGCAAGGCGGGCCATCAAGGCGGTGGCCGCCATGATGATGGAGTTCCCTGGGGCCTAGGTGCGGTGCCAGAGTACTTGGGTGGTGACGCTGGAGCGACACGATTCGCAGTATCCCGGCCCCTTGCGGTCTGTGTCCGCCAGAGTGTTGGAGAAGTGCATGACACACTCCTCGCTGTCACAGTGACCCAGACCCGCCGCGTGACCCAGCTCGTGTAACGCCTCCTTCAGAGCCCTCTGGACAAAGGTGCCGTGGTCCGCAGATCGCAGCCTCTTCAGCGAGATGACGGCGCTCCGGCCACCCATCTCCGCCTGTCCGAAGACGAAGTTAAGGGGCTCGGCGTAGAGGTCCACGCTCGTCACGACTAGCACGTACTCGTCATCGTATCGGCCCGCCAGCTCGAGGAAGGACGAAGCTCGATACTGTCCCCTGCTCCGGTTGAATGCACGCTGAGGAATGTTTGCAGGCTGGAGAGGACTCACCTCCAGGCCGCCACCCCTCAACTCGATCACCAGGTCTCGGAGGAAGTCTGAGTCCAAGGACCCGACCGGTAAGACCGATACCCGCATGTCTCCTCGCTTGCGGTTTCGATGTACGAGTGCTAGCCCTTCATCACGCCGAAGGGTCTGAGCTTAACCACGATATCTGAGATCCCGGCACCCTGGCAGACCTCCACGACACTCTCCACATCCTTGTAGGCCCCAGGGGCCTCTTCGACGAGACCCTTCCAGCTGGCGGAGTGTGCATAGATCCCTTGCCCTGCAAGGTTCTCCTTGACTTCGTCGGCTCTCCACTTCCTGGTCGCGGCCTTCCTTGACATCCTTCGACCAGCCCCGTGGCAGGTGGAGCCGAAGGTCTCGTCCATGGCCCGCTCGGTTCCTACCAAGACGAAGGAGCTAGTACCCATGCTCCCTGGAATGAGGACGGGCTGACCCACTGAGTGGTACCTGCTCGGTATCTCAGGATGGCCGGGCGGAAAGGCCCGGGTTGCGCCTTTGCGATGGACGTATACCTTCCTCCTCTCGCCGTTGACACGATGCTCCTCCAGCTTGGCCATGTTGTGGCATACGTCGTAGACTATCTCCATGCCCAAGTCCTGTGCAGACTGGCCCAGGACCTTTTCGAAGGACTCCCGAGCCCAATGTGTGATCAATTGGCGGTTGGCAAAGGCGAAGTTGGCGGCAGCGTACATCGCCTGAAAGTAATCCTGGCCCTCGGGCGAGCTCGCGGGAGCACAGGCCAGCTGTCGGTCCGGAAGCCAGATGTTGTACTTCCGCACCGCCTCCTGGTGAAGACGGATGTAGTCCGTGGCGATCTGGTGACCGCAGCCCCTGGATCCGGTGTGAATCATCACGCAGACCTGGTCCTTCTGGTCGATCCCCAAGGCCTTGGCCGCCTCAGGGTTTCTCACTTCTTCCACGTACTGGACCTCAACGAAGTGGTTTCCCGCCCCAAGGCTTCCGAGCTGTGGCCTCCCTCGGTCCATGGCCTTGGGACTCACCTTGTCGGAGTTGGCCTGGTTGAAGGAGCCTCCCTGCTCGATCATCTCCGCGTCCTCATCCCAGCCGTAACCGTGCTCGATAGCCCAAGGCGCACCCGTGTCAAGGACCTCACGGAGTTCCTGGTGTGTGAGGCGGACCTTCCCCTTCGATCCGACGCCGCTCGGGACGTTCTCGAAGAGGGTGTCGACGAGGGGTCGTATCTTGCCCTGAACCTCGTCCTTGGTGAGGTCCGTTTTCAACAGGCGCACCCCGCAGTTGATATCGAAGCCGACCGCGCCGGGCGAAAGCACCCCCTCACTCTCATCGAAAGCTGCGACCCCGCCGATCGGAAAGCCGTAACCCCAATGGATGTCGGGCATCGCCATGGAGGCCCTCTGGATGCCTGGAAGAGTGGCGACGTTGGCAACCTGCTCTGGAGCGAAGTCTTGGACGACGTTCTTGATCATCTTCGCGTCGGCGTAGATGATTCCGGGGGCCCTCATCTCCTTCTTGTATGACTTCGGAATCTCGTAACGGTACTCGTCGAGCTTCTTGAGAGGTCCCTTCCAATCCTGGGGCATTCCAGTCCCTACTAAGAGCGAGGGGCGCATATAATTGTCTATCTGGGTGAATAGCGAAGCGGTCCGATAGTCTCGACGCATAACCCGTCGTCTGTGGATATCGACAAGTACTCTATATTCTTAAATAAGTACTAGTGCATTCACAGCCAGGGAGGGGAATAGATACCCAAATACCTGGCCGTGCACACGATGCCCGGCCCCACGACGACTGAGGACGTAGCCCCGCTGGTCAAGGAGCTGGTAAAGGGGGAGACTGTGAACGCCTACTGGGTACGCGCATGGGGACAGAACGACGAAGAGGGGAAGTTCCTCAAGTTCTTCTGTGAGTGGAACGCCGAGAACGAGAAGGCTGTTCGCGACGTCTTCTCGAAGGTCCCCGACTTCCCACTCGATGGCGTCTACCCGATGACTAAGATCGACTCCGAGGACTTCCGAGAGTAGGCAGCTCCCAGGATCCTTCGGCCTCTTGAGTGCGGAGCTTGGCCCGATGTGATCTCAGCGGGAGCTATGTTACTTTCAATACTCACCCAGGTTTCCCGCTGCCCTGGCCTTCCTCTCTATCCACTTGTAGAGGAGGTACCCGACGGGCGGGGTGATGATCCCGAAGAGGAAGACTATGAGGAACTCCTGGCCTACGGGGAGGAGCTCGGGGAACCCCGCTGGCGTGCCCATGAGGAGGGAACGGAACAGGTCGACGGAGTAGCTGACGGGAATCCAGCGGCTCACGTAGTCCAGCATGACGTCTGGCAGCACTCTAAAGGGGAAGAACATCGCGCAGAAGATGATGAAGAAGAACTGGAAGAAGTTCACCAGGAACTGGGCGCTCTCCTTCAAGCGTATGGTGATGGCGGCGAAGAGGAAGCCGATGCCGAGGAAGCCCAGGATGCTGAGGAGCAGGACGGCCAGGGCGAGGCCCACGTTCTCAGCCGGCAGTCCTCCCGCCACCAGGGCCACCAAGACGATGGCCACTACCGACATCGCTGCCGTCCACAGCAGGATGGCGAAGATGCGGGAGATGAGGTTCCAGAACTTGCTCGCGGGAGAGAGGTAGAGGGACTCGAGGGTCCCGCGGAACTGCTCCTCCCGGATGGAGAAGCCGACCTCCCAGAGGATGAATGTGACGAAGAGGTTCATGATGAGGCCGTACACCATCACCGACGCGATCTGCTGGCCCTGCTGGAAGCCCAGGCCCGGGGTGGTGAAGGCGAGGGCGGCGAAGAGGAACATGAAGATGATCAGGAATATCTGGGTGAACATGGCGATGAAGGCCACGGGGTAGCGGGAGAACTCCACCAGGGTCTTCTTCGACATGCTGAGGAAGGTCGCGAAGGTCTGCCAGCGGCTGAACCTCCCGAGCCCGAAGCCGCGATGGGCCATCAATACTGCCCCACCCCCTCCTTCCGCTTCATCCTCCGCTCCGTCCAGAGGAAGACCGCATACCCGAGGAGCGGGACCACCAGGGCGAAGGCGAACATGACGGCTAGGTGAATGTAGACGCTGCCGAAGAAGTAGGAGAGGTCCAGGAGGGAGGCCCGCACGCCTTCATTCATCCAGGTGGGTGGGAAGCTCAGGGCCACCCATCGGAGGAGGGCAGGGAAAGCCGCCAGCGGGAAGAAGACTCCCATGAGGAAGGAGACGACCCACTGGAGGCTGTTGATGAGGCTGTTCGCCTCCTTGACCTTGAGGATGATCGCTCCGAAGAGGAAGGCGATGCCCCATAGGGGCAGGAACCCCAAGAAGAGGAAGCCGATGGCGACCCCGATCTCTGCCGTAAAGGGGTTGACCTGGAAGACCAGGGACCCGATGATCAGGCCCGCGGTGAAGGCGATCATGGCCCGAATGAACGCGTAGCTGGCGATACCTGAGACGATGTGGATCCGCTTGGCGGGGGCCAGGTAGTTGGACTCCAGGGTGCCCATCTCCATCTCTCGCCGCAGCCAGAAACCGACGATCCAGAGCATGGTGGAGACAACCATGAAGGTGCACGCGCCGAGGAGCATGTAGAGGCGGTAGTTCGAGGTGCCCACGTTCGCCTCGAAGTTTGCCGCAGCGTTGGCGTCCCCGCCGGCGACGGCCACTCCGATGAGGATGGGCATCGCGGCGAAGACAAGGGGGAGAACGCTCTCGAGGAAGAGGGAGCCCTTGTAGCGGGAGATGATCAGGACTCGGGCCTTTAGGACGCTGCCGACGATCCCCAGGCTGGAGCGGGCCGACATCCGGGCGAGGCCCAGGGCCTTATGCTCCACCCGAAGCCTCCTCGCCGCCGATGACCCGCGTGTCCACGCTCAGGGACCGCCCGGTCTTGGCGATGAAGACGTCCTCCAGAGTGACCTCATGAGGCTTGATGTGGTCCACGCTGGCGCCGTTCCCGACCACCGCCTCGATGATCTTCGGCAACCGTCGGCGGCTGTTGTCGACGATGACGGAGACCGCCATCCTTCCTTCCGATTCGGAGGTGACGGTGGCGGCGTTGACGCCCTCCAGCCGCCGGAGTTTCTCGACGACGACGGTGTCGATAACGCCCTCCAAGGTGATGACGTCCTCGCGCCTCAGCGAGGTCTTCAGCTCGGCGGGGGTGCCCAGGTCGATGATCTCCCCGCGGTCGATGATGGCGACCCGGTCACAGAGCTCTTCGGCTTCCTGCATCAGGTGCGTCGTGTAGAAGATGGTGTGCCCGTCATCGTTGAGCTGCTGGACGATCCTGCGGAGCTTCCGGGCGGTGGGAACGTCCATGGTGACGGTAGGCTCGTCGAGGAAGAGGATGGGAGCGTCGTTTATCAGGGCCTTGGCGAAGGCCAGGAGCATCTTCTGGCCCGAGGAGTAGGTCTCCACTGTCCGGTTGAGGAACTCGCCCAGGTCCAGTAGCTCTGTCAGCTCCTCAATCCTGCGACGTCGGACGCCTTTGGGGACGTGGTAAAGGGCCCCGAAGTAGTCGAGGTTCTCCCTACCCGTCAGCTTCCAGTAGAGGCCCCGCTCCCCCATGAGCATGCAGCCTATGGAGGCCCGAACGAGGTTGTCCTGGGTGAGGGCGTTGTAGCCGTTGACCCAGGCGGATCCGCTGGAGGGGATCAGGAGAGTGGTTAGGCACTTGATGAGGGTGGTCTTACCGGCGCCGTTGGGGCCTAGGAGGCCGAAGATCTCGCCGTCGTAGATCTCGAGGTCTACACTCTTGAGGGCCTCGACCACCCGCTTAGTGCTCCGAAGGCCCCTTCTGTCTTTGCTGACGAAGGTCTTCGATAGCGCCTCGGTCTTCACAATGACGTCCTGCATGGTCCACGAACCTGCCCGCTTCTAGCCCGTCCACCCACTTAAACAAAGTGGGCACAGGTGACCATCAGGCGTTCTCGCCGTCTCCGGAGAGGTCCTGCTGGAGCTGCTCCTTCAGCTTGGCGATCTTCTTGGCCGTGTTCTGGACCTTGTCAACTAGGTCGCTACGGGCATCTAGCCCCGCGTGGATGAGGAAGGCTGCGCACTCCGAACGGCTCTCGAAGAGCCCTGCGTCCACTAGGAGGTCCAGCCTCTCTAGGTCCTCGTCCTTGACGCGGGTCATGACGGTGTTCGCCCTGCCCCGCAGCTCCTTCTTGAGGCCGTTGATGTCGAAGGGGACGGCACCCGCGGCGCCCCGGAAGGCGTCGGCGATCTGATGTCGGATGCGATGCATCTCGCCGGCCATGGCGTGACGGAAGTGCCGGCCTCTGCCCTTCATGTGGCCGAACTCCCGGAGGGCGTCATCCACAGTCTTGTGGAGAGATTCACGGAGGGACTCCCAGGAGCGCGGCGTCTCCTCCACCTCGACTTCGACCTCGTCCTCTTCAGGTTCCTTCTCTTCGTCTTCTTCGCCGGAAGGTGTCATAGTTGCATGTAATACAGTTACACGTATTAATACGTTTGCTCTCAGGGTCGATATCCGGGAACAAAGCTTCATAACCAGACAACGAGCCTGTGAACCGTGGCCCAGGGGGAAGTTGCGGAGAGGATCTACGCCCTCGAGAAGGATCTTAACCGTCT
Organism: uncultured Methanomassiliicoccales archaeon; assembly: GCA_964347325.1. GTDB lineage: Archaea > Thermoplasmatota > Thermoplasmata > RBG-16-68-12 > JAJISG01 > JAJISG01. Next base: position 15,687 of record CAYFYA010000002.1, on the reverse strand, counting down.
CGAGGGACGGCTCGAGAAACTCCTCCTGAAGCTGGAGAAGCAGGACAGCACGCTTCGGGAACTGTCCAAGGAGAAGGAGAGCAGGGACAAGGCGGAAGCGGTTCTCAGGGCGGCGCTGGGCCTAGGAGCTGACGCCGCCGTCGGAGATCGGGGCACGCTGGATGACATGGATGACTCCATCCTGAGGCTGGAGGACTACCTCCTGGCCCTGGGGGAGAGGGTCCAGAAGATGCTCACCATGCTCCAGGACCACAAGGAGCTCCTGGACGACGTGCAGAGGAGCGTCCTGGGTAAGGGTCGGCGGGACAGGATGAGGCTCGAGCTCGACATCATGATGAACAGCATCTCCATCCTAGCCATGGCCGGGATAGAGATCGACCCCTCCATCCCCGCGGAGCTTGACGAGCTGCGCAGGTCGGTCCTCGACAGCAAGGAGGAGATCGAAGGCCTCCGGAGAAGGCAGCGAGAGCTGAACAGGCGGCTGGAGGGGGATATCAAGAAGTACGACCTGGACAAGCTCTACTCCCGAAGGAAGCAGATACCGGGCTACGGGTGAGACGGCTCCGGCCTACACCCTGCCGGCCTTGTAGAGCACGGCGATGAGCTCTCGGACGAGGCGGGCTCCTAGCGTTGCCGTAACGCCTTCGTCCCACGGTGGACTGACCTCCGTCACGTCGAAGCCAACAATCCTCTCTCCAAGGGCGCCGATGATCTGCTTGATGTGGAATGGGGTCAGGCCGAAGGGCTCGGGGTTGCCAACGGCGGGGGCATAGGCAGGATCCACCACATCCATGTCTACGCTGAGGTACACCTCCTCGGGCAGCTCCTCTAGGGCCTCGAGAGCGTCCTCCAGGCCGTCCTCCAGGATCTCGTAGGAGCTGAAGTATCTCAGCTCCATGTCCTCGATGTCGTCCGACTCCTCCTTGGAGTAGGATCGCACGCCTATGAAGGCGGCACGGTGGGTTCCGACGTGCTCCACCACCCTCCTACTCACACACGCATGGCTATTGCTGTCACCGAGGTAGGTCTCCCTGAAGTCCATGTGAGCGTCCAGGACCACGTAGCCGGGGCGGCCGTGGGCCCTGACGCAGGGGGCCGTGATGGAGTGCTCACCCCCGAGCATGACGGTGACGACGCTGCCGGCAGCCAAGGGCCTGGTGAACTCTCCGACTTCTCTCACCATAACGTCGGACCTCACCATCTCCTCCAGGTTCCCCAGGTCACAGAAGTGGGCCTCCTGCAGGTCGACGCCGAGGTCCATGTGGTAGGCCTCGAAGTTGTAGGAGGCCTGCCTCATGGCGTTAGGGGCGAATCGAGACCCCGGTCGATAGGTTGAGGTGCCGTCGAAGGGAACTCCGAAGATGGTCAGAGGGCAGTCCTGCTGGTCTGAGGAGGCGTCGGCGAAAAGGAGGGAGTCTACCGGCATGGATCTCTAGGGCCTCGTCAGCTTTCGCCGGTCCATGGCAACGAGGTAGTACACGTCCTTCCCGGGCTCAAGGACGACGTCCAGGTCGCTGGGGATGGGGAGGTGGAAGGTCTCGTAGTTCTCTAGGTCCATGAGCTGGACCTCGTTCCCGGCGATGGTGAGGACCTGGGCCTTCCGGCGGTCGATGATGGGGACGCGGACCTTGTGGGTCACGGGGTGGACGATGCTCCTCTTCTGGCCGTCGAAGAGGCCGAAGGCCTCGATCCTGGCCTTGGCCTCACCGTGCTTCCCTGGCTTGCTGGTGGTGATGTTGATGATCCGGCACGGCTCGTCCCCGATCATGACGTAGCGGTTGGGCTTCAGTGAGCGGACCTCCGCCTGTTCCCAAG
>CAYFYA010000002.1:0-13772 GCA_964347325.1 uncultured Methanomassiliicoccales archaeon | reverse complement strand
CCGATCATGACGTAGCGGTTGGGCTTCAGTGAGCGGACCTCCGCCTGTTCCCAAGCCATGGTTATCGCCTGACAAAGGTACCCTCGATATAAGCATTCTGAGTCTGGTTACTCCAGCCACCTCGATATCGATAACCACCCCCAAACGTTTATGAGCGGTCCAGAAGAGCCTGAAATGAGCTGTTATGAAGGAGCTGCGAGCCCGCATCAGCTTCAAGACTGGCCTCTTCATCACGATGCTGGGATTCCTCTTCGCCGTCGGCGGGACCGTTGCGGCGACGCTAACGGCCCTCCCGGACATCTACCAGGCCCTCTTCGCCCTGACCATGGGGGATGCGGTGCAGCGCGCCTTCTTCCTCAGCGGGTCCATCGCGACGGTTGTCATCGGCCTCCTCCTGTTCTACATCGGCTACGACAAGATCCGTCAGAAGCAGTTTATGGAGGTCGTCCGCAGAGAAGTGACACGACCTCAACCGCCTGAACCTCGCTACCCTGAAGAGGGGTGGCGCCTCGAGCGCTCCGACGACTAGTCGGAATCGACCGCGTCAGAACCCGGAGTTGGCACGGCCTGAGCGATCTTCTCCTCCGGGTAGCCACGGAAGAAGTACCACAACGCTCCCGTTCCTACCGCGTAGAACACGGTGGTGGCGTAGAAGGGTAGAGACAGGTTGATGTTCAGAAGGTAGGCCCCTGGGATGGTGCTTGCCGCGTGGGGAGCTCGGAAGGCGACGCCGGTGACTGCACTGGCGGTGGCCCGGTCATCTGGATGCACCGCTCCCATCAGAAAGTACGAGAGAACTGGCCAAGCCATGTTCATCAGTGCGTTGCGGGCAACGAACAAACCGGCCGCCGTGGCAAGGCCCAACGACCCTAAGAGCGGCGAGAAGGGCATGGAGAAGAGCAGGACCGTCGCGGTAACCTGGACCGTCACCACGCTCCTGATGATCCCCACGCGACGGGCGAGAGTGGGGGCCACGAGGAAGGCGAAGGCATTGACTATGCTGGATACGGCGTAAAGGGGTCCAGTGAAGGTCTCGCCGACTCCAAACTGGCGCAGGAACCAGGCGGGGAAGAGGGGGATGAGGAGACCTGCTCCGAAGCCAACCAGCATATTCGCGAGGAAGAACCGTCCCAGTATTCCGCGAGAGCGCTTTGGCAGGAGAGAGGGAGGCGCGACGCTTCCCACTCTCTTGGTCCTCAGGAAGAAGACCAGGGGAGGTACAGGGAAGAACACGAATGATAGGGCGAGGAGGAGCGGCTGATATGCCTCCTGCGGCGTAGCGCCGAGAACGACGGCTTGATCGGCCAACCAGCCGACGAGGCTACCGACGGCCGCGGCGATGCCGGCAGCGAAGAAGCTCAAGCCGAAGACCAGTGACCTAGTTTCGGGAGCACTAGAGTCGGCGAGGAGGGCGTTCCACGTGGAGAAGTAGAAGGCCTCGGCGAGTCCGAAGACGGCGGCACCCAGCATAATCCCCTCGAAGGCGTCGGTGTTGGCGATGATGATGAATGCGCCAGCGCCAGCCACGCCTCCGAGGGCCAGCATCAGTCGTCTCCCGAATCGATCCGCCAGGATTCCGAAGGGAATCATGAAGATGACAGCGACGAGCCCCACGGTGGCGAGGGGATAGCCAATCAGCTCCAGAGGGATGTGAGGGAGGCGGTCGAGGTATACGGGGAAGGTAACGAAGTAGAATCCGATGGGGACGTTGACGAGAGAGCCCCCGGCTATCAGGAGGGCGATATCTCTATTCCAGGCCCTACGCAAATTTCCCAAAAGGCGGCCCAGCTGCCCCTCCGGCCTGTATGGAGGCTCCATCTTTCGGGGCTGACACTAGGCTTTCTAAAGAACGTTGGGATTGACGGAAGGACTTGGACCACTCTCACAGCCTTGATTTCCTCGGGTCCTACCAAGGCCATCAGAGTCAATCTCTCAACAACTGTTAAGAGCCTCGCCCCAATCCCAGTCTAGGAGGGGTTTACACATGGAGAAGCTTTGGATGAAATCCTGGCCCGAGGGGGTCCCTCAGACGCTCGAGTATCCTGAGGTGCCGCTCTACAACCTTCTGACAGAGTCGGCCGCCAAGTACCCTGAGAGGATTGCCACCCTCTTCTTCAACAGGCCATTGAGCTACAGGGATTTGGATGCCTTATCGGACCGGATGGCCTCCGCTCTCGTGAAGCTGGGCGTGGAGAAGGGGGATAGAGTGGCCCTCTACCTAGCCAACTCTCCCCAGTTCCTTATCAGTCACTTCGGAGTCCAGAAAGCGGGGGGCATCACTGTCCCTTTCAACCCCACGTACAAGGAGCGTGAGATCAGATACCAGCTCAAGGATTGTGGTGCCCGCATCATGATCGCCTTGGACATGATGTACCAGCCCGTCCACAATGTCAGGAGTGAAACACCCCTCGAGGACGTGATCCTCACGGCCATCGGAGACTATATGCCACCGCTCCTGGCGAGGTTGGCGTTCCTCAAAAAAGCACAGGCCCGGCGGTATCCCAACACCCTTAGGCTGCCGAATGTCCTTGCTGCTGAGGATAGGGCGCCGCCGAGGCCCTCTATCGATCCCAGGGAGGACGTCTCCCTCATCCTCTACACCGGAGGTACCACAGGGGTGCCCAAGGGAGTAATGTTGACCCACTACAACCTGGTGGCCAATGCTGTCCAGGCGGTCAACTTCGGCTACCTGCACGGAGATGTCGTGGTACTGGCCGTCCTCCCCTACTTCCACGTCTACGGGATGACCGTGGCGATGAACGCGCCGCTGCGGGCAGGGGCCACCATCGTCCTGCTCCCGAAGTTCGGGAAAAAGGACACCCTGAAGGCGATCCAGAAGCACAGACCGACCCACTTCCCAGGAGTGCCCACCATGTACGTGGCCCTCCTCTCGGAGCCCAGCCTCAGGAAGTACGACCTTACGTCGATCAAGTTCTGCGTCTCCGGAGCCGCTCCCCTGCCGGCCGAGGTAGCCAAGGCGTGGAAGGATGTGACTGGTTCCATGATCGTTGAGGGCTACGGTCTGACTGAGACCAGTCCACTCACCCATGCTAACCCCATGGACTCCTGGGAGAAGGTCCGCTTCGGCTCCATAGGCATCCCGGTGCCGGACACCATGATCAAGATCGTCGATCTGGAGACGGGGGAGAAAGAGCTTCCGCCTGGGGAGATCGGGGAGCTGTGCGTCCATGGTCCGCAGGTCATGAAGGGCTACTGGAACAACAAGGAAGAGACCGACAACGTCATCCGGGACGGCTGGTTCCACACGGGGGACATTGCCAAGATGGACGAGGATGGATACTTCGCCATCGTCGACCGGAAGACTGACATAATCATCGTGGGGGGGCTCAACGTCTACCCCAGGGACGTGGAGGAGGTGCTCTTCGAGCACGAAGGGGTGCAGATGGCTGCCGTCATAGGGGTGCCCGACGAGTTCTTCGGAGAGGTGCCCAAGGCCTACGTCATGCCGAAGGAGGGTTACAAGGGTAAGCTCTCGGAGGAGGAGCTGATAGAATTCTGTAAGGAGCGCCTGTCCAAACACAAGGTGCCCCGCTTCGTTGAGTTCCGGGACGAACTGCCGACTACCCTCGTGGGGAAGGTCCTTCGCAAGGAGTTGCGGACCGGCACCGCGGGTGAGTGATCGAGGCAGGGTCGGAGTGTTGGGCCTCAGCTAGAGGTCACAACGCTCCCGGAATGTCGCCCCCGCCTCAGAGGATGCCCTTGAGGGAGCCCTCGATCCTGGACCTGGGCACGACGCCCACGATCCTCTCGACTAGCTCACCGTCCCTGAAGAAGAGCAGGGTCGGCACCCCCATGATCCCGAATTTCCCCGGGGACCTGGGGTTCTCGTCGATGTTCAGCTTGGCGAAGGCTACTCCGCTGCTGTCCTCCTCTGCCAGCTCCTCCACGATGGGGGAGATGACCTTGCAGGGCTGACACCATGGCGCCCAGAAGTCGACGACGACGCGGCTCTCTTTCCTCAGCATCTTCTCGAGTTCAGCGTCGGTGACGTCAACGGGCTTGGGCGACATGGGAGGGGGTAGGCCAAGGGGGGTTAAGACGGTAACTATCTGCGTCCGCGTCCTTTACTCCGCGGACGCGGCCTCGGGCGCTTCTTCGGGGGCTCCCGGTGGCTCTCTGCCACCTTGGCGACTAGCTTTTCCACCTGCTCCCTCAGCTCCTCGGCCACAAACCGCTTCGAGTAGGCATCGGCCCGCGCAGCAATGGCCAACTTGGACGCCAGGCCCCTGGCAATGGCTCCCCTCTGCCAGTAGGGAGCCTGATGGACCCAGGGGTGCTGCAGCAGGACGCCGTGCTTCGGTGGCTTCGTTCCCTTGCGGAGGTGTCGGAACAGGGCCTTCTCGGCGCCCAAGAGCTGTATGGTGCTAGCGGGGAGCTTCGCCAGCTCCTCCAGCCCGCCAGCGAGGGAGATCAATCTCGCGCCGAGCACCGGTCCCGCCAGGTGGGTCACGTTGGGGGCAAGCTCCGTCATCTTCGTTTCCAGGTACTCGCTCAAGGACGACCTTCTGCGATTGAGACTTCGGGTGAGACGAGCAAGGTCCTGAACGATTTCCAAATCCTCACCTCCCAGCTCGGCCCCCACCGACTCGACGACCTCCAGAGGCATCTCATCCCTCCTCCCGTGGTCGGCAATGAGCTCCAGGTATCTCTCTGGATTCACCATCCTAGCTAGCTCTGGGAAGTGGAGGGCGTACCAGTCGCGAAGCCTTTCCATGACCAGGTTGGCGCTTTGGTTCAAATCATCCAGAGACCTCACCGCCTGAATGATGTGATCCGCTGGCTGAACGGCCCTCCTGAGCTGCATCTTGCCGAGAACAATCATCGTCTCTCGGAGGACCGCACCGTCGAATCCGCTGTCCTCTGGCCGCAAGAAGGGCGGTTGCTCTTCCACGAAGTCGCCGCCGATCTTCTCCAGTCGCCTCTCCGTGACGAGGAAGTCGTCTAGACCGCGCGCCATCTCCTTCTCCTCATCGAGGACCTCTCCCTCTTCCACCCGCAGCATCCTGCTCGCCAGCTCTTCGGGATCTTTGGGGAAGAGTTTGGCCTTCACGACCTCCTCCCCGTCGAGGAGGAAGGTGCCGAACCATGTGGAGAGTAGAAGCACGCACACCCATGAGGTCGGGGAGGTTAAAACATGTTCCCGCTCGCAACTCAACGAACACCGGGGATCCTACTCTCCCGGCCCACTCGGCTGGTGAACCCATAGGAGGTTTCCCTCCCCGTCCTCCAGGGCCAGGACCTTCCCGATAAAGTCCATGTCGAGGACCTTGGAGTCCACGCCCTCTTTCCGGAGGTACTCATGGAACCTCTCGATTCCCCTCTCCATCCTGAAGGTCACGACGGGGGATGCATTCCCGGCACCCTTCACCTCGTAGAGGCCGAGGGTGAGGTTGCCTGCGTCAAACCTCGCGGCCCCTTTCCGCGACTCCAGGAGCCGAAGCCCCAATACGTCGCCGAAGAAGTGGATAGACCGGTCCAAGTCCTCGACGAAGAACCAGATGTGGCTCACCACGCTACTGGTAAGGACCATCTGCAAATCCCCCGCCCGCTCAACCCGTATGGTGGGCCTCCTTCCTTAGGCGCTCCAGCTCCCCCGGCTTGAGGATGCCTATCTCGGTGATGTAGCCGGAGATGTACCTCGAAGGTGTCACGTCGAAGGCGGGGTTTCGGACGCGGCTGCCGACGGGCGAGATGACCTCGTTCCCTACCCGGCTCACCTCCTCATGGTCCCTCTCCTCGATGGGTATCTCGTCGCCGCTGGATATTGAGAAGTCGAAGGTGCTCACGGGAGCTGCCACGTAGAAGGGGACTCCGTTCTCCTTCGCCAGGACGGCCTTCTCGTAGGTCCCAATTTTGTTGGCTACATCGCCGTTGCTGGCGATACGATCTGCACCGACGATGACGAGGTCGACCTCTCCTCGGGCCATGAGGAGACCCGCCGCGTTGTCGGCGATGACTGTGTGCTCGATCCCTTCCTGGGCCAGCTCCCAGGCCGTGAGCTTCGCACCCTGCAGACGGGGTCGTGTCTCATCCACCAGGACGGACACGCTACGGCCTGCGTCCCTGGCCGCCCGGATCGGGGCCAAGGCGGTGCCGTAGTCCACCGTGGCTAGGGCACCAGCGTTGCAGTGGGTCAACACTCGCGACCCCTCAGGCACGACTCCCAGGCCGTGGGCGCCCATAGCCCGACATCTCTGGACGCTGTCCTCAGCGTACTCCTCCGCGACCTTCAGTAGGTCCTTCCCCTCCTTCGCCGCCTCCAGCATCTTCTCGATGGCGTAGAACAGATCGTGACCGGTCGGGCGGGTGGAACGCAGGTGGCGGACCACCTCCTCCAGGTCCCTTCCCTGGAGGTGGGCCTGGGCCATGCCATAGGCTGCGGTGGCACCTATCGCGGGCGCCCCGCGGACTACCATCTCGGAGATGGCGTAGCCAACCTCCTTGAAGTCCTTAGCCTCAAAGATCTCGAATCGGCCAGGGAGCAGACGCTGATCTATGAGCTTGACGATGCCCTCCTCCATCCAGACCGTGCGTACGTCCACGGCGCCCCCACCTGTAACCATCCTCATGGCGGAAGCACCATAAAAGAGTGGAGTTCAGCCCCTACGCCAGGACTGGAGGAGGCGGGAGAGCTTCGGCGGGTCGAGGGTCTTCTTCATATCCTTAGTGAGGGAGCCGTAGTAGGCGACCTGCTCCTCCACCTTGTCCAGCTCTTCCATGACGTAGGACTCCTCCTTCTCGATGGCCTGGAGGGACCTCTCCAGTTCGTGTTTGAGGTTGAGCCACTTCCTCAGGTCTCCCCAGATGGATCCTTCGTCTGCCGTGGCAATCACCCAATCCGGAAGGGGGGCTGTCTGAAGGTTGTCTCGGAGGTTTCGGTGGGTTTGAACAGGACATCCTTCAGGGAGGCAACTTCCCTCTTCGTCTTCTCCAGCTTCGCCTGAATCTCTGCGCGCCGCTTCCGCAGGTCCACCAGCTCCTCTTCAAGCCTGGCCCTCCGGGAGCGCCATCTCTCGAGTTCCTCGAGAGCTACGAGCACGCTAGAAGATTCCATTCTTCCCCTGCTCGAAGGATTTGCATCGTATAAATACATGCCCCATGGACGTCTGGCCTGGGTGCCCGGCCCTCGTCCGAGAGCTCACTCCCTCTTGGCCCCGAGGCGGTCCAAAATCTTTATGACCAGCTTCAGCAGGTCCTCTTCAGACATCTTGAAGTCGACCTTCAGTCCGTCTCCTTCAGGCTCGGTCGATCCTACCAAGCTGAATACGGACTCACCCTTCTCATCATCCATTAGCTCGAGGGTCGTAGTGGTTGCCTTTTTCCGCTCTGCCCTCGTTAGATACAGCGTATGGCCGAGACCTTGGAGGAGTCTGCGCTTCTCTCCTTTGCCCGCTGGTTGGTTTTCGGAGGCCTTGCCCATGGTCAAAGGAGACATAGGGCGGACATTGATAAAGCCTTCAGGTTGGCGGGCCAGGAAACTTGAGGCCCAACAGGAAAACAGACTTAATCCCGCTGGGCTTTCGGAATGGTGGAAGGGCTCATAGTCTAGCGGTTATGACGTCGCCCTCACACGGCGAAGGTCGCCGGTTCGAATCCGGCTGAGCCCATTTCTCCTCCCCTCCTTCCAGTGAGTTGACCGGACAGACCGCAATCGGCCGACAACCTGTGCTCCGCGGCGTCTCCCTCCGGCGTGAGGGCCTGCCCGGTCATTCATCAACTTAGAGCCAACGGCTCCGCCCATCTATGGCAACTGGTATATGGCCTCTCGACTCGCGGGCCAGGTAACCCACTTTCAGAGGATATCCAGGAAGCGATCGAGCTCCCAGTCCGTTACCTGAGTTCTGTACTCGTCCCACTCCTGGCCTTTGATGTACAGGAAGTGGGTCCAGATGTGGGCGCCGAGAGTCTCGCGGATGAGCTCACTACCCCTCATCTCGTTCAGGGCCTCCTCAAGGCTGCCGGGCAAGGAGAGGATCCCCATCTTCTGCTTCTCCGCGCTTGTCAGTCGATAGATGTCTGTCTCCACAGGACCTTCGGGCTCTATCCGTTCCTGGACTCCGTGAAGGCCAGCCGCAAGCATAGCGCTGTACTGCAGATAGGGATTGCCGGCGGGATCGGGATTTCGGACCTCGATCCTCGTCTTCATGCCCCTTCCGGAGGGCACCCTGACGAGGGCACTCCGGTTGAGGTTCGCCCACGAGATGTAGACGGGAGCTTCGAAGCCAGGGACGAGGCGCTTGTAGGAGTTCACCCATGAAGCGAGGACGGCACAGGTTTCCCGCGCGTGGTGTAGGATACCGCCCATGAACCAACGGCAGACATCCGACAGCTCGTACTCCCCGGTTGGCTCGAAGAAGGCGTTCTTCCCGTCGGGAGTTGTCAGGGACTGGTGCACGTGCATTCCGCTTCCGTTCTGCCCGTACTTTGGCTTGGGCATGAAGGTGGCGTGCAGTCCATGCTCCAGGGCCACCGTCTTGAGACCGTGCTTGATCACCAGCACACGGTCCGCGGACGTAAGGGCGTCGGCATACTTCAGGTCAATCTCGTGCTGACCAGGGGCAACCTCGTGGTGGCTCGCCTCCACCTCGAAGCTCATGGCGTCGAAGTAGATGGTGGCCTTCTTCCGGACTATCTCGCCCGGGCTCAACGGAAGCTCGTCGAAGTAGTGACCCGCATCTGAGGGGCTGTTGGTAGGCGTACCGCTCTCGTCGAGCCTGAACAGGAAGAACTCATACTCCGGACCGGTATTGTAGACGTAGCCCATCTGATGGGCCCGTTCCATCTGCCTCTCCAGGACGTAGCGTGGGTCCCCGGAGAACCTCTCGCCGCGGTGATCGTAGATGCTGCACACCATGCCCGCAGTCTTCAGTTCCCCTGAGGTCCAGGGGAAGATCTTGAACGTGCGGAAGTCTGGACGGGCCCTCAGATCGCTCTCCTCGATGGTCGCATAGCCCACTATGGAGGAACCGTCGAAGAGAACCCCTTCATCCAACGCCTTTTCCAGCTGCGTCGAGGGGATGGTGACCGTCTTCACGGTTCCCAGGATGTCCATGAACTGCATCTGGACAAACTGGATCTTCTCTGACTTCGCCTTCTCCAAGACCGCCGTCTTTGGGTCTTCACCAGCCATTTACACCCCCGTGGCTCATTGAAAAAGAAGTCTTAAACTTTCGTGAACTCTTGGGAGGAGGCGGGCATTGGGAGCCCCTTGGGCCCCGCGATGACCTTCCCGCCCAGCTCGACGCACTTGGCGATGCTCTTGTCAAGGTCGGCTACGGTGATGTAGATGAGCCATTGCGAGGGCAGATCCTTGTTGACACCGCGGGCGTGACAGACACCCGCAGCGGGAGTTCCCTCCTCCGGCAGGTTCATGTTATAGTCTTGGTAGCCGCCCATGTCAACGTCGGACGGCTTCCACCCTATCACGTCTAGATAGAAGTCGCGGACCGTCTCCGTATCTCGCACCGTGAGGTCCACCCAGCTAATCGAGCCTATCTTCAACTCTTCCTTCACCATGGGACCACCGGACTGCCCAAGTCCTTCCCTCTGGTGAGGCGGCCGAGGAAGAAAAAGGCGAGCCGGTGGCCAGGTCCACCTTGTTTGTGCTTTGGATAGAACCCTGACCTCTAGCTAAACCCTAAGAACGGCCGTTGCCTTGCCTCCGACAGAGGAGAGTAAGACTGATGAAGCGCGAAGCAAGTGCGAAGTGGACTGGAGGCCTCAAGGACGGTAGCGGCGCGGTCACAACGGAAAGCGGCATGATCATGAACCTGGCCTACACGGCCGCCACACGATTCGAAGACGAGCCTGGAACCAACCCGGAGGAGTTGGTATCGGCGGCCCATGCAGGCTGCTTCTCCATGGCCCTCTCCGCGGAGCTAGGACGGGCCGGCTTCACCCCTGAGAGTATCGAGACCACCGCCACCATGGACTTCGGAAAGACCGAGGCCGGTTGGACGGCCAAATCCATCCACCTCGACACGAGGGCGAAGGTGCCCAAGGTGGACGAAGCGACCTTCCAGAAGGCCGCCGAGGCGGCAAAGAAGGGGTGTCCGATCTCCAGACTCCTGAATACGGAGATCACGCTCAGCGCGAAGCTGATGTAGCCCGCAGTGGTCCCATGGTCCAGGAAGGAAGGGACATCGCCACCCTGGCGGGCGGGTGTTTCTGGTGCCTGCAACCGATCTTCCAATCCCTCCGAGGTGTGGAGAGGGTGGATGTGGGCTACTCCGGCGGCCACGTCCCCGACCCCACATACCAAGAGGTCTGCGCGGGGACTACTGGCCACGCGGAGGCAATCCAACTGACCTTCGACCCGAAGCTCATCCCCTTCGAGGACGTCCTAGGGGTCTTTTTCTCGGTTCACGATCCGACCACCCTGAACCGCCAGGGGCCCGATGTGGGCACCCAGTACCGATCTGCCGTATTCTACCACACGCCCGAGCAAAAGGCGACGGCGGAGCGCGCCATCGCGTTCCTCGAGGAGACGGGAGTCTGGAAGTCTATCGTTACCGAGGTGGCGCCCTACGAGGAGTTCTACCGCGCTGAGGAGTACCACCAGGACTACTTTGTGAAGAACCCCAACCAGGGCTATTGCAGGGCCATCGTGGCGCCGAAGGTGGCCAAGTTCCGGAAGACGTTTGAGAGCAGGCTGAAGGCCTGACCTGCGCTGACCGCCAATCACTCCCGAAGGTACTTGTCAACCTCTTCGAGGTGCTCCTGCTCTTCTGCCACGAGCGCCTCAAGCATCGTCCGTAGTGCGATGTCATCCCCAGCTTGCTTGAGGCGTGCCTGGTATCCCTTGAGGGCCGCCTTTTCGACCTCTCGGTTCTCCTTCAGTAGATCCCGGATGCTCTTCGGCCTCCCGCTGATGGATTGGGCCATGATGGTAGGGACACCACCTAGCGCGGTGATCTTCTCCCCTATGCGAATCGCGTGTCCCATGGATTCCATGGCCTCCTTCCGGAAGAATTCTATCACACCGTGACGGTTCAGTCCAAACACGAGGAACGACTTATGCAGGTAACTCAGCAGTGCGTGGACCTCTCGGTTGAAGTCCTCGTTCAGACCGTCCAACAGCTCCTTTGATACCATTGTTTACCTCTTCCGTCGGCAAGCATTACTGTGATAAGTTGTTTTGCGGTAGGCCCATCATCCCATTGCCAACGTGGGTGGGTAGCGTGACTGAAGCGGACTTCGGAGTGACTGAGGCGGTGAGATCCCTCATGCAGTGGTATAATCGTCCTTGGTACATCGCCGGCGGTTGGGCCATCGATCTCTTCTTGAACCGGAGGACTCGCGAACACGAGGACGTGGAAGTGGCCACGCTGAGGGATGACCAGCGGGAGCTGAGGACTCACCTGACTGGTTGGCAGTTCAGCAAGGCCTTGCCCGGGAAGGGGGGACTGCAGACATGGGAGGAGGGGGAGTGGCTTGAGCTACCCGTTCACGAGATCCACGCTCGCCGGGAAGGAGGAGAGCCTTCCTCTCTGGAGATCCTCCTTAACGAATCGGAGGGCGATGTCTGGAGGTATCGACGTAATCCTGCGGTGACGCGGTACCTTGCGGACATCGGTATGACTTCCTCCCACGGCATCCCCTTTCTGAGGCCCGAGATCGTCCTCCTCTACAAGGCAAAGCGACCTCGAGCCAGGGATGAGGAGGACTTCAGCAACGTGTTGGAGTCCTTGGCAACCGAAGCGCGAGGTTGGCTCCGTCGTGCGGTGGAGCTCTGCCATCCGGGGCACGCGTGGCTCAGGGAGCTCTGATCCGAGATGCACACCGCCGCAGTCATTCGTTAACTAGATAGCCCTGTGGGGTTTACGTCTCGTCCCGGCGTCAGCCAGGGGGGGGAGTGTAGGATGAGCGAGGCCACATCTGCCAGATTACCCACCACGGTCCGTCCCGAGAGGTACCTGCTGTCCTTGAGGCCAAACCTAGAAGAGTTCACCTTCGAGGGAGAGGAGGAGGTCGAGATCACTGTTGAGGAGGAGGTCTCCGAGGTCGTGCTGAATGCCGCCGAGCTGGATATCACCTCCGCGGAGCTGATGTCCCACGACGGCGTGGTCGTCCCGGCCCAGAACATAGAGCTGGACGAGACCTCAGAGAGGGCCACGCTGTCCTTCGAGCGTCCAGTTTCGAAGGGGCCGATCACCCTCTCCCTTCGCTTCAAGGGCGTCCTGAACGATCAGTTGAGGGGCTTCTATCGGAGCGTACACAAGACCCCGGAGGGCGAGGAGAGCCGTATGGCGGCCACCCAGTTCGAGGCCACGGACGCCAGGCGGGCCTTCCCCTGCTGGGACGAACCCTCCCTCAAGGCGGTCTTCGACGTCAACCTCGTGATTCCGGAAGGGCTGGTGGCCATCTCAAACACTCCCATCGAGGCAGAGGAGGTCCAGGGAAACGGTATGAAGGTAGTCCGGTTCGCCGAGACCCCGCGGATGTCGACCTACCTTCTGGCCATCGTCGTGGGCGACCTGGCCTCGGTGGAGGCCAAGGCCGGCGACGGGACCCTGACAAGGGTCTGGACGACGCCCGATAAGGTCGAGCACGGAAGGTTCGCGGTGGAGACCTCCGTCCGTGTCCTCGACTACATGAACGACTACTTCGGCATCCCCTACCCGCTGGAGAAGCTGGACCACATAGCCCTCCCGGACTTCGCGTCTGGCGCCATGGAGAACTGGGGGGCCATCACATATCGCGAGCGGGTCCTGCTCTTCGATCCTGCCAGCTCCACAGCGGCCACCAAGCAGGCCATCGCCGAGGTCATGGCCCACGAGATTGCCCACATGTGGTTCGGGGACCTGGTAACTATGGAGTGGTGGGACAACCTATGGCTCAACGAGAGCTTCGCCTCATGGATGGGCAACAAGGCCGTGGCTGAGCTGTTCCCCGAATGGAGCATGTGGAGCCAGTTCCTCCTCCAGGAGACCATGGGAGGGCTGAACCTCGACGGCCTCAGGAGCTCCCACCCGGTGGAGGTGCCCGTAGGACACCCTGACGAGATTGAGGAGATCTTCGACGCTATCAGCTACAACAAGGGAGCGGCGATACTGTGGATGCTCGAGCAGTACCTGGGGGAGGAGGTCTTCCAGCGGGGCATGCACCTCTACTTCACCAGTCACGAGTACGGCAACGCGCGGACCGAGGACCTGTGGAAGGCCCTGGGTGAGGCCGCGGGTCAGGATGTGGTCGAGCTGATGAGGAACTGGGTGAGACAGACCGGCTTCCCGCTGCTGACCGCGGAGATCGAGCGTGGAGGCGACGGTGTCGGCCTGCACCTCTCCCAATCCCGCTTCCTGTACGAGCACTTGCAGGGGGCAACGGAGGAGGAGTCAAGGTGGCAGGTGCCAGTGCAGGTTCTCAGGTCCGGTGAGGCGCGACCCACGCCTCTTCTGATGAGCGGCGGCGCGATGCGTCACGACCTGGGCCCCGCTCGCGGGAAGGAAGCCGATGACTGGGTGAAGGTAAACGCAGGCCAGTCCGGGTTCTACCGCGCGAATTACCCCGAGGAGGAGTGGAAACGGCTGGCCCACGCTGTGAATGCCCTCGAGATTCCCGTGAGGGATAGGTTAGGCCTTCAGAGCGATGCCTATGCACTCATGCGAGCTGGCTTCATCCCCGCCACACTCTACCTGTCCGTCACGGAGGCATACAGCAAGGAGCAGGACGCAAACGTCTGGAGGGTCGTCGCTAGCAACCTTAGGAGCTTCGAGATGGCCATCATGGACGAATCCTTCCTGGACCACTAC
>CAYFYA010000001.1:142373-201157 GCA_964347325.1 uncultured Methanomassiliicoccales archaeon | reverse complement strand
TGGATGCCTGGCTCCGGTAAGGCGCGCTGATGTCCCCTCGCGGAGGTCGTCTGGCCAGTGGAGCTGCCCGGATTTGAAACGGGGTCACGGCCTGCCTGTCTATTGCGTGCTATAGAAAACTATAAACTACACTGGTGAGGTTGGGATCCGTGGCAGCGACGACAATCCAACTGAGTCAGGAGATGAAGAGAACCCTTGAAGGCATGAAGCTCCATCCCCGCGAGACCTATGAGGAGGTCTTGGAACGGCTGCTCGAGGACCTGCGTGAACTGAACGAGCAGACGAAGGAGGAGCTCGAGCGGGCCGTCCGTGAAATCAAGGCGGGGAAGTACCGCTCCCATGAGCAGCTGAAGTCCGAGATGGGCTTCTGATGGTCTTCGAGATCATCTGGGCCGACTCCGCCGCTAGACAGCTGAAGAAACTGGACCGAACGGTTGCCCGGAGGATCTTCGCCAAAGTCGGGGACCTCCGAGACGATCCCTTGCCGTTGGTCAGGAAGCTTGTGAACTCGCCCTACTACCGGTTGCGGGTTGGGGACTACCGAGTCATCCTAGACATCCAGCGTGACGTGTTGCGGATTCTCGTCCTGAAGGTTGGGCACCGTGAGTCTATCTACGAGCGTTAATGCTGCCACGGGGGAGGAATGGGGCTGCCCGGATTTGAGCCAAGGTTGCGGGCTGCTCCAGACTGACTCGGCAGCGATCCCGGGGGTCCAGGAAATCGTGCAATGCAGTAGGCTCGTCGCAGCGAGTCACGTCCGCCCCGGACCCTGGAAGGTCACCTAAAGGCGATCTCCCAGCTAGACCCCGGTGAGTTGCGGTTCGCTACGATAGGAAGTCGTCGATGAAGTCCTGTGCGTGGGTGGTGTCGACGCGATAGTAGAATCCGGAGCCAACGCAGTTGAGGTTCAGGCCGAACGAACCGACGCCCGCGACCTCGGTCTCAGAGCCCGGCACGAAGGCGGGTCCCCCGGAGTCTCCGAAGCAGGCACCACCGGTCCCCCTCCCCACGCCCGGATCGCTTGACAGGTGAATGTTGGATCCACCCGTATTCGCGCTGTTGAGCTCGATGAGCATGGGGTCGGCATTGTAGCGCACCAGATCAGCCATGAGGCTCGGAACAACCGCCTGGAGTCCATACCCGACAATGGTGAAGAGCTGGTCTTGCAGTCCGCGCTGAGTGTCCAGGGCGTCCAAGGCGCCGATTGGCGGGAGTGTTCCATATGCAGAGGCGGCGACCGGGGTCCTGAGGATTACAACCCCGACATCGCTGGTCTCTGGGAAGCTGGCGAAGTTGTCCCAGTCTGGATGGGTGTGAATCGCCACAGAGTCTATCGAGGTTCCCCCACTAAAGGGGTAGAAGGGGTCGGTGATCTCCGATTCAAACCACACCCGGGCCGCACTCGTCCCGACTGTACAGTGGCCCGCCGTGAGGAAGACCGTTGGTGCGAGGAGGACGCCTGAGCATCGGTGTGACGGGGAGCCTCCGACATCGAACACCACCAGCCCAACATAAGGATGAGTGTTCCCATCCTCTTCTCCCCAGACGATTGCCTGGGCCGGTGTGGCCACGACGAGCAGAAGCACCACCATCATGAGAACTGCTACCGATCTTGCGCGCAAGGTACCTCTCCAAACAGCCCAAATGGCCAACAGCTATTTCTCCCTTGTGCTAGCTCCACAGCATTCCGTGACGACGGTTGCGTGCCGGACCGTGCGAGCTTGGCTCGGTAACCAGGCTTAGTGGGGCTGCCCGGATTTGAACCGGAGTCACGGACTCCCAAAGCCCGAAGGATTGGCCAAGCTACCCTACAGCCCCAACAACTGTCCCATGTCGCCGTGAAGCTTTAACGATTCGTCGAACGCAATCAGTCCGGGGGACTCACCTCAGCAGCCTGGGCTTCCCTCAGCCATCCGAGGAGTTGGTCATCGACCTCCTCCCCTCCTCTTACCTTGACGAAATGCAGAACCTGGTTTGGAGCAAGGCTTTGTGGTCCGAAGGATGCGGGGTCCCGCCAGCTGACGATCCAGAGCGAACTCCACGGTGAGACTGTCCCTATGGATGTAGATCATGGCGAAGTGGAATCGATCGGCGAGATTGATGGCCGACTTCACGGCGTCGACTCGAACCGGACCGCTCTGTTTCAAGCCTTCCACAAGACGGTCAAAAGTTCCACGAAGCTCCTCGGCCTTACCACGAAAGTGGTCATCGACAGAAACGGAGACACAGGAGTGGCTCTGATTGTGCCGGGCGAACTTCCTTCTGCATTCAGGACAATCCCAGAGCTCCATGAGTCACTCACCTCAACACGTGCGTGCAGTCATGTCGCGGACCGCTCGCCGCACGGCTTCCGAGCTTGTATACCGCGGTCGCCACCCCGTCGTCTTCAGCTTGGTGATGTCGAGCCACATGTCCCGAATGTCTCCCATCCACCCACGCCCTTCGTCGACGCCCCCCGTCCACCGATAGTTTACACCCTTGAGCCCCAGGGCGTCGCAGACCGTGTTCGCCAGTTCCTCCACGGTGATCTGATCCTCGCTACCGACGTTGAAGACATCGAAGGGACCCTTGGCGGCTCGCATACCCGCCAGCAGGCCGGCAATACAGTCACCCACGTAGCAGTAGGACTTTCTCGTCCCTGGCTTCCGGCCCAATATCTCCAGCTCATCGCTGTCCCGCCGCAACTTCCTCATGAGATCGGGCACAACGCCGTGAGTCGAGCGCCCGCCCACAGCGTTGGCGAAGCGGAAGACGCTAGCCTTGAACCCGAAGGTGTGGCAGTAGGAGGAGATGAGGGCTTCACAGGCCAGCTTCGTCGCTCCATAGAGCGAGATGGGCTTCATGGGCGAGTAGTCCTCCGGCGTAGGCACCTCCGCCTCGCCGTAGACCGTGGAGGTGGAGGTGAAGAGGAGAGTCCGCGCCTCGGAGTGTCTCATGGCCTCCAGCAGTCGGTAGGTCGCCTCCGCGTTCTGCTCGAAGTCAATTCTGGTGCTCTCCAGTGCCCTTCGGACATCCGGGTTCGCGGCGAGGTGGAAAACTGCACCACAGGCCTCTAGTGCTTCCCCAATGTCGTCCTTGACGAGGTCGAGGACGACGAGTTCGAACCCCTGACGCTCCATACACGTCTCAAGAAACTCCTCGCGGCCGGTGGAGAGGTTGTCTAGGGCGCGCACCTTGTAGCCTTCATCGAGGAGCTCCTCGCACAGGTGGCTCCCCATGTAGCCCGCTCCGCCGGTGACCAGTACCTGGGTACCTTTGGGTAGCCTCGTTCTCTAGTCCCCCTTGAGGTGACGAACCAGCATATCGACCGCCCTGCCTCGATGAGAGACCTCGTTCTTCTCTTGAAGGCTCATCTCCGCAAAGGTCCTCCGCCGGTTCTTGGGTATGAAGATGGGGTCGAAGCCGAAGCCGCCGCCTCCCCTCTCCTCGAGGGCTATGCTGCCGTGGCACTCCCCCGTGAAGAGGCGAGGCCCCCCGTCCTCCGTAAATCCGAAGCATGCCCGAAAAGTAGCGTCACGATCCTCCCGACCCTCCACCAACTTCAGGATTCCCCCGCAGCCGATGGTATTGTAGACATAGGACGAGTAGACTCCCGGAAAACCCTTCAACGCGGAGACGAAAAGGCCGGAGTCGTCCACCATCACCCCTTTGCCAAAACGGGCGGACAGCCATTCAAGGGCTCCAGTAACCACCTCCTCGAGAGTGTCCGCCTGAACCTCTGGATAGATCACGTCCAGCCTCTCTAGGCCGACGCCTTGGGCTCGCAGCTTTTCGAACACTTCCTTGAACTTGGCTTGATTTGAGGTGGCGAACCTCATTGGCTGGTGCTGTAATGCCCCAGTCTAGAAATAGTCGACGACCAGAGGGGGCTAGCTCGAGGATTCCGAGGCCTAGCTGCCGCGGAGATACCTGCCGCGCTTCTCGATCTCCCTTGCCTTGGCAATCACGGTGTCGGCTTCAGGGTATGCGTCTCGGTATCCCCTCAGGACTTCCTTGTAAAGGCGGGACTTCTCGGAGTGGGCGCTGAAGAAGGCCTCATGCAGGAGGTGTAGGTCGACCCCCTTTGCTTCCAATTCACTGCTCCTCTCTCCCAGCCCGAAGTCGATGAGGTACAGTCTGTCTCCTGACAGAATTATGTTGGACGTGGTCAGGTCACCGTGTACGATGTCCCCCCCGTGGAGCCTTCCTGCCATGACACCGATGCCGTAGCACAGCTCCTCCTCATCTTCTGCTCCGGATGTGAGAACCTCCTTCGCCGTCGGGCCTTCGACCAACTCCATCGTGATTCTGTTCTGCTCCAGGTCGACGTCGTAGATTATGGGGACTGGTACCCCGAGCTTTCGGGCCTCGCGGAAGAGGCGCACTTCCGTCTTCACCCGCGATGTCCTCAGCCCTTCGTCAAGGCTGGAGTGTCGGTAGCCCTTTGGGACTCTCCGCTTCTCCACCACTCTCCGACCCATCCACTCTGTGAGGCTCAGGACGGCCTCCGCCCCTCGCTTGATCAGCAATGTACTTCTCATCCTGGCGTGCGTAGAAAAAGCTTCTCACGGCACCTGCTAGGTCGGTGGGAGCCACCGGGTCGAAGCCGGCGGGAAGGCGTGACTTGTAGAAGGTGCGGAGGAGGCGGTTGTCCAGAACGACCACGGCGGCCACGTCATCAGGACTCCGGATGCACCGACCGGCACACTGCACGAGCTTGTTCAGGGCGGGGTAGAGGTAGGCGTACTCATACGCCCTCCGACGCCCAAACATCTTTGCGTAGAAGGCTCGGAGGGCCTCCACTCTCAAGTCCGGAGGGTTAAGCGCCAGTCCTGCCACCACGACTCCGCTTAGGAGGTTTCCCGGGTAGTCCATGCCCTCGGAGAGGGATGCACCCTGAATCGCCATCAGCAGACAGCCGGGATCTCTACCCGACCGCTTCAGAACTCTCAGTAGGCCCTCCTTCTCGGCCTTGGACTGCCCACGCCTCTCCCAGAGGAGGGCCTTGGGGGGGTCTAGGCGGTGGAGGATCTCCCCGACTCGGCGAGCCATTTCGTAGGAGGGGAAGAAGGCGGCGAAGTTTCCAGGGATAACGAAGCACAGGTCGTATATCTCTCGCGCGAAGAGACGGTAGCAGTCGGGACGTCCTCGGTATGAGCTTGAGACCCTCTGGGAGGCCGCCAGGAGTCTGTTCTCAGGCGGGAAGTTGGATGGATAGCTCTTGAGCGCAACCCTTTCCTGGGGGATCCCCAGGATATCGACGTACATCTGGCCCGGGTGTAGAGTGCCGCTCATCAGCATTCCGCCGTGGACCTCCCGGAACACCGGCGCAGTGGCCGGTCTCGGATCGAGGGCCAGTAGAGCCAGGGAGCCGGATTCCGAGGGCGAGAGCAACCGCAATCGGTTGGATTCCTGCCACTCCCGGAGGACCAGGAGCGTCTCATCGGCCTGGTGTCGCAGTGAGGAGGTGAGATTCGCGGAACTCTGTTCCAGGGCATCTGCCAGTGAGGACTCGGTCGGGAAAGGCCTGGAGCTAGCATATCGCCTCAGCAGGCGAGCCAAGAAACTGCTCGGTACCTTGGACTCCCCGCCCACGACCTTTGCCTCTGCTCTGAGAAGGCCGGAGATAGATCTGAGAAGGCCAGCGAACTCCCCTCCACACGCGTCGGCGAGGCTCAAGAGAACATCGCCCGACATCCTTCCAGAGAGGGCGGCTCGTGCTCTGGAGGGAAGATTGTGAGCTTCATCGACGATCATTATACAGTCCGGCAAGCCGAAACCAAGGGCCTTGAGAATCGTCTCCCGATATTGGCTGAACAGGTAGTTGTAGTCACAGACCAGGACGTCGCACTGTTTGGCGGCTCGCAGACCGGTAGTGTATGCGCACACGCCGAAACGTCGGCTGAGCTCAACGACCTCCTGCACGTGGAATATTCCTTGCAGGAGTACCTGCGAAACGGCTCTAATCCTGGATCCCCGGTGCCTGACCGGATGGTGGCTGTGATCGTCACACATGGACTCCCGGGCGATCATGTCAACGACCGTGAGCTCCGTCAACTCTCTGATTTGGCGGAGGGTCTCTATTGCCATCACATGCTGGCTCCGCCTGGAGGTCGTGAATAGCACCTTCTTCCCATGCTCTAGGGCGCACTCCAGAGCCGACGCCAGGGCCACCGCCGTCTTCCCGAGTCCCGTCGGTGCCTGAGCCACGAGGATGGATCCTTGTGCTAGAGCCTCCCGGGCGTCTCGGAGAAACTCCTCCTGACCTCTCCTGGCGGCGGGGTAAGGAAAAAGGTCTGGTGCGGACATGTGACCGGAGGGACGTTTCTCGGCTACCTCGACCTTGCCACTGCACGTAGCCTGACTTACACACTGGCAAAAGGTGATTAGGTGTGGGGGCATACCCGCCGACCAATGGATGGATTCCGCGTTCGGCAAGACCTGTCCTCGGGGAGGTACCCCATCCGTCGTCTCGCCGAGGGACTACACCGTGCGCCATCGCTGATCCGATACTTTGGCGAGGAGGAGGAGCTCATGCAGTTTCTCTCCAGCGTGGAGGTCGAAGTGGACTCCTTCCAGGGCTACATGTGGGTGGACCCCGACGAGGGTTGTGTGAAGATATCGGAAGAGTATCTTCGCAACGCGGAAGAGATCTCCCTCTACCTCGACCTCATACACGAGGTGGTCCACATGAGGCAGCTCTCCCAGGGCAAAGAGCTCTTCGACAAGACGTATACCTACGACCAGAGACCCACTGAGCTAGAGGCCTACAGGGTAACCCTCAATGAGGCCCGCCGTCTTGGATGTTCCGACGAGTTTCTCCGGGAATACCTGAGGGTGCCCTGGATCACCGAGGAGCAATACAGGGCGATGATGGCGTCGCTGGGAATGGAGTTCTAGGCTGCCATGTCGGGCCACACTTTGAAGCCCTGCCTGTCCGCGAACCTGTACAGAATGTTCATGATGTGGCGACCACCTATCCTGCCTATCCAGTTGATGGCGAACTTCACAGGTAGAGGCATTGCGGACAGGCTCCAAAGGGTCTCATCTATCTCCCCAAGGATCTTTCTCCAGCACCGGTAGACGACGTTGAAGCGGGCCTCGTCTATCATCTCATCGAGTCTGAAGAAGTGTTCACCCCGCAGGACGCCGATGGGGACGAAGGAGAGGGGGGCCACGATATAGCGCGGACTGGAGTTGACCCTCTCCATCTGGTCCATCAGGACGCAGGTGTCGTAGGCGTCGTCAGAGGTCTCTCCGGGCAGGCCCACTATCGCCGTGAGCGCTGGATACCACTTGTTCTCGTTCAGGATCTTGATGGAGTCGAGCACGACCTCTGGCCAGTCGGAGGGCTTGTAGGGAAGGAGCTTCCGGGGCATGATCTTCTCAACAAGCGGGATGCTGCCCGTCTCAAGCCCCGACTGGATGCCTATCCACCTCTTTTCGTGGTGTGTCGCAAGGATCTTCGAGAGGTCCGCAATGAGCTGGGGATCTGCGGCAACCGAGGCAAGAGTGCCGTGGGTCGGATTACCAGACTTGATTCCCTTCACGTCCATCGCTGCCTGGAAGATCTCCTTGATGGCGTCCGCGTTGGGCTCCATGGTCCTGTAATTCTCGACCTTGTAGAGGAATATATCATCGGAGTGCAGCCATGCGTTCGTGTGCCCCGCCCTCACGTTTATCGACGCCTCATGCTGAATGAACTCCGGGGAGAAGTAGCGCAACCTCCTCAGGGTGACCTCGCAGAACTGGCAGCCGCGACCGCAGCCCCGCATCACCTCGATCATTCCGTGCATGCTCGGAGCCACGATGGGAGGTATGTCCTCCAGCCGCGGGGGCTTCAAGGGCTCCGGTATCTTCTCCGGAGCCGTCCCGTCCATCATGTCGCTGAAGATGTCTCCCGCGATGTGATCCAGCTCGCCCGAAACGACGTGGTCTATGCCGAGCCTCTCCTTCTCCTCCGGTCGGTAGTCGAGCTGCCAGACGCCTGCGCCCCCTATGGCGACCTTGAACTTCCGGCGGCCGTTGGGCAGGTTCAGTAGCAGCTCCTCGAAGCACGCCTTGGTGTATGGCGTCAGAACGCCGCCATTGGTGAAGCTCATGCTAACGGGTCCCAGGCCCAGCGGGTCCATGGTGTGGACACCTACGATCTCCGTCTCCGGGCCTATGAACCTGTTCACGTGGAAAGGGTGGGCGACGACTATCTCCTCCCGTTTGAAAGTCTTGAGGAGGGCCGCCTCCAGCTTCCTCAGGCCGTAGGGCGCAGAGACCGCCACCCCTTTCTCATGGGGCGGTTTTGGAGCCAGGGCCTTGAAGGCCCATCGAGACTCCCAGAAGTCGGTGGGAATACAGCTGAAGAAGGTAGCCAGCGGGAGGTCCCTGAAGTCCGTCATAAGACTGTAATCAGACGCCAGGACTATGCGTGCCATCTTCTTTCTCCTCTGTCAACTCGCTAGGGGGCTACGCCCCGGGGGAACGCATCTCTCCCCCCGATCCCCGGGCCTCAAGTTCCGCCCTCATGCCTATCTCCTTGCCCGCATCCTTCGCGGTCTGGACCGGTAGGCGTCTTCCCTGTTCAATCTTGGCCCGAATTTAAACCTTTTCCCGTCAGGACGGCCCCTCGTCAACTATCCCCGGAGGAGCAAAGGTAAGATATAGAGGCGGGAGGGTAGACAAGGGGATGGCCTGGCGGGTCTACCCTGTGCCCACACGACGCATACGGTTCAGTCAGGTTGAGCTGAAGCACATCTTGCTGGCTCTGGCCGTCCTCATCCTCGCCTTCGGCATCGCCTTCACCCAGGGACTCACAGGCGTGACTGCCTACCCGACCTTCTTTCTCGGAAACCTGCTCTTGGCCGTCATAGCGGTTCCCACGGGATTCCTCCTTCACGAGCTGGGGCACAAGGTTACGGCCCAGCGCTACGGCTGTTGGGCTGAGTTCCGAGCCTGGATGTACGGGCTCGTCCTCGCACTCATCACCTCCCTCCTCGGCTTCCTCTTCGCTGCGCCGGGAGCGGTTCGCATCGAGGGTCAGATGACGTTGAGGCAGTATGGGAGGGTAAGCGCAGCCGGGCCTCTGGTGAACCTGTTACTCGGTGGTCCCGTCCTTGCAGTTTGGTTCATTGTCCTCCTCTTCGGGTTCAACGCTCCCATCACAGCGGGGATGACGGTCCTAAGACTGGTGGGGTTCGTTGCCTTTGTGAACCTCCTCCTCGGTGTCTTCAACATGCTCCCCATCTCGCCCCTTGACGGTTCAAAGGTCCTTCGGTGGGACCGACGCGTGTACGTTGCCCTTATAGGAGCCAACGGCGCCCTCCTCGTCGCGGCCATCGTCTCCGGGGTGCTGAGCCGGTTCTAGCCCACCTTCTCCCACTTCTCCAGCTCGAGAACGCTGGAAAGGGTCCCTCCCCGCTTGATCTCTTCCCTGATCCGGTTCTCTCGTTCGAGGACATCCAGGGCCCGATTGGCCATCTCTACCGCGACCTCCTGGGGGACCACCACCACGCTGGTCTCGTCACCCACAATCCAGTCCCCCGTCCGGACCCTCCGTCCTCCACACTCTACCTCAGAGCCGATCTCCCCGTGTCCCTTGGGCTCTCCTGCGTGCGGGACGACCCACCTGGCGAAGACGGGGAAGTCGATGTCCAGGATGGTGTCGATATCCCTCGCCGCCCCGTCGATGACGATCCCGGCCACGCCCTTCACCTTGCAGCTCCAGGAAGCCAGCTCCCCCCAGACGGCCGTCTTGCCTCCGCCGGCATCCACCACGATGACGGTGCCCCTCTGCGCCTTGTCGATGGCCTCCACGGGCTTAGCCCAGTCACCGTCGACGGTCTTCACCGTGAGGGCCCTGCCTACCATCTTGGTTCCCCGGTTGATTCTGGGCACGATGCCGTCCATGGGACCCTCCTTCTGCATGGCATCCGCTATGTTTGGGGTGGAGACCTTGCTGAAAGCCTCGAAGAGTTCCTCCTGCCCATACTTCTTGTAGAGTTTGGTCTGGACGGCCTTCCCCTCCTCCATCACCCTCTTGATGGTGGATGTGGCCTCCGTCACCTTGGGCTCCTTGATGATGGCCCCCCCGACGATTATGATGGTGGCGCCCGCCTCCATTGCCTGGGAGACCGTCTCGGAGTTCAGACCCCCGGCTACTGCGATGGGAATGTTAACTGCTCCGGAGAGGGCCTCAAGCTCCTTGAGGGGAGTTCGGGCGATCATCTGCTCGTCGATACTGACGTGGTGGCAGAGGTAGTGCACACCCAGGGCCTCCACCTCCTTCGCCCGCTTCACCTTGTTCTCCACGGCCATGAGGTCGCCCATGATCTTGGCGCCGTAGCGGCGAGCCGCCTTCACCGCCTCCAGAACAGTGGCGTCGTCAGTGACGACCATGACAGAGATTACATCGGCCCCGGCCTTGGCGGCGATCTCCACCTCGAAGGCCCCAGTGTCCATGGTCTTCAGGTCCGCGACGACGACCTTCTCGGGGAAGGCCCGCTTGAGTTCCCTGACCACCTCCATTCCCTCGCTCTTGATGAGGGGCGTCCCCGCCTCGAGCCAGTCGGCGCCTCCTTTCACCGACTCCTTGGCCGCCTGGAGTGCCCGCTTCTTGTGCATGAAGTCCAGGGCCACCTGCAGGATAGGCCTGTCCAACATGGGGCTTTCCATGAATTCTGGGGGAATAAACCTTTTGAGGGGTGAACCAGGGCGCCCACGGTGTCGGGCCAGACAGGCTTAGAATCCCCTTTGATAACAATGAGCAAAGGATGATAAACGAAGGTCTGGGATAGAAACTTGTGGCCACTCTGGAGGCTGCGAATGTCGAAAGGTGTCTCACGGGCATCGACGGCCTGGACAGCATACTGAACGGAGGTATCCCTCGCGGAAACACGACCCTTCTCACAGGGACCTGTGGAACCGGTAAGACCTCAGTGGGCCTCGAATTCATCATCCACGGCGCCGACCAAGGAGAGGTGGGCCTCTTCATTGCAGCTACAGAGACACCGGAGAAGCTCACGGGAAGCATGATTCCCTACGACTTCCTTACACCCAAGATGCTGGAGGACAAGATTGAGTTCATGCACCTGGAGGACTTCTACAAGGCCGCGGGCATCGATCTGGAGTCGGAGATCGATAGCAAGGGCGTGAAGAGCCTTATCAAAGCCATCAGGGATGAAGTGAAGAAGAAGAAGGCCAAGAGGCTCGTCATCGACTCCATCACCTCAATCTGCGCCCGGTTAACAACGGAGGATCGCATAAGGGACTTCATCTCCGGACTGAGCGACGCCCTAGCGAAGGTAGACTGCACGGCCTTGCTGGTCTCGGAGGTGCCCGCAGGCTCGGACATCTACTCCCCCTATGGAGTGGAGGAGGCCGTGTCCGATGGCGTGGTGCTCCTGGGCAACCTGGAGAGGCAGGGGGATCTCCTGCGCACCCTCCAGGTGGTGAAAATGAGGGGGACGACGCACTCGAGGGCCAAGTACATCATCGACCTCACGTCCGCAGGGGTCCTCTTGGCACCACTACTCAAAGGGGGTGAGTGATTGGAGACCACCACCGACGGCCTGGCCAAGCTCCTTGAGGTACCGCCGGCCTCGGCCGTGGGCCTTCAGCTGAGGGCGGAGCACTACTTCGACGCCGTCAGGGCTCTCCTGGACGTCTTCGCCCCCAAGAAGAAGCTCAGTGCGATCTACGTGACCGCAACCCTGCCCTCCAAGTCCATCAGCAACGCGCTTCAGGTCCTGGATGTTGACCTGAAGAACACCTACTTCGTGGATTGCGTGTCCAGCATGATGATGGGGACCGGCGACAAGGACGAGAAGACCGTGTACGTGGAGAGCCCCACCATGCTCGAGAACATGATGTTGAAGGTGGAGTTCCTCATTCGAAAGCTCAAAGGGGCCGACGTGGTGGTGGTCCTGGACTCCATCAACTCCTTGGCCATCCACAACAACTCGAAGCTCCTCTCAGAGTTCCTGCACATCTTCATCAACCACCTCCGGACCAGGAACGCCTACACAATCATCCTCTCGATGGAAGAGTACGCAACGAAGGACATCGGAGAGATCCTGAACCTCGTGTGCGACGAGTCCGTTCCCTTCACCGTCTAGCACAGGAATGGCCTAAGTGAGAATTGCCTGAGAGCCTTTATGTCTCCGTATACGAAGGAGAATCCCGTAGGGTAACCTACAGGAGGACAGAACCTGAGAACGATACGGGCGATCCGAAGGGATCGGAAGGCCGTGTCGCCGGTGATCGCGACCATCCTCATGGTGGCCATCACCGTCGTCCTGGCTGCAGTCCTATACGTTATGGTATCGGGACTGATTGTTCCCCCCGGACAAGGCCCGCGAGCGATTGGCGTGGTCGTCGACAAGACAGGCGATGGCAGCAACTGGCAGCTCACAGTCGCCAGCGTGCCAGCTGGCATGCCCCTCTCGTCAGTCTACCTGACGGTCTTCTACGGCAACGGCACCGTAGCCCAGACTAAGACGGCCCTGGACTCCCTGAGTGGCAATGCTCAGCTTGTGCAGGGCGACGCTAGCTCCACCACCCTTCGACCTGGAGACAGGATTCTGCTGAGCACCACAGCCTACCCAGCCGGTTCCAGCTACCAGCTCGCGGAAGACGCGGGGATCTTAGCCGAGGGCACACTGCGGTAGGTCCGAAGACTACTGCTGGAGTTGGGTGGGGGCTGCAAGCTCCTCCCACTTCCCCTTTTTTGTGGAGAGGACCGGCGCCAAATCCGTCGAGGTCGGAATCCCCTTTCGCACCCGCTAGATCGTGGGAATTTTACCAATTACGAGAACCGTAAGAAAGCCTTTAAGCGCAGGCCCAACGACCGTTGCTCCCGTAGGGTAACCTACAGGAGGACAGAACCTGAGAACGATACGGGCGATCCGAAGGGATCGGAAGGCCGTGTCGCCGGTGATCGCGACCATCCTCATGGTGGCCATCACCGTCGTCCTGGCTGCAGTCCTATACGTTATGGTATCGGGACTGGTTACAGGTCCCGGGTCGACGCCGCGAGCTATGGGCATCGCCGTCGCCAAGACTGGTGACGGCACGAACTGGCAGCTCACCGTCTCCAGCGTAGATGCTGGAACGGCGCCCGCGTCAGTGTACCTGACGGTCTTCTACGGCAACGGCACTGTTGCGATGTCGAAGACGGCCTTCAGCTCACTCAGCGGCAACGCACAGTTCGTGCAGGTCGATACTAGTGCGACAAGCGTACAGGCTGGTGACAAGATACTGCTGCTAGTAACCACGTACCCAGCCGGCTCTAGCGTACAAATTGCGGACGACGACGGGATCCTCTACCAGGGCACACTGCAGTAGTCGGGAAGGAAGGTCACTTCCATCCCCCCTTTCCCCTTTTTCGGCTCTTGGACAGGTCTCAGATCGTGGAGGCCACTCAGATCGCCCATCGGTCATCAATGTCAGCTTCTTACCCTCTCATCATGGTGGCCTAGTGTTATCTGACCAGGCTGCCATATTACTTGCGGTCCGTGGCGGATGGTCAGGCTCATCGCTTACCACGAGGAGAGGTGTGACCCGAAGAGGTGCACCTCCAAGAAGCTCGCCCGCCTAGGCATGGTGGAGCTGGTCAGGAGACTGGACGAGCTGCCTCACGGCGCCGTCGTTCTCAATCCCACGGTCGAGGTCGCTTTCTCCCGGTCCGATAGGGAGGCCGTCCTGGTCAGGGGCCTCTGTGTCCTCGACACCTCGTGGAGGACGGGGAGCTTTCCCAGGGTCAAGGGGAGGGAAGAGCGGGCACTTCCCTACCTGGTGGCGGCGAATCCCGTGAACTACGGCAGGCCCACCCTGCTGTCGAGCGTGGAAGCCTTCGCCGCGGCCCTCTACATCGCGGGCCTCAGCGAGATGGCGCAGGAACTCCTTTCGAAGTTCAAGTGGGGACCCGTCTTCATGACTCTCAACACCGAGCCCTTGAGACTCTACTCTCAGGCCCACGATAGCGCGGAGGTGGTGAGAATTCAGAGCGAGTTCATTTGAGATCGGGTGGCAGGAGGTTCGGTATGCCTTCCTTGATCTGGTAGGTGGTATCGCACTCGTGACAAATGAGCTGGCCCTCGAGAATCTCGTCCTCCTCGACGTCCACCCGGAGTTCAAGATCCCCCTTGCACACCGGGCAGCAGAGGATATCCATCAAGTCCCGCTTCATCGGGGATGCTTAGCCTAGAAGCAAATTTAAGAGCTTCGTCGTCCGTGCCACGCCTCTCGACCCCGGAAACGAATAAATAGAGGCTGCCTGTCAGTATCCAGACCAGGTGGCGCTTTGGAAGACGAGAATGGGGTCCGTCAGAAGCTCAACCTCACGCTCATCCTAGTCGGCATCTTCGCCCTCGCCTTCTTCATCCGTGCATTCTTCGCCTACGACCTCTCCCTCGGAGACTACCTCGTCTCTGGCGGTTCCGACTCCTACTACTACGCCTGGATCAACGAGTACATCGCCAGCACGGGCAACCATCTGGTCCGCGACCCGATGCTCAACTTCCCAGTGGGAATGAACAATCCCAGGCCGCCCATATTTGCTTGGAGCGTAACCCTCACTGGCATCCTCGTGGGCTACTTCCAGGGTTCCGTGGAGCTCGGCATCTGGCAGAGCTTCCTCACCTCCACGGCCCTCTGGGGGGCCCTGACAATCTTTCCCACATACTTCCTGGCTAAGGAGATCTTCGGACGCAGGGCGGGACTCGTGGCTGCTCTCTTCCTGGCCCTCCTCCCAGCCCACATCCAGAGGACGCCCTTGAGCAACGGTGACCACGACGCCCTCGTCCTGTTCTTCGTCGTCGCGGCCTTCTTCTTCTATATCAAGGCCCTGGCTGAGCTGAAAGAGAGGACCTGGATCGCGAACTGGCTCCGACCTCGGGAGATCTACGACGGCTTCAAGGGCCTCCTGCTGGAGAACCGGAAGACGATCCTCTACGCGATCATGTCGGGGACCTGCCTGGCCACCATTGCCCTCACGTGGCAGGGGTGGGCCTACGCCCCCATCATCGTCATCGCCTACTTCCTGGTCCAGCTCGTCGTCCACAAGCTCAGGAACCAGGACCCCCTGGGCATCCTCATGGTCTTCGGCGTCGCCCTGGGCGTCGCCGTTCTTCTGGCCGCCCCCTACTACTACTCCACCGGCTTCGTTAGAACATGGTTCGACGTTCCCCTCCTACTCTACGCGATGGCCCTGGGACTAGGAGCCTTATTCACCGTGTTCCACAGGCTTCCGTGGACGCTGGTCATCCCCCCCATCATCATTGGCTTCGGTGGAGGCCTCGCCATCGCGGCGGTCTACAGCCCTACCATAGCCGCGACGCTCTCCTCCGGCTTCGGCTACTTCGTGCCCGACAAAGTTTTCGAGACCATCGCAGAGGCACAGCCGCCCGAGTTCAGCCTTGCCATGACCTCCTTCGGGCTAGTCACCTCGTGGTTATCTCTCGGCGGCATCGTCCTCATGGGCCTCCAATTCGTCCGGCGTCCGAGGCCCGACTATCTCTTCGCTCTGGCCTGGAGCGTGGCGGCCATCTTCATGGCGATGTCCGCCGTCCGCTTCCTATTCAACGCCTCCCCCGCCTTCGCCATCACCTCAGCCTGGGTGGCGGTCCTTATCGTGGAGAGGTTGGCTCTCACTGAGGTCAGAAAGGCGGTGGCTACCACTGGGGGAAGCCGGTTGGCCGCCCTACGCAAGGGCGTCAAGGTGCGACACATCGCCGGCGCCTTCTTCGTGGCCGTCCTCCTCATCATTCCCAACGCCTGGTCGGCCATCGACGCCGGCGTGCCCTTCGAGAAGAAGCGAGAGCTGGACATCGAGGTCTACAGGGTAACCCCCGAATTCCTCAGACCTCAGGGATACCAGGAGGGCATAGACCTCTTCTACTTCGGGGCCTTCGGGTACTCCCTCCCCCTTAGGACGAGGTACTACCCCACAGCGTGGGCGTGGTTCAGCGAGCAGGATAGTGACGTCTTCCCCCTCACCGCCCGCCCTGCCTTCTTGAGCTGGTGGGACTACGGTTTCGAGGCCATTCAGGAGGGGAGGCACCCGACGGTAGCCGACAACTTCCAGAACGGCTACGAGTATGCGGGTCACTTCCTTCTCTCCCAGAGCGAGAACGAAGCTCTCGCCGTGCTGAACGTCAGGATCCTACTTGGCGATGTGATTGCGGGGACCGGTCATTTCGCTCCCGATGTCGTCGATGTCTTAGGGAGCCGAGGGCTTGATCTAGACCAGATCAGAGACGTCCTCCTGAGGCCGACCGTCTATGTCCCTCTCATACGGTCGGAACCCGACCGCTTCGGTGAGTGGGACGCACGCATATCCGCGAGGAACGCCCGCGTCATCTACCTCAAGACCTACTTCACCGAGGAGCTTGACCTCGATGGGCAGGCAGCCCTCTACGAAGATCTTGTGAGGGCCACAGGGAATTCGGTTGACTACTTTGCCGTGGACTCACGCCTCGTTCCTTTCTCGGGTACGAACACGGGGATCTTCTATGCGATGGCCAAGCTCACCGACCACAGGACGGCGGAGCTCCCGGATCTTCGGAGCATTCCTCTCGAGTTCTACCGCCTCATCGCAGATACCGATCGGGGGGAGTTTGATCTAGACAAACTCCCACCAACGGCGAGGGTTGCCAACATTCGCATCGAGTACCTGGAGCCCTTCTACAACTCGATGTTCTACAGGATCTTCTTCGGCATCCGAGGCAGCGACATCGGCCTGGAAGACGAGGGCCTACCCGGCATAAGCGGGGCCCTCGCCAGCGAGAATCCGATCCACGGCTGGATGCTGAAACACTTCAAGCTCGTGTACCGGACCGCCTACTTCAATCCCTTCCCCTCCGACCAGGTCGCCGAGCATCGCGAAGCGTGGAGGGCTGTCAACTACTTCGACGCCCTGGAGCTCCAGGAGCTCATCCAGGCAGGAGTGATGGAGGGCACGGTGGACCTGAGTGCTGCGGGCAACCTTCAGCAAGGCGTGGTCTTCCTGAAGTACTATGATGGGACCGTCGTGCGGGGACGAGTGCGCAGCGAGAGCGGGGCTCCCATCCAGGGCGTTCGCGTCACTGCTTCGGACGAACTCGGGGTGCCGCACGACTTCACTTCCACGGACGCCGAGGGCTTCTACAAGTTAACGGTGCCCTTTGGGCAGGCCCTAGTCGTTGCATCGGTTGGGGTCGTAGACAACAGGACCCAGG
This sequence comes from uncultured Methanomassiliicoccales archaeon, assembly GCA_964347325.1. Taxonomy (GTDB): domain Archaea; phylum Thermoplasmatota; class Thermoplasmata; order RBG-16-68-12; family JAJISG01; genus JAJISG01. The sequence continues at coordinate 183,971 of CAYFYA010000001.1, read as the reverse complement.
TCGGGACCCAGGTCCTCGCGGAGAGAATCCTCGACATCGGCGAGGAGCGGTCCGGGGCGGGGTCGGGTGGCGTCTCCGGTCCTGGGAGCTTCAACAACGTCCTGGAGGAGGACTTTACAGTCACAACCAGCACGGTAAAGGGAATTGCATTTCGTGATCTCAATGGCAACTCCGCGCGGGACGCAGGCGAGGAGGGGGTCGCGAATCTCAGGGTGGAGCTAAGAGGGCTGCCGGGTAACGTCATTGCCAGCACCACCAGCGGGGTTGGGGGCGTTTACGAGCTGTCGGAACTCCTCCCAGGGGATTTCACCATCCAAGTACTCCGGGATGGGACCGAGCTGGTGGATACCTCGGTCTCCCTATCTCTGGGGTTGGTCCAGGAGCAGGATCTGCCCCTTCGCGTAAGCCGCGTGTCCGGGACCGTGACCAATGAGTTCGGGGAACCCGCTGCTGGGGCCCGACTAGAGGTCTTCGAGTTCGCCACTGGCATCCTGCAGGAGACCTTCACAGGGCCGGACGGGAACTACACCCTGGAGGGTCTCCTCCGGGGCAACTACACCCTAGAGGCCACCCTGGGAGGCCGAGGCTCCCTCCCAACAAACGTGAGGGTCGTCCAGGCCAGAAACGCAACGGTGGACCTGACGATACGCCCTCTGGGTGCGGTCCACGGGAGAACGCTGATCAACTTCAGGCCCACACCCAGCGTCACTGTCAACCTCCACAGTTCGAGGGTCGAACGCACCATCAGCTTCACCTCGGACTCCTCGGGCCGATTCGACCTAAATCTCCCGGAGGGAAAGTACAGCGCCTACGCCCTCCACTTCAAGGACGGACGCGCCTACGCCTTCCTGGGATCCCTCACAGTGAGGGAGGGGTTGGATCTCCAGTGGCAAATCAACCTCCTGGGGGCGGTCCGGGTCGAGGGTGTGGTCGCCACCGCCGCCGGAGAGCCGGCAGCTGGCGCCCTCGTCACCTTCGAGAGCAATACCGCCCCCTTCACCCTGACAACCGGTGCCGCTGGTACCTTCCTCGCACGCCTTCCCCCCGGCTCCTATCGGCTCTGGTCCATCTTCGAGGCCCAGCAGCACACTTCCACCCTGACGCTGACCCAGTCGACGAGCATGGACATTCAGCTGACGAGGGCCACTCCGACGGTGGGAAGGGTCTACCGTGATTTCAACGGCAACGGGAGCTGGGACCCCGGCGAAGGGATGGGGGCGGTCAGGGTCGACTTCGTGGACACGGGAGGTAACCGCCTGGCGGCCCTGACAGATCGGGACGGAGACTACCAGATCCCGCTGCTGAATCTCAGAGAGTACACCCTGACCATCGAGGAGGAGGGCTTCCACCGCGTCTCCCTCGGACCTCTCAACCCTTCCGAGCTTGGCGAGGTAGGCGAGATCGCATTGGTCCCCATAACCCAGACCGTGCAGGGAAGGCTTCTCTCCCAGGCCTCGATAGACTTCGGGGGAATCTCAGTCCTATTCCAGGCAATCCGTGACGGGGCTGAGACACTGGAGGTGACTGCCGATTCTGCGGGACTGTTCACGGCCGCGCTAGTGCCGGGACTGTACGAGGTGGTGGTGGACACCACCCTTGTGGAGGGAGTCCGCCTTCAGAATCTCGAGCCTCAGACGCTGAGGGTCGCCGTGGGGAAGCCCGTAAGCGGTCTCCAGCTGGAGATCGTGAAGCGCGTCAATGTGGAGGGGTTCCTGACTGTCGAAGGGAGTCCCTTCACAGGAAACCTCTCGTTCAGCGGCCCGGAGACGGTGACGGTAGCTGTCCTCGGGTCCTTCGCGCAGTTCCTGCAACCAGGTGCCTACACACTCTACGGTTTGTCCGAGTTCGGCGCCCAGAGATACGTTCTCCTCGAACACCTCACTATAGCCTCGCCGACCAACATATCTGCCCCTGCCACCAACATCACCTCCCTGAGGTTGGCTGCGGTTCTCAGCGGTGTACTCAGCGTCGATGGCACCAGCGTGGACAGGGCCCTTCTCCTGGAATTTCAGCGGGAGGATGGCGCTATCCTCAGCACTTCCACGGGTCAGTCTGGAGAGTACGAGATCGCCCTGGACGCTGGATCCTACGATCTGTCGATTGACTGGCATGGAGTGGACCGGTTGGACGGAGATCGACGGTTCGTGCGCTACACCCTCGACCAGGAGGTCACGCTCATCTCAGGGGAGGATTTGGATCTCGCCCTGTCCGCGGTGCGTACTCTCGACAACGCGACCGTCACGGGCAGTGTGCTGCTCTCGGGCCAGCCCGCCTCGGCGAAGATCATTTTAGAGGCGGCCAACGAGACTGCCATTTCCGCCTCCTTCAACGTTCCTGGCTCCTACGACCTTACCCTCGCCCCCGGATCCTACAACGTGTACGCAATCCGAGAGATCGGCAGTTGGGTCAGCCTCTCAAGTTTGACCGTGCTGCCGGAGGTCGAGAACAAGTTCGACGTGGTCCTTGAGAAAGGGTACCTCGTTGCAGGCGTGGCCGACCTGAAGGACGTTGTGAACACAGAGGTTACCCTTACCTTCCGAGGCGTGGCTAGCGTCAGCTTCGCCTCGGACGAGTCCGGTCTCTTCGGCGTCCACTTGCCGCGAGGCGAGTACATCGTCGATGCGACCGCCCAGAAGCTCGAACGGGGGATCGAGGTCCAATATACCGACGCGACCACTCTCGACCTCCAGGGTGACACCCTTCTCAACCTTCTCCTCGAGCGTGTAGACCTTCCGGAGGTGGAACTCGCGTGGGATGAGTCGGAGAGAGCCACGATTCTCCCCGGGGAGTCCGTGGTCTACACCATCACCGTGAGGAATATAGGCAACGTCGAGGATGAGTACGTGTTCGAGGGTAGCCCCGGCGATTGGGACTTCAAATTCGAGCCCTCATCCATCCGGCTCCCCTTCGGCCACAGCAACGAAACCACGACCAGAGTCACTATCACCACGACGGCTGACGCCCTGGTGGATCACCCGTCAATCTTCATCGAAGCTAGCTCAGCGTCAAGGGTCGGCGTGACCGATCTGATCACGGTCGAGCTGGACATTGTTCATCTGAGGGATGTGGATCTCAGACTATCCCCACAGCCTCCGGCCCTCTCGCCCGAAGCCCTGGAGTATCAGGTGCAGATTGTCAACACGGGGAATGGCAGGGACGACTTCAGCCTGGAGCTGCTCAACCCTGGCACCCTGATCACCCAGGGTTGGAGACCAAGGCTCGTCCTGGGGGAGCAGATACGGAACACCACCCTTGAGAACATCATGGTGACGGCCGGGAGCTCCTCCTCTGTGACTCTTCGGCTGGAGGCCGTCGGTCCTGTCGACACCTCACAGGCCGTCCTTGAGGTCAGATCCCAGACGGACACCAAGGTCAGAGCGACCCTCAGCGTTCAGCTGAGTTTCGCCACCCTGAGCATACCCGTCGATGGAGTGGATGTCACCGGTAGGAACATACAGCTCACCCCACCGGAGTTCCCGTTCCTGGTCTATGGTCTGATAGCTGCAGTGGGTGCCATCGCGGCCATCCTCTTCATCCGTAGGCGTCGAAGCAGGGGGCGGAGGCGATGAGGATCGGCGCCTTGCTTACGGTCCTCCTGCTGTTCGCTCTCATCCCCGCCACCGCGCAGGCGCAAGCACCGATTACCATCATTATCTTGGCGCCGACGGAGGCTGGGACCCTTCAGACCGTGTTCGTAAACGTCACCGCGGCGGGAGGACCCGGGGAGGACAACGGTACCTACCTACTGAAGGCGTGGCTGACGGGACCGGATCTGGCGGGAGCAGCACCTCTCGAGGACAACCCGTTGGAGATGAGTTCTCAAAACAACACCTTCAGCTTCAACGTCACCATGCCGTCCACCGAGCAGGTGGTGAGTCTCGTGGTGGAGGTCAACTCCACCAAGGACGCCGATTTCGAGGTGGGGTTCGCTACTGAGCGCATTCAGGTCCTAATCCCGCTCCAGATCGCCGCTGAGATCGAGAACACTGGGGATGTGGAGGTCCAGAACGTCCCGGTCCTGCTCTATCTCGATGGCGTGCTCGTCGGCGAGGCCGTCCTGGACAGGCTGACCCCTGGAGATAGGAAGACCGTGACCTTTGAATATCTGCCCGTGGGCCTTGGGGAGGGAGCGCACACCCTGAAGATCCACGTCGATTTCAACAAGAACGGCATCGTCGAGTCTGCCTTGGGGGAGGTCGCGATCGAGAAGACCTTCTACAGGACCGGAGAACCCATTAACCCCGTCTTCATCGTCGTTGGGATTGTGGTGGGGCTGGTGGTAGCCGTTTTTATCGTCGCCGCCATCCGCCGCCGGCGGAGGCAGAAGTAGTCACGCATCATTGCCGAGTTCGTCGAGCTTTTTCTCCAGCTCGAAGCTCCTAATGGCGACAGCCACCTCGCCTCTCGTCTTCTCCAGAAGACCACGAGCTATGTCCTGCTTGCGCTTGACGGCCACCAGAGCAGTGGGGTAGTCGAACCTCATGAGTCCCTGGTATAGCGTCTCCATGGCGTCCAACGCGTCCCTGGCGTCGTCGACGTTTCCGGCCCTCAGCCTCTCTAGGGCGTGACGACGGAGCTCACCTATGACGTCCCCCAGGCCCAGGATGTATGCCCTGCGGGTCACGGCAAGGTCCTCGGGGTCAGGGAGCGCCTTGTCCTGTATCAGGCAGTACGAGACGAAGGCCTCCGTCATGTCTTGATGGGCGTTCTCTACGAATCCGGAGTGATAGATGTCGGGATGCTCCTTCAGCAGGCTCCTTAGCTTGAGGGCTTCTTCCCTCGCCTGCTCGAGGACGTCTTCCACTTTCTCCTGACGATGCAGGCCCCCCAAAGCACTGACGGAGAGCCGCGCGATGGCGCGGCTTGACTTGAGAGCCAGCTCTCGCACGGTGTCCTTTTCCTCCATCTCTCGCTCGATGGAGTCCAGTATCTTCTTAAGCTCCACCAATCTGGTCTTGTCAAGGAGGCCCATGGTTAACCACCCCTTATTGCCTTCATCCTCGCCACCTTCTTCTCAACGAGCCAAGGCTCTCCGATATCGTGCCGCATGAACACACGTCCGCTGACGTGCTTAAGGGCTTCCTCAGCCTGTTCCGCGGCACCGGAGAGCTCCTCAGCGACGCCCACGACCGCCAGAGACCTGGACGTGGTTGTCAGGACGGAGCCATCCCGCTCGTCGACGGAGGCGTAGTACAGGATCGCCCCACCATCCCGTAGGGCGCCCTCGTCGACTTCCAGCGGCTCCCCCGCCAGGGATTGGGTGCCGTATCCCTCAGGGACCACGTACTTGCAGACGGTGGCCAAGGGCTTGAAGGGGGTCTCCTCCCTCAGTCCGCCATCCACGATGTCCCAGCAAATCTCCACCAGGTCCTCGTCGAGGATCGGTAGAACATTCATGGCCTCCGGGTCCCCGAAGCGGGCGTTGAACTCCAGGACCTTCGGTCCCTCCGCAGTCAGGATGAAACCTCCGTAGAGCACGCCCTTGTAGGGTATCCCTTGGGACCCCATGGCCTCTATCGTCCGCCTCATAATCATAACCGCCGCATCGTACTCCCCCTGCTCCATGAACGGCAGGAGACCGTCGACATCGGAGATGGAGCCCATGCCACCGGTGTTGGGTCCCTCGTCCCCCTCATAGGCCCTCTTGTAGTCTTGGACGGCCGGCATGGGCGACAGATGAACGCCGTCGGTGAAGGCCTGGAGTGAGAACTCCTCCCCCTCCTCCCTACGTTCGATCAGGACCCGCGCCTGGCCTCCTATCCTCTTGTCAAACACCTCCTTCACACAGGCCAGGGCTTCCTCCTGGGTCTGGAAGTGGTCTCCCATCACCTTCACCCCCTTCCCGCCGGTGAGGCCGATGGGCTTGATGACCACCGGGTAGTCCACATCCCTCAGGAACTGCCGCGCCTCCTCCAGGTCGTCGATGGCCTGATACTCCACCAGTCCGGGGACGTCGTGACTCTTCATCAAGTCCCGGGCGAACTCCTTGGAGAGTTCGATCTGCGCAGCGGCTTGAGTCGGCCCCACCGTGGGGATTTCCCTCTCCTCCAGCCGGTCGACGAGGGCGTGTCCAAGGGGGGCCTCAGGCCCGATGATCGCGATGTCCGCTCCGCGATCGACACCCCAGGCAACGACCTTGTCGACGTCGACCTCGTCAGCCAGGAGGAACTCCTTGGACGCCCTGGCGATTCCAGGGTTTTTGTTCTTCATGACGGCGTAGACATGGGCTCCGCCTGACCTCAGGGCCTCGACGATGGCGTGCTCCCTTCCTCCCCCCCCTACAGCCAGGACCTTCAAGGGACCACAGCCAATTAACTGCGGGCAGGTTATAGCTTTTCGGCCAGCCCCTTTCCAGCCGCCACGGTGTTACGCAAGAGCATTGCCACGGTCATGGGGCCCACCCCTCCTGGGACGGGGGTGATCGCGCCTGCTACCCGGGACACCTCCTCGAAGAGGACGTCGCCAACGACCCTGTATCCCTTCGGCTTTGAGGAGTCCTTCACCCGATTGACCCCAACATCGATGACCACGGCTCCCTCTTTCACCATGTCCCCACGTAACAGCTCGGGCCTTCCAGCAGCCACCACCAGGATGTCAGCCCTCCCCGTGTGCTCCTCCAACCGCTCGGTGGAGGAGTGACATATCGTCACAGTAGCATTGGCGCCCCTGGCCTTCTGCATGAGGAGGGCAGCTAAGGGCTTGCCCACGATGTTGCTCCTCCCCACGATGACCACATCCTTCCCATCGGGGGGATGGCCGGACCGCACGAGGAGCTCTCGGATTCCCAGAGGCGTGGCGGGAACGAAGGAGGGGCTCCCCGCCAGCAACCTCCCGAGGCTCCTTGGATTGAACCCGTCGACGTCCTTCTCAAGGCTCACGACGTCCAAGACGTCGTCCTGGGAGATGTGTGATGGCAGCGGGAGCTGGACCAGGATGCCGTGGTAGCGGGAATCCTTGTTGAGGGACTCGATCCTCGCTAGGAGTTCCTTCTGGGAGACGCTGCCGGGCAGTCTCACGACTTCGGACTCCACCCCGACCTCAGCGGAGGCCTTCCTCTTCGTCTCCACGTAGATACTCGAAGCGGGGTCATCCCCCACTAGGACGGCGGCGAGGCCGAGCTTCACTCCAGCCTCCCTCAGCCGCGAGATCTCTTCCTTGAGTTCCGCTCTGATCTCAGCGGCGATGGCCTTGCCATCGATTATTTCGGCCATGCGATCGCTTGGCGCATCGCAGGGGAGGGGTTAAGGGTTCTTACGGCCGCCCATATCGGAGAAAAAGGTGTCGGATGGGTGGGGTTTCAAGGAGGGGGGAGGTTGCCCATTCGACACCCAATGGTATTTCTACTTACCCCGGGTATTTAAACGTTCCCCCATCAGTCTCCGGCGCCCACACACTGAATTGCCCGCTGAAAAACCTTAATTAACTCCTCCCCATAATTGGCTGGTAATAGCGATGGTCTCCTCCCGTTGGGCACTATTGAGCGCCTATGACAAGGAGGGTCTCGCGGACTTCTGTGAGGTTCTTCTCAAGTCAGATCACCGGCTAATGGCTAGCGACGGCACGGCCCGCCACCTCGAGGACCAGGGGCTGGAAGTCGACCGTATCACCAGCCACACTGGTTGGGAGGAGCTGCTTCAGGGAAGGGTTAAAACGATCCACCCCAAGATCCTCGCGGGCATCATGGCACGGAGGGATTCGGAGGAAGACATGGAGGACTTGGAGACCGTGGGAGCGGTCCCCATCGATACCGTCGTCGTCAACCTCTACCCCTTCGAGGACGCGGTGAGGAAGCGGGTTCCTGAGGAGGAGGCCATGGAGATGATCGACGTAGGAGGACTGACCCTCCTTCGAGCCGCTGCGAAGAACTGGCCCTACGTGACTGTCGTGACTCACCCCAGCCAGTATGGTGAGCTAGCGAAGGAGTTGACCACCCGGGGGGGTAGCGTCTCCAAGGAGACGAGGCGACGGCTGGCCACCGAGACCTTCGCCCTCACGAGCCGGTACGAGACCGCCATATACAACTACCTAGGGCGGGACGAAAGCGCTTTACCGGCACAGCTCAGGATAGCCTACCCAGAGGCAGGCCGACTCAGGTATGGAGAGAATCCCTATCAGAAGGCCTCCTTCTACCGGGACCCACACTACCAGGGTTCATCGATTGCAACTTCTGAGGAAATCTTCGCGCGAGGCCTCTCCTTCAACAACATCTTGGACTTGGACGCCGCCATGGAGCTGGTGATGAAGTTCGACAGGCCCACAGCGGCCATCATCAAGCACACGAGCGCCTCTGGTGTCGCTAGCTCCGATACTCTCGCGGAGGCCTATCGCCTCGCCAGGGAGTGCGACCCTAAGTCCGCCTACGGCTGCGTCGTGGGCTTCAACCGGATTGTGGATGAGGACACGGCCTGGGCCATGAAGAAACACTTCGTCGAGGCGGTCATAGCATCGGACTTCGAGGAAGAAGCCCTCGAGGTGCTACGGGGCAAGAAGAAGCTCCGCGCCGTCAGAACCGGTAGGGAGATCACCTGGGAGCCCTCGGACCAGGTCCTGGGAATCCGAGGTGGGATCCTCCTTCAATCGAGGGAGCGTGTCGTCATCGACCCTTCGAAGCTCAAGTGTGTCACCAAGGTGGAACCCACGGAGCAGCAGATTGACTCCATGCTCTTCGCCAACAAGGTCCTCGGACACGTGAAATCGAACGCCATCGTCCTGGCGAGGGGGGAGCACACGGTTGGCATCGGGAGCGGCCAGATGAGCAGGGTGGACTCCGTCGTCGTCGCTGGGCTGAAGGCTGGCAAAAAGGCAAGGGGAAGCGTCATGGCCAGCGACGCCTTCTTCCCCTTCCGGGATGGCATCGATGAGGCTGCCAGGGTGGGGGTGGAGGGCGTCATCCAGCCTGGCGGTTCCATAAGGGATCAGGAAGTGATCGAGGCCGCCGATGAACACGGATTGGCCATGGTCTTCACGGGAATACGGGTCTTCAAGCATTGACGTGATGGAGTGACCACGATGAAGGTGGGAGTGCTCGCCTCAGGTCGGGGAACCGACTTCCAGTCCATTGTGGATGCCAGGGAGAGGGGAGAACTGGATGTCGACATCGCCGTCTTGGTCTGCAACAACAAGGACGCCCTTGTCATCGAGAGGGCGAAGAAGCACAATGTCCCATGGACCTACATAGACCACCGTGGGAAGAGCAGGGAGGAGTTCGAGCGAGAGGTGGTCAAGGAGCTCAAGGCCAGGGAGGTGGACCTGGTGGTCTTCGCAGGCTTCATGAGGATCGTGACGGGCTACTTCATCAATCAGTTCCGTGAGAGGATCATCAACATCCACCCGTCCATTCTGCCTTCCTTCCCAGGAACCCACGCCCAGAAGGACGCCGTGGATTGGGGTTCGAAGGTGAGCGGGTGCACGGTCCACTTCGTCGACGAGAGCGTCGACGGCGGACCCATCATCTTCCAGAAGGCCGTTCCAGTATACCCCGAGGACACGCCAGAGGTCCTGTCGAATAGGATCCTAGAGGCAGAGCACCAGGTGCTTCCCTACGTCATCCGGCTCTTCGCCGAGGGGCGGCTTACGGTGGAGGGAAGGAAGGTCTTCGTAAACGAGAAGGGTATCACACCGCTCTCACCGGTCTAGCGTTAGGAGGTCCACAGTCATCATCAGGCCGGGGAGGCTGCGTTCTGATCCCGTCTGACACTGGGAGCCGCGTCAAGACCCAGCGCCTCCAATATGGCTGTGTACCTCACCCGGATTGTAACTTCTGATACCCCTGTGGCATTGCTGATCCGCTCCTGGGAAACCTTCTCACCCAGCCTCAGGGAGGCTAGATAGATACACGCGGCCACGGTCCCCATGGGAGACTTCGAGTGGAACCTCTCCGCCTTCTCCGCCTTCCGTATGAGATCGAGCGCCTCGGCCTGAACTCTCATTGAGAGGCTGAGGCGACTCGCGACCCTGCCCAGATAGTCCTCTCCTCCAGGCGTAGGGAGCCCCATCTTCAGGCCTCGAGCAATCACCTTGAATGATAAGCTGAGCTCCCGCTTGTCGACTTCCAACAGCTCCGAGATCTCATCCAGGGTTCGGGGAGCCCTCAGCAACCTGCACGCTATGTAGATGGACGCGGCGGCCATCCCCTTGATGGTTCGCCCTCGAACGAGGCCGCTGGAGGCTGCCTTGCGGTAAGTGGCTGCTGCCTCCCGTCGGAACTCCCGTGGAATCTCCATAATCGAGGCCATCCTACCTAGCTCGATGAGGGCCTCCGCCAGGCTTCTCTCACCCGGCCTGGAATACTTCATCTGGGTCTGTAGCTTCCGAAGTCGGCGCATACGACCCCCGTCGTTCAAGGTGAGGCGGTTTCCCCTGGAATCCATCGTGCCGAGAGAGATCTCAGTCGTCAGACCTTTGTCGTGGGTCGAGACGTTTGCAGGAGAGCCAACCCTCGAGGAGGAGCCCCTGTCGCCTTCACGATTCGTCCACTCTGGGCCCTTGTCGATGTGTCGCTCCCTGACCACGAGTCCGCAGACCTCACACACCTCCTCTCCCCTAACATAATCCGTGAACAGGCGGCTGCTGCCGCACTCCGGACAGGCACCTTCCTCTATCTCCTCCTCAACGTGGATAGCTTCCACTACAGCCCCCACTCATTCGTGATCGAGATATGCTGTCTCCGACTAGGGAGGATGCTAATTAAACATGCTCTTCCAGGGTTTGATTCAGATTCAAACTCATGGCAACGCTGAGAATCTGTGGGTTCCACGTGTCGTCGTGGTAGGGATGCTTGGAGGACCGGCCATATGGTTGAAACCGTTTTTATGGCAGTATCTCCTAGAAAGGACGATGGACATGAAGATCCTGCAGATAGCCACCCTGGGGGACGAGGAGGACCCTATCTACGTCGGCATTCGTGAGTACCCCGTCAGCAAGCTCGTCCTCGTCCATGAGCCGGAGAAGAGGTTCAGGGCCAACGAGGTGGCCCACAAGCTGGGGGAGCTCCGCATCCCCGTGGAACGCCGGGAGGTGGAGAATCCCGCCAGGGATATGTACGAGGTGGTCGCCGAGATAGTCAAAAGGGAGAGGCAGAGGTATGACGATATCTTCATCAACGTCTCCAGTGGGAGAAAGCTCATGACCTGCTCCGCCATCAGCGCCGCCTTCGTCAACGGGCTCAAGGCGTTTCACGTTGAAGGGGACAGCCCCATGATGCTCCCGGTGCTGAAGTTCAGCTACAGTGAGGTCATCTCCCCTAGCAAGTTTAGGATTCTCCACGCACTGGAGGAAATGGGCGGGGCCGCCGACTCCCTCAACGAGCTGAGCGAGTCCTCGAGCGTCGAGAAGTCCCTCGTGAGCTACCACATTCGTGGAGGCCGGGAGTCCAAGGGCTTGGAGGAGCTGGGACTCGTCGAGATAGACCGCGGCACTCAGGGGCGGCTCCTTATCAGGCTCTCGGAGATGGGAAGGCTTATACTGATCGGCCATAAAGGTGAAGCTACCGCTAGATGATGGCCTCTATGGGGTAAGAACAACAAAAGGCGCCGCTACTCTTCCTTCACGACTTCCCCGAATGCCATCCTTCTGAGGACGCGGGTGATCCGTATCTTCACCTTGTCTCCAATCTTAGTTCCCGGGACAAAGACGACGAAGTTCTCGATGCGTGCGAGGCCATCGCCCTCCCTTCCCAAGTCTTCTATGGTGGCGTCGTAGACCTTACCCTCCTCTACGGGAGCGGTGTAGGACCCCGACCCAAATCCTCTGCTCAGTATACCTCAACTCCTGCGACTCTCGTCGCTGGTCGGGGATTTTGAGTCCGATATTTAAACTCTTTGAGGTGGTTGCGCGCTAGTCGCCAGCGCTGGTTGCACCTGGCTATCTTTAAATCGGAGTCTCCTTCTACTCAGGAAGAATGGTGAAGATATTGCTGGGCGTCGCATGGCCATACGCCAGCGGACCCAGGCATATAGGCCACGCTGCGGGGGCGTACATACCCGCGGACATCTTCGCCCGCTACCACAGAATGGCGGGCAACGACGTCCTCATGGTCAGCGGAAGCGACATGCACGGCACCCCGACCACGGTAAGGGCCGATGAGGAAGGTGTGTCCCCCGAGGTCATCGCGGAGCGCTACCACGCCATGCACGTCAAGAACTTCGAGCAGCTAGCCATCTCGTACGACCTCTACTGGAAGACCTCCGCCGAGAACCATAAGGCCACGGCCCGGGATCTGTTTCTGCGCCTCAGCGATCGGGGTCACGTCTACGAGAACACGATGGAATCGGCTTGGTGTCCCACCTGCGAGCGGTTCCGCCCCGATCGCTACGTGGAGGGGGAGTGCCCTCATTGCCACTTTCCCCAGAGTCGTGGAGACCAGTGTGAGAACTGCGGCAGGATGCTGGACCCCATGGATCTCCTCCACCCCCACTGCAAGGTATGTGGCACAGCCATCGAGACCCGAGAGACCACTCACTACTTCTTCCGGCTGACGGCCTTTCAGAAGTCCCTCGAGGACTGGCTAAAGACGAAGAGTCACTGGAGGCCCCACGTCCTGAATTTTGCCCGCTCGTGGTTGAAGGAGGGCCTCAAGGATCGACCCGTTACCCGTGACATCGACTGGGGAATCGAGATTCCCATCGAGGGCTATGAGGCTAAACGTATCTACGTCTGGTTCGAGGCGGTCATGGGGTACCTATCCGCCAGCATGGAGTGGGCTCGAATACAGGGCGATCCTGAACTCTGGAAGGCCTGGTGGCAGGACCCGGACGCCCGGCACTACTACTTCGTCGGCAAGGACAACATCGTCTTCCACACCATCATCTGGCCCGCCATCCTCATGGGGTACGACGAGGGATTGGAACTGCCCTACGACGTCCCCGCAAACCAGTTCTTGAACTTCGCGGGTGAGAAGATGTCTTCGGGCAGGGGTGTCGGCATCTGGCTCTCTGAACTCCTGGAGGCGTACGACCCCGATGCCTTGCGGTACTACGTCAGCGCCTCCATGCCGGAGAATAGGGACTCGGAGTTCACCTTCGAGGAGCTGGATCGGCGCATAAACACTGAGCTTGTCGCCGTCTACGGCAACTTCGTGCACCGAGTCCTCACCTTCACTCACAAGAACTTCGGAGAGGTGCCACCGCTCCTGGAGCCGAGGAAGGAGGAGGAGGCCCTGCTGAGGGAGATGGAGGAGGGCTGGAGGAAGGTCGGCCAAAACCTGGAGTACTGCCACTTCAAGGACGCCTTGAAAGAGGTAATGAGGCTCGCTCGGAGGGGCAACCAGTACTTCGATAAAGTGGCTCCCTGGGATCTCATTAAGGAGGATCGGAAGGCTTGCGGAACTGCGCTCCATGTGGCCCTCAGGCTGGTCAAGGGTCTAGCCCTCATGACCGCCCCCTTCCTCCCCCTCTCAGCCGATCGACTATGGAGGATGCTCGGATTTGAAGGAAGCGTTCACGAGGCTTCCTGGGACTACGCTCTGGAGGAACTCCCTCATAGTCAATCTCTGGCGGTACCCGTGCCCCTCTTCAGGAAGATCGAGGAGACCGCTACCGGCGTCGAAGATGAGGCCAAGCTGCTCGACATTCGTGTGGGCCAGGTCCTAAGAGTGGAGGACCATCCCCGTGCAGACAAGCTGTACCTTGTGGATGTGGACCTGGGTACGGAGGAACGACGCCTAGTTGCTGGCATACGGGACCAGTATACCGCGAAGGAGGTGCAGGGCAAGACCATCGTAGTTCTCTGCAACCTGAAGCCTGCGATCCTCAGAGGAATCAAGTCCGAGGGAATGCTTCTAGCAGCGGTGGACGGGGATCAGGTGTCCCTGCTGTTGGCGGGGGACGCCCCAGCGGGCACACGGGTGTTGGGAAGCTCAGAGGCCCCTCAGATCTCCTTCGAGGAGTTCGGCAGGCTGAAGATTACGGTTGGTGAGGAGGGGCGGGTCACATTCTTCGGCACTCGAGAAGGTGAAGGAATTCCTCTGAAGGCGGGGGAGAGAGAGGTGACCGTGGACCGGCCCGTCCGAGCCGGTTCCGAGGTGACATGATTGCTTAGGCTCGACCTCCACACCCACAGCAAGTACTCCCTGGACAGCTCGCTGGAGGTTGAGGCCCTCCTCAAGACGGCTGCAAGGCGGGGAATCCACGGCATCAGCATCTCCGATCATAACAGCCTCAGGGGGTCCGAGGCCGCCCTGGAGCTAGGAAGGGATCACGGCCTCATCATAGTTCGTGGAATGGAGGTCTCGTCCGCCCAGGGACACATCCTGGCCTACGGCCTGGATGAAGAAGTGCCCCGAGGGCTCAGTGCTGGGGAGACCGTCGAGAGAATTGCAGAATTCGGGGGCTTCGCCGTGGCCGCTCACCCCCATCGCTTCTGGTCGGGCATGGGGGAGGATGTTGCCCGCTCAGCAGGCCTCCACGCCATCGAAGTCCTGAACGCCCGGTCCATCGCCGGTCACAATGAGAGGGCGGAGGCCTTCGCCGATGAGCTGGGGCTGCCAGGGACAGCTGGGAGTGACGCCCACGGACTCGCAGATGTCGGGAAGGCCATAGTCCTCCTCCCGGAGAATCTTGAGAGCGAGGAAGACGTGCTGACGGCCCTTAAAAGGGGGCGTGGGAGAACCGCCGGTGTGAGCAGAGATTGGCGCAGAACTGGCCGCTACGTAGCCACGTCCGTTAGCAACTGGATCCTCCGCGGCTTCCGGAAGATTTAGAGATGTTCCTGGAGGCGCGTCGAGAAGGAGGCGAGGCTATCCTTGAGCCCCTGGACCTTCACACGCTTCGAGACCCTAAGGACGTAGATGGCCTTGGGACCGTTGGGCATGGCGACGAGTCGAGAATCTTCCAGGTTGACCACGACGCTGGAGAGGGTCTCCTTAAGCTCGGCGCTAGCGGTGTCGGCCGCGCCCAGCAGGACCGCAAACATGCTGGCGTAGGTCTCCGGGTGGACGTTGGTGGGCAGCTTGCCTGCAATGTACATCCCCGACCGCGAGACCAAGATGGCCTCGCTCACACCCTCCAGGGCCTCGATCTCCTCTAGAATCTCCTCGATCTTGGGAATGTCGGCCATGCGCCCCACCACGCCCCCCTCGGCGAGGTCAGCCGACCCTGATTGGGGGAGAACTATAACCTATTATCGGCGAGAGCCACCGCCCGAAGCTTGCTCCACGGACTTCAGCATCTTCGCCACGCTCTCAACGGCCTCCTTGGCCTTATCGACACGATCCAAGGCCTGCAGCCTGGTCTCTCCGTGGCCCGAGATTCCCAGACCGATGGGCTTTTCAAACTCCACCGCCAGGTCCGCCATCTTTCTGGTTGTGTGTTGAATTACCAATTCATCGTGCTTGGTCTCCCCCTCAATCACTGCACCGAGGGCTACCACGCCGTCTATGTCCTTCCTCTGAACCAGCTTCTTCAGCACCAGGGGCATGTCGTAGACCCCGGGCACCTTCACGACCTCAGACACAGTCATTCCGAGAAAGGCCGCGTGATCCTTGGCCCTCTCGAGCATGACGAAGGTCACGTCAGCGTTGAACTCGCTCACCACGATCCCTAGGTTGGGCATTGTAGACACCTACCTGCAGGCGGCCCTCAAGGGGCCAGCATCCTCGTGCCCCTCCCTCAGGCCCATGCCCGCGTTCCTCCTGAGTACCCGCGGCCGAAAGAGGAGGTTGTACGCATTGAGAGCATGCTCCCTCGACCTTCGATCCGCCAGTCGCGCCAGCTCCACCTCATCCTCCGCTTCGTCCTCGTACACGAAGACCCCTAGGATGGGCGTGCCTGTGGAAACCTGAACTTGCTGGAGTCCGTAGTCGGCCACCAGGGCACTCTGTCTATCCACGGGAAGGGGGCCAGGCATCCCCATGGCCAGGAGGATGTCGCACCCCTCCTCGATGAGCGCCCCGCAGGCCACGGGAAGGTCCTTGATCCCTGGGACGGTCCGCCTGTGTATCTTGAAGCCCGTGCCGGTGGCCTTGAGCTCCCGCTCCGCCGCTTCTCCCATATCGAAGCGCGCGAAGGTCGTATCCACGATGCCAATGCGCCGCGCGGTCACCCCTCCCCAACGTCTTCAATCCTGGTCATCCGCTGCTGGAAGTTCCACATGCTGATGATCTTGCTGATGATCTTGGTCGTGCCGTCGAGATCGCCCTCGAGCTTCTCCAACCGGACAACCTTGGCCTCCACGCCCCGATTCCTGCACTCCTTCTCGACCTCCTCAGGGTCGAAGGGCTGATCCCAACCCAGGGCGATGACGTCGGGCTTGACCTTCTCGACGGTCTTATAGATGTCTCCCTCGTGGCCCAGGATGGCCTCGTCCACGGGCTTCAAGGACTCAACGAGGTCCCTTCTCATCTCCTCCGATGTGATTGGATCGTGCTTCATGCGCCGCACCGTGGAGTCCCGCGCCACCACGACCACCAAATCATCCCCCAGCTCCTTGGCCTGTCGCAGATAGTGGAGATGGCCTAGGTGGAGGATATCAAAGACTCCTGTAGCCATGACCCGGACCATCTTCGCCAAGCCTCTACGATTTCCCGCCCCTCGGTGAAGACCAGATTCCTGTCTCTGGCATATTTCTTTGCCCCTTCCTTCGACAGGGCTCCCTCACGATCCCCCATCATCTCACAGAGCGTGACTGTGGGGGTTACACCCGCCATAATCGCCAGAGCTGTCCCGAGCTCCGTGTGGCCCCTCCGACCCTCCAACAGCGGGTCGTCGGTGATGAGGAGGGGCACATGGCCCGGAGACCTGAACTCACTCGAGAACACCTGCTGGGCCCAGCTCTCGCTGTAGTCAGCGACCTCCCGGAAGACACGCGCCAGGGATGAGATGGTGAGAGCTCTGTCACGGTCGGTGACGCCTGTGTAGGTCCTGCGGTGATTGACGGTGACGCTGAAGGATGACCTCGAATCGTAGGGCGGGGATCCGCTCACGAGTTTCTGGAAGACCGGGTAGTGGCCCTTGAGCCTGTCCAGGGCCTCCTCAATCAGAGGCAGGCCCAGTCTCCTGGCGAGCTGATGTGGAACCGTGGCGCATATGAAGCCACCGGCCTCCTTCCTCAAGGTCCTGATGGTGGCGGCGGTGACGAACTCCGAAGGCACCACGATGTCGGTCTCGCCCTCCCTGCCGTCGGCGTCGTAGACGAGAATGGGTCTCCCCCGCGAGAGGTCTAACAGGGACCTCTCCACCACAGAACTCATCGCTGAACGCCACTCCCGGGGCATTAATATTCTTTTTGTAGATACCAGGATATTGGTTAGGAGGAATCCCATAATCCTTTCTTGGCACCCACCATCGCCCATTGATGCTGGACGACCCCCAGCGAAGGAAGGCCATCGACCAAAACGGCATGTTGGGCATTGTCGGGTCCCTGCCTGAACAGCTGGAGGAGGGTCTTCGCCTCTCCAGCCGGGTGGAAGTCCAGCCCCGCGACGACGGGTCCCTGGTGGTCTTCGGCATGGGGGGCTCGGCCATAGCGGGGGACCTGGCGGGAACTGTGGCCAGGGCAGGTGGCTACCCCGTCCACGTAGTGCGGGACTTCGGCCTGCCCCCCTTCATTCGCCCGGAGGACCTTCTGGTATTCCTCAGCTACTCCGGCGACACGTGGGAGACCCTTTCATGCTATCGGCAGGCGTTGTCTCAGGAGCTCCCTACCCTCGCCGTCAGCTCGGGCGGTGAATTGCGGGATACGGCCCTCTCAAGAGGCAGTCACCACCTGACGATACCAGCAGGCCTTCCGCCGCGCGGTGCACTTGGATACCTCCTAGCCCCCTTGCTCGCACTTCTGTCGATTCCCCTCCCCGACCTCAGAGGACAGCTCGACGAAGCCATTCATTTCCTGGGACGGCGACGCGAACGTTGGTCTCCATCGGTGCCGTCGACGAAGAATAGGGCCAAGTCCATCGCCATGGAGATCCGGGAACGGACACCGATCGTATACGCTCCTCCTCACCTGGGAGCGGTCGGTCGCAGGTGGCAGACGGAGTTCAACGAGATGGCCAAGGTCCTCGCCTGGAGCGGTGTCTTCCCAGAGGCGAACCACAACGAGCTCGTAGGCTGGATGGAGGACCCGGATGTCGGGCGCTTTGCTCCAATCGTACTCACAGCCCCGGAGGATTCACCGCTCAACGCCCAGATGGAGGTGACCATCGCCATGATGAGGGAGAGGGTCTCAGTACTAGTCGTCGAAGCCACGGACACATCCCTCCTTAATCAGGTCCTGGAACTGGTTCACCTCGGAGACATGGTCAGCGTTTACCTCGCCATAGCGCGGGGCGTCGATCCCTACCCCGTGGGTCCCATCGACAGGCTAAAGGAGGTAGTCCGACCGGGAAGGAGATAGGTGAGCGCCGAGGGGGAGATTTGAACTCCCGAGGCGGTTGCCCGCCACCAGCTCTCCAGGCTGGCGCCCTACCGGACTAGGCGACCTCGGCTTGGCACAAGCAGCAGAGCTTGAAAGGGAGCCCCGTTCATTAAAGCTACCGAGATGGCTACTTCTTCCACAGCTTGGGGTAGGTGCCCGGCTTCATCAGCACCCTCTCGAGCTGAGCCGCGACTCCCTTGCCAGATGAGAGCATCTGACTCGCGGTCATCATCGCCAAGCCGAGGGCTATAGCCTCACCCTTCCTGGTCAGGATCGCGACCAGATCCCCTGTGGAGAGGCCTTCGTCTATCTCCACAATACCCGGGGCGGCCAGGTTGGCACCGTGGCAGAGGGCGTCTACGGTCGTGTCTTTCACTACAACCCTAGGGAGATGGCTCAACATCACCTCCATGGGTCGTAGGATCCTCAGAATCTCTTCGGCGTTTCCATCCTCCTTCCAGAAAGTGTAGGCATCCCTGAGGTCGTTCATCGAAGTGGCGTCATCCTCCGTGAAGCCCGCTGTACCTATCCGTCTGAGGTCCTGCATGTGGGATCCGACCCCCAACGCCTCGCCGATGTCCACGCAGAGCGTCCTGATGTAGGTACCCGCTGCGCACCTAACCCGGAACAGGAAGTCCCTGCCAAGCCGCTCCAGCATCTCGAGGCTGTGGATGCGGCGCACTCTCATCTCTCGCTTGACCGCAGCCCTGACGGGAGGCATCTGGTATATGTCCCCCACGAACTCCTTCAGGACCTCCCGCACCCGGTCCTCGGCAACGTCCTGATGTAGACGAAGGACGCCCACGTATTCCTTCTGGCCCGCATGGAGAGCGTCCACGGCCCTGACCGCGCCATCGAGGGCGATGGGGAGGACTCCCGTAACCCGTGGGTCCAGGGTACCCCCGTGAGCGGCCTTGGGGACACCAAGCAGATCTCTCACCCAGGACGTGACCTGGTGGGAGGTCGGACCCTGGGGTTTGTCGACCACCACGACGCCAGCTGCCAACAGCTCCACTAGGGTGCGCTCCTCAGGAGCCTTCCCGTAGCGTGGAGGGCTGAGATCCTCCACCTTCACCAGGGGCGTCACAGGCCCAGCTCCTGAACCAGAAATTCTACTAGCTCCGCGGGGGTCCGACCTGTCGTGTCCACGACCAGGTCGTAGCCACTGACCTCCTCCAAGTCTATCCCGTAGATCTCGCGGTACCTCTGGGCCTCGAGAGCCTGCCTCTCGACTATCTCTGAGCGCGCCGCCACCCTGGTCTTCGACTCCCTCCCAGAGATACGCTCGACCCTGACGTTCAGGGGGGCATCCAACCACACCTTGAGGGGTTCTAGTCCCACCCGCTGCAGCAGGATTGCCTGGAGCCTCCCCTCTACGACGACATCCTGACCATCCGAGACACAGGATTGCACCTCCTCAGCAACGGTGCCGTCCAGCTCACGGTCGATGGCGTGATCCCTCGATGCCAGCTCCCCGAACTGCTCCAGGCTGAGGTTTCGCTCGTCAGCCATGCGGCGAAAGAGCTGGCCGGCTGAGACCAGCCGAAACCCCTTCCTCGTGGCGAGTAGCTCTGCTACGGTCGTCTTCCCGCTTCCCGGAGGACCGCCTATGGCGATGACCTTGGGCATGCGGCTCCCCTAGCCCTGCCCCATCGCCTGAAGCTTCCGGGTGAAAGAGTAGTACTTCAGGACCCGGGGAAGCACCAGGCTAAGGGGTAGGGTCAGGGCAGAATAGAGCAGGATCCAGTTGGGCAGGACCGTCGAGTGGGGCAGGAAGGCGTTGGAATCCCACGGAACGGCGAAGGTCAAATCGGCGGGGGTCGAGTAGACGTAGGTGCTCAACCACGCGAAGACAGTGATGAAGAGGAGCATGGTGATGACCGTCGGTTTCATCTGGGCGCTCATGACGGGGCCGAACTCCTTCATCACTTCCGCCCTGGTCTCCTGCAGCTTCTTCATCTTGACCTGGTTTCGCTGGGATAGAGCCTGGCGCATCTCCTTGCCGATGGCCCTGTTCACCTCCGCCATCCTACCGGCAGCCATCCAGTCCACCATGAAGTGTCGCAGGACGATGGAGATCGTCAGCGGTATCATTCCCGCCAGAATGATTGTGGCCACGGGGTACCTCCCGCCGAAGCCGATCAGCGGTTCCAACACGAACCCGGCGGCCAGACCCAGAGCGGCTCTAGCCTGGGGGATGAACAGAATGAACATGACCACCATGAACATCATGAGCATGAGCATGGGCTGGGCGGCTTGGGACGGTGCGGGACCTCGCTCAGCCATGTGTACACCAACTGGGGGCGGCACTTAACCGTTTTGCCAGCTAGCTAGCTCCGGCTCCACCACCGAGGCCGGCGCCGCCCAGGGCCTCGGAGATCTGTTGCTGCATCCTCTCATATCGCTCGGCCAGGGACTTCTCCTGCTTCTCCAGCGTCTTCACCCGGATGGCCAGAGTCTCCTTCTGGTCCTCCAGCTCTTTCTTGACGTCGTCCTTTTCCTTGGCCCTGATGAGCAGGCTGCCGATACTCCTGTATATGGGGGTCTTGTCCTCGGCCTTCGAGAGCTCCTCCAAGGTGACCTCCACCTCCTTCAGCCTCGTCTCCATCTGGACTCTCTGGGCGGTTATGACCTGGAGTTGCTGCTGGAGCTGTCGGAACTGGTTGATTTGATTCTGGAGCTGTGGGGGTATCTCCTTCATCCTCTGGCCTCCTTCATCATCTTCAAGGCTGTGGAGATCCACCTGAGGTAGGAGTTGAGGGCGGCCCTGAGGGCGCTGGTATCCCTCGCCTCGATGTCAAGCCTGAACCCGTCCTCACGCGACGACGTAGAGACGGTGGTTCTGGGGAGAGCCCTTCTCGCCTCAGGTGCCAGGGCTGCCTCCAGCCTTTCCCCGTGTTCTGTGGTCAGAACTATCGTGGCCTTCCTCACCTATCGCACCTTGATGACCTTCTTGACGTTGGGCCTCTCCTTGTAGAAGATCTTGGAGCCGCAGTGCTCGCACTGGATTCCGACGGTGTTTATGTTGGCCCTGACAGGTTCGTGGCAGACTGCGCACTTGTACATCTTCACTCCTCCGATCCTTCGGGGACCTCGATCTCCTCCAGGGACGTGCGCCGAGAGACCTGCCTTCTGACGGCGGTAGTAACTATAGGGCGGTAGGCGCCCCCTGCGAAGCTGAAGTCACACCGCCGACACCTCCAGATTCCGGAGGCGACCCTCTTCACGGAGGGATGGCGGCATCGTGGGCACACGTGCCACCGGGATTTCCTCTCGAGAATGGCCCCGGTCCTCCTGCGCGCCCTCACACCGTAGCGGGGCCCGAAGGAGCCTGCGGCACCCACCTTCTTCGTCCGTCGAGCCACTGCCCTAGGCCTCCAAAACCTGCTTCCTCACTTCCTCGCCAATCTTCTGGGAGAGAGCGATGACCCGGTCGACCTCGTCAACCGTGAAGCTGCCTTTTAACCCTTTCTGCATGGCCCTGATGTGCCCCTTCTCGTCGGTGGTGACCGTCAACCGTGCGTCTGCAATCCTCTCCTCATCCAGAGAGGGGTCGATGAACAGTATGTCCCCGATCTTACAGGCAGTCACCGAGATAGGATGGTGTTGTACCTTCAGGGGGGCGTCCTTCCCACCCTCCAGCTTGGAGGCGCCAGGGATAGTGGTGCTCGTCAGGGCGGCCAGGGCCGCGTAGTTACTGGCGTCGAATAGGTTGCCGTCGTAATCCAGTACATGGACATCGATGAAGAGGATCCACACCTTCTCCCCCTCCTCGATGCACAGCTTGGCCATGTCCACCGTCCCCGTCTCCCGGATCCCACGATCCACCACCCGGGCCACCTCTATGGCTTCGGGCCTGGGGGGACCGGATTCGAAGGTGGGACTGGCCATGGGGATGAGCTCCGCATTGGTAACCAGGACACCCGAATCGGGCGAGTCGGGATACGGTTGGCCGATCTCGAGCTTGACTCCGACAAGGACGTCGGTGTTCCCCAGCCTGACTCGGGCGCTACCCTCGGCGGTATCCACGTATCCCTTGGTGATGGAGATGGGCCTGAAGTCCTCAAGCCCCCGGCCATCCACCCTCTTGCCAGAGTCTGCCAGCTTCTGGATGTGATTCCTCATGAGCTCGTGGACCACTTCGGCCATGCTAAGCCTCCTCCTGGAGGTGCTCCTCTTCCACGTCGGCCTCCTCGAGGGTTACTGCGTACCTCTTCTTGAGGGCCTCCTTCTGCATTTCGTAGATGCTCTTGCACGCCTCCATGCCCATCTTGAGACCCTGCTGGAATTCCTTGGCAGTCAAGTCACCGTCCATCTGGAGCAGGACTATCTCGTCGGTGCGTGGGACTATGGCCAGGGGCACATCCGCCTCACCATAGTTGTCCTCCTCCTTGTCCAGATCAAGAACGACCTTCCCGCCAATCTTACCGAAGGCGCACGACGCCACCATGTCCCTCATGGGAATGCCGGCGTCGGCAAGGGCCACGGAGGCTGCCGTGAGGCCTGCACACCTCGTACCAGCGTCCGCCTGGAGAATCTCGATGAAGACTTCCACCGACGCCCGCGGGAACTGCTCCACGAAGACCACGGAGGAGAACGCCTCGCCTATCACCTTGGAGATCTCGATGGAGCGTCGGTCGGGACCCGGTCTCTTCCGGTCGCTCACGGAGAAGGAGGCCATGTTGTACCTGCATTGGACCAGGGCTTTGCCCGGGTCCTGAAGGTGCCTAGGGTGGCACTCCCTGGGGCCGTAGACGGCGGCCATGACCCGGTTGTTTCCCCATTCCAGATAGGCGCTTCCGTCCGCTCTCTTGAGTACGCCGGCCTCGATCTTTATGGACCGTAGCTCGTTGGCCTTTCTTCCATCCAGTCTTACGCCTTTAGAGTTTATTAGCTTGGGCTTATCAGCCATAGAACATCACCTAACTACTCGCTCTTCGGGTACACACTCTCCAGGTGCGCTCTCACCGACTCCGTCAGACCCATGGTCTGGGCCTGATCCTCGATCATCTTGACGGCGCTGACGGTGTGAATCATGTCGTCCAGCTCACCGTCTATCCATATTCTGCCATTCTGACCGACGAACATCCTACACTTGGTGTACCCCTTGATGAGGTTGATCATGCTTCCCTTCTTCCCGATCACCCTGGGAACCTTGGCGTGAGATATTTCGACTATCTGACCGCCCGTCAGCTTCCTGGAGGTGTGGTTCTTCATAGTCAAGCTGACCCTCCTGGTCTCGTCCACGTTGAGAATCTTCGCCAGGATGGCGTCCTCCACGTCCAGGTATCGGGCGGTGTCGCCAAAGTCCACCCTCCACGGCACTTCATTGACGTGAAGGGGAGCCGGATATGGCGACTTGATGTCCACCAACCAGTAGGAGGGGCCTAGGTCAACGACCTTGCCTATGACGGCGTCCCCAGGCCTCGGGATGTAGGTTCCGCCCAGGGGAATCACGTTCACGTAACCAGCTCGTTCGCTCTTTATGCCGAGGCGGGCAGCGTAGATGTGGCCGCCTTCGCTGAAGGTGCCCACACCCGGCTTCAATCCCGCCCCATCCAAAATGTCTCCGGGAACTACAACTTCCCGCACAGGGGGCTTATCCATAACGCTCACTCATTCCTGTCTCGCTTCTACCTTGGTAGGAAGGGGGCTTACTTAAGAATTGTCGTGAAGGTACCGGACTGGAATCACTTCACTATCTTGGTATCCACATTGCCGTGGGTGCGTTCGTTTAGCCTGTCGAAGAGCTCACCCTGGAGGCCCGCGGGAACCTCCACGACGCCGATCCAGGAGCCGTCCGTCTGCCACTCCTCTCTGATGACTTCACCGTAGCTGCGAATCTCGCCGTAAGCCCTCCCGGCATGGGAGGCGGGTAGCTTGATGGCCACCTTCACCTTCTCCATGCTGATCGGCAGTAGCGGGCGCAGGGCCTCCAGGACGCGGGGGACCTGCTCCTCCACCGACTTTATGGGGTCGATGTGAAGCTTTGCCTCTTCCAGGGCTAGTTCGATTCTCTGCGGTGGATGGGGGGTCCCTGTCTGAGGGTTCACCGCGTTGGCGGCGATGTGAGCGACAATCCGCCTCCGCTTAATCTCTTGGAGGGCCCTCCGCTGCTCGGTGCTGAGGTGGACTTCGCCCTTCTTGATGACAATCTCCGCCACCTTGACCGCGTCGTCGGTCCCAAACAACTCCTTCATCTTCTCCTCGGAGGCCCTGAGCCCCTTCTTCACGTCTCTGAAGACTGCGTCGACGGCCAGGCTCTCCACCAGGTCGATTTTCTTGCCGGCCCTGATCTTCTCCACTGCGCCAGGCTGCACCAGAATCTCAAAGGTCTCGCCCCCCTTCTCCAGGCGGGCGGTAACCATCTCGTCGAAAACCTCGTGGTGGCCGGTTCTGAGCTCCTTGGGCATAGCTTCCCTAGGTCTCCCGGACCCTGCGCAGGAAGGCCTCCACTTCCTGTAGGGTGAGCATTCGGAACCTCTTCCCTGGCTGCACCACCCCTACCTCAACCGCGTCGGCCTTCAGCTTCTCCTCCGAGGCTTTCTGGAGGGCTTCCAGTCCCAGGAGGATCGCAGCGTCCTCTTCCATCCCTTCCTCGTACTTCTCCTCGAAGACCTCTCGGACGGTGTTGCTCCCCGAGCCGATGCTGCCGGCCTTGTAGGAGACCAGGGCCCCGCTCGGGTCCGTCTCGTAGAGGTGGACACCCTGCTCATCGGCCCCGCCGATCAAAAGCGCCGTACCAAAGGGCCTCACCCCACCGTATTGGGTGTAGTTCTGCTTGTAGTCGCAGACCCTCTTGACAAGCATGTCCACCGAGATCAGCTCGTTGTAGGTTACCTTGTTTATCTGGGCCACGATCCTGGCGTAGTCCACCAGGACTCGGGCGTCGGCAACCAGGCCTGAGGTCGCGCAGCCGATGTGCTCGTCGATCTGGAAGATCTTCTCGATGGAGCTGGCCTCCATGAGGCGGCTGCTCACCCCCTTCCCAGCCAGTAGAACGACACCATCCTTGTACTTGAGTCCTGCAGTGGTTGCTCCCCTGGTGACCGCCACCCTTGCGTACTCGACCTGGAAGAGGCGGCCGTCCGGGGAGAAGACTGTGATTGCACGATCATATGCCATTTGACCCGGCTGCATTGTACTACCTTCGCCCAACTAACATCCTAGAAATAATAAACCTTCGCCACGAGTTTCAGGGGACAAATAACGAGTCAATTGACAGTCTGGGGAAGGGCTGGAAGAAGTCTCCAATGAGAAGCCGCGAACCTCGGTTCCGGGTCGTACACTACCCCTCCTCCCCTGTCCTCCCTCGCTAGTGACGGCCGTCAACATACTTCTCTCGGGCTCTGCGGATGGTTCCCGAGGTGCCAAGCGTCGTGACGCACACCTCCTGGCGGCCAATGGTACTGATGGCCCGGAGGAGCCCGATGACTTCCTCCTTATCGGTGTGGGCGCAGCGGACGATACCCAGCCCCCCTTCGTAGGACACCAGGGAGGGCCTGGACTCCCGAGGTAGCGAGTTCGACGCCTCTCTCAAGGCCTTGATTAACTCCGATATCTCCAGGGCTTCGTCGCTCTCCACCCTGAAGACCACGTACCGGCTTCGTCCTATCTTGTCTTTGACGACCGTGGGAATCTCCGAGGGGGAGTAGGGGGTCACCGAATAAGGTCTACCTCTCCCTCCACTATGTGGCTCGTCTCCTTTCCCAGGAGACGCTCACCCTGGACGCCCGTGAGGACAACTAGGACCCTGACGTCGTCCCGGAGGGAGGACTCCACTGTGCAGCCCCAGATGATTCTTGCCGTCGGGTTGATCCTTTCCCCTATGAGCTCAGCGGCTCGCTCTGCCTCCGATACTGTAAGGTTCGGCCCGCCTACGACCCTGATGAGAGCACCGCTGACCTGACTGAGATCCACCTCTCCCAGCAGGGGGGACTCCAGGGCCTCCGCCACGGCGATGTCTATCCTATGGTGTTCGCCCGAGCCCTCCCCCATGCCTATCATGGCCACCCCGCCGTCCTCTATGATTGTTCTGAGGTCGCTGAAGTCGATGTTGACTAGGCCGGGACGGGTGACGATCTCGGTCATCCCTTTGAGGCTCTGGGTGAGGATCTCATCGGCAACCTTGAAGGCGGCATCTATGGGGAGCTGAGGCACGAGGTCCAGCAACATGTCGTTCTCTATCACGACCGTCGTGTCACAGTATCGACGCAGCTTCTCCAGGCCCCAATCGGCGTTCTCCCTCCTCATCTTGCCCTCGGCGGAGAAGGGCATCGTGACTACGCTCATGACCAAGGCACCGACCTCCTTCGCTTGCCTGGCCACCAGATGGGCGCTCCCGGTTCCCGTTCCCCCTCCAAGGCCGGCCGTCACGAAGACGACATTGGAGCCCTCGAGGAAGTCCCTAATCTCGGACTCGCTCTCCCTAGCGGCACGCTCGCCCACATCGGGGATCGCCCCTGCTCCCAGTCCGCGGGTGATTCTCTTCCCAATAAGCATCTTCTTCGGGGACGTTATGTGCAGGAGGTGTTTCGCATCGGTGTTTATTGCACAGAGCTGGGCACCCACAACCTTGGACTCGCAGAGCCTATTGATGGTGTTTGACCCACCACCCCCGCATCCGAGGATCTTGATGCTGACGCTCAGGGACCGCACGATCTTCTTGAGTTCCTCATCATCCTCGGAGTCGACGGACTCCGACGGCGGAGAGGGGGCTTCTCTCTCTCGGTTCTCGTATCTAGCGATAGCTCTGTTGACGATCGACCTCATGACGCATCCCATCCCTTTTTGGAAGGGACTGATTTTGGTTAGGATATTTAAACCTACTCGCAGTGTGGGTGAGAGGTCCCAGCTGTGGGGACCCATCGGGGAGTGGCGACGTGGAGTACCTGGCCCTGACGAGAGAAGACGAGGAGCTGATCGGCGCGGCTGCCTCGGTGATCCGACGCAACTACGTCCCTGGGAGACACCACGTTGGAGCCGCTGTCAGGGCGAGTTCGGGGCAGATCTACACGGGTGTTCACCTGGAGTCTAGGGTTCACGATGTCTGTGCGGAACCTGTGGCCCTTGGAGCCGCGGCCTCCAACGGGGAGCGCGAGGTGGACGCCATCGTAGCTGTCATGGGGGAGAGCGAGGGGGCAGGGATCCTATCGCCCTGCGGGACCTGCAGGGAGCTCATCACCTTCACCAATCCGGAGATGCTCGTGATCCTCACCGTTGACGGTGAAGTGAGGAAGTGTCGGGCTAGAGACCTGCTCCCGGGGCCCTACGTCAATTCCGGCAAGGGCTAGGCTTCCTCGGCGTGGACGACGATACCGTGCTCCTTGATCTCCATGGGGACGATGGACTCGATGTGACTGGAACCCTTGTACTTCTCGATGGAGACAAACCGCTTGATCCCGTCCTCGCGTCGGAACTTGTGGAGGCGTATCTCCCCCCTGGATAGGAAGGTCTCCAACTCGGAGCCCATGTCGTCAGCGGTCTCGACGGTCATCAGCGCCGTCTTGTCGCTCTCGGTCAGGAACCTTATGAAAGACTGAGTGGAGAGGTTCTCCTCGAAGTCCCGCATACAGAACTGCCTTAGG
Source organism: uncultured Methanomassiliicoccales archaeon (assembly GCA_964347325.1). Taxonomy (GTDB): domain Archaea; phylum Thermoplasmatota; class Thermoplasmata; order RBG-16-68-12; family JAJISG01; genus JAJISG01. The sequence goes on along the minus strand of CAYFYA010000001.1, from coordinate 156,036 downwards.
GCGGTGATGCTGTCGATGACGACGCGGCCGTACTCTCGCCGTTTGAACATGTTCTTCAGAGCCTGCTGGAGGGAGTGAACCGTTACCTCCCGCGACTCACCATCGGGGGTCTTCCTGATCTTGAAGGGAATGTTCTTCATTGGCACGGCGTCGATCTCGGAGGATATCTCAAGGATGGGCTTGGGCTCGAAACGCCGGATATCCGAGTTGGCGTCCAGAACCTCCACATCACCGACCTTCCAACCGTAGGACTCCATGTTGTAGCGGATCTCGTTCGGAGGTTCTTCCAGGGCGACGAAGAGCACCCGCTCTCCCTCCTGCAGTCCCTGGAGTAGAAACTGCATGCAGAGGGTGGTCTTACCGCTCCCCTGCGGCCCGGAGACGATGTACGGCCTCCTGGGGATGAGGCCTCCTTTCAATAGGCGGTCGAGGCCTGGAATGCCAGTTCGCACCCTGTTGGTCATGGTTACGTCTTCCGTCGCTTCTTGGGGATGGCCTTTTCCTTCCTCTCCCTCAGGAGCTCCAGCAGGGGCAAGGCCTGTCTCAGGACGTCCTGGTGTCTCCCCTGGTGCAGCCGGACCATGGCCCGGTAGATGCGGGGTCGCAGGTCGTTGATGCCTATGCCCATCTCCTCACAGTCCTCCCAGATGCGAGTGATCTCTTCCAAGGTCTCGGCGGCCTCGTCCGCCATGATGTCGTGGAGCAGGTGGCCGGCGGAACCATCGGTCTGCTGACCCCTGAGAACGACCTGGGCGTTTGCCTGGACAAAGATGCCCTCGCTGCCGATGATCATGGGACGGATGGCGTCGTCGAAGAGAGAGCCCCGTAGCTTCTCGATGGAGATGGCCCTGCGGACTGCGTTGGACTCAAACCACTTGTGGAGCCGAATCTCGCCTCGGGCCAGGAGGAACTCAGTCTTCAGGACGGTGGGTTTCGGTAGCTCGGAGATAATGAGGCTCGTGACCTCCAGTTCAGAGAGGAATCGCATGAAGGACTGGATGAGGATAGCCCGGTCCTCTCCCTTCATGCCGAACATCTTCAAGCTCGTCATGGAGTCGATAACAACCCTGGAGTAGCGGTTCCCGGTCGCCTTGAAGTGCTCCTGGAACTCCTGCTTCAGCATCTTCTGTACGGAGTGGATGGAGACCTCCATGACCCGGAGCTTCTGGCTCTTGCGCATCTCCGTCACTTGATCCATACTCCGGACATCCAGGGTGGTGCCCACATCGATAATGGACTTGGACTTGCTGTGCGAACGTATGTCCGGTGTTGCGTCGAGAATCCGAAGGCGGTCGAGACTCCACCCGAAGTGGGCCATGTTGGACTTTATCTCATTTGGAGGCTCATCGATGGCCACCAGGATGCAGCTCTCCCCCTCTTTCATCCCGTCCATGATGAACTGCATGGCGAGGATACTCTTCCCACTCCCCGGAGGGCCAGACACTATGTAGGGACGGCCTGGAATCAGACCTCCATTAAGCATTCTGTCTAGGCCTTCAATTCCAGTAGACAATCTCTGCATTCAGACCGTCCAGGTCGTTTTCATGGTGACCTGGTGATGATAAGCTTATCCTTACGATTCTTAAGAGCGATAAGGGCCCTGGCCACGCGATTGTGGAGGATAGCGGGGCCTGGAATTTCAGTACGGGGACAACGGTCGTCGACCGCCCCCGCGCCTTTGAACCAGGGATCTCCGGGTTATGAGCCCGGCGGGATTTTAGGCCCCGGTACCAAGAGGTGGTCCGGAATCCGGGGTTTCCTAGCTACCCCACCCCGCTACCATCCGTCAGACAGTCATAAGAAATATTAAGGTATCGCTCCCCGAGGAAATCAAGAGAGGAGCTTACGCAGGCGTATGGCATCCTCGATGGAGGCCTTGATCTTCAGCTTCCTCATGGCCATGGCCTTGAAGGGCGGTATCTCTCCCGTCAGAACGCCCGTGAGGGTCTTCTCATCGGCTCGAATGGTGACCTCCGCGTCGGACACAACTCCCTCCGTCAGACCAGCGATCCTGCAATCTCTCAGACTCATGTGGTAGTCCGCATTGTCTGTGGAGATCTGGATGGTCCTTTCAAGGCCCTCGAGTTCGCTCTGGAGGCGACTGTCCGTCTCGACCCGTTGATTGAACCTGTTGACAAGGCGCTGCAGTAGCTCCTTCATGTTAGTCCCACTCCGACAGCTTTCTGAGCTTAAGGTCTGAGATCAACCTCTTCGAGGTCTTCCAGCCCTTCCTGACGTGCGGGGGCATCCTCCCCTCCTCCATTATGTACCGCTTAAGGAAGCTCACCGTCTGGGGATCGTGGGCGTACCCGCTTCCCACGGGCTGTCCCAGCTTCTCGCTGATGTGCCTCATCTCTTCATCCCTCTTCACCTTGGCCACGATGGAGGCTGCAGAGACGACGGGGTACCTGTCATCCGCCCGATGCTCAGACAGGATCGGAAGCTCGAACCCCAGGTGTCGGAGGACCTGGGTCTTGAACCTTCTCTGGGAAGTGTCGGCGCAGTCCACAATGGCCTCGTCCGGAGCCATTTCGCGGATCAGCTGCGCGAAGTATCCGGCCTCAAGAACGTTGAGAGAGGCGTCGTCCATAGCTGAGTCAAGTTCTGAGGCGCCAACGCTCAGGGCCCTGACCTCGGCGATGCGCCGGATCTCCAGGTCTAGACCCCTCCTACGCTGTGGAGTGAGCTTCTTCGAGTCCCGGACTCCCAGCCTCCTAAGCTTATCCTGGTCATCGCAGAGGACCCCTGCTACCACCAGAGGGCCCATCACAGGTCCCCTTCCCGCCTCATCGATGCCCAGGATCCTCACTGTAACAGCTCCTTCCGGAGATCGGTGACCTCCTGTCTCAGTGGCTCCACGTCCAGGGTTCTCAGTGTGCCCTTTTCAACGACGACTCTCCCGTCTACCACGACGTCCCTCACCTCATGTCGTCCTGCAAGATAGACCAGATAGGATATGACATCTCTGGGGTCTAGGGGTCGAGAGATGGACCTCTGAGGGTCGAGGATGACCAAGTCGGCCACCCTCCCAGGGGTCAGGCAACCGCCGTCCAGCCCGAGGGCCCCAGCAGCCCCCACCGTCACCAGGTCAAGGATCGCCTGGGTGTTGACTGTCATGGGATCCCAGCGGTGGCCCCTGTGGAGGGCAGCACAGGCTCGCATGTGTTCAAAGAGGTTCAGGTTCCCGCATACAGCTGGAGAGTCCGTACCCAACCCGACCCTAACCCCTTCCCTCAACATCTCCACGAGAGGGGCGGGTCCGCCCGCCCCCGTGAGCTGGTTCGATACGGGGCAGTGAATCACACCCACACCCTCACGAGCGAGGGTCCTGATCTCGTTGAGGGTCATCCACACAGCATGGAGGACCAGGAGGTCGGGAGATAAGAGGGCCTTAGACTCCAACCACCCAAGGGGCCTTTCTCCCGTCTCCCGCTGGAAGGCGTACACGCTACTCCTGGTTTCTGCCAGGGGAAGACACCACCGTGACTTTTTCGCCACAGCCAGGGAGGCGGTGGTCTCGATGACGTCCGTCTTCTCCAGTACCATTGTGGCCAGGAGGGGGGTGACCCGCTCCCATGACTCGACGCGGTCCACAAACTGCGCCGCCGCCTCCTCGTCCTCCACCGAAGATACAAGCCACGCCAGGAAGGCCCTGATGCCCACCTGAGTGACGGCGCGGGCGATCTCCTCCTGCCAGGGGAAGACATCCAGGAAGCACGTCGTTCCTGACTGCAGCATCTCGGAGCAGGCCAGGGCAGAGACCATCTGAACGTCCCTCCTGGTGAGGCTCTCCATCAGGGACGTCATGTCTCCATGCGAAAGCTCAAGGGGCTGGTCCTTGGGAGGACCCAGGAGGAGGTGAGCGGCCCGTGTGTAGCCGTTGATGAGCCCAGGTATCACGACGCAACCTGTGGCATCGACCACCGTCTCCGCGGACTCGGCAACAGAACCAACCTCCACAATGATCCCATCCTCGACGTACACGTCTCCATGGACGACCCGGCGAGACTCATCCTGGGTTACCAGGAGGCCGTCCTTGATGAGCAGGGACACTCCCCGAACATCCTTCAGTCGGTATTTAACGGGTAAGAGGGGCGAAAGCTGGAGGTGAGGGGAGCGAAGATATATCACCTGTATGAGAATCGCGCTCGTGGACTTTCCACGGGAGCTTCAGGCTCTTCTGGACCAGGTCCCGCGGGGGCGAGTGACTTCCTTCAAGGCCCTGGCTGAGGGGTTGGGAGACGCCAAGGCTGCCAAGGGGGTTTACCAAGCAGTCCTGGAGGCCCGCCCAGAGGGGTGGCACCGTGTCGTGAAATCCGACGGTGGGCTTCCCTTTGGCGAGGCGAAGGAGGCCCTGGAGCGGGAGGGCATCGGTTTCACCGGCCACCGCGTACGAGGCTTCAGCAGCCTCCTGTTTAACGACTTCAAGGGCGGCAGACCCCTGGCGGTCCTGAGGGAGGAACAGGAGGCGCTAGCTTCGAGGGTCGTCCTAGAGGACTTCGCAAAGGACCTTCGGTCAGTCGCTGGGTTCGACGTCTCCTACCGCGGTCGCGACGCCTACGCAGCCTGCGTCGTCCTCGATCTGAAGAGCTTAGAGGTTGCTGAAACTGTGTCCCTCAAGGCCGAGGTGACCTTCCCCTACATCTCCACCTACCTGGCCTACAGGGAGATCGGCCCTATCTCGGAGTGCTATCAGCGGCTCAAGACCTCACCCTCCGTCCTCCTCGTGGACGGGAACGGAATACTACACCCTGCTGGCTTCGGTATCGCTTGCATGGTGGGTCTCAAACTGGGAAAGCCTACCATCGGCGTCGCGAAGAGCCTGCTACTGGGCAGCGTAGACGATGTGGGGGTCGGTCAGACGTCTCCCGTCTTCGTCGGCGGTCGGACCCTGGGCTATGCCCACAGGGCCTCCGAGGGCAAGCCCATCTACGTCTCCCCGGGACATCTCGTCAGCTTGGACATGTCCCTTGACGTGGTGAAGGGGCTCTGCAGGGGAAGGCTCCCGGAACCGCTGTGGTTGGCCCACAGGGAGGCGAGGCTCCTTCGCCTGGGAGCCGCCGATTAGGGGTCTTTAATACCGCCGTCCCCATCCGTCCAGCGTGCGCTTCCTCGTCTTTGGCGCCGGAGCCTTGGGGAGTCTCGTAGGGGGTCTGCTGGCCCAGAAGCACGAGGTCACCCTAGTGGGTCGAATGGCTCACATGAAGGCCATTCGGCGTAGGGGACTCGTCCTCACCGGGAAGTCTGAGGTTACTGTTCACCCAGGAGCGACCGAGCGGTTGCCCCCAGGCGCCCCACCCGAGGTCGTCTTGGTGACGGTGAAAGCCTACGACACCTCACGGGCTGTTGAGGAGCTCAAGCCCTACTGGCAGGAGTCGACCTTCCTCTCCCTCCAGAATGGTCTGGGCAACGAGGACGTGTTGGCTGACAAGGCCGCCAAGGTCCTCGGGGGCGTGACGGGCCAGGGAGTCACCTTCGTCGGACCTGGCGAGGTCTTCCACGCGGGAGTCGGGGAGACGTACGTGGGCCCCGTCAAGGGCGTAGACAGCGAGGAGGCGATGCGGGTCGTGGAGGCTTTCGGCCAGTGTGGGATGCCCTGTAGCCTGTCTCAAAACATCCGGAGGGAGCTCTTGCTGAAGGCCATCATCAATGCATGCATCAACCCGCTGACGGCGCTCCTCGGCATCCGCAATGGCACGCTGGCCACGGTGGAACCCTTGAGGGAGTTGGTCGAGAGGGTGGCCGAGGAGGGAGTCGCGATAGGGGCCGCTGAGGGCATCGAGTTGGATCCGAAGCAGGTCATCCAGAGAGTGTGGTCCGTGGCCGAGGCGACGGCCGACAACAAGTCGAGCATGCTACAGGACGTGGAGCGAGGAAGGAGGACAGAGATCGACTCCATCAACGGTGCCCTTGTGGAACTTGGAAGGTCAAGCGCCATCGACTGTCCCTTCAACTCCGCCCTCACGCTTCTCGTGAGAGCCAAGGAACAGGCCTAGGGCTCTCAGACGGCAATCAAGTCCCGGGTGTACTCATCGAGGCGGTTGGCCTTTCCACCCTCCATGAGGACGACGTTCTCTATCCTGACTCCAAACTTCCCAGGGAGGTAGATGCCAGGCTCCACGCTGAAAGCCATTCCGTCTCGCAACGGCCTTCGATTCCCGGCGACGATGTAAGGATCCTCGTGGCCTTCAAGGCCTATGCCGTGACCGGTTCGATGAATGAACCACTCCCCGTACCCCGCCTCGGCAATGATCTGACGGGCAGCCTCGTCCACCTTCTCAGCGGCAGTCCCCGAAGTTGCAGTCTCCACAGCGACATCGTTCGCCTGCCTTACGATGTCGTAGACCCCAGCCTGTTCCCTCGAGACGGGACCCACGAACACAGTCCTTGTCACGTCCGTGTAGTACCCGTCGTAGACCCCTCCGAAGTCCAGGACCAGGGAGTCTCCTCGCTGCAGGCGACGGTCTCCAAAGCGGTAGTGGGGCTGGGCTCCGTTGGGACCTGAGGCGGCTATGGGCACGAAGGAGGTTGCGTCGGCCCCACACTCGTAGAGGGATGACCTGATTACTCCGGCCACTCCCCTCTCGCTCATGCCCTCTCGTAGGGTCTCGATGACCATCCCGATGGCTCTGTCCGTGGCCTTGAAGGCGTTCCGCAAGATCTCCTGCTCCTCTCGCCCCTTGATGATTCGGAGCTCACGCATGGTCGAAGCCGCATCGACAAACTCCGCGGAGGGGAGGAGTCTATGGAACATCAACACGAAGAGGGCCCACATCCTGGTGTCGAGGGCGACTCGAGATGTGGATAGATCCTCTAGAGCCCCAGAGAGGGCCGCCCGTGGGTCCTCTGAGTCTTTCCACACCACTAGGTTCCGTATCCACGTGGCGTCGTCCACCTGGTCTCGGTAGAGCTCTGGTACAACGAAGATTGGTTCACCTTCCATCGGGACGAGGGCGGTCAGCAGACGTTCCCCGGGTTCCTCCCTGAAACCCGTCATGTAGGTCATGTTCGGGCCCGGCGTTAGGGCCATCAGTTCGACCTGGGCTTCTTGCATGAGGACCTGGCAGCGTCGGAGCCTCGCCCGGTACACCTGTGGATCCATGGGTGCCAAGGGGAACGCGGCCCCCTCCATGACACTTTCCCACTCTCCGGGGCTTCGGGGATGACTGGCTACCGCTTCAGAAGAGGGAAGGCGGACAAAGCCTTTATAAAGCGTACTTAAATAGAGGTGAACAGCGGGAAGGTTTTTTTCCGCGTGGGAGGAAGATCATTGGCCAAGATAAAAATCGAAAACGTGGTGGCCTCCACCTCCCTGGGGGGAGAATTGGATCTGCAGTCAATCGCCCTCGCCTTGGGAGGGGCCGAGTATGAGCCGGAGCAGTTCCCCGGACTAATATACCGGCTGAAGGAGCCCAAGACTGCCACCCTCCTCTTCCGCAGCGGCAAGGTCGTCTGCACCGGGGCCAAGAGCCTCGAGGATGTCCGGACGGCCATCAGGACGGTGGCTGGTCAGATCGAGTCCGCCGGCATCGAAATCGACAGGGACCCGGAGATCGAAGTGCAAAACATCGTTGCCTCTTCCGATCTGGAACAGGAGATTAATCTGAACGCAATCGCCATCAGCCTGGGACTCGAACGGGTCGAGTATGAGCCCGAGCAGTTCCCGGGCCTCGTCTACAGGCTTGACGACCCAAAGGTGGTCGTCCTCCTCTTCGGCAGTGGCAAGCTCGTATGCACGGGGGCCCGGAAGCCCTCGGATGTGGAGAGGGCAGTGGAGAGGATCACCGAGGAACTCCAGGCCGCTGGCCTGTTGCGCTAGCGACGAAGCTGGGGAGAGGTTGTCGGAAGCCGCCGAGGCGCTGAAGGGAATCCCCATAATCGACAACCACGTGCACCTTCGGCCGGAGGGGAGGATGGATGAGGCCCTCGCCGAGTTCGCTCACCTCGGGGGAAAGCGCATCCTCCTTGTCCACGCGCCATATGAGGACATCCCTCCCTCGGAGACCGGGGGCTTCCGGAATGGCTATGAAAGAACCCTGGCAACGGCTGAGCGGGCGAGAAAGCACGGAGAGGTTGAGGTTCATGTAGCCCTCGGACCCCATCCGGCGGAGCTCCTTGCCTTGGAGGAAGCCCTCGGCCTCGAAGAGGCCGTCGAGGTCATGAAATCGGGAATGGAGATAGCCGCTCAACACGTTCAGGAGGGGGCGGCGATGGCCATCGGTGAGGTGGGGCGACCTCACTTCCAGGTCGCCGAGACCGTCTGGCAGGCTTCCAACGAGTTGATGACCTACGGCATGAAGCTCGCGAGGGAGGTCGAATGCCCCATAATCCTCCACACGGAAGAGGCCACCCCCGACATGCTCAAGGAGATTGGGAAGATGGCGGACCGGGTGGGGCTGCCCAGGAAAAAAGTCGTCAAACACTACTGCGGCCCCTTGGTCCTTCCCGAGGAGAACCACGGAACATTTCCCTCCGTCCTCGCTCGGAATTCGTGGAGCCAGCAGGCGGCCGAGAAGGGCACGAGGTTTCTCCTCGAGACTGACTATCTTGATGATCCCAAACGGCCTGGGGCCGTCCTCAGCCTGAAGACCGTTCCCAAGCGGTGTGCCCTCCTCCTCTCCCAGGGCATCCTAGGCCGGGAGGAGCTCCATCGCATCCACGGAGACAACGTCAGGGAGCTCTACGGTGATCGGCTCACCTCTTGACGGTGAAGTCGGCGAACTCATCTCCGTAGTCCTCCCAGGACACCTTCGTCTCGGCAACCCGGGCATAGGGCTGGCTGGATGTGCACCATTCGATCAGGGTCTCGATGTCTTCCCGCTCGCCCTCCATCACAGCCTCCACAGAACCGTCTCTGAGGTTTCTCACCCAGCCGGTAACCCCCAGATCCACCGCCCTCCGACGGGCATTGTCCCTGAAGAAGACGCCCTGGACCCTCCCAAAGAAGAGGACGTGGGCTCGAGTGCTCATCTTGCCGTGAAGGGGTTGCTGGATAATGACTCTGTCGACTCCCCTCAAACTCATATACACAAAGTCCTTTGAAGGTCTCCCCGGACAGTGACACCATGGAGAAGCAGAGCATCCTCGACTATCGAGTAAGGGACCTCATGTCCGAGAAACCCGTTGTCGCGAAGCCCGACGAGGATGTCTCTAAGGTCTTGGGCAGGATGAAGACCCACGACTTCCACGAGATACCCGTGGAGGAGGGGGGTGAACTCGAGGGAATGGTCTCCTACAGCACCCTCCTCAAGAGGGGGAAGGTGCCCATGAAGACCAGGATTGACAGTCTCCTAATCAAGCCGCCCAAAGTGGAGGAGGACGACTCCCTCCCCAGGGTATCTGAGATTCTGATGTCCTCTGGGTATCGGGCGGTCCCGGTGACTAGAGACGGTAAGCTGGTGGGCGTCATCTCGAGGGCGGACTGCGTCAGGGCCTTCGCATCCTCTGAGGAGTTTGACACTCTCAAGGTCAGGGACATCATGACACCGGAGCCCCAGACCCTCGGGGAGACCGACACCGTCCTGGCGGCCAGAGAGTTGATGACGGCGCTAGACGAGCGAGCCGTGCCCATCGTGGACGATCTTGGAAACGTGACAGGGGTCGTCGGCCTCAAGGACCTGGTGAAGGTGCTGACCCATCCCCGCGAGAAGGCGACAAAGGGCGAGCGCGCTGGGCAGAGGATCCCTCTGGATGTCGAGGTGAGGAGCGTCATGAGCAGGCCTCCCGTCACGATCGCGCCCGATGCGGGCGCCGGGGAGGCTGCTGAACTCCTGACCAAGCACCACATCTCCAGCGTCGTGGTGGTTGAGGATGGGAAGCCTGTCGGTGTCGTAACCCATGTGGACCTGCTGGAGCAGGCGGCCGCCCTGAGAGCTAGAGACGAGGCCCTGGTAGAGATTAGCGGCCTGGATGAGGAGGATTGGTGGACCTACGAGATCCTGTACACCGTGATCGGTCGGGGGCTCAGACGCATCGCTAGCATCGTTCGTCCGACCATCTTGAACGTACACGTCGTTACCTACCGAAACCGAGGTGACAGGTCCAAGTACTCGATAAGGGCTAGGCTGTCTACGACGGACAACCTCTACTTCGCGAGGGACTACGACTGGGACCCCTACATGGCTATCCACAAAGTCATGAATCAACTCGAGAGGAGAATCAAGAGGGAGAAGGACCTGAAGATGGTACGCCCCAAGGGGCGCCGGACGTAGGGGTCGCGGTGGAGATTCGAGACCGATCAGACTTGAGAAAATTCCCTCGTCAGAAGGGCCCGCTGACGCTCCACGAGAGCCAGCAGGTCGATTGGGATTATCAGCCTTGAGCCACTGGGGGGCAAGGCATCTTTCAGGTTCTGCAGGAGCCTCATCACCTCTGTAAAGCTGTTCTGCACGAAGAGATACTCCAAGCCGTCCAGGAGTACCACCCCAGGTTCCTCACCCGTCAGGAATTCAAGAATCCTCGTCGACAGGGTATCCAGGGAGTTGACGATGAGCTTTCCATCCTCTGGCTCGCTCGACAACCAGAGGGTCCGGGCACCTTTGAGGTCCCAGCTCTCCTGCAGCTTCTCGGGATAAGTACGGGTGATGCAGAGGCCGGGGCGTCCCTTCTTCAACTCCTGGGTGAACACCTTCAGGGCCTTGTCCTGACCCTGGGTCACCAAGTAAGCAGCCCCTGGCTCCAGCTCGGGAGCCTTCTCTGCTTTCGATCCTTCTCCGCTGATGGTACTCATCATGAAGCTGAAACCGCTTCGCTTCAGATGCCGGGCGGCGACGTAGAGGCCTACCAAGGATGTTGTGAAGAGGAGGAGAAACATGGTCGCAGCCGCCTCCTGGGGGTCACCCGGTGCTCTTGCCTTGGAGGCATAGGCCGATGCCGCGACATCATGGTCGTCGGAGGTCTCGTTCAATCCGTAGTTAAGGAGCAGACCGATCGCTGAGATGAGTACTAATGCGAGTGCAAACAATGCGCGGCCCTTCATCGCCTCGCCGCTTTCATCTGAGAGTCTGCTTAAAGGCCTGCTGAGGCCATTTTCACCACTGATTCCCTCTCCCGATAGGTATTATCAGTTGTGACAGCAGTCTTCGGAGGGTTTTAAGAGAACGATGCCTTTGGAACGGGCGAGGTCAATGCCCAGGTGCCACGAGTGCAAGAGGAGCATAAGCGAGCCGTCGGAGTTCTACTATTGCCCTACCTGCGGCGACTCCCTCTGCGCTGAGTGCAGGCTGGGACATAGCCACGCCGACTAGACCTCGAGGAACTCTCTAGTGGCGGGGGTAAGAATCTCCACGCCCTCCCCCATGATGAGCACGTCATCCTCGATCCTGACTCCCCCATATCCAGGCAGGTAGACCCCCGGCTCAACGGTCATGACCATGCCCTCCTCCAGGGTCAGGCTCTCGGAGGACCTCATGGCCGCGCCGTCGTGGACGGCGAGGCCGACGGTGTGCCCGAGGCCGTGGGTGAAGCGGTCCTTGAACTCCGTGGCGTCTATCACCGCTGCAGCCGTCTCATGGACCTCCCTCCCGTTGACTCCGGCCTTCATCATGTCGAGGGCAGCCCGATGGGCCTCGGAGACAACCTCGTACATCCTCCTCTGCTTCTCTTGGGCCTTCCCTACAACCACCGTCCGGGTCATATCGGATGCGTAGTTCTCGTATAGGGCCCCGAAGTCCATCAGGAGGAAATCCCCTCTCTGGAGACGTCTTCCGCCGGTCTCGTAGTGGGGCAGGGCAGCGTTGGGGCCCGAGGCGACGATCGGTTTAAAAGAGGGCCCCGTAGCCCCCTTGCCCTGCATCAGATAGACGAGCTCAGCCGCGATTTCCGACTCCGATCTACCGACCTCGATGAAGGGCAGAAGCTCCTCGAAGGTCTCCACCGCGATGTCGCAGGCGCCCTTGATGCTGGCCAGCTCCGCGTCGTCCTTGATCTGTCTGGCTCTCACGATGGCCTCGGTGACTACCTTCCACTCCGCCTCCGGACACACGCGCTGGAGGTTCAGGTAGTTCTCGTGCGTGAGTTCACGAGCGTTGATCCCGATGAAGTTAATACCGTCCAGCAGGTCCTTGAGACAGGATTCCCTCTCCTCCTTGGTGGCAAAGACAGCCACAGGGAGGCCTGAGGTCCTGGCCATGTCCTCCTCCAGCCTCGAGGTGACGATGTGGCCCGTCCCGTCGGGTCGAAGGATGGCCGCACAGCCCTCGAAGAGGCCCCCCCGTATCCCCGTCACGTAGAAGAACGTCCGATCGAGTTGTGGCTCCGCCCCGTTCATGATGACCACGGACTCCACGGGCTCCTCAAGGTGGTGGAAGATACGGAGAATACGCTCCTTCATGGGCGTGGCAAGGGAAGGCCTAACGATAAAGCTTGGGAGCTTGATTACCCCCCTCCCGTGGCATCGAGGAGGCGAAGGCGGAAGGCCATCGAGAGGAGAATCGCCACAGAAAGAGTGGAGATCCTTCTCAGCATGGCACACGAGGAGGCAGTCAAGGGCAACCTTCCGAGGGCCAACAGGTATGGTCAGCTTGCAAGGCGTGTTGGCATGAGGTACAACGTCTCCCTTCCGGCGCCTTATAGGAGGCTGATATGCCGCGATTGCGGGTCCTACATGGCTCCTGGCACAGCGGCCACCATCCGTCTTCACCGCTCCAGGGTCATCGTCACCTGCGGGTCGTGCGGGCGCGTCCTTCGGTTCCCCTACGTCAGGGAGGTGAGGAGGCGGAGGGCCGCTAGTAGGCCGTAGACATGTCGATCTTCCCCTTCTTCCTGGCCAGGTACTCCGCGAAGTGGAAGACCCCAATTGAGAGCAAGATCAGGGCCACGGTGGATACCGCCAGGTAGACGAGAAGGAGGTGGTCGGGGATGGAGAGGAGGAAGGGGTCCTCCGGGCTGTAGGGGAGGATAGCCCGTCGGAGACCTTCGAACCAGTAGGTTAGGGGTATGTACCTCCCCAGGATCTGACCCCAGGGCGGAAGGATTGAGAGTGGGAAGATGACACCGCTGAAGATGTAGAAGATTCCTGCTACTCCCTCGCTCATCCCTCCTCCGTGTCTTGCCGTCAGGAAGGTCACCCCTGCCAGTGCGACGCCTATCGCCACGGTGCAGAGCGCGCCCAGGAGCAGGACGATCAGGAAGAAGGGCACTCCCACCAGGGAAAGCCCGATGGGAATGTTCAGCACGAATCTGCCGAAGACGAGGACTACCGTAACGCCGAAGCCGGCGACAGCCATCTGGGTAGCCCCTCTTCCAGCCACGTAGGTGTAGTAGCTCACGGGAGAGATGTAGATGTACTTGATCGTCTGAAACCACTCCCGGTCCCCCTGTATCACCTCGAAGAGTCCCCAGAAGGCCTGGAAGACAAACATGTAGAAAGCGCTGCCAACGTAGATGAAGCCCAGCTGATTGACGTCGACCCCTCCCCCGGCGAACTGGGCCACGTAGAAGACAAAGACGATGATGAGGGTCCCGGCGAGGGGCTTGATGATGGAGTAGATGGCAAAGAGCCAGGGCTCGGTCCAGTTCGAGCTGTATTGCCACCCGAGCCAGGCGCCGGTCTTGAGGGCCCTCCAGTGTTCCCCTACTGATGGCGTAGCGTCAACCTCCCTTCTTCCTTCGCCAGCCTCTCTAGATAGGCCAGGGCCTGTCTCGCGATGAAGATGAAGACGGG
>CAYFYA010000001.1:0-142273 GCA_964347325.1 uncultured Methanomassiliicoccales archaeon | reverse complement strand
TCGCCAGCCTCTCTAGATAGGCCAGGGCCTGTCTCGCGATGAAGATGAAGACGGGCGCTAGCACAAGGAGGATGAGGAGTTCGATGTCAGGGCGCAGGAGGCCAAACTCCAGAAGCTCGGGGAAGAGGAGCTGTCTCATGGCGTCCAGACCCAGGGTTATCGGAACTATCGCGGCGCCAGCGGCCACCCAGAGACCCCCGGGACCTAGCGCCCGAACGAAAATCTTAATCGGGAAGAAGAGGCCCGAGGCTAAGAAGACGGGTTCCTGCATCAACGCGGCGGCATTCCAGGCCTCCCGCCCATAGAGGAGGTAGACGGACGCGAACAGCATACCCATCCCGTAGAGGGCCGTCAGCGTAACCAGGAAGATGGCGGTCAGCAGCCAGGGGTCAACGACCACCAGGCTGACCTGAAAGATTACGATGCCAAGGAAGAGCGTGGCCACTGCCCTCGTCGATACCATGACCACGCCGCCCACTGCCATCCCCCCCAGTAGGGCCATCCGCGACATGGGGGCCATCATGTATAGCTGGAGATTTCCGATCTGTTTCTCCCAATAGAGCTGAGCAGCCATACTCCACAGGACGTTCATCCAGAAGGCCACCATCGTGCCCCCCAGGATCACGAAGCCGATGAACTGGGGAACGTTCAGGAATGTGTAGATGTAGACGTAGGCGGCTATGGTCAGTAGCGGGAGGAATGTCTCGAAGAATATCCAGCTGGGCTCTCTCTGGGCACCAATGACCCTGGGGTAGGCCCTTCCGGCCAAAGCTCTCAAGTTGAGCCTAAGGTTAAGCTTCAGTGAGTCCCCTCCCGACGAGGCTAATGAACACCTCCTCCAGAGTCGGCTCCGCCTTCTGGAGAGAGTGTACTCTGCTTCCCTGCCTGAGAACCTCCGACATAATGTCGGCGATTGGTCCGTCGTCCTCCAGAATGAAGGTCCCAGTCGCCCGACTCTCGGCATCTCCGGAGACAGCGTAGTTCCTGATCCCCTGGATAGCGTTGAAGGCACGGGTGTCCTTGAGCGGGTCCATCTCCACCTTCAGGGTAACGTCTGTCCTGATCAGCCGCTTCAGCCGATCCGGTGTGTCGCAGGCCAGGATGCGACCCTGGTCGATGATGGCTACCCGATCACAGAGCTCGTCCGCCTCCATCATGTAATGGGTGGTCAACAGAACCGTTCTCTCCCTGTCCTCCTTGATCCAGTTCTTGATGAAACTGCGGATGGTCCTTGCCACCGTCACGTCCAGTCCCAGGGTGGGTTCGTCCAGGAAGATGATCTCTGGGTCTGTCACGAAGCCCCTCACCATATTCATCTTCTGGCGTTCCCCTGTGGATAGGGTCCTGACCTTGGCGTTCTTACGATCGGTGAAGTCGAACTCCTTGGACAACCGGTCTATCTCCCGATTCACCCGACCGGACGGAAGGCCGTAGAATTGAGCAAACATCCATATGTTCTCCCTGGCGGTGAGCAGGCCGTACCCCGAGGTCTCCCCTCCAGAGACCATGTTTATCTTCTTCCTGATGGGGAAGGGGTCCTTGCTCACATCGTGGCCCGCCACGTACGCCTTACCCGACGTGGGGAGGAGAAGCGTTGCCAAGATCTTGATGAGGGTCGTCTTGCCTGCTCCATTGGGCCCGAGAAGTCCAAAAAGCTCTCCCTGAGGTATCCTGAGGTTCACCGAGTCCAGGGCTACGACCTGTTTCTCCGGCTTCTCTCGCTTACGCTGGAGCCTGCGCTTCTTTCCTCCGAAGACCCGGGTCAGATCCTGGGTCTCTACTGCATCCTCCATGGTAGCTTCTCAAAGTTCGCTAGGCCTCCGAACAGGCCACTCAGGTCTCCTGCATCTTCCTCAGTCTGGTTACGTAGCCGGCGATCCTGTTCCTCATGGTCGTCGAGCTGACGTCTGTGAGCTCCGCAACCAGCTTCTTGTTGTGCTCGAAGTCATCGTTGAACTGGTCGGGGAACAGCCTTGCTAGCTCCAGTGCCACTCGTTTGATGTAATTGGGTCGGATATTTCCCATCGTCAGGCCTCAGCTGTGAAGAGGCTTAGGAGGACGCTACCTGACGTAGATAAAGGTTACTGGGGGGGTCTGTGGAGACCGTTCGGAACCCGGTTGGTCGGCGTCAAGTTCGACCTGCTGGCCAGCCTGATGACCGTCCCACAACGCTTAAATAAGGTTCAAAGATGACCTACGACTGCCGGGTAGGTAGCGGGCGCCTAGATGACCGTGGAAGAGTCCCTCTGCAACGTTGAGTTCCTGAAGAGTTCCAACACTTACGTCGCTCGGGTACAGAGCGAGTTGGGCGGCTTGAGGGAGTACAGGAGCTCCACCTTCGAGGAAGTCCTCGAGCAGGTCATCATAGACCTGCAGGAGGAGTTCGAGAGCACCTCCTAGGCTATTCCCCTCGGAAGCTCGGCTTCCTCTTCTCTGTGAACGCCTTCAACCCCTCCGCCTTGTCCTCCGTGGAGAATATCAAGCTGAAGGTCTCCAGCTCGTAGGCGAGGCCCGAGGACAGGCCGGTCTCTTGGGACTGCTGGATGGCGGTCTTGGCGAGCTTCAGCGCCAAGGGCCCACGCTCCATCATCCTCCAGGCCATGGCCTTGGCCTCCGCGAGCAGGGTCTGCCTGGAAACCACGCGATTCACGAGACCGAACTGCCCAGCGGCCTCAGCATCCACCGGGTCTCCCGTGAGGATCAGCTCAGAGGCCTTTCCCCGACCCACGAGTCGCGTCAGACGCTGGGTACCGCCAAAGCCTGGGAAGATTCCCAGGCCCACCTCGGGGAGGCCGATCTTGGCGTCCTCCGACGCGATACGAACGTCACAGGCGAGAGCCAGCTCGCACCCCCCACCGAGAGCGTAGCCGTTTATAGCGGCGATGACAGGCTTCTCCATCCTCTCTAGGAGTCGGGTCACCTCATGCCCTAGGGAGGCGAACTTACGGGTCTCCAAGGGCGTCATAGGGAGCATCTCCCTGATGTCGGCTCCTGCGACGAAGGCCTTCTCCCCCGCGCCAGTTAGAACCAAGGCTCGCAGGTCATCTTTGTGCTCGACCTCCTTCAGGACATCGCGGAGCTCCTTCAACACCTCGATGTTGAGCGCGTTGAGCGCGTCGGGACGATCGATGGTCACGATGGCGAGGCCGTCCTCCTCGTCCAGCTTGACGTGGCCGGCCATCCTACTTGCTCCTGTAGTCGTACACGCCACGTCCGCTCTTCCTGCCGAGACGACCGGCACGGACGTACTGCCTCAAGAGCGGGGACGGGCGAAACTTCGGGTCCCCCGTCTCCCTGTAGAGCACCTCCATGACCGCCAACCCCACGTCAATGCCGGTGAAGTCAGCGAGCTCGAAGGGGCCCATGGGCATGTTAGTGCCCAGCTTCATGGCCTTGTCGATGTCCTCCGCCGTGGCTGCTCCTTCCATAAGGAGGTTGAAGGCCTCGTTCATCATGGGCACGAGGATGCGGTTGACCACAAACCCCGCCGTCTCCTTCACCTCCACGGGCTCCTTACCCAGCTTCAGGCTCAGCTCCCTGGCCATGGAAATCGTCTCGTCGGAGGTCTCCGACCCACGAATCAGCTCCACCAGACGCATCACGGGGGCGGGGTTGAAGAAGTGCATGCCCAAGAACCGGTCGGGCCTCGAGGTGACGGAGGCCATCTCCGTCACGCTCAACGATGAGGTATTCGTCGCGAAGACCACCTCGGGCGGGGAGACGACGTCGATGGTCTGATAGACCTCCTTCTTCACCTTCATGTCCTCGAAGACCGCCTCGATGACGAAGTCGGCGCCTTTCACGGCACCCTTCAGGTCGGTCGTGCCCTCGATTCGGCCGACGATTTCCTCCACCTGGTCCTGGGTCATCTTCCCCTTGGCGACGCGCTTCTCCAAGGGGGTGCGAATCTTGGCATACCCATCCTTCACGAGGTCGTCCGTCAGGTCCATCATGGTGACTTCGTAGCCAGCCTGGCTACAGGTCTGGGCGATTCCCGCCCCCATGGTTCCGGCCCCCAGTACGGCAATCCTGTTGATGTCCTCTGGCATTCTCCACCCCGGCGAGGCCATCCCTTGGCCTCTATAACTAGATTTCTCGGGCAAACGCGGGGAGGATGCAGTCCTTAGCCTTTGTCCCAGGCTCGAGCTCGACGAAGGCCGGTGCCCTCAGCTTCAGGTCGGGGGTGAGCTGCAGATACTTGACCCGGCACACCAGGACTGGTTTCAGCCACATCTTGACTCCGGGCATCACCTCCGGCGCCTCGGGGAAGGGACAGGGGCCCTCCAGGGACCGGGTCAGTTCCACGATCTCCGCCATCTTGGCCTCATCAAAGCCCGTCCCTACGCTACCCACGAAGCGGAGCTCCTTTCCGTCATAGACCCCTAGGATAAGGGAGCCGAAGTAGGGCTCGCGCCAGCCTTTGCCGACGGACAGGCCGCAGACGATGCAGTCCAGCGGCTTATAGGTCTTGATCTTCAACCAGAAGTCCACCCTCTTCCCGGGAAGGTAGGGGCTACCGAGGCGCTTGGCCATGATCCCCTCCAAACCCCGTTCCTCAGCCACTTGGAAGAGGGCCTTCCCGCTGCCGAAAACCGGCTCGCTCAGGTAGACGTTCTCCTGGGGCTCCACCACCTCCTCCAGGATGCGTCGTCGCTCCTCTAGGGGGAGCTTCAGCGTACTTCTGTCCTTCCAGTGGAGGATGTCGAAGACCACATACGTCGCGGGCAGCTCCTTCGCCAGGATGACGGCCTTGAAGGCGTCCAGGGCGTGTTCCCGCTGCTGCAGCTTCATGAAGTCGGGCCGCCCACCATGCATCACCACGATCTCCCCGTCCAGGACCGCCCGACCCTTGACCACGGGCCTGATCTCGGGGTAGCGATAGGCGATCTGGTTCAACCGGCGGTTCTGGAAGCGGTGCTCCTTGTCCACGAAGGCGATGGTCCGGGTCCCATCCCACTTCACCTCGAAGGCGAACTCATCAGAGTCGAAGGGATCGTCTCTCGACCGAGCCAACATGGGCCTTATCGGGCCCTTTGGGAAGGACATGTCACGTCGACTTCTTGATGGATTCCAGGCTCGCCTTCAGGGCGGTCATCAGATCCTCTGGCGTCTCCCTAGCCACGACCACCGGGGCCTCCACCTCCTTGCCCTCGATCTTAGCCTCAATGACCTTCAGGAGGGCCTCCCTGTAGTCGTCCTTAAACTGGTCCATGTCGAAGGATATCGTCTGGGCCTTGATGAGGTCGACGGCCAGGTTAACCTCGGCCTTAGACACCTCCACGGGCTTCTCCTCCGGCACCTCGGGCGGCGGCCTGATCTCGTCCTCGTAGTAAAGGGCGGATAGCACCAGGACCTTACCACGGGGCCTGACGGTGACGACCCGCTCCTTCTTCCAGATGGCCGCCTTGGCCAAGGCCACCTTGTTGGTCAGCTCCAGGGCCTGGCGGAAAAGCTCGAAGGCCTTCGTCGCCGTCTCGGCGGGGGCCAGGTAGTAACTGGAGTCGTGCAGGAGAGGATCCACCTCCTCCCTCTCCACGAATCCCTTGACGTCGAGAGCCTTGCTGCTCTCCAAGGGAACCTTGTCGAAGTCCTCCTCCGTAAGGACGACGTACCTTCCCTTGGTGTACTCGTAGCCCTTCTGAAGGTCCTTGTATTCCACCTGAACCTCGCACACAGGGCAGTAGTAAGGCCTCTTCAGGAGAGTGCCACACTCGGCGTGGAGGCTGCGGAAGGCGATGTCTCTCCTCTGGCTGGCGGTGAAGAGCTTCACGGGAATATTGACCAGGCCGAAGGTGATGGCTCCTGACCATATCGCCCTAGGCATCATGGGAAAGCTTCCAAGGCCGAGGGTCCATAAAAAGGTTGGACCGCTGCGCTTTCCGCCCAAGAAGGGAATCAGGGGCGCGAATCACGACATCAACCTTTTGTAAGCCAGGCAGCCTGGTGAGCCCAATGCCCCAGCGCCGGTCTCGCAAGCCCACGATATCGGTACGTGTGGAGCTGACGCCTCAGGAGAACGCCATCGTGGAGACGGCCAAAGCCCACCTCTCGGAGTTGGATGAGGGGACGGCGGTCACCAAGGCAAGGACCATCGCTTGGCTCATACGAAAGCATGGCGAGAGTGGGGACTCGGAGCGCCTGCCCAGAGCCCTAGACCTGCTGGAGAACCACTTCCGACGGCGTCTGAAGGACCTTCTGGGGAGCAAGGAGGAAGCCGGCCTTGAGGAGGCTCTCTCCCTTATCATGGCATTCCGTACGGCCCTGGCGGGGCGTGACTGGCAGCTGCCCTAGGCTCCCTACGTGAATGTGTCATCATGTGACGCGTGCTTTAAGTACACTTAAGGGCAGCTTGGAATGCAGTTGGCGGGACGCCCCCCATTCCGCCAACGGTCCTTCAGGCTGGGTGGCTGGCAACGACCCTTCTGAAGCAAGGTCGCGGTGGTCGCCCACAACAGCCCCCCAGCCGCCTTCTTCCTTTTTGCTATCGAACCCTAGGGAGCCCGCACCAGGGCCCCCTCCTCCTTAGGCGTAACTCTGCCGGAGGCCAGGCTCCGGATATGGGCCTTCGCCCAGATGAAAGCGATGCTCGCCCCCAGGGCGTTGGCCACGACCATCCCCCACCACACGCCCTCCAGTCCAAGACCTGCGACGAGGGCGAAGAGGAGGGCGAGAGGGGGCGAGAGGAGCAAGGTGCGAATGATCGTGACGCCTAGGGCGTTCATCCCCTTGCCGACACCCTGGAACAGGGAGGAGGAGGCGGGACCCAGGGCCACCGCCGGGTACATCAGGACGGTGATCATAAGGAAGAGTTCCAGGCCAGGCCCGATTCGGGCCGTCTCCTCGGACCAGGTGAAGGCCATAACGATGTAGGGTGCCAGGAAGAATATCGCCAGAGCCGCCAGGATCTCGATGATGACGCCCAACCGTATCGCGTACATGTACGCCGTGTCGAGCTTCCGGTAGTCCCGGGCGCCGAAGGCCGCACCCCCCACGGAGACTATGGCTGTTCCGATTCCGATGACCGGCAGGGTGGCGATGGTCACCACGCGCCAACCAGTGGCGAAGATGGCGACGCCGTCGGTCCCCCCGACCACGACGATGATGAAGTTCATGATGAAGATCATGAAGGACATCGTGAGGAACATGATGGACGCTGGGAGGCCCACTCCGAAGATGTCTCCAAGGATGTCTCGGTCGAACCTGAAGCCCTTGAAGGCGAAGCGGACGTAGGTGTCCTTCCTCAGGAACATCCAGTTCGCCATCACCAGGGATGTGGCGCCCATGGAGAGCACGGTAGCCACCGCTGCCCCGGCCACCCCGAGTCCCAGAACGTAGATGAAGATAGGATCTAGGACGATGTTCAGGACGGAGCCGAAGGCCATGGCGTACATCGCCCGCTTGGCGTCCCCCTCGGCTCGGAGGATGGCGTTGGCGACGCTGGGGAAGAAGATGATGAAGGTTCCTGCGAACATGACCTGCGCGTAGGCCACGGCGAGAGACGCGACATCTCCCGCGCCTATGGCGAAAAAGATGGGCTCAGCGAAGAGGAGGAGCGGTATGGCGATGGCCGTGGCGAGGATCGCCGTCAGCACCAGAGTGTGGGTAGCCACGCGGTTGGCACCATCTCGATCCTCGGCACCAATCCTGCGGGAGATGGCTGAACCCCCGCCGACCCCGAGTCCCATCCCGATGGCGAGGGACATGAAGAAGAATGGGAAGAAGAAACCGATGGCGGCGAGGGCATCGGCACCCAGGCCAGAGACCCAGATCGCGTCGACGAAGTTGTAGATGGTTTGGATGGAGAAGGCGGCAATCATCGGCAGGGACAGCTTCCAGACGGCCCTCTTCGGGTCTCCCATCAGGGTCCTGACGCCTTCCGTTACAGGACCAGAGCCTGGGCTACCACGGCCAACGGGACTTGAATCGTTACCAGCCATGATAACTCTCACCGATGTGTAGGAACCTACCTAGCCCCCTCGGAGTTAGGGGGCCCCAAGCCAGTGTTGATTGCGGGTGGGCCAAAATCCGTCACCTCATAAAAACCTCTTGACTCCCCTGTGGGACCGTTGCGTTCTCCCTTTCCCGGAGGCACTGCACAGGCGGGGGACGATGGGGCGATCCAGTTCACTCCGGGATGCGTCCCTTACGCTCGAACTGCCGGGAGTAGAGTGTCGTCAGCCTTTCCAGGCTATCCACGTCCTCGGGAGCGAGATCGTCCCTGATGCGGGTGATGCGCGCGAAACGGAGGGCGAAACCTGACTTGTAGTGGGGGCTCCGCTGGATTTCGTTGTACGCCACCTCCACGACCACCGCGGGCCTCACGTGTACAACGTAGGGCTCCTCCTTCACCTTGAGTTGCATGAGTCGGTTCGTCATCTCCTCAAACTCGGCGTCGGTGAGGCCTTTGAAGGTCTTCCCGATCATGTGGAAATGGCCCTCGTCATCACGAACGGCGAGATGGTAGTTGCTGAGCCAGTCCTGCCGGCGGCCATGGCCCCACTCAGCCGCGATGATGGCAACATCCAGGGTCTCGGCGAGCTTGACCTTGAGCCAGCGTTTTCCCCTCTTCCCCGGGGTGTACGGACTCCTCAGATCCTTCACCATCAATCCCTCGTGTCCGGCCTCCAGCGCCTCCTGGAGGAAGCTCTCAGCTCCTTCACGATTGGGTTCCAAAAGCCTCGGCACCAGCAGGTCATCACGGACCGCTCCCGCCAGTAGCTCCCATCGCTCCTGATACGATAGGTCGATAGTGACCTCACCGTCCAGCACCAGTGCGTCGAAGAGGTACAGTTCCAGGGGAATCTGCTCGGCCAGCGTTTCAACTTCGTGGACGCGCCGAAACCTTCTCATCAGGTCTTGGAAGGGCAGGGGTCTTCCAGCCTTGTCCACGGCAACGACCTCTCCTTCCACGAGGAGGTCACCGTCGCCGAACTCGCGTGCCAAGACCACCACCTCGGGGAGGCTCCCGGTCACCTCCGTCAGCCTACGAGTGAAGATCCGAACCTCGTCTCCCCTACGGTGAATCTGTATCCGAGCCCCGTCAAGCTTGTACTCCAGGGCTACGGCGTCGTGTTCGACCAAGGCCGCCTCAAGATCGTCGGCCATCTCAGCCATCATGGGTTTGATGGGAGTGAAGAGTTCCAGCCTCGCCGCCTTAAGGCCTTCGACCCCCTCCTTGAAGGCGACGAACGCCGTCTGCCCCAGGTCTCCCATGAACATGTTGGCCCGCCGGACCAGTTCCAGGTCGGCCCCGGTAGCATCGGCGAGGACCTCCAGGAGGACGCCTTCGTTCACACCGATCCTCATCTCACCAGATAGCGAACGAAGGAGCAAGTCGACTTCCTCATCCTTAGCCTGGGAGAACAGCGACTGCAGGAGTCGTTGTTTCTTCCTCACGGAGTCCTTACCGCTCCTAGAGGCGATGTCCCGGAAGGTCTGGTGGACCCCGAGAATTGTGAGGTCTTCCTCGAGGAGGGAGGCCTGGCTAGAAGACTTCAGTGCCTTCCTGATAGTCGCCCACCCCACGTTGAGTCCACCTTTCTCAGATTCGGGTAGGATCCTACCGGTCAAAATCAGGACAGCTGGAGAGACCTCCTCCGGCGGCAGCCTCCCGAGGAACTCGACCAAGAGGCGCCTCTTCTCAAGCCTTCTCCTGGTCGCCTTCAGGGCCTCGGAGAGTCTGAGGAGTTCAGCCAATGGAGTCCCCGGGCGGTCTGACGTGGGCACCACGGTCTACCAAGGCCCTCAGACGATAATCTAAGTTTCGAAGGGCGAGGCGGGACTCCTTTATACACGGCCATGGATGGAGGAGCAGGTGTCAACCCAGCCTGGAGCATCGCCTACCCCACCGCGTCGACTTAACGGTTCTCTGGAGCGGCTGAACGTAGCCCTCGAGGACGTGGACCCAACCTTTGCCGCGGTGGTGAGTCGCCTTCCGCCCAGGGATGAACCGCCTCCACTCCCTCGTCACTGGCTGCATCTAGAGCTAATTGAACGGTACAAGGTCCTCTCCCACGTCGACATCGCGAAGGGCGCTGGTGTTCTCGAAGTCGGCTCCGGCACACATGCCCTCGCAACGGTCGCGCTAGCGCACCGGGTCGGCCAGGATGGAAGGGTGGTGGCGGCCGAGCTTGAGAGGTGGACCCACTTCGACGAGATCCTGAGCCAGGCTGGCCTCAGGAGTCGGGTAAGGCCGGTGGGCTGTGACGCCGCGCAGCTTCCACTCCGTGGCGACTCCCTCGACCTCGCGATCATTATCCATGGAATCCGGAGCCTCCATGATGAGCAGACGATGGTGTCGGTCCTCAGCGAGATGTTGAGGGTAGCCCCTCGAGTCTTCGTCGCGGAGACCTTGCCCAAGGCTGAGACCAAGGCTCAGGAGGCCCACCTTGAGATGTACGAGCTTCGGGAGGAGGTCTTCGAGGCCAGAACTGGCAGGAAGGATGACGTCCACTACCTCCCTCTTGATGAACTGGAGAGCCTCGTGAGTGCGGCAGGGGGACAGATCGTCGACTCCCGTATTATCATGGTGGGTCTACCCCACTTCCTGGCGTTTCTCCCAAGGGAATACGTGGAGAAGATTGAGGACGAAGAGAAGCGGGCGAGCCTGCTGAATCGCTGGGACACCGCCCATGAGAAGCTGGCCTCCCACGGAGAGGATCATCCGCCCGTTGGCATCGTCTCGGCCCGCCGTGATTGAAACCAGTGAGAACGCACCAGCAAAGCTTAAGCGAATTCCTGGCCATGATACAAGCGGCTGAGGTCATTGGCTCAGAAGACTCTTCAGATCGTAGACGCAGACGGTTCTGTCATCGGTAAGGAGCCAGTACTAGCTGAGGAGGAGCTCCGAAGCCTCTACCGGCAGATGCTCCTCCTACGAATCCTAGACGAGAGGATGATAGGCCTGCAGCGCCAGGGACGCATCGGCTTCTACGGCCCTGCCTCGGGCGAGGAGGCTGCGGTAGTAGGCAGCGCATACTGTCTCGGCCCTCAGGATTGGATCTATCCGGCCCTGAGGCAGGGGGGTGCCGCCCTGCTGCGAGGCTACCCGCTCATGACGTACGT
Organism: uncultured Methanomassiliicoccales archaeon; assembly: GCA_964347325.1. Classification (GTDB taxonomy): domain Archaea; phylum Thermoplasmatota; class Thermoplasmata; order RBG-16-68-12; family JAJISG01; genus JAJISG01. Next base: position 131,209 of record CAYFYA010000001.1, on the reverse strand, counting down.
GGCCCAGTGCCTCGGCAATGAGCAGGACGTCCTCAAGGGGCACATGCAGCCGTGCCACTTCGCCTCAAGGCAGGTCAACCACGTATCCTGGTCCAGCTGCATTGGGAACCAGCTTCCTCAGGCCGTGGGAACGGCGATGGCGGCGAGATACCTGGTCAACGACACCGTCGTCCTCGCTTACCTCGGGGACGGCGCTACCTCCAGCTCTGATTTCCACGTGGCCATGAACTTCGCGGGGGTCTACAAGCCTCCCGTGATCTTCTTCTGCCAGAACAACCAGTGGGCCATCTCCGTCCCGCTGTCAAGGCAGACGCGCTCCGAGGACCTGGTTATCAAGGCCGGCGCCTACGGTGTTCCCGGCATGAAGGTCGACGGCAACGACATCCTAGCCGTCTATGCCGGGACAATGGAGGCTGTGGAGACGGCGAGGTCCGGGAAGGGACCCACCTTCATAGAGGCCGTCACCTACCGCATGTTCGGACACTCCACCGCGGATGACCCCACCCGTTATCGCCCCAAGGAGGAGGTGGAGGAGTGGGAGGGCAAGGACCCACTCCGACGGTTCTGGCGCTACCTAGAGAAGAAAGGGATCATGGAGCGAGCAGAGGAGGAGGCCATGAGGCAGGCGGTCACCGACGAGGTCCTCCAAGGCATCAAGATGGCCGAGGAGGCTGGCCCCGTACCGCCGGGCACCCTCCTGGAGGATGTGTTCGAGGAGGAACCCTGGCATCTGCTCGATCAAAAGAGGTTTCTACTGGATATGGGTCGCTGAAATTCCTTGGGCCCAGTGAAACCCTTAAAGAAGCCCCACCTTCCCTCCCGCATGAGGGAGATCACCTTTGGCGCTATGGTCCCTCAGGGCTGGATCTACGACCTTCCGGACGAGGCTTCCCCCGAGGAGATGTACGACCTCATCGTCGAGACGGCCAAGGCCCTCGAGCGTGAGGGATTCACGTCGGGCTGGTTCTACGACCACCTCCATCCCGTTCCCAGACCTGGGCCCTTTCCGGTATTCGAGTGCTGGACCATGACGGCGGCCATCGCCGCCGTGACCTCGAAGCTCAGGATAGGACAGATGGTGACCTGCAACTCCTACAGGAATCCGGCCATGCTGGCAAAGATGGCGGCCTGCGTGGACGTCCTGTCCAAAGGCAGGCTAGAGTTCGGTCTGGGGGCGGGCTGGTATGAGCACGAGTATGACGGGTACGGCTTCGAGTTCCCCAAGGCCGCCGCCCGCATAGGGATGATGGACGAGGCGATTCAGGTCATCAGACGACTGTGGGAGGAGGAGAGGGTCACCTTCCACGGTCGGTTCTACGACCTGAAAGGGGCATACTGCAGCCCCAAGCCCGTTCAGTCTCCGAGGCCGCCAGTGACCATCGGCGGAGGTGGGGAGAGGTTCACCTTGCGCTCGGCGGCCAAGTACGGGGATCGCTCCAACTTCTTCGGTTGGCCCCAGGAGTTCGCCCGGAAGTCGCGCATCTTGGACGAGCACTGCAAGGCGGTGGGCAGGAATCCCGAGGAGATCGAGAGAAGCTACAGCGAGGTGGTCGTGACAGCTGAGGACTCCGCTCAGGCGGAGAAGAGGGCCGCGGTCTACGCCAAACGGCTGGGCCAGAGAATCGACGACTACCTGGATAGGAATCTCGTCGCGGAGTACGACGAAGTGGCCCGATACTTCAAGGAGTACATAGACGTGGGCGTCACCTACTTCGTTGTCTACTTTCCCGGAGCCTACGAGATTGAGCCGATCGAAACGTTCGCGAGGGAGATCATTCCCAGGATCAGGGAGACCTCTTAGCCTGAAGGAGGTCAATCGTGAAGAGACCTAGACTCGTAACCTTCGACGCCTTCGGGACCCTGTTCCGCCTGGATGAGGTGGCGAGCGGGGAGGTCATGGATGAGATCATCCAGGACACGGGCCTGGCTCTGACGAGCGAGGAGTTGGGGAAGGTCTGGTGGGAGAAGAGCTATGAGGTTGCGACTCGAGGCAGTTTCCTGACGGTGGAGGAGGCTACAGCGGAGGCCCTTTCCCTTCTCTTCCAGGAGGTCGGGGTCGAAGGCGACCCGCTATCCTACACGCGCCAACTCCTGCGGCTCTGGACGGGGACGACGACCTACCCGGAGGTTCCCGAGGCTATCAAGAAGCTCGAGGGCTTCACGCTGGGCATCATCTCAAACATCGACAACGACCTGCTCCATACCCTCCTAGCGCAGTCGGGTCTTGGCAAGGAGTTCTCTATCATGGTGACCTCGGAGAGCACACGGGCCTACAAGCCGGATCGGAGAATCTTCGAGGTCGCACTGGACAAGGCGGGCTGTCCTCCCGAAGAGGCCCTCCATGTCGGCGACTCCTCCGTGGACGACATCCTCGGACCCAAGCGGGTGGGGATGATGGCTGGCTGGGTCAATCGGAGGGGTGAGAAGCTGAAGGGGAGTGTTCCTAGGCCGGACTTCACGGTTCGAGACCTGCGGGAGGCCGCTCAACTCATCCAGGCGACGCGACGGCTCTCTTGACCGCGTCGGCCAGGGCGTCTCCAACCTGACTACACTTAGCCTTCCCACCGAGGTCGTAGGTCAAGCGCTTGCCCCCCTTCAGGACCGATCTGACCGCTGCCTCGACGGCCGCGGAGGCTCCCAGCAGGGAGCCGTCACCCTTCTTCTCGCCGAGCCACTCCAGCATCATCTGCACGGCCAACACTGCGCCCATGGGGTTGGCCTTGTCCTGGCCCTCGTACTTCGGGGCACTGCCGTGGATGGGCTCGAACATGGCGTGGTGGTCGCCGATGTTGCCGCTGGCGGCCAGGCCCATGCCGCCTTGGAGGACGGCGGCTAGGTCTGTGACGATGTCGCCGAAGAGGTTGCTCATCACGGCCACATCGTAGGCCTCAGGACCCCGCATCATCCACTGCGTGAAGGCGTCGATGTAGGCGTAGTCCCGATCAACATCTGGGTACTCCTCGGCGACCTCATCGTAGACCCTTCGGAAGAGGCGGCAGCCATCGAGGACGTTGCTCTTGTCCACGCAGGTGACCCTCTTCCTGCCATCCAAAGGGGCCCCCTCGCGACGGTGGCTGAGCTCAAAGGCGAAGCGGATTACCCTCTCAGCCCCCTTGCGGGTCGTGACCCTGTTGTCGATGGCCATCTCCTCGACGCCGCCGCGCTTCAGGATGCCGCGGATGGGAGAGTAGATGCCCTCCGTGTTCTCCCTGACGATGACGAAGTTCACCTTTCCGGGATCCCAGACCTCCTTCAGGCCATCATGGATCTTGTGCTTCACCCCGGGATAGAGCTTCGTTGGCCTAACGTTGGCGTAGAGGTCCAAGCCGAAACGGAGGCCGAACACGACGCCCGCCCCCGCCAGGTTTCCGTCAGGAAGGTTGGCGCCAGGGTAGCCTATGGCGCCCAAGAGAATGGCATCGGAGGTCCTGCACGACTCGAAGGCGACCTCGGGCCACTCCTCCCCCGTCTCCAGGTAGTGTTTGCCGCCGCAAGGGTATGGGACGAGATCGAAGTCGATGCCATAAGCCTCCTCTACGGCGTGGAGGACTTTGATGCCCTCCCGTACGACCTCTGGGCCCACGCCGTCCCCGGCTAGGACGACGACCTTGTAGGCCATCGCAGCACAAACCTGGAGTGGCTACTTAAGGGTTCTTTGGGCGGCGTAGATAATGTTTGTTCAAGGACCCACAGGAGGGTCGGGCGACATCGGTTTACGTGCCCCCTCCGCGCATCGATCCCGAGCTGCCTCGTGTGGGACATTCAGGCGAGACAGGTTTCGCTGCTATGCTTGAGAGCGGGCCTTGAATTCCTTCTGAAGCATCGGGATAAGGCCTCCGGCTCGCAGAATTTTTAGAACTCGATCCGGGTATCGAGATATGCTCAACCGGTCCCCCGCGGGCGTGGTCACATCTCCCGCCTCGAGGTCCACCGTGATCGACTCTCCCTCAGAGACCGCTTCCGCGATCCCCTTGCACTCCACCGCTGGTAGGCCTATGTTGATGCTGTTTCGAAAGAAGATACGAGCAAAGGACTCCGCAACAACGGCCCTGATGCCGAGGGTCTTCAAGGCGAGGGGTGCCTGCTCTCGGCTAGATCCGCAACCGAAGTTGGGGCCTGCGACGATGATGTCCCCCCGCTCCACCTTGTTCGGGAATTCAGGGTCCACTACCTCCATGGCGTGTGCCGCGAAGACCTCCGGGTCCGTTGTGTCCAGGTACTTCACCGATATTATGTGGTCGGTGGAGACCCCCTCGCCAAATTTCCATACGCGGCCGCTGAAGCGACTTGCCAACCCTACACCTCCCGAGGGTCAGTGATCTCGCCGTGCAGAGCGGTGGCGGCCACGGTCAGAGGCGAAGCTAGATAGATCCGGGCCTCCTTGCTCCCCATCCTCCCAGTGTAGTTGCGGTTGCTGCTACTGATACAGACCTCACCGGGAGCTAGGACGCCCAGGTGGCCTCCGAAGCATGGACCGCAGGTGCTATTGGTGAACGTGGCTCCCGCATCAACGAAGACATCCGCGAGGCCCTCCTTGAGGGCCTGTCGGTAGATTGCCTGAGACGCAGGGGAGACAAGCATCCGTAGGCCCGGGGCCAGACGCTCTCCCTTCATTATCTCCGCAGCCGCCCGCAAATCCTCGATGCGAGCGTTGGTGCACGAGCCCAGAAACGCCACCTGGACGGACGTCCCTCTCAAGTCTTCCACTGGTCTCACGTTCGATGGGTTCTCCGGGCAGGCGACCTGCGGCCCCATGCCCGAGATATCAAGGGAGTAGGTGGCCGCGTAGGTGGCGTCCTCGTCAGGCGCTATGGGGCTAAAGGGCCTCCCGCTGTGGGCAAGGTACGCTTTCGTCACCCCGTCGCCGGGAATCATTCCCACCTTCGCCCCCATCTCCGTGGTCATGTTGGAAAGCGTCAGGCGCTCGTTCATGGGAAGACCTTGGACAGTCGGTCCCAGGAACTCCACTGCCTTGTACTGAGCTCCGTCGTCCCCCGTCTCGCTGATGATCCTCAGGATGACGTCCTTGGCGCCCGTTCTTGGGGATAGCTCCCCTGAAATATCTATTCGAATCGTTTCAGGAACCTTCAGCCAGATCTGGCCTGTCGCCAGCAATGCAGCTGTATCCGTGGCGCCGATGCCTGCGGCAAAAGCCCCAAGGGCTCCTACCGTGTTGGTGTGGCTGTCTGAGCCGATCACTAGGTCTCCGGGTTGGGCATACCCCCGCTCCGCCACGAGCTGGTGAATGATCCCGTGGTCCCCCACATCGTGGAACCTCTCGATGCCCTGCTCCCGACAGAAGACCCTGATGTCCTGGTGCATCTGGGCAACCCGCTCGTTGGGAGGGGGGACCCAGTGGTCGAGTGTAACGACGATTCTGTCTGGGTCCCACACCTTCTCCACCCCAATCTGCCGAAAAGATTCGAGGACCATCGCGAGCATCTCGTGCATGTAGAGAAGGTCAACTTCAGCGTCCACGAATTCGCCGGCCTCGGCCCGGTCCCGGTCGCTCGCCCTAGCCAGGACCTTCTCAGCCATGGTCAAGCCCGGCATGCCTGACGATACGAGATGGCAACTATTAAGGGTTCTGAAGTGGCCTGGAAGGCCCTCACAAAGGGCTCCAGGAGGGACTACTCCGTCTTGCCGCCATCGGAAAACGATGAAGGAACCTTGACGCCAGCGGCCTTGACCGTCTGCCAGAACTCCTCCTCCGTGACCCCGCGGAGCCGCTCTTCCCTCTCCCTGTAGGTCTGGATGAAGGCCAGCTGATCCGACTTCTCCCTGGTTTCCGCCAGTTCCTTGATGGCGGCGACGATGGCCATGACCTGGTCTCTCTCGGCCTCGATGCCGGCTTTACTGAGTCTGTCCTCCACGGACGCCGCCCCCGTGTGTTTGCCGAAGACCAGGACCCGCTTGTTCCCCACGACCTCCGGCTGGAGGGGCTCATAGGTTAGGGTGTGCATCAGGACCCCGTGGGTGTGGATGCCCGATTCGTGGCGGAAGGCGTTGTACCCGACGATGGGCTTGTTGACGGCAACGGGAACACCGGAGAGTTCCTCCACTAGGCGAGAGAGCTCGACGAGACGGGGGGTGTCGATTCCCGTCCGATAGCCATAGAGGGACTCCAGGGCCATTACAGTCTCCTCGAAGGGCGTGTTTCCCGAGCGCTCACCAAGACCGTTCACGGTGGTGTGGGGCACCTCAACTCCGCTCTCCAAGGCGGCCAGGGTATTCGCCACGCCCATGCCGAAGTCGTTGTGGATGTGAACGCTCAGCTCCACAGGCCTCAAGCGCTCCTTGACGGCTTGAATCCACCACCTGATGGCCGTGGGAGTCATAACGCCGACCGTGTCACAGAGGACGGCGCGATCCGCTCCCGCATCGATGCAGGCGTTGTAGAGAGGCTCGACGAAGTCCAGGTCGGCCCGCACCGTGTCCTCCGTCACGAAGGAGACATGGAGCCCGTGATCCTTGGCGTACTCTACCATCTCCGGCGCCATGCCAAGGACCTGCTCCCGGGTCATCCTGAGCTTGTACTTCAGGTGTATGTCGCTGCAGGCCACGAAGACGCTGATGGCGTCAAGGTCGCACTCCAGGCTCGCGTCGATGTCACCCTTGACGGTCCTCGCCGCGGTCAGCACCTGGGCGTCCAGTCCCTCGGCGGCTATGGCCTTCACAGCCTTCTTCTCCTCCGCAGAGACGATGGGCATCCCAACGTCCATGATGGGGATGCCGATGTCGTCCATCATCAGGGCGATCTTCACCTTCTCCTCCGGGGAGAAGTGGACCCCGGGTGTCTGCTCCCCGTCTCTCAAGGTCTCGTCCCAGAAGAGGACCTTCTTCGGAAGACCAGGAGCGAGGCTCTCTTCCTGAAGGTAGTTCCGGACAAGAGGTTCTTCCAAACGGTACACCCCAGCAGGTGACCAAACGGGCCAGAGACTCTTAAGAATGACGCACGTGGGGGGCATCTCGGGCAAGCTTTATCCGAGCGGGGCGGGTGAAGCTCTCGATGGCCGTGGGCCCGCGTCTCACAAGAATCCGCCTGCCGACTCAGCTTCCGGTGGGCCCCGTCAACGCCTACCTCCTCAGAGGAGAGGAAAACGTCCTGGTCGATGCGGGGCCTCACCACCCGGAATCGCTCAAGAGTCTGGAGAAGCGGCTCGGGAAGGAGGGCGTTAAGCTATCGGATATCGACATCGTCCTGATAACCCACGGCCACGTGGACCACTACGGTCAGGCTGGAGAAATCTCCTCGGCTTCGGGTGCGGAGGTGTGGGTCCACGAGCTGGACAGGGAGATGGTGGTCGACTTCGCCACCGCCTACGACGAGAGGAGTGATTTCTACAGGCGGAAGTTCCTGAAGACCGGGATTCCAACGGCGATGCTGGAGCGCGTGGGCGGTTTCTTCGACTACGTGAAGAGCCTGGCTCGTCCCTCGCCCATTCACAGGACCTTCAGGGACGGTGACACGCTAGAACTGGGCGGGTGGGAGTTCGAAGTCATTCACACTCCAGGCCACTCGGCCGGCTCCACCTGCTTCCAGTCCGGGACGACTCTGATCGCGGGGGACACCGTCCTGAAGCGCATCACCCCCAATGCCGCCTTCGGCGGCGCCGATGGCGAGTCCGTGGGAATGGCGGACTACTTGCAGTCGCTGGACAGGTTGTCCCGACGAGATGTGGAGGCCGTCTACTCGGGACATGGACCACCCTTGAAAGGACTCGGGGAATTCATCGACAACTACCGAGGGCTCTACGCTGACCGTCGGAAGGCACTCCTCGACCTGCTGAGTCGTGGGCGGTACACAACCATGGACCTAGTCAAACATCTCTTCGACAACCTGCCCATCGAGGAGGTGTTCTTAGGAGTCACTGAGGTCCTAGGGCACCTGGAGATACTCGAGCGTGAAGGGCTCGTGGAGGCCGAGGAGAGAGGGGGACTGCTCCTTTACACCACGGTCGACGACGGGTGAGGTCCTGAAGGGGCTCCCCGCTCCATCTCCTGAGTCTTGGGGACGAGAACCGTCCCCCGGTCAAGTTAGGGGCAATGACAGGAGCGTTTGCGAAGGCTGTCTTCAGCTCTCGGAGGCTAAAACGGTAGGTCGATCGGGGGCGCTGCAAGGGTATAAGAGAATCCGGCCTTATGCTCCGGTGAGCATGAAGCGCGTTCCCCGGGACGAGTACTACCTGCGCATCGCAGCTGACGTGGCGGGAAGGAGCACCTGTCTTCGACGGCAGATTGGAGCCGTGGTCGTCAACGGTGACGTCATCGTGAGCACGGGATACAACGGCAACCCGCGCCACATGTCCCACTGCGACGAGATAGGGTGCATCCGGGACGAACTGAAGATTCCCAGCGGCGAGCGGATGGAGATCTGCACGGGGGTCCACGCGGAGATGAACGCCCTCTTGTTCGCCGGCAAGGAGGCCAGGGGCGGAGTGCTGTACACGACCCTCATACCCTGCAACACCTGCGCCAAGATGATTATCAACTCCGGTGTCCGGCGGGTCGTCTACGCGGAGGGCTACCCCGACAAGATGGGGTTCCTCCTGCTGGAGGAGGCGGGCATCCCTGTCGATAGAATCCCCATCGAGTTGGAGACCCCTCTGTCGCGGTCAGAGGAGGAAACCCTGGAGATAGTCCAGGCTGGGTCCGATCTGACTATCGAGGAGATGAGGGACGCGCTAGCCCGGAAGGAGCAGATGATGGCCCAGATAGCCGCTGGAAAGGTGAGCATGACCGATGTGGCGGCCGACATCATCCAAGAGAGGGTAGCGAACCTGAAGGGCAAGAAGAAGGGCAGCTAACGCCCAGCCACCTCCTAATTATCTTCCCAATGAGTTCTGTGATCGACAGCGCATCGGCCATTCTCCCTAGGTCCTCCTCGTCCAGCATCATCGGGCCTCTGCCAAAGCGGCTGTCGCCGTGGTAGCAGAAGCGTAGAGGCTGAGTGCCGTCCTCATACTCCACCGGGTGGATCGTGGGCTCCCAGTGAGGACAGTCGATCCACCTCCTCGATGCTCTGGCCTGTACCTCACGGCATGCTGAAGCGCCTTGGGACCTTCCGTGGCACGGGCCAGTGGTGGGTGGCGGCAGAAAAGCGTGCGGGTGACTGCCCGTGGGAGCCTCAAGAGGATACAGGTCTGAACTTGTACCCGTGCCGAACAACGCCCTCCTGGCGATAGATGCGTCTAAAGACGACCTCCACAGGCATCCCTATCTCCAAATCGTGGGGCTCGCAGTCAGTCATCTGGGTGATGATGCGCGGACCTTCCTCAAGCTGGACGAGACAGACTCCGTACTCCCCCACAAGATCCTGCTGCTCCCGAAACTCCGTCGGAGCGCTACCGCGGGAGATCACCGTTCGGGCATAGACCTCTCCCTTGCCGGAGAGGGGCTCTCGTTCGAAGTTCCGCTCGCCACACTTGAGGCAGACGGCACGCGGTGGGAACTGGAGGTGGTCGCACTCCACGCAACGGGTTGCCAGGAGACGATAACGTTCTCGAATCGAGCCGAGGTATGATGGCACGGAGAGATAGGCTCCCATGGAGGACTCCGAGGGTGGATCGCCCACGGCTAAGAACCGCTGGAACTGGGCATACTGGAGGTAGCTTAGGTAGATGCGGCCTGAGGCAAGGGCCTTTCGCGGCGATAGGGGAGTCCGGGGTCGGGCGCTCACACGCAAAATAGACGCGACACTGGACCCGCCACCGTAGGTGACCAGGAGCAACACATCCCCCTTTCGGCTGGCGGATACGGCTTCCATCAAGGCAAGGAAGGGGGAGGAACAGCCTGTGTCCCCCGAAAGCTCAACCACGTTGCCACCTATCTGCTGGACCTCGACGAGGCCTCCCAATGCCCCCCGGGCAAATCTCCCATCCGGCTCATAGCAGGCGACCTTGACGCGGTCTGGATGCTTGCGAAGAACCTTGCCGACCGCCTTGGGTACAGTCTCCGAGGCGACCTCCACGACACCTAACCCTCGCGACCTCCGCCCAGCATCAACGAAGCTCTCCCCGAGTTCCTCCTCAGTGTGAGTGGCCGTGTCCGCGATTTCTAGTCCTCCGTCGGGAGATATGAGGACGGCGACGGCCGCAGCGCCCAGGCGGTGCTCAATTCGGTCGGCAGGGGATCCCAGCGGGCGGTCAGCCGCCACGAGAAGGGCTCTCCCTCCACGTGCCTGCACGAAGTCCAGACAGGACAGAAGGGCCTCTCCCGATGCGTTGGTGGAGCCCGTGAAATCGGCCTTCCGGACGTCCTCCCATCCCAGGGCGGTGACGAGAGTTGTCGAGAGGCGGGGTCCCGTCACCGTCGCCGTGGCCAAGTATCCCGGCTCATCGTGCCACGACAGTCCTGAGGCGGCCTCGACCGCCATGGTCACCTCATCCTCGTCGTATCCCGCTACTGTCTTCTCAAGGATACCACGACCAGCAAAGTGTCCCCAGGCTTCTCGATACGCCTCCGACTTGATGCTGTATCGCGGGAAGTAGTAGCTCAAGGCCTCGATCCCGACCACTTCATCACCGGTTGAAGAGGTGCACGGCAATGGTGGCGCCGGAGCCTCCCACGCTATGGGTGAGGGCGACCTCGGCGCCGGACACCTGGCGTCCCTTCTCAGCCTCACCCCTTAGCTGTTTGAAGACCTCCACCACCTGGCCGGCCCCGGTAGCTCCCAGGGGATGGCCTTTGGCCTTCAGGCCGCCGCTGGCGTTGACGACGACGTCCCCGTCCATCTCCGTCCGACCATCCAGCGTCCAGGGCCCACCCTCCCCCTTGCGGCAGAATCCCACGTCCTCCAGGGCCATAATCTCCCCAATAGTGAAGGCGTCGTGGAGCTCCGCCAGGTCCACGTCCTTCGGCTCGAGGCGAGCCTGACGGAAGGCCTCACTCCCCGCCTTGACGGTCCCCGGAACGGTGGTGATGTCCTCGCGATCGTGGAGCGCGAGAAACTCGCTTGCCCCTGCTGATGCGGCAACATAGACGGGGGCGTCTGTGAATTGCCGCGACACATCTCCTCGGGTCAGGAGGAGAGCTGCGGCGCCATCCGATACAGGGCAACTGTCATAGAGCGTCAACGGGTGTGCCAGCATGGGGGCCTGGAGGACGTCCTCCAGCTTGATGGCCCTCTGGAAGTGGGCCTTCGGGTTGTGGACCGCGTGCCCATGGTTCTTCACGGCGACCTGGGCCAGGGCCTCCCGCTTGGTCCCGTACTCGTGCATGTGGCGCGAGGCCATGAGGGCGTAAAGACCTGAGAAGGTGGAGCCCGCTAGCCGCTCCCACTCCGTGTCACCACTGACGCCGAGCCAGTACCGCTGACGATCGGAAGGAAGGTCGGTCATCTTCTCGACGCCGGCCACCAGGGCCACATCGATGAGGCCACTCCGGAGGGCGAACCACGCGTCCCGTAGGGCATAGGCGCTGGAGGAGCAGGCGTTCTCCACCCGCCGAGAGGGAACGTGGACCAAGCCCACCTGCTCCGTCATGAGGGCCGCCAGGTTGCCCAGCTGCCCGCCTCCGAAGGCCATGCCACCGACGAAGGCCTCCTGAATCTGCTTCGGGTCCATCCCCTTGTCCACGCTCTCCAAACACTCGAAGAAGGCCTGGGCGAAGAGGGCCTTCATGCCCTTCCGCAAGACTCCAAAGCGGGACTGGCCCGCTCCTACTATGGCCACCTCCTCGGCCATGGAGGCTCTAACGGTTCTCCCCTTTTGAAGGCTTCTCAGACCTCTGAAGGGCCCTGACGAGCCACTCCTCCGCGGTCGCCGACAAAGCCTCCGGGAGGGGCCTCACGCGGGCCTCACGCAAGATCTCGGACATCGCACCCTGTTCCCGCGGGTATAGGCCCTCGTCGGAAGCCAGGCCCGCGAACCACTCAGCTCCAAAGGTGTGATCAGCAGCAGCAAGGGCGAGCAAGCGCTTCGCCTTGTCGGATATGCCTGGGCCCTCCAAGACAAGAAGGAAGAGGCCTCCAGCCTCCCCGGGTTGAAGTCCGGTGGACGAGAGGAGGAGGTACGTGTAGAGAAGCTTCAGGCCCTCCTCGAAGTCCGACTCCAGGATGGCCGAGAGGTTTCTCCCCAGCACGGTCATCGGCGCAGCGGCGCCCCTCTCGGGGTCCACGTAGAGAGCGTAGATCAGGTGGAGCAGGTGGTAGTCGACGAACTCGTCCCCATCAAGGAGCAGCGAACTCGCCTCTTGAAGGGAGGGAGGCACGGTCTCGGCCGTCACGAACACCTCGTCCTCACTCTCTGGCAGGGGGATTGCATCGAAGAGTCGCTGGCAGGCACGCAGTTTCGTTCCCCGCTTGATCCCGCGATGCGAGATGAGCAGAGAGGTGAGGCGGCCGAAGGTTGCGGGGGCCAGGGCGTCCTCCCTAGGCCCTTCTTCCCCCATTCTCACCAGACACTCGTTGAAAGCCTCTCGCTCCTCCGGGGACACCTTGAGAAGCCTCTGCAACTCCTCCTCCGTGGTCTCAGACAACGACGACCAATGGTAGGACCCATACTTCTCTCTTGGCGGACAAGCCTCATATGGGGCCTGCCGTTCCCTCACCATGTTCTACGCGGCGGAGACGGCAGTCATCGTGGGCGACGTGACCGTCGAGAGGGATGTGAGCCTCTGGCACTACACCGTCCTCAGGGGCGATTTGGAGGCCATTACCGTGGGCGAGTCCACCAACCTGCAGGACGGAACCATCGTCCATGCCGACCTCGGCTGCCCGACGAGCATCGGCAGTAGGGTGACAGTGGGCCACGGGGCCACCATCCACGCGTGCCAGGTTGGGGACGACTGCGTCATCGGAATGCACTCCGTCATCTCCAGTCGGTCCCGCGTGAGCGAAGGCTCCATCGTCGCTCCGGGAGCGGTAGTCCCCGAGGGAAAGGAGTTCCCTCCACACAGCCTCCTCGGGGGCCTTCCCGCGAAGGTCATCCGGCGCGTAGACGAGGCCGACAGCGTCCGCATCGAGGCTAGCTGGCGGGTCTACGTCGAGCTTGCTCAGAAGAGCCTGCAGGGACGGGACGAAATCATCGGTGACCCTGCCGCCAGGGTGAAGGTTGGCTTCCTGGAGGGTGCGGAACCGTAGCCAGCTCACGGGAAGAGCTTCAGGGCGTTGGACTCCAGGATCATCCTCTTTGCACCATCCGATAGGGGAAGGGACAGAAAGTCGTCGATGTTTCTTCGCATTCCCGGGACCATAGGTCCCGGCCAATCGGAGCCAAACAGCGTCTTGTCCGCAATCTGCTCCAGCCGAGGGAAGTAGTCCAGAAGCAGCTTCGGGGGAATGCTGGAGATGTCGAAGTAGAGGTTCTGGTGCCTCCTCAGCAGGAAGAAGGCCTCTCTGGTCCAGAGGGGCCGTCCACCGTGGGCCATGATGAGGTTGAGCTTCGGGAAATCGACGGCTACGTCATCCAGGGCGAGGGGATTCCCGAAGCGCACCCGAGCCCGGGGAAAGATGGAGGTTCCCGTGTGGATCATGACGGGCAGGGAACTCTCCTCCGCCATGGAGTACACTACCTCGAGACCCTTCGGCCCGTCGGCAAGGTAGCCGTTGGGGTGGAAGAGCTGATGTGGGGGGTGAAGCTTCAGGGCGCTTACCTCGTGCGTCGAGATGAGCTCCTCCATACTCTCCGCCACATCAGAACGCCTGGGGTCTACGCCTCCAAAGGACAGCAACCGATCCGGATACTCCCTGGCGTACTCGGAGACGAAGGCGTTGACCCCCTCCGTGAAGCCGATGACCTCTCGGGAGACGTAGTTGACTAGCCCGGCGCGCCAAACTCCTTCCCGGTCGAGGTGCTCGACGAACTTCGATGGACTCTTGCACAGATCAAGGACGAAGTCGAAGTCCTTCTTGCCGAGCTTAAGCATCTCGAGGGCGTCCTTCCTTACCATCTCCAGTGGCTGAATGTGGACGTGGACGTCGGTGACCTTCCAGCCTTCCATCGAGGAGCCGAGAGAAGGGGCTTGGATAAAGGTTTGGTGGCGGCCCTCGTACGCTGGAGCCCTCACTTCTTGCGCTGAAAGAACTCCAGGTAGATGCCGTCCGGGTCTTGAACGTAGGCCCAGATACTGTTCTCGCTCTCGAAGCGATGGAGGACCTGGGGGTAGCCGTGCTCATCCAAGTGGGCTAAGGCGGCGTCCAGGTCTTCCACATGGAAGGCCAGGTGGTCCAGCTCTTCGCCGTTTACGTAGGGGGCCGCCACGGGGCTGTCGTCGGCATACCAGTTGACCTCTAGCGTATGCTTCCGATCTCCGCTTCGAAGGGTGGCGAACTCCCCCTTGGTTTCTGGGGCCTTCGTTCGATCCAGGAGTTCCATTCCCAGGACATCAGTGTAGAAGGCGATGGAACGATCTAGGTCCCGCACACGTATGCCCGTGTAGACGAAAGCAAACTTCATATAATCCAATCCCGACGTAGCGACGGAGTCGCTTAACCCTTCTCCCGTCGAGCAACGGTTCGACTCCAAAAACCATTATCCGAGGCTGGGCATACATGGATTCGATCACTTGCCCTACTGGCTCTGCAAGATATGCGAGGCGAAGCTGGATACTTGGCGCGGAGCCCGCGAGCACATCTACGAGGAGCACAACGATGAGGTGACTCGCCTCCTAATGGAGAGCATGATCCCCGAAATGATGCTCCTCCAGAAGCACCTGGAGGAGTAGGGGACCCGCATCACGGCCCAATCACGAACCAGCGTAGACTGGGCAGGTCGGGAGTCTACCTTCCCTTGAAGACCGGCTTCCTCTTCTCCAGGAAGGCCTCGACGCCCTCATCCTTATCCTCCGTCGAGAAGAGAAGGGAGAACAGAGTGGACTCGTACTCCAGGCCGGCGTCCAGGTCCATCCTCGCGGCCGCCCGTACGGCTTCCTTCGCGAGTCGCAGGGCGATGGGGCTCTTATCAGCAATCTTCAGGGCAAGCTCCTTGGTCCTCTTCTCCAGCTCGTCGTCCGGGTAGACCTCCTCGACGAGGCCGATCTTCTTCGCCTCGCCAGCCGAGATGATGTCGCCCGTGAGGATCAGCTGCATGGCCTTCCCTTCGCCTACGAGCCTTGGTAGTCTTTGGCTGCCACCCCCACCCGGCAGGAGGCCGATGTTGATCTCGGGCTGCCCAATTCTCGAACTCTCGGAGGCCGTTCGGATATCGGATGCCAGGGCGAGCTCGCACCCGCCGCCGAGGCAGTAGCCACCGATCATGGCGATGACGGGCTTTGGAAAGGAGGCCACGCGCTCGTAGAAGTGGAGATGCCTCCGATCCTCCCGCTGCTCCATCGGCCGAAGGCCTTGGAACTCCTTTATGTCAGCGCCGGCGACGAAGGCCTTTTCACCAGCCCCCCTGAAGATGAGGACGCGGACCTCATCGTCCTTCTCGAAGTCGTCCAAGGCGGCCAGAACCTCTTCCTTGGTCTGCCTGTTCATGGCGTTGAGAACCTTCGGTCGATTGAATGTGATGTATGCCAGGTGTTCCTCACGGCTCACGAGGATGTTCTCGAACATTGCGAGTTGCATGGGAGAATGGGGAAAATACGTTTGCCCTCCGGCCTCGGGGATGCCTCAGCCGCTCTCATCTCCCTTCATGGCATCATCGGGTTCCGGGTCCGCGGCCTTGGTGGTCCCCTCCGACAAGCCAGTCGCTGCGGCGGCTCCGGGGCGGCGTGTAGGCTTGCTGTGGTACTCCGTCCACCAGGACCAAGCGTTGCAGGCGTATCCGAGGGATGCTAGGCCGGACATGGCAGCAAACCAGGAGGTATTGAGGATGTATTGGCCTCCTCCGAATATCTGCAACCACAGAGCCACCGCAGCCAGCAGGAGGATGTATAGGCTAGCTAGAGCCGAAACCAGACCGCGGAAGCCCTCGAGCCTCGCCGTGGAGGAGAGAAGATAGATTATGGCGTGGGCGACGAGCACGGGAGCGAAGGCCGAGGGGACGTAGGGTATCAGGATCCAGAAGGCCAAGAACCAGGGTAACGGAGGGAAGGATAGGAAGATGGGGACGACCCCGATGACCAGCCCCGCGGCTGAGAGGATGATAAGGGCATCCGGGGCTGCCTTGCCGCGAGCCAACTCCCTCATTAGGATCCATCCAATGAGGTAGAGGAGGCTCCCCAAACCCGTCAGGACGAGGAAGATGATCCAGAGGTAAATGGCGGGGGAAGTCTCCATGAATCTCCCCCCGGCCAACCACGCGAAGGCCGCCAGGAGTACGAAGAAGCTACCAAGGGCCAGGTATCGAGAGGCACTGTAGGCAGTATAGACATCTTCCCAGTCCAGTCTCAGCGACCGCTTGACCATCGGCCGCTGATGATGGCATGTAAGGTCTATGAAGGCTTCCCCAGCGTCCTCCTCAACCGGCGTCTACCGGAGTGAATCTGAACCAGGCGCGCCCGTCATCGAGCATCTTGACCCTCATCTTGACGGCCTGTCCTATCTTCAGGTCCGCGTACTCCGCGTCATCAATCCTGGCAAGCACACTGATGTCGGTTCCCCTCAACTTCACGATTCCCACCACGAAGGGCACCTCGTCCTCCATCCCCTTGGGAGCTCCTGCCAGGACAGCCGTGAAGGCATGGATCTCGCCCTCCTTCGGGAGGTCGACCCAATCCATCTCCTCGGCGTTGCAGTGGGGACACACGACCCTCGGCTGCCACAGGATCTCCCCGCAGACCCCGCACTTCGTCGTCGTGAGCCTCCCCTCCTTCAGGTGTTTGTAGAAGGGGTGGATTCTGGTGTACTCCTCCTCCTGGAGGGGGTAGAAGTCAAGCAGATATGGTATCTTCCTCTCCTCGCTGCCCATTATATACCTCCAGCTCAGGAAGCCCTCCTCAGGATGAGGACGCCGTGGTTGTTGGCGTTTCCACTAAGGTTGTGGCAGAGGGCCCACTCGCCCACGACGTACCTCTCCCGAGGCACCTGGGCCTTGAACTGCTGGACGACCTCCACCACCTGGGCTACGCCGGTAGCACCCAGGGGGTGCCCGCAGCCCAGGAGACCGCCCCTGGTGTTTATGGGGAGCTTGCCTCCAATTTCGGACTGGCCATCTTCGATAAATCTGCCCCCCTCACCCTTCTCGCAGAGGCCCAGCTCCTCGTACTCGATGATCTCGGAGATGGTAAAGCAGTCGTGAACCTCCGCCAGGTCCATGTCGTCGATGGTGGCGCCGGCCATCTTCAACGCGTCTCCCACGGCCTTACGCATGGCTGGCCAGGAGGTCAGAGAGGGGAGATTGACTGTCAGGTTGCCCGTGGCCGCCTGTCCCATCCCATCGATGTAGACGGGTGTATCCGTCATATCCTTGGCCCTCTCCTCATGGGTTAGGAGCACGGCCGCGGCCCCGTCGGTGATCCCGGAGCAGTCCAAGAGGCGCAAAGGAGGCGAGATCATGAAGGAGTCGAGGACCTTCTCCAGGGAGACCTCCTTGGGGAAGTGGGCGAAGGGGTTGGTCGCCGAGTGGCGATGGTTCTTCACCGAGACCATGCCCAGCTGCTCCCGGGTCGTCCCGTACTCGTACATATGCCTCTGTGCCACCATGGCAAAGTAGGGAGGCGCCGTCATCCCGTTGACCCCCTCCCATTCCCGGTCCAGGACGCAGGCCATGCTCGTCTGGGTCTCCGCCATGTCCGGCGTGTTCATCTTCTCCAGACCCACGACGAGGGCAACGTCGCTCAGACCGGTAGCGATGGCCATGTAGGCCATCTTGAGGGCCGACTGGCCGGAGACGCAAGCCAGCTCGGTCCTGGCGAGCATCTTGGTGGGGTTGATACCGAGCTGCTCCGCCACCATGGGGGCGACGTAGCTCTGAAAGGCCAGGCGCTCGGCCAGGGCGCTCCCGACGAAGAGGCTATCCACCTCTCTTCGAGGAAGGTTGTCCACGTCATCGAAGAGAGCCTTCCCCGCCTCTTGGGCCAACTCCTTCAGCGTGGCGCCCCGGACGCCCCACTTGCACAGGCCCGTGCCGACTGCTGCGACCTTTCGCATGTGTCTCACAAGGAGGTAGGCGCCTGAGTCTATTAACTCCACTGGAATCGGAGGGCGCGAACCCAACCGCTCCTCGGGGGAAGGCTACTATACCCCTCGGGCCTTCTGGCCGCCATGGTCACCTTCGGCGTCCAAGTCGAGCCGCAGTTTGGCTACAACTACGAGGAGGTTCTGCAGGTCGGGAAGGACTGCGAAAGGTTGGGCTTCACAACCCTGACGGTCAGCGACCACTTCATGTTGAGGGACAACACCATCGACGTCGCATCCATGGAGTGCTGGAGCCTGTTGGCCGCCCTCGCAGTGGATCTCCAAAGGGTACGAATCGGCCCCCTGGTAAGCTGCAACTCCTATCGACATCCTAGCCTCCTCGCCAAGATTGCTGCTACTGTGGACGTGCTCAGCAAGGGCCGATTGGATTTCGCCATCGGTGCCGGGTGGAAGAAGCTCGAGTACGACGCCTACGGCTACGGGTTCCCTCCCTTGAGGGAGAGGGTGGAGCGGATGGCGGAGGCCATAGAGGTTATCCGAAGCATGTGGACAGAGGAGATGGCTACCTACGAGGGCAGGTACTACTCAATCAAGGGCGCCATCTGCAACCCCAAGCCCCTTCAGCGCCCAGCGCCCGGTGTTACGGTTGGTGGGAGTGCCGACCGGACGCTCAGGGTCGCAGCGAAGTTTGCCGACGGCGTAGACGTCTCCTTCATGGACCCCACCGACTTCGGGGAGCGCCTTGAGAAGCTTCGAGGGTACTGCGATGCTGAGGGACGAGATTTCTCGGAACTGCACAAGTCCCACTTCTTGTGGGCACTGCTGGCGAGAGGGGAGGACGTGGACAGAATGGCCCGAGACTTCGCCGCCACCCTTCGGGTGCCCGTGGAGAACGTGAGGAGGATCGGGAAGACGGGCTATCTGGGACCTCCAGACGGATTGGCGGGGAGACTGGGGGAGTACGTCGACGCGGGAGCCGACCACGTCATTCTCGGGTTTGCCAAGGGGTGGGAGAGGGTTTCGATGGAGATCTTCCGAGACGAGATCATCAGGGAGTTCAGGTAGCCTCGGCGAGTCACTTGCCCTTGAAGACCGGCTTCCTCTTCTCCACAAAAGCCTTGATGCCTTCTTTGGCGTCTTCGGTGATGAAGAGGCGATTCTGCAGCTCTCGCTCAAGGGCCAGGCCTTGCTTCAGCGGGATCTCGAGCCCTTCGGTGACCGACCGCTTGATGAGACCCACGGCGCGGATCGGCCCCGCGGCGAGGGTCTTGGCGTAGTCAACGGCCTTGTCCCAGAGTTCCTCCTGATCGAAAACGTAGTTCACCAGGCCGATCTTCAAGGCCTCATCGGGGCTCACGGTCTTCCCGGTGATCATCATGTCGAGGGCCGTCGACTTGCCGACGAGCCGCGGGAGCCTCTGGGTGCCTCCCGTCCCCGGCAGGACCCCTAGGTTGACCTCCGGCAGGCCAATCTTCCCACTGTCGCGGCCCATGACCCGTATGTCGGTGGCGAGGGCGATCTCTAGGCCCCCGCCGACGCAGTGGCCGTTGATGGCGGCGATCCATATCTTCGGGGTGTTCTCCATCCTGACCAGGGTCTCCTGGCAGTGGAGGCAGAACATGGCCTTGTAGTCGGGGTTGCTCTCGTTGAGCATGCCTATGTCCGCCCCCGCCGAGAAGAACTTATCCAGTTTGCTAGCGAGGACGGCCACCTTCACGTCGTCGTCGAAGCGGACATCCTCAATGGCGCTGTCTAGCTCCTTCATGAACTCGTAGTTGTAAGTGTTCGCCGGCGGCTTGTTCATCCGGGCGATGCCGATACCATCCTCCACCTCATACTCTATGAACTTCCCCATGGACTCCGACTCCTGTTTGTTTATGTACGGCAGTCATACCTGAGGGTTCTGATAAGTATTTGCGGCTGCAGTGTCGCGTCGAAGCCTATAGACGCCTCTCTAGGACCGTGAATCTGCTCCTGTCAAACTCCAGGGCCTTGAAGTACGTGATGAGATCGCCGGAATCCCAGGGGACCAGTGTTCTCAGCCTCTTGATCCCCTTCCCCCTGAGCTTCTCCGCGAAGGCCTCTCCGAGCATCTTGCCGATGCCCCGGCCCTGATGCTTCGGGTCCACTCCAACGACCTTAATCCATGCAACCTCCTCGTCTTCACCGAACTCCCAGGGCCGGATCTCACCCACCAGGAAGCCCACGAGCTTCCCCTCAGATTCTGCCGCCACCAGGAGGTCCGGATCGCCGCGGTCCGTGTACTCATGGAGGATTCCCTCCAGGGAGCTGACCTGGGAACTCTGGGTTATCTCCCGTTCGATGCGGACCATCTCAGGGATGTCGGCCTCCGTGACCCTCCGTACGGCTACCTGCATATGATCCCTCACTCGACGCGGATGATCTTGACCCGCTTGCCCACCCAATCGGGTGGGAGATAGACGCGGCCGCTGTTACCGCTCCTCTTCACGACCTTCTCGATCATCTCCTGCCCGTACACCTCGAACTTAGCGTCGCGGGGCGTCTCCTCCAACTCCCCTTCCTCAGCCATCACGGGGTCGGATGGTGGTGCAGAATAATAAGATTCCTCAGCGCCTAACTGCGCCGGTCGCCCCCTTCACCCTTGCGGGCATGATAACGAGCGCTCTCCATATCCAGCTCGAAGTCCTGATCCTTCGCCTCGCTGGGCTTGAAGACCTTCCCGGCCTCAAACTCGAGCTTCGGCTCCTCCTTTTTCTTCTTCTTCTTCTTGGACTTCTTCTCAAGCTGGGACATCGTCTTCCTCTAGCACTGGACTATACGGGTCGGGCATATTAATACGCTTTCTGGTCCCATCATCAACGACGATATAGGACCAGTCGATACCCACGATTTTGCCCTTTTCGCACACATCTCGTCGGAGACGGGCCCGGGTATCCTCAGGAGGCTCGTAGACGGCCACCTTAATCTCCCTATCCTCCAGGACCCTGTCCACGAGGCCGGCCTGCTGCCTCTTATAGAATATCCCTCGGTCTTGGCCCACCTCGGAGTACTGCTTGCAGGCCATCATCTCGACCTCCATCGCATCCTTCTCCTCCACGGCCTCCTGAATGGCGAAGAAGCGGTCCAACCACTCCACCCGCCTCGCGAGCTCCCGGGACTTCCTAGCCTCTAGGCCGTCCAGCACCTCCTCCCAGATGCGGAAGGCCTCCCGCTCCGGCCTGCTCTCCACGACCTCCTCGACCTTGGCCATGTAGTACCTCTGAATCGCGATGGGGGACGTCTGCGAGCCGTCCTTGAGGGTCACCCGCCACTTCTCCGGGTTCATGTGCTCCACGTTGTGCCACATGTCCTTCACCGGGTCCGCCAGCAGGGGCACATCCTGCAGGCTATTGTCCTCCATCAGCTGCAGGATGGCGCTGGCAGTGAAGTGGCGCAGCATGATGGCTACCTCGTTGACCAGGGCGTCTCCGATGAGGAGGTGGAGGCGTCGCCAGCGGTGGGGCAGCGCATGGGGCTCGTCCCGCGTGTTGAGGACGCCAGTGGAGTGCATGGTCTCACCGCTTATGAGGGAGCTCGTCAGATAGGCCATCGGCGACAGGACGTACCTCCCGTCAATGATGTCCCCTGCCCCGGAGTAGATGAAGCGGGTGGTGAGGTGCGGCACGAGCTCCCGGACGAAGGCCTCGGGGAAGGGAAGCTTCCGGGAGACGCAGTAGTTCTCGTGGCTCCCGTAGGAGACGCCGTCGGGGGAGGTGTTGTTCTTGAAGGCCCAGAGTCGCACGTCGGGGCCAAGATACTTCTCCTCCGTCACCTTTCGAAGCCAGTCGACAATCTTCTCGCCCGCCTTCTCCCATACAATGAGGTCCCTGAAGTTGGAGGTCTCCGGTGTGGAGATCTCCAGGTGGCCGACGTCGTAGTAGCCCCGCGACCCGTTAGTCGTCCATTCCCCTGCCAGGTGGAGATCACTCTCCCGAAGCAGCTCCAGGGCGAGGATGTGAGGGTCCACGCCCAGGCGATTCATCTTGCGGGAGTAGAGAGTGTACTCGTGCTCTGTGCCCTGGACGATGGGCCTCATCAGCCCTCCTCAGCCGACCATGGGGTCGGTCCCGATCTGCTTGAAGATCTCCCGTTGCCGCTTCTCGTAGATGTAGACCTCGGTGATGGCGTGCTCCTTGCACTCCTCTTCGATGGCCAGTCGGAGGTCCTCCATGGAGAGGCCTTCCTTGTTCCGCTGCTTCGCCGGCTTCTGGATGGCCCGCTTGATGAAGTTTTTCTTGGCCGTCTTCACCACGGCCTCGATGATGGCTCCGGAGATGATGTCCTTCCGTTTGACGGTCTTCACCGACTCCTTCGCGTCGGAGTCGAGCTTCATGCGGACCCACTTGTTCTCACCGTACAGCTCCTCCATTACGAATCTCCTGAGGGCGAGGTAGGCTGTGTCGTAGTCCCCGTACTCCTCGACCAACGCTGGCGACAGGGGAAGACCCTCCCTAAGGTAGATGTTCAGAATCTCCTCCCCCGCCTTTCTGTCGGGACGGGGGATCTCCACGATCTCGTCGAACCTCCCCGGCCGCATCAGGGCGGGATCGAGGAGGTCCGGCCTGTTGGTGGAGCCGACGACGAAGACGTCCTCCAGCTCGATGAGGCCGTCCATCTCCGACAGGATCTGGGCGATGATGTTCTTGTGGACTCCCGAGGTGTCCAGCATCCCGCGGATGGTGAAGAGGGCCTCGATCTCGTCGAAGAAGACGATGCTCGGAGCCTTCTCCCGCGCCTGGCGAAAGATCTCCTTGGTAATCCGCTCGCTCTCTCCGACCCACTTGGAGAGGATGTCGGCCACGGAGACGTTGAAGAAGGTCATCTCGTTCTCCGAGGCGATGGCCCGGACAATCAGCGTTTTGCCGCATCCTGGCGGTCCGTAGAGCAGGATGCCTTTGGGCGCCTTCAGGTCCACCTTCTCGAAGAGCTTCTTCTGTTGAAAGGGCAGGACGGTGACGTCCTTGATCCGCTCGATGGCCCAGTCCAGGCCGCCGATGGCATCGTAGGTGACGTGGGGCCTTTCGCCCAGGAGGAGGCTCTTCACCTCTGCGTCCGCCATGACCTCCAGAATCGCCATGGTGGGCGGCAGGAGGGAAACCTGGAATCCCGGTTTGATGGTCTTCGCCAGCTCCGGGTCGCACTTCACAATCCTCTTGTCCAGGTCACCCTCGACGCTCACTATGAGGGTGTCTTCCAGGACGTCCAGGACCTTCCCGATGATGCCCCGGTGAATCTCGTGGCTCTCCTCAACGATAGCGTAGGTCTGGGGGTGGACCCAGACATATTGACCGATCTCCAGGGTGTCTTTGTCCATGAAGCCGGTGGAGACCTTTAGCATCTCGCTCGCCCGAGCGACCACGACCTGGTTGCCTGAAAGCTCCGACCCCTCCTTGCGAACGATGTACGCGTATAGCAGGGGCGGCTCCTTGATCTTGCTGAACTTGTCCTCGTAGGCCTTGAGCCGGTAGTCGCGCTCCTGGATCTCGTAGCGGAAGTTGTTCAGCTCGCGCTCGTACTGGTACTTCAACCGCTCCAAGCGGTCCTCCAGTTCCTGCTTGACCTTAGCCGTGCGCTCCTCGATGAACTCCTCTATGTTTTCGTCCTCGTCCTCGCGGATTTCGTCCTTGCTCAGGATCCATCACCTTCCCATGTATCGCCACGTGGCTGGGAGTCACAAGGGCGGATGTCGTGTTGCGGGTGGACATCTGGCGTTTCTCGTCCCTAGCATTCGATTGGCTCGCGTTCCTTATGAAAAGCTGTCTGTAACCGGTGGTTAAAATGAGTTCATTTGCAGTTATCCGACTTGAGAGTAAGGAGCTATCGGACCTCGACACGTAGCCCTTTCAATACTGGAGGTCCGTATTTTAAGATTTCGCAGTCAGGAGATTTCGGGGGAGAGACCGCCGAAGCCCGGGACTGGCTCCGTCGCGGACCCGACTTCAGCCTTCGACGCGGCCTCGAGAAGCCGGGACTCCCTCATCCTGAGCGCCAGCCCACCCATACCCAATGAGCACGGAGCCGATGGCCATCGTCCCCGCGAACATGGATGCAAGGGGCCAGAGCACTCCGAGAATCTGTAGTGTGAGGGCCATGGCCGAGAGAGACCGGCATTGCCATGTCCCTGGGCAAGACCACACTGGAGATGGCCAGTCCGAGGACCAGACCTACCCAGGACACGGCATAGGTGACTGTCATTGCGTTCTTGTGCCGGTAGGCAGAACCTCCTCCTCGGGGGATGGCAGCGATGTTCAGCCCCAACGCCAACCACCCAACGAAGAGGAGAGTTCCACCCGGCAGCGCAAAGGCGATTCCCCAGGTCTGGTCGGCCGCCAAGAGCACCGACCCCGGCAGCAGAATCAGGCAACCTAACGCCTGGAGAGAGGTGGTATCCCCCGCATCCCAACCAGGCATTCGCGTCCCCGGATGCCATGGACGCTTCCACCAGGGGTCGGCCTTCCCGGGATGTGTCAACGCCGGGGGCGGAAGCTTGGGCCAGGTTGGCGGGCCGGACATTGGCAATCTGATGTACGGGAACTAGTCTCATTTCCTCAAGAAATCTAGAAGACTATCAGCCAGCCAGAGCTCCAACCTGGGAGTCCGGAGATCGGGGAGTTAGTCCCGCATATCCTGTAACCTCCTTTCAGAAATTACATGTATTTACGCGCTTAGAGGCGCCTTGAAATAGGGGCAGGGTCTGTGCTTCAACCAGAGGAACGTGTGGCAGCGATGCAGCCCGAAATCAACTCGTTGATGCGGGAGAGACGGGTCTTTCAACCCCGGGAAGAGCTGAGCCAGTCGGCCCACGTCAAGAGCATGGAAGAGTACAAGCGGCAGTATAGAGAATCAATAGATGATCCCGCCGGTTTCTGGGGCCGCATCGCCGATGAGAGTCTCGAGTGGTTCAGGAAGTGGGACAAGGTCCTGGAGTACGACTACTCGAAGATCGGAGAGGTCAAAGGCCCCTTCGTGCAGTACTACATCGGCGGGAAGCTCAACGCGGCCTACAACTGCCTCGACCGGCACTTGGAGAGCGGGAAGGGAGACAAAGTTGCCATCCTGTGGCAGGGCGAGGAAGTAGAGGATCGTCGCAGCTTCACCTACAGGCAGCTCCACGACGAAGTCAGCAGGCTCGCCAATGTGCTGAAGAAGCGCGGTGTGCGGCGCGGGGACGTAGTCACCATCTTCCTGCCTATGATCCCAGAGCTGCCCATCGCCCTCCTAGCTTGCGCTAGGATCGGTGCCATCCACTCCGTCGTCTTCTCGGCCTTCAGCCCGGGATCCCTGCGGGACCGCATCCTCGACGGTGGCTCGACCTTCCTCATCACCGCGGACGGCTATCCCCGCGGAGGGAAGACGGTCCGTTCCAAGGACAACGCCGACGTTGCGCTGAAGTCGTGTCCCGACGTGCGACATGTCCTCGTCGTCAGGAGGATGGGGATCGAAGTCGACCTCCAGGAGGGGAGAGACCTCTGGTACCACGAGGAGACCGCTGCAGAAGACGTGGCGGCTGAGTGTGAGGCGGAAGAGATGGACTCCGAGGACCCGTTGTTCCTCTTGTACACCAGCGGGAGCACGGGGAAGCCCAAGGGCGTCCTCCACACCACCGGGGGCTACATGGTCTACGTGCACCTCACGTCCAAGCTCATCTTCGACCTGAAGGACGACGACATCTTCTGGTGCACGGCCGATATCGGCTGGATAACGGGCCACTCCTACATCGTCTACGGCCCGCTCTCCAACGGCGCCACGGTGCTCATGTTCGAGGGGATCCCCACCTACCCGGAGCCCGACCGGTTCTGGAAGATCGTGGAGGACTACAAGGTCACCGTCTTCTACACCGCTCCCACAGCCATCCGAGCTCTCATGAGGCGAGGCGAGGAGTGGCCCAACAAGCACGACCTCTCCAGCATCCGCATCCTGGGGACGGTAGGCGAGCCCATCAATCCCGAGGCCTGGATGTGGTACTACAGCGTCATCGGTCACGAGCGATGCCCCATCGTGGACACCTGGTGGCAGACGGAGACGGGAGGGATTCTCATCACCCCTCTGCCAGGTGCCATCCCAACCAAGCCGGGCTCGGCCTCGCTGCCATTCTTCGGGATTGAGGCCGAGGTCCTCAGGAGTGACGGGACGGTGGCGGACGTCAACGAGGGCGGCGCCCTCGTCGTCACCAAGCCCTGGCCCGGGATGATCCGTGGCGTCTACGGTGACGAGAGAAACGAGCTCATCAAGAGTGTCTACTTCTCGGTCTTCCCCGGGAAATACTACACCAGCGACGGCTGCAGAATCGACGAGGACGGCTTCTACTGGTTGATGGGTCGCATCGACGACGTTATCAACGTCTCGGGGCACCGACTTGCCACGGCCGAGATAGAGAGCGCCCTGGTCTCCCACGAGAAAGTCGCCGAGGCCGCGGTTGTGGGCTTCCCCCACGACGTGAAGGGTCAGGGCATCTACTGCTACGTCACGCTGAAGCAGGGCAATTCACCGTCTGATGGGCTGGAGCAGGACCTGGTCCAAGTCGTGAGGAGCACGATAGGCCCCATCGCCACGCCCGATGCCATTCAGTTCACCGACGACCTGCCGAAGACGCGGTCGGGCAAGATCATGCGTCGGATTCTGAGGAAGATCGCGGCCGGTGATGTGGAGAGCGTGGGAGACACCACTACGTTGGCGGACTCCTCTGTCGTGGAACGCCTCATCGAGGGCAGACGTACGAGCTGATGGAAGGGATGGTGAGATGCTATCGAGGGCATCATCTGCGGCCTGTCAAAAGTCTACACCGCTCTAGCCCAGGTGTTGAACGAGGTGTACGGTTAGACTGTGGCTCCCGTCGATCCTGTGAAGCCTGCGCAGGTCGGTAGGGCCTGGGAAAGCTAGAGGTCGTGGTAGGGAGAGAGAGCCTCCTTCACTTCATCCACGACTCTCTCTACCTCCCTCTGGATGCCAGGCTTGGAGGGCGGAGAGGGATCCAGGAGTGTGTCGGCCCTCGTGGATCTCCCCATAATCCGCTCGTAGATCGGAGGCCAATCCGCTGGTATCCTGTCCTCCACCTCCCAGCCCGCCATGGCGCCGAACATGAGGGTCCACGACCGGGCAACGGCAGCGGGGTCGTAGCCTCCACCACCCATGGAGGTCCACCTTCCAGCGCACAGCCTGTGGGTGAGGTCGTGGATCTCCGACGCGATCTGGAGGTGGGCGGCTGTGGTCAGGTTCAGATGGGTCAAGGGGTCGAGGTAGTGGGTGTCCACGCCAAACTGGGTCACCACGAACTCTGGTTTGAAGGCCTCGGCCAGAGGTGGAACCAGCTCTGAAAAGGCGTGGAGGTAGGGGCTGTCCTGCGTGTACGGCGGGAGGGGGACGTTGACGCTGTATCCCTCCCCCTCTCCTTCCCCTAGTTCGCGGACGAATCCTGTCCCAGGGAAGAGGTACCTGCCGTCCTCATGCAGGGAGATGGTCATCACCTTCGGCTCCGTATAGAAGGCCGCCTGGACGCCGTCGCCGTGATGGCAGTCGACGTCGATGTAGAGGATACGTCTCAGCCCCTCCCGCAGGAGCGCACCAATAACGATGGCGGGATCGTTGAAGATGCAGAAGCCGGAGGCGCGGGACCGGAGGGCGTGATGAAATCCCCCGCCGAGGTTGAAGGAGTGGGACGCCTCCCCATCTAGCACGGTTCTCAGCGCGTTCAGGGACCCGCCTACATGGAGGGCCGAGGCTTCGTACATGTTCCGGAAGATCGGGTTGTCTAGAGTGCCCAGGCCGTACTTCATATATCGCCAGCTGCCACCACCATCCCTACCGGCCTCCTTCACGGCCTCGATGTACTCCTCCGAGTGGATGAATCGAATCTCCTCGTCGGCCGTGACTGCTGCCATCTCCTTCACCGCGGGCATGTCGAGAATCCCAAGGGCGGCTATCAGCTCCCTGGCCAGCTTGATCCTCTCCTGCCGCATGGAGTGGGCCCCGCCGAAGTCGTAGTCCAGGTACCCCTCATCATAGACCAACAGGCTGGAACCGCTCATGCCCAGAGACCTCCCTGGGAACTCCCGATTTCACCAGACCACGGGAAGCCATTATAATCCTGATGGAGACACAGACAGGTACCGCTTAGTCTATATGCCCCTCGCTCTTAGGAAACAGCCATGAGAGAGAGGCTGGACTACATCTTCTCTCCAGAGTCCATCGCCGTCGTCGGCGCGTCCCGGAGCAGGCGCAAGGTCAGCTCAGAGGTCCTGGACAACCTCCTCACCTTTGGCTTCACGGGCCGCGTCTATCCCATCAATCCGAAGGCATCCTCCGTCCACTCCATCAAGGCCTATCCCTCAGTGCTAGACGTCCCCGACGACGTGGACATGGCCATCATCGTAGTCCCCGCCGCCCACGTCCTGAGAGTCGTGGAGGAGTGCGGCCAGAAGGGCGTCAAAGGGCTGGTGGTCATTACCGCTGGCTTCAGCGAGGTGGGGGCCGCGGGGACCGAGCGGGAGAGGCAGCTTCACGCCCTGCTCAAGTCGTACGACATGACGATGATCGGACCCAACTGCATGGGGGTCATCAACACCCACGACGACGTCCAGATGGACAGCACCTTCTCGCCCATTCCGCCGCTGAAGGGCAATATCGCCTTCCTGACCCAGAGCGGAGCCCTGGGCGTCGCCATCCTGGAACACGCCAGGAACGTGGCCGTGGGGATGTCGAAGTTCGCAAGCCTGGGGAACGCCGTAGATGTCTCCGGCAACGAAATCATCGAGTATCTGGAAAGGGACCCGGAAACGGACCTCATACTGCTGTACATCGAGAGTTTCGGGGATCCCAGGAACTTCGTCAGAATCGCCAGACGGGTCACGAGGAAAAAACCAATAATCGCCCTCAAATCGGGGAGAACGGAGGCCGGGAGGCGGGCCGCGGTAAGTCACACGGGGGCCATGGCGGGTCCAGATGTAGGCGCCCAGGCCCTCTTCGAACAGTGCGGCGTCCTCCGGGCGGGTTCCATCCAGGAGCTCTTCGACATCGGAATGGCCTTCTCTCAGCAACCTCTCCCGGCAGGAAGGCGGGTGGCCATCGTAACCAACGCCGGAGGACCTGGAATCATGGCCACGGACGCTCTGGTAAGCTACGGCATGGAGATGGCCCGGCTAAGTCCGAAGACCATCGCCTACCTCGAGGGCAAGCTTCCGGAGGAGGCCAGCACCCAGAACCCCATCGATCTGATTGCCGACGCCGATGGGGCCCGCTATAAAATCGCCATGGAGGCGGCTCTGAAGGACGAGAACGTTGACGCCCTTGTGGTGATCACCGTCCCACCTATTGTCACGGACGATGTGGAGATTGCGAGGGCGATATGGGAGGTCGCTCAGGAATACGATAAGCCGATACTGAGCTCGTTCGTATCCCGAGCGAAGGAATCTCCCGCCTTCATGGAGCTTACGGGCCACGGGATACCCTCCTATCTGTTTCCGGAGAACGCCGCCAGGTCCCTAGCTGCCATGGCCACCTATAAGGAGTACCTGGCCCGGGAGGAGGGTGAGTTTCGAGTCTTTGACGTGGACCGTGAGGAGGCGGAAGGGATCATCTCCGCGGTGAGACGACAGGGACGGACCCGGCTCCACGAATTGGAGACTCTGGAGCTGCTGCAGGCCTACGGCTTTGACGTGGTGGCGACTCGGATGGCTCAGGACCTGGAAGGGGCCCTAGCGCATGCCGAGGAAATCGGATATCCTGTGGCGCTCAAGGCCGTCCATCCTGAGATCGTCCACAAGACGGAGTACGGGGCGGTAGCCCTGGATATCAGGACGCCCGATGAATTAAGGGAGCACTTCGCGAAGATAACTAAGCGCCTCTCCTCCAAAGGTTTCGAGGCGGAGGAGTTCATGGTCCAAGAGTTTGCCCGCGGCGGGAAGGAGACCATCATGGGAGTGAGCCTGGACCCGAAGTTCGGCCCCATGATCGTCTTCGGACTTGGAGGTATCTACGTGGAGTTCCTGAAGGACGTGGTCTTCCGATTGACTCCTATGACGGACGTGGACGCCATGAGGATGATTGAAAGCGTCCGAAGCTACCCGATCCTCGAGGGCGTGAGGGGAGAACCGCCATCAGACGTAGCCTCTCTGGCTGAGTACCTGCAACGCCTCTCGCAGATGGTGGAGGACTTCCATGAGATCGGAGAGGTGGACATCAACCCCTTCCTCGTCTTCGAGAAGGGAAAGGGGTGCAAGGTCGTAGACGCGAGGACGATCCTGACCAGCCCTGAGGACGCGAGCCGCTCGTCAGCATGATATGGTAGAAGACCCTCCTTGACGCGATGAGGGTCACGTCCCTCAGGACGGACTTCGGCAGGGTGGACGTGTGTGAGGAGGGCCGTCAGGCTAGGGGGATCGTCCTCACAAACGACCGAGATCATCCCGGCGAGAAAGCGGAAACCGAGCTGGCCAGGGACCTACAGCGCTACTTCCATGGGGAGGAGGTGGACTTCTCGAGATACAGCGTGGACCTCTCTGGATACACTCCCTTCGAGGTCAGGGTCCTGCAGGCCGCCCGCAGGATTCCCTACGGGGAAGTGAAAAGCTACAGAGAGATCGCCGAGGAGATCGGCAAGCCCAGGGCATACAAGGCCGTGGCCTACACCTTGGACAAGAACAGGTCCTTCATCGTGATCCCTTGCCACAGGGTCGTCGGAAGCCGTGGCGACCTGGGAGGGTTTGGCTCAGGCATCGAGTGGAAGATCAGGCTGCTGAAGCTGGAGGGCGCCCTGACGGAGCCCGAGTACTTGAGTCCCTAGTCAGATCCCAACAGACCCGACAGGCGGGGTCAATCTTCGTGAGGCGTCTGATCACTGAGTGACGGCGAGCGTAGGAGGGACTTGATTTTCGCCGACCATGCCGCAACGGCTGCGGGTCGGCGGTAGATCGTGATGGCCAGGGGCAGTGCGACGGCCAGGTAGGAGACGTGGGCAACGAGGCGGGCCCACTCCGGATTGACCGTGTACCCGAACATCACGGCGAAGATCGAGCCGATAACGTTCTTGTGATGGAACAGACTCTCACTAGCGATAGGGAGGACGTAGGCCGCCTGTCCCCAGAAACCGAAATCTACCCCCTGCAAGACGCCGTACTCAATCAACTCGTGGATGGCGTACCCCAGCAGGCCTCCCGCAAGGAGAATGAGGAGGATACTGGTGAAGTAGAAGAACTTCCGGAGATCCAGACGGACTCCGAAGCTGAAGACGCCATAGGCCAGGAGAAGACCGGCAGCAATGCCGAGGAAGGCTCCCAGGAGCGTCATGGGGAGGTCCTGGACCATGAAGGGCGTTAGGAAGAGTATGGTCTCGAGGCCCTCCCGGAATACCAGTACAAAGGTCAGGGTGGCCAGCCCAAGGATGGCACCGGCGGTTGCCGCCTCCTCCACACGGCTCTCTATCTTGGTCTTAATCGTCCGTGCTTTCACGGCCATCCAATAGATCATCGAGGTAAGGACGGCCACGGCGATGAGGGCGGCAAGACCCTCGAAGAGGACCTTCTCAGCCTCGGCGAGGCTGCCGAAGAGGAACCACACGGCTACTCCTAGGACTGCGCTGAGGGCGATGGCGGCGGCCACGCCATACCAGGCGTATCGCTTCATGGAGGCGCGCCCCGTCATGACTAGATAGGAGAGAATGATTGCCGTTAACAGGGCAGCCTCCAAGACCTCGCGAAACGTCAGAAGGTATTGCGCGACAACCATACCGACGGCCCCCAATCTTTCGGCTTACATAAATCTCTGGTCTCTAGGAGAGAGGTGGTTTAAAGGGATTTCGGATAACCGAAATCACATGGGCCACGCGGGCAAGGGACTAGGCCCGCGCGATCAGGTGACGGCAGTGGAGCTGGTTGAGGTCGTAGCAGGCGGGGCAGGCATCCGGCTGGTCCGTCATGGACCGCAGCTTCTCGGCCGTGCTCTCGGTGAGGACGTGCTCTATCTTGCACGCCTCATCGTGGAACTTCCCCTCCGGGACCTCCAGCACCTGAACCAGGAACCATTCCATGGCGCAGTGGCGTTTCAGGATGCCCACTGCAATCTTCTCCCCCTCGGATGTCAGCGAGGCGCCTTGGTACTTGGTGTGCGTCACTAGGTCCCGCTTCTGGAGCTTCTCCAGCATCTCAGTCACGCTGGATGGCACGATCTTCAAGTACTCCGACAGCCGGCCAGTCTTCGCTGGCCCACCGTCCTCGTTCTGAAGGAGCCAGATGTACTTGAGGCACATCTCCTCGCTCTCCGTTGTGTCGAAGGGCGGAGCCATCCACCTGGATTACGGGAGCATGGGATAAAAGTTTTAGCAGATTCATGAGGGCATCCTGGGTCGCACGGGTCTACCGCTTCCTCGCAGACAACATGATGCTCTTCTACGACGAGGACGAGGCCCGACAGATGTTTCTGGAGGCGGGCATCGAAGGAATCGAGGTCGCCTACACTGGCCCGCGATGGAAACCTAACTTGGCCATGGTAACCAGAAGAGTCAACCCCTGTCGACACTGGCTCCGCCAGTACAGTGGCACTATCGAAGGGTGAAACCCTCTCTGATGGTGAAGTCCTCCAAGTCAACAAATCGATCGGGGGAAAGGGGGCTGAGGTCAAGGGATGGACTACCCCCGAGAAGCGCCTCTGCAAGGGCCTCGGCCAGGGCGGGCGCCCTCATGATTCCCATTCCGTTGAAACCAGCAAACAGGTACAGCCCCTCCCCCTCACCGACACGCCCTACGAGCGGAAGACGATCTGGCGTACCAACGCAGAGGCCCGCCCAGCCGCGAGCGAAGCCGACGGTTGACAGGGATGGTACTCTCCGGGAAATCCACCTCGCGATTTCGGAGTACAGTTCAAAGTCCGCCTGGGTGTTGTAGCCCGATGGGTCCACCTCCCGTTCCTCTGTGCCATCTCCGAGCAGCAGCCCCGCCTGGTCGGGTCTGAAGTAGAACCCCTCTGGCAACTCGTGCAGCATCGGAAGCGATGGCGCGCTCTCCAGGGGGGCCGTCACCAGGGCCTGGGTCCGGTAGGACTTCAGATGTGCATGAATCCCACTCCGTCTGAGTAGCGCGGCGCTCCAGGCACCGGCCGC
Source organism: uncultured Methanomassiliicoccales archaeon (assembly GCA_964347325.1). Lineage (GTDB taxonomy): Archaea > Thermoplasmatota > Thermoplasmata > RBG-16-68-12 > JAJISG01 > JAJISG01. Next base: position 98,138 of record CAYFYA010000001.1, on the reverse strand, counting down.
GACGACAACGAGGTCGGCGTTCAAGGGCCCTCCGCTGGTCTCCAGTGCTACGCCGCCACTCGTCGGGTGAACCGCGTCCACACGAGTCTCTGACCTCACAACTGCCCCCTCTTCCCTCGATTCATTGATGAAGACGGAGGCCAGATCGTGGGGATCCACAAACCCGTCATCCGGGGTGTACAGACCAGCTGCAAGGCCCTCGGTGGCTAGCAGGGGAAAGTGGTCAGCAAGCTCCTCACCCTGGAGCAGTTCCACATCTATCCCGCGTGTTTTGTAGGTCTCCAAGTTCTCCCTCATGGCCGGAACATCCGCCTCCTGTCGAGTCACCCTGAGGAAGCCTACCCTCTCGAAGCCTCCCCTCCCTTCGCCAAGAAGTTCCGATGATATATCCTGCGCGGCGCGAGCGAGGGATACGTCGAGTTCATTCCAGAGCTGCACTGTCAAGAGGCCCGCGGACCTCCCGGTAGCCCCTTGACCCGGAAAAGCCCTGTCGAGGATTGTGACCTGAGCACCCCCGGAGGAGAGGTAGTAGGCGAGGGCTGAGCCCGCAATACCGGCCCCGACGACCACGACATCAACGGTCATCAGAATCAACGTCTCGGAAGGCCTTCTCGAGCTTGCGGAGCCCCTGATCCAAGGTCTCCCTCGCCATGCCGTAGCCCAGCCTCAGGTACCCGTCATGTCCAAAGTGGGACCCGGGGACGACGAGGACGTCACGCTCTCGGGCGATCTCCGCCAGCTTTGTGGAGGGCAGATCCCATGGGTACTTGAGGAAGGCGATGGCCCCAGCTTCGGGCGGTACCCATGATAGATCGTTGCCCACCACGAAACGCTCCAGGATGGGCAGGTTGCTCTGCAGGATGGAGCGGGCTCGAGACCAGAGGCGCTCTCTCCACTCTGTCAGAGCCATTGTGCCTAGCACCTCGCTGATCTTGGTGATGGCTATTGTCGTGTAGTCGTGGATGGACCAGAGTTCCTCAATCTTCTCCCGCGGGCCACAGACCCAACCCAGCCTCAGGCCGGACAGGCCAAAGGCCTTGGAGAGGCCTCCCGTCACGAGTACCTTCTCATAATCCCCCCAGAGAGATGGAGTGAGATCCCCCTCCCGCTCTGCTCCCGTGTAGACCTCGTCGGAGAGAATCCAGGCGTCGGCATCCGAGGCGAGGTCCGTCAGGGCCTTCCTGCTGTCGCTGGTAAGGCGGACTCCGGTGGGGTTGTTGGGGTTGGAGAACGAGATGGCTCTGGCGTCACGACCGACCTTCTCCTTCGCTTCCTCCTCGCTCGGCTGCCACCCCGCTTCTGCCCTCAGCTTGAGAACCTCCACCCTGGAGTCGAGGGAGGTCGCCACACCCCACACCTGAAGGTAGTTGGGCAGAACAGTGACGAACGGGGAGCCCCTTTCAGCAGTGCCCAAGGTCACTAGCAGGTTGGCTTCCGAACTGCCGGTGGTTGCGAGGACGTTCTCCGGGCTACAACCTGGATAGAGAGAGGCGATGGCCGCCCTCAGGTCGTGGGAACCCCTGGTCTCCGGATATCCGAGGTGAGAGCCGAGGAGGGATTTCAGTCCCTCCTCTCCGAGGAGGTCCCCCAAGGAGAGGGGCTCCACTCCGCTCTCCGAGAGATTGGTTCCCACATCGTGCTCGAGGGTGGACTGCCATCTTTCCATCTCAAAAGGCTCGAACTTCACGCAGCGGTTACGTCAACGCGTCTTGAAAGGTTTGCCCTCAGGGGGGCTAGCGAGGCTGCCCCAGACCTTTCAACAGGCCCTCATGCTCGACGCATAGCTCGCCCGAAGTGAGCTGGGCTCGAATCATCTCCTCCTGCCAGTGGGCGTTGTACAGCCGGCAGGTCTTGTCCTCGCAGAAGGGATGTCCTGTGAGATGGTAGAAGAAGGCTTGGAGGGCGTACCCCTTGAGCACCTCCGTGGTCCTGGAGTCATCGTAATCGATGAAGCGCCCTCTGAGCTCCTCCTTCAATGTCTCCGTGGGAGGTGTCATGCCTAGGGTACTGTAGGCTCGCCTCACCAGGTAGTACTCCTTCGGCTTGGCGGGACCCTCCACGAGCCCGCTGGTGGAGATGATGGAAGGATACCCGCACAGGATGACGCGGGCGTGGTACCGCCGGTCGCTGGGGTCGAAGGTGCCCAGCAACCTGCTGCTCAGGACCAGGTGCATGGTTGCGAGGCTCCTTTCCTCGGGCGGAAGGAAGGACCTCATGATGTTCTGGAACCTGAAACCGTCGTAGAGGATACCCGGCAGCCTCTTGCGGGGATCGCGCAGTAGCCTGAGCTCGAAATCCACCTCTCCCAGCAGGGGCTCGAACCGGTCCTGCTCACCTCGAAGGTCCCGCACCTTGATTTCGGCGACCCGTCTGGCGAGGGACTCCAGATCATCAGCTTGGTGGTGACTGAAGAACTCGGGCCTAATTTCGACCTCCACGTGTGTCTTGTCGTGCAGATAGGAACGGATCTCGCCGACATCGATGGCTGGTGAGGAGGGGTCCTCGTACAGGCAGGCCCGCGCTGGGACCTTCAGCATCTCACTTCGTGAGGATCTCATAGGCCACTTCGGCAGCTCTCTTGCCGGAGAGCAGCATCGCCCCGAAGGTTGGCCCCATCCGTGGCAGGCCGTAAGTGCTGGAGACGGCCATACCAGTGACGATGAGCCCGGGATGGATTAGCCCTGTGTGTTCCACCACCAGGTCCTCCGACTTCTCGACCCACATGGCTCCCTCCCCCGGAATCTTGATGATGCCTCGCTTCTCCAAGGCCGATACCACCTCGGCCTCGTGCCCTGTCGCATCCACCACGAGCCGCGCTTCGAGGGCCACAGGGTCCACACACGTTATCTCCCTGGGTAGAGCCTGAACGGGGGTCCAGTTCACCACCACCCCCCCGACGCGGTTGTTCTCCCGGACGACCACGTCCTCCAGAGAGGTCATGTTCTGAATCTTGACGCCGGCATCACAGGCTGCGGCGATGGTCTTGGAGCAGGCCTCGGGTCCGCTGGTGACGAAGAGGTTCTTGGCGTGCTCCTTGTAGGAGATGCCGAGCTCGTCCAGGACCTTGTGCCCGGGAGCCCTGACCGTGATGGTGTTCATGAGGTAGCCGCCCAGCCAGAAGCCCCCACCCAGGTAGTTGTTCCTCTCGATGATGAGGGTCTTGACCCCCTTCTGCGCCAGCTCCCTACCGGTCATTAGACCGCTGGGGCCACCGCCGACTATGATAACGTCGGACTCGGCATAAGATTCCAGATCCCGGGCGAAGCCCTGAAGGATCGCCCTGGTGATTTCGCTCTCGCTTGCGTACTCGAAGGTCGGCATTCCCGCGCCTCCCTCATCTATTGAGGGCCGTCTTATAAGCCTTGGCGGTGGCGGGAGCCATATACTGGCGGCTGCGAATCGTGCCCTCCACTCTTTTTATGCAGCCAGACCATTACGCCTCGGAGGCATAGAGATAGTTCTGGAGGAGATCACGGGGTTCTTTGAGAGTATCCTGAAGACCTACGCCACCGACCCTGCCATTTTCATCGTAGTCCTCTTCATCTACAGCATCCTAACGGCCCTCTTCCTTCCCTTCCCCGTGGAAATCGCCCTCTTCATCGGGACCCCGGGCCTCCCTGAGGTCCTCATTGCCACGGTAATCGGACTGGGGAAGATGGTGGGATCTGGAGCGATATTTCTCATTGGTCTCAAGGTGGAGGACAACATCCGATACTATGCAGCCAGGTACCGAATGGCAGGAAAGGCCGTCGGCTACATCACCCGCTTCGTGAGGAGGACGAGGTGGATAGGGCTATTCGTCCTCCTCTCCGTACCTTTCTTCCCCGACACGGTACCCATCTACCTATATTCGTTGTTCAACAAGCAGGGGCAACTGATTCAGTTCCACGTCTTCCTCATTGTAAACTTCCTAGCTGGAATCGCCCGAACTTACATCTTCCTCTATACCTGCAGAGCCTTCGGACTCTGCTCTTAGCACCCATGCTGGTCGCCGCAAGCCTGCGTCTGGAAGGTTTATACCGGCAAAGTCCCCTTTCTATCGAGAGGGGTCAACTGTGCAGTTCGAGCTCACCAAGGATCAGGACCTCCTCCGCAGGATGGTGGCCGAATTCGCGGATAAGGAGGTTGCTCCGGTAGCCCCAGACTTCGACGAGGCAGAGGAGTTCCCCAAGGACTTGGTCAATAAGATGTACGACCTTGGGCTCATGGGGATGATGGTCCCGGAGCAGTACGGTGGCGGCGGAACGGACACCGTGAGCTACTGCATCGCCATGGAGGAGATCAACCGGGTCGATGCTTCCCTGGGCACCATCATGTCCGTCAACAACTCCCTCGTCTGCGACCCGATCTTGAGATACGGCACGGAAGAGCAGAAGCGACACTACCTCCCCAAGCTAACCCAGGAGCGGTGGTTGGGTGCCTACGCCCTGACGGAGCCGTGGTCCGGGAGCGACGCGGGGGCCATGAAGAGTACCGCCGTCCTCGATGGAGATGAGTGGGTCCTAAACGGTCAGAAGATCTTCGTGACCAACGCCTGGCACGCCCAGGTTTTGGTGACTTACGCCAAGACGGAGCCCGACGCGCCGAGAAGCAAGGGCATCTCCGCCTTCGTCATACCGACCGACGCCCCTGGATTGAATAAGGTGCGGAAGGAGAAGAAGATGGGCATCAAGGCCACGGACACCACCGCCCTGGAGTTCGAGGATTGCCGCGTGCCCAAGGAAAGCGTGCTGGGAGAGCTCAACAAAGGGTTCCGGGTAGCCCTCTCCACGCTGGACGGCGGCCGCATCGGCATCGCCTGTCAAGGTCTGGGCATAGCCCGGGGAGCCTATGAGGCGGCCCTGTCGTACGCAAAGGAGAGAGAGCAGTTCGGCCAGGCAATCTCTGGATTCCAGGCCATTCAATGGAAGCTGGCCGACATGGCGACGGAGGTGGATGCCGCGCGCCTCCTCATACACCGAGCTGCCTACCTGCGCGACTCCGGGATAGGGTATACCAAGGAGGCGTCCATGGCAAAGCTCTTCGCATCGGATCTGGCCGTCCGGGCGTCTCGAGAGGCCATTCAGGTCTACGGCGGCTACGGGTATCTCCGCGACTTCCCGGTGGAGAGGCTCTACAGGGATGCCAAGATCACCGAGATCTACGAAGGGACGAGTGAGATACAGAGGTTGGTCATCGCCAGACACCTGCTAAAGGACTATCAAACCTGAGAGACACTCCTTATAGAGACATCGCAATTCGAGGAGCGCCATGAAGACGACCGTAATCTACCTGGGCCAGGACCCGGAGTACGCGGGGACCCCCATGGAGGAGCTCAACTACGTGAAGGAGTTCGAGGCCCAGGTGACCGAGCGCGGAGGCAACTACGTGGTCCTCGACAGGACGATCTTCTACGCCGAGGGCGGAGGCCAACCCTCCGACACCGGTCGCCTGCAGTGGAAAGGGGGCTCCGCCAGAGTCTCCAAGGTGCTGAAGGAGAAGGGCGAGATTCGTCACTACGTCGACGTGGTCCCACCCGTGGATTCCGTTGTGGGAAAGGTTGACTGGGACAGACGTTACGCCCACATGAGGATGCACACAGCCCAGCACCTCATCTCTGGTCTCATCTTCCAGATGCACGGGGCTCGAACCGTTGGCAACCAGATCTACGTGGACTACAGCCACGTGGACTTCTCCCCGGCGAGCTTCACCCAGGAAGACCTGGAGAACATCCAGGAGGAGTTCAACCGGGTGGTAGAGACAGGGACTCCCGTGAGCATCTACGAGGAGGATCGCGGAGTCCTGGAGGAGACCATCGAGGAGGAGAGGGCGATCCTGTCACTGATACCGAAGTCCATCAGGAGGCTCCGGGTCATCAGGATCGGCGACTTCGATCTGTGTCCCTGTGGCGGAACCCACGTCAAGAACGTTGCCGAGCTGGGGGAGATGCGAATCCTTAGGCGTCGAAGTAAGGGCAAGGGCGTGGACAGGATAACCTACGAACTTGTGGAGCCTGTGGGAGTCGTCTAGGAACCTGCACCCGATTTCCGCTCGAAGAGGACCTCCTGCCCATAGGTTATGCGGAAGACCTTGTAGTGGGGGATGGTCGTACCCCGAACAGAGAAGCTGGAGGAGCCTACCTCCTCAACCTCGTCGCCCTGGATCACCACGAAGCCCTCGGGTGACTCCCTGTCGTGGCAGTAGACGCGGCCGAGGGAGGCCTCCCGCTCCGGATGCCAGAGAAGCTCGTTCAGGGCTTCCCGGACGCCTCGTCTTGACATCGGCACCTTCCGAAGGGCAGCGCCTCATGTATTCCTTCCTCCACATCTTCACGATGAACGAGTCTCCTCGGTCTGTGGCCTAAACCTCCGTCCCGGTCGCTAAAGTGTTTTACGGCGCAGTCCATACGTTGTCCGATGAAGTATCCCAAAAGGGTAAGGGACCTCCTGAAGGCCGCCGGCGCTGAGGAAGGGGATGAGGTGCGGCTGAGCAGTGAGGGGAAGAAGTACCAGGGAGTCATCATGCCACACCACGCCTTCAGCGGCCCCGACATCCTCACCCTCAAGCTTGCCACCGGATACAACATCGGCGTGAAGGTGGCCGACGACCTGACTATTGAGCGGGTGGTGAAGAGTAAGAAGCCCGCGGCGAAGAGGAAGGAACCTCTAAGCGACCCGTCCAAGCCAACCATCTCCTTCCTGGGAACCGGTGGGACCATCGCCAGCTATGTCGACTACGGGACGGGGGCGGTCTTCCCAGCACGGACTGCAGAGGACCTGGCCTTCTCCGTGCCCGAGCTACAGGACCTGTGCAACGTGAAGGCCCGCGTCCTCTTCAGCATCCTGAGCGAGGACATGAAAGTGAGATACTGGAAGAAGCTGGCCAGGGAGGTTGCCAAGGACCTCAACGCTGGGTCTAAGGCGGTGGTCATCCCCCACGGCACCGACACCCTGGGATTCACCTCTGCGGCCCTCTCCTTCATGCTTGGGAACCTCACGGGTCCCGTCATCCTAGTGGGCGCTCAGAGGTCCTCGGACAGGCCCAGCAGCGATGCCTACTTCAACCTCCTCTCGGCCGCCCACCTGGCCTCCACCAACCTGGGGGAGGTTGTGGTACTGATGCACGAGGAGACCTCCGATACCCGCGCCTCGATTCACCGGGGCACGAAAGTCCGGAAGATGCACAGCAGCCGTCGGGATGCCTTCAGGAGCATCAACGAAACGCCCCTGGGGAGAGTCCACGTCGGGGGGGATATCAGCTGGGAAGGAGACTACCGCCCGGCCTCGGAGGGAAGGGTGAAGGCCGATACCAAGATGGAGGAGAGGGTGGCGCTGCTGTACACCTATCCCAACATATCGGCCGATGCCATCGACGACCATGCCGAGAGGAACAAGGGCATCGTCCTGGCGGGGACCGGGATGGGCCACGTGCCTCGTGACATCGTTCCCAGCATAAGAAGGGCCGTCCGAGCAGGAGTCCACATCGTGATGACGTCCCAAGCTCTCTACGGCCGGATTGGGATGTACGTCTACTCTCGGGGCCGGGAACTCCTGAAGGCTGGGGTAATCCCCGGAGAGGACATGCTCCCAGAGACGGCCTTCGTGAAGCTTATGTCGGTCTTGGGCCACACTGCTAACCCGGACGAGGTGCGGGAGCGGATGGTGAGCGATCTCGCTGGGGAGATCAACCCGAGGATAGAGCTCCAGGACTACGGGCCGGGAGGCTAGATCGGTCCTGGAATTGGTCCTCCCGGCGGCCAAGCAGTGACGTAGTCGATCAGGCGGAGGGACGGTCAGCTTCGTCGAGGAAATAGATGTCAGGCATGTCCGCCACGCCCGCCCTCTCCATGGCATCCTTCAGATCCTGAGAATCTACGAACTGGCGAACCTTGTCCAGATCGCTGTACTCCATCAGGAAAACGATTTCGTCGGGATCGTCGGAATTGCGGAACAGGAGTCCCCCCATGGACCCGTAGCTCTTCCGAGCGGAGCCGTGCTCGTCGAAAACATGCTTCCACTTCTCGAAGTCCTCGACCTTGTGTCGAACCAGAATTTAAGGCATGCGCCCGCGCGGGGCGGCATACCATAAGAAGGTTGGGACCTCCGCTCCTCTGAGTTTCAGAGAGAAGGAAATCCTGAATCCCGTCCGATAGCGGCGCGGGGCCGCGAACTCTCTTATACGCGGTTGGACGTGCTTCCAGTTGACCATGGAGCGACCCATCAGGGTAGGCCTCGAGATTCACCAGCAGCTAGCCACCCACAAGCTGTTCTGTAACTGCGATTCTAGACTTGTGGATGAGGTGAAGGAGCAGTTCGTGCGAAGACTCCGGCCCACTCAGAGCGAACTGGGGGAAGTAGACAGAGCGGCCCTGGAGGAGGCCGAGAAGGACCTCGTCTTTCGGTATCAGACCACGGGCACGAGCTGCCTGGTGGAAGCCGATGAGGAGCCCCCCCATGAGGCAAACAGGGAGGCCATTGAGACCGTCCTCACAGTGGCCTTGATGTTGGGAGCTAAACCCGTCGACGAAGTCCACTTCATGCGGAAAGTCGTCATCGACGGGTCCAACACGACGGGCTTTCAGAGAAGCGCCCTAGTGGCTATAAACGGGTCCATGGAGGTGGATGGAAAGACCATCGGCATTCCGACCATCGGCCTGGAAGAGGATGCTGCCCGCCTCATCGGACGGGAGGGGCGGGAGGTCGTGTATAGGCTCGACCGCCTGGGCATCCCCCTCATCGAGCTTGCCACAACGCCTGACATCGACTCGCCTGAGATGGCAAGGGCTGCGGCCCTGAAGTTAGGACGACTGTTACGATCGACCCGGAAGGTCCTGAGGGGATTGGGTACCATCCGAGAGGATCTGAACGTCTCGGTGGAGGGGGGTGCCCGGGTCGAGATCAAGGGCGTCCAGGATCTGCGAATGGTATCCACCATCGTAGAGAGGGAGGTCGAGCGCCAGATCAGGTTGCTGGAGGCCTCCGAGGTCCTCAGGGAGCGGAAGGTGACGAAGCTGGGGGGGCAACCAGAGGATCTGACGGAGCTCCTGGAGGGTAGTGCGTCGAAGATCCTCAGGGAGGCGAGGCGAGCAGGTGGCGCCATTTTAGGATTAAAGCTAGAGGGCTTCGCCGAACTCCTCGAGGATAGGCTGGGGCCTGAGATGGCCGCCCACGCTGCGGTGGTTGGTACAAAGGGTTTGATGCATTCCGACGAGCTACCGGCCTACGGCGTGACATCGAATGAGCTGGACGCCATCGCATCCGCCTTAAGATGTGGAGGTAAGGACGCCTTTCTCCTAGTGGCCGACGAGAGAGGTCGAGCGTTGAATGCCATCGAACGAGCAAGGATTCGGGCCATGGCCGCCCTCGAAGGAGTCCCCGAGGAGACTCGTGACGCCAAGGCCGACGGCCACACGGTCTACAGCCGTCCCCTCCCCGGTAGCGCCCGGATGTATCCGGAGACCGATGTCGCGCCCATCAGGGTGTCCCGTAGCTGGCTCGGCCACCTCACGAGGCATCTACCCGAACCTCCGGAGAGAAGAATCGCGGGCCTCGCTAAGGACTTCGAGCTCCATCCCCAGCAGGCGGAGCAGCTCTATGAGGATGGATGGGACGACCTTTTCGAGAGGTTGGCGGGACGCCACGGAAACCCAGGAGTGGTCGCCCGGACCTTCCTGAACCATATACCGGAACTCAGGACCGAAGGGGTGGACGTGGAGGGTATCGAGGACAGCGTCTTCGAAGACCTCTTTTCCGCCCTGGCACAGAACCGCTTCGCCAAGGAGGCGATACCCATGATACTCAAAGAGTCCCTGGAGAGGGGTGCTGGAGTGGGAGAGGTCCTTGACGATCTGGGGCTCGAGAGGCTGAGCCGCGAAGACCTAGAGCGGGAGCTCGACTCCATACTCGACGAGAATTCGAATCTTCTCCGCGAGAGAGGTCAGGGTGCGGTCAAGCCCCTCATGGGGGTTGCCATGAGCAGGCTCCGGGGGCGGGCCGACGGGAAGACTATCAGCGAGCTGCTCAACTCGAAGGTGGAGGAGCGGCTACGCGAGATCTAGAGAACACCCCTGTAGAGGCCCCCGTCGACCTGTATGACGTTTCCCGGCTGGCGGCGGCAACAACGGCCACCTTCCCCTCAAGTCCCAGGTCCATCGTCTCCCGGGTCGGAAACAGGGTTGCCCTATAGAAGCCTACTAGCAGGCCGGGAACCGTGGTACTTTCACCAACCTCCCCCTCCCTCTTAAATAGCGCTCTCCCTTAGCACGACTCAGAGGCACTTGAAAACCGGCCTCTAGGAAGTGATCAAACGCGCGAACAATTCGCGCCCCACGTTAGTGACATAACCAGGGCGCTGGAAGGAAAGGTTAGTGAGGAAGTTGTAGAACGTGAGTTGGAGAACTACCTGAATGTCTACAGGGTCTCCCTGGAGGCGGCCAAGCGAAGCATCGTCAAGAAATACGGCGGCAACCCCGCCCACCTGAGCCTGGGAGTGATGAAGTCCGTCAAGGACCTGCAATCAGGCGAACCAAGCGTGAACCTGCTCTGCAAGGTGATCAGCCTGAACACTCGGGAGCTGGAGCAGGACGGCGGGTCCAAGGAGATCTTCTACGGAATCCTCGCCGATGAGACCGGGGCTGTACCCTTCACCGCATGGGAGACGCGCGGCCTCAACATCCAGGTCGGGGATGTCATCCGGGTGGAGAACGCTTACACCAAGGAGTTCCGCGGACAGGTCCAGGTCAACTTCGGGAACCGGGCGACGGTGACTAGGGAGGAGGGCACCCTCCTGGACGTCTCCGCGACCGACTCAGCCCCTGCAGTTCCCAAGAAGCTCAGCGAAGTCAAGGAGGGCATGAGGAACCTGGCCCTCACCGCTCGGGTCCTGAGCGTGGAGAGGAGGGAGGTGGAGGTCAAGGGCGAGCCCAAGACCGTCTTCTCCGGCACGCTGGCCGACGAGACGGGGAAGGTTCAGTTCTCCGCCTGGCACGACTTCGGCATCAAAGAGGGGGAGGCCATCAGGGTCGAGGGCGGGTACGTCACGACCTGGCGAGGACTCCCGCAGTTCAGCTTCGACGAGAGGGCCCACATAGAGAGGATCAAGGAGACCACCCTTGCCCCGCTGGAAGAGCTCGACCGCTCACGGAGGCTGTGGATCGAGGAGCTCGTCCAACGAGGAGGTGGTATCGACGTCACCGTCAGGGGCATCGTCGTGGAAGTAAGGGAGGGGAGTGGCCTGGTCCACCGATGCCCGCAGTGCCGGAGGGTGGTTCGCAAGGGCACCTGTCGCATTCACGGCGAGGTCCAGGGCGAACCCGACTTGAGGACCAAGGCCGTGGTCGACGATGGGAGCGGCGCTCTCACCGCCATTCTCAACCGAGAACTTACGGAGCAACTGCTGGGCAAAGACATGGAGAAGTGCATCGAGGAGGCCAAGGAGGCGATGGACCAGGAGGTCATCCGGGATGCACTATCGGACCTCCTGGTTGCGCAGCCCGTTGAAGTGCGGGGGAACGTGACGGGCGATGAGTACGGGCTGATGATGATCGCCCACTCCTCAGAAGTCCTCGAGGTGGACATCGAGGGGGAGGCAAGGGCGCTCCTGGAGGAGCTCGGAGCTTGATGCCATGATCCGGGAGACTGCCTGGAGAGTCTTCGCGGGCGAGTACTCGGACTCGAGCCTGGAGCACGTCTCACAAGGCGAGCGGGCGCCCAACTACGTCATCACCCCGCTGGGAGCCAAGGTCAACCGCCTCTTCCTCGTGGGAGTAGTGACGGACGTCGAGGATGTGGGCAGCGAGACTCAGCCCATGTGGAGAGCCCGCCTGTCCGACCCCACGGGGACCTTCCACGTGTACGCCGGACAGTATCAGCCAGAGGCCTCTGCCGCCCTGTCTCGCATAACCCCTCCGGCCTTCTGTGCCATCATGGGAAAGGCGAGGACCTACTCCCCCGAGGAGGGGGTGGTGTACACCTCCGTCCGGCCAGAGATGGTCAAGCTCGTCGACACCAAGCTCAGGGACATGTGGGTCGTCGAGGCCGGGAGGGAGATGAAGAAGCGGCTCGACGCGATGCAGGAGGCCCAGACCATGAGCCCCGCCACCACGGACGCCCTCGTTGCCCTCGGCTACAGACAGAGCCTGGCGGAGGGAATCGTCCTCTCCCTCCAGCACTACGGGAAGGTCGACCTCGGTCGATACAGGAACATGCTCGCCGACGCCGTCAGATACCTCCTGCCGGAGTACCAGGAGAGGATGGAGGAGGCCCCGAAGGAGACGGAGGACAACGAGGAGGAGCAACTGGTCCTCGAGATAGTTTCCTCCCTGGACAGGGACGGCAGGGGGGCGTCCTGGGACGAGATTGTGGGCACCGCCAAGAAGAAGGGGATGGCGAAGGAGAAGCTGGAGGAGGTCGTGAACGAGCTCCTCGACAAGGGCCTGCTCTACGAGCCGATCCTCGGCAAGATACGGCGGATCTGAGCGATAGTCCGAGCGGCTCGCCACAACCCCTTTATCGGCCGCGGGGTTACCGCGACCATGAAGCTCCTTCGAAGGGGGAAGGTCAAGGAAGTCTACGAGGTCGACGAGGACGAGCTGGAGTTCCTCTTCACTGACAACATCTCCGTCTTCGACAAAATCATTCCTTCCCAGATACCCCACAAGGGAGAGACCCTCTGCAGGACCAGTGCCTACTGGTTTGAGGCTGCCACCTCCATGGGCATCGACAACCACTTCAGGAGGGTGCTAGACGGCAACCGGATGCGGGTGAAGAGGGTACGGGTCATTCACGACTACTCCAAGATCACGCCGAAGACGAAGAGCTACCTCATCCCCCTAGAATGGGTCGCCCGGTACTACGTGGCCGGGTCGCTGTACGACCGCCTGAGGTCGGGGGAGGAGAGGCCCGAGGATATCGGCTTCCCCGCGGGCCACAAGGTGGAGTATGGAGAGGCCCTTCCAGAGTCCTACCTGGAGGTCACCACCAAGCTGGAAAAGGTGGACCGTCTCCTGTCCAGGGAGGAGGGCATGGATATCTCGGGCCTCACAAAGGAGGAGTTCGAGGAAGCCTGGGAAGCGGTCCTCAAACTGGATGAACGGATGCAGGACGACGTCCGGAGACGCGGCCTAATCCACGTGGACGGGAAGAAGGAGTTCGCCATGGATGAGGACCGGTCCATCATGGTGGTGGACACCTTCGGCACCGCTGACGAGGATAGATTCTGGGACCGTGATCAGTACGATATGGGTCGATTCGTCGAACTCAGCAAGGAGTTCGTTCGACAACACTATCGGAACACGGGATATCACGATGAGCTGTACTCCGCCCGCAAGGCAGGGAGGGCGGAGCCCGACATTCCCGCCCTGCCAGGGGAGATGGTGAAGAAGGTCAGCGACCTCTACGTGAGCCTCTTTGAGAGAATCACTGGACTGGAGTTCTAAGGGCCTCAAACCTCCGCATTTATCGTCCTTACAATTGGGTTGGAGCATTATTAATAGGGGAACCCTTTAATTGACCCAGGGAGGACAGCGGATGGAAATGCTGGCCTACGTCAATGGTGAGTTTTTGCCCGAAAGCGACGCGAAGATTTCAATCTTCGATCACGGTTTGCTCTATGGCGATGGAGTCTTTGAGGGGATCAGGGCGTACAACGGGCGTGTGTTCAAGCTCGACCAGCACTTGAAGAGGCTCTACAAGTCCGCAAAGTCCATCCACCTGACCATCCCCCACTCGCCAGACGAGATGAAGGGGCTCATCCTCGAGCTGCTTCGCAAGAACAACATCGAGGATGGCTACATCCGCCCCATCATTAGCCGAGGACCCGGCGACCTGGGGCTGGACCCCAGGAAGTGCAGGCATGGCCCCACGGTGGCGATCATCGCCAGACCCTTCGCCCCCCTCTACGGCGACCGTTACCAGGATGGCCTCAGCGTCATCACAGCATCTCTCAGGAGGGTGCCCCCGCAGGTCGTGAGCCCCAACATAAAGTCCCTCAACTACCTCAACAACATCCTATGCAGAATCGAAGCCAACGTAGCGGAGGCCGACGAGGCACTGATGCTCGACGTCAACGGCTTTGTCTGTGAGGCCACCGCTGACAACTTTTTCATAGTGAGAGATGACACCGTCATTACGCCCCCCAAGGTAACCAACCTCCAGGGCATAACCCGTGAAACGGTCTTGGAGATCTCCCAGGAGATGGGCCTGGAGACCCGGGAGGAGTTCTTCACTCTATTCGACGTGTACGGCGCCAATGAAGCATTCATCACCGGGACGGCCGCGGAGGTCGGACCAGTGGTGAAGGTGGATGAGAGGATCATTGGGGATGGGAAGCCCGGCAAGATCACGAAGGCTATCATGGCGAGGTTTCGAGATCTCGTGAGGAGCGTCGGGACTCCAATCTACGAGAAAAAGAGCTGAGGCAGTTCCGTCCTGTTGGTCGGGTCGACGTGAAGTTCCGCGAGTACAGCGCCAAGGAGGTCTTCCGCAAGCACGGAATTCCCACACCCCGGGGCCTGGTCGTCAGCAGCGTCGATGAGGTAAGGAATCCGCCACTGCCGTGTGCCGTCAAGGCCCAGGTGCTCGTAGGTGGCAGGATGAAGGCGGGCGGCATCAAGTTCGCGGACACCGTCGAGGATGCCAGGAAGGCTACTGAAGAGGTGCTGGGACTGGAGATCCGCGGATATCGGGTCCGTCAGGTCCTCCTGGAGGAGAGGATGGACGTCGCCAAGGAGCTCTACCTGAGCATCACACTGGACAGGAGCGCCAGGGCACCACTCCTCATGGCATCGCCCGACGGCGGCATCGATATCGAGGACGTTTCTGAAGACAGAATTCTTAAGTGCCACATACCGCCCATGATGGGGCTCCAGCCCTACATCCTCCGCCGGCTCAGAGAGATCATGGGGTTGACGAAGGAGCAAAACGTCGCCCTGGGGAACATGGCCACTTCCCTCTACGAGCTCTTCAAGGGGGAGGATGCGGAGCTCGCGGAGATTAACCCCCTGGTCTTGACGAGGAGCGGAGAACTGGTGGCCGGGGACGCGAAGCTCATCATGGAGGATAACGCCCTCTACCGCCACCCCGAGTACGCCGAGCTCGAGCAGGACCTCACATCCTTGGAGCGGGAGGCTCGGAAGGAGGGAATCGCATTCATAGAACTGGGTGGTACCATCGGTGTCATCGCCAACGGGGCAGGTCTCACCATGGCCACCATGGACACCCTCCACCTTCAAGGAGGGAAGCCCGGAGTCTTCCTCGATTTGGGCGGCACCGACGACCCGGAAATGGTCAAGCGGGCCTTCCTGCTCATGATCAAGGCAAGGCCCAAGGTCATCCTGCTGAACATCTTCGGGGGCATCACCAAGTGCGACACCGTAGCCCTTGGCGTAAAGGAGGCCTCGGAGGAGACGGGCAGTGACCTTCCCATCGTGGCCCGCATAAGGGGTGTCAACGAGGATAGAGCTAGGGCAATCCTGAAGGAGGCTGGCATGACGGCGGTCCTCGACATGGGAGAGGCCGCCCAGGCCGCCGTTAAGATGGCAGGGAGCTGACGTGCCGGTCCTACTGAATGAGGATGCGAGCGTGGTGGTTCAGGGCATTACGGGTCACCAGGGCAGGTTCCACACGAAGGCATGCCTGGAGTACGGAACGAGGGTCGTTGCCGGCGTGACACCGGGGCGCGAAGGAGAGAAGGTGGATGGAGTGCCAGTCTACGGTGGTGTTCTGGAGGCAATCATGGAGACCGGCGCGGACACCTCCTTCTTCTTGGTCCCGGCTCGCTTCGCGAAGGATGCGGCGATTGAGGCTATAGAAGCGGGCCTTCGCCTGTTAGTCCTCATCACCGAGAGGATTCCCTTCCACGACGCCCTCGACATCGTCTCCTACGCGCGGTTCCGAGGCACCACCGTCATCGGTCCGAACTGCCCCGGAATCATCTCCCCGGGAAAGTCCAAGGTGGGAATCATGCCTGGGCACATCTTTAAGCCTGGGCGAGTGGGCGTCATCTCCCGCTCCGGCACCTTGACCTACGAGATCGTCAACGCCATCACGGAAGGGGGAGAAGGGCAGAGCACCTGCATCGGGATTGGCGGCGACGCCATCATCGGAACCAACTTCGTGGAGGCCCTCCGGCTGTTTCAGGAGGACAAGGAGACGGAGATGATCGTCCTTGTTGGGGAGATCGGCGGGACGGCTGAGGAGGAGGCAGCGGAGTTCATCAAGTCCCACCTGACGAAGCCTGTGGTTGCCTACGTCGCGGGCCAGACGGCCCCTCCCGGTCGGAGGATGGGCCATGCGGGAGCAATCATCAGCAGAGGCAGAGGAACTGCCAAGAGCAAGATCAAGGCCTTCGAGGCCGCAGGTGTGCGCGTCGCCTCCCTCCCGTCGGAGGTCCCAGGCCTGCTGGCTCAGGTATGAGGGCGTGTTTCGCGAGCGAGAAACCTTCCGCCAACGGTTATATAACAGGGACCAAATCAAACGAGGCGTTGAAGAGGCTCATCATCGCGGAGAAACCCTCCGCCGCTTCGAAGATCGCCGCTATCCTCTCCGGAGGCTCCCACAAGACCCGCAAGGTCTCGGGAATATCGGTTCATAGGTTCTCGTCCAAGGGCGATGAGAACGTCGTCCTCGGCCTCCGTGGACACATTATCAACTGGGACTACCCCAAGGAGCTAGCGTCCTGGTCCGGAGTGCCACCGCTGGAACTGGTCTGGGCAGAGCCCGTGAGGGTCCCTACACTGGAGGACGTGACGGGCGTCCTGAAGGACCAAGCACGCGGTGCGAGCGAAGTGGTCATCGCCACGGACTACGACCGCGAGGGAGAGCTGATTGGGACGGAGGCTTTGGAGATAATCCAGGATGTCAATCCCGAGTTCAAGGTCCTGCGCGTCCGCTTCAGTGCCCTGACCCCCGAAGAGGTGAACCGCGCCTTCTCAAACCCGCACGAGATGGATTACCCCCTTGCCCGCTCGGCGGAGTCTCGCCAGATCGTCGACCTCGCTTGGGGCGCCACCCTAACGCGACTCGTCACAACCTCTGCCAAGCAATGGGGGAACAACTACCTCAGCATCGGCCGGGTGCAGAGCCCGACCCTCGCCCTCATTGTGGACCGAGAGGAGAAGGTCGAGGCATTCGTCCCGAAGTCCTTCTGGACCGTGAGCGCCAGCTTCAACAAGAACCAGACCTTCGTCGGTGCCCACCAGGAGGGGCGATTCTGGGATCGGGCGGAGGCCGATGGTGTCCTCCAGCGTCTTTCGGGGGCGGATGCGGGCATCGTGGTTTCGTACGACGAGAAGGACAAGCGGGAGCGGCCACCCACGCCCTTCAACACCACGGCCTTCCTGGCGGAGGCGACCAGAATGGGGGTTTCGGCGTACCAGGCCATGAGGATCGCCGAGGATCTCTACAACGGCGGTCTCATCAGCTATCCACGAACGGACAACACGGTATACCCACCGAGTCTCCCGCTTCGGGAGCTCGTGTCGAAGCTCACCACCTCCGATTTAGGCCAGGAGGCGCGCGAAGTCCTCGCCCAGGACAAGATAAAGCCCTCCCGGGGGAAGAAGCAGACCACGGACCATCCTCCCATCCACCCGGTCGAGGGGGCGACGAAGGCCCAGCTCAAGGGGAATCGATGGCGGATCTACGAGCTGATAGCCCGTCGGTTCCTGTCGACCCTCGCTCCCAGCAGCCTCATCAGGACCTCGAAGGCCTCCCTGGAGGTGCGGGGCGAAACCTTCCTCTGTGAGGGTTCGAAACTCCTCTCACCGGGTTGGCGCAAGCACTATCCCTACCGGTCCCTCACCGAGGCCACCCTTCCCCGACTCGAGGTCGGCGAGAGCGTACCCCTCCTCGGCGTCGAGATGAAGCAGGGCGAGACGAAGCCTCCAGCCAGGTACACCCAGGGCACCCTGATCCAAGAGATGGAGCGAAAAGGGCTCGGAACCAAATCCACCCGCCACGAGACCATCAAGAAACTATACGACCGGAAGTACATCCAGGGCTCCTCCATCGAGCCTACTCCCTCAGGCCGTGCCCTCATCAGCGCCCTGAAGGGCCACGCCGAGGATATCACGAAGCCGGAGATGACTGCCCTCCTGGAGGAGGAGATGCAGCTTGTCGCCCAGGGAGAAAAGGAACTCAGGGACGTCGTCAACGAATCTCGGGAGATACTGCACCACTCAGTGAACACGCTTCAGGAACACCGGGGCGAGATAGGAGGTCAGCTCCGCCGGGCTCTGCGTGAGCAGCGTGTCCTGGGCACCTGCGTAAACTGCGGATCCCAGCTCCTAATACGCTTCCCCCGACGAGGCGGTCGGCCCTTCGTTGGATGTGAAGGCTATCCAGACTGCCGGACCACGTACAACCTTCCTGCCCGCGGGTTTGCTCAGCCCGCGGGTAAGACCTGCACCAGCTGCGGCGTTCCAATGGTGCGATTGATCGTTGGCAAGCAGGTCGAGGAGCACTGTATCAACCCAACGTGCGAGGTGTTCCTCGAGAAGAACCGCCTCGGACAGTGTCCCTCGTGCGGGAGTGACCTGCTGATTCGTTACTCTAGGAACAACAAGCGGTTCGCTGGCTGCACCGGCTTCCCGGAGTGTAAGGTTACCTACCCCCTGCCCCAGCGGGGCCGCCTCGTGCCTCTCAATGAGGCGTGCGAGCATTGTGGTGCGCCCAGGGTCCAGGTTCTCGCGGGGAGACGCCCTTGGACGACGTGTCTGAACATGCAGTGTCCCTCGAAGGAGAAGAGCGGGAAGAAGAGATCGAAGGCCTCCTAGGGGTCTTCCGAGTTTTGGGGATAGCCCAGGCGCGATAACTTGGCGGCTCGTCCCCCTCGGGACTCTGCTCGGTGAAGCCAGGCCGCAGAGCCTTTCCCCATGGGAGCACGGAGACACGGTTTCTCTAGCAACCGGCTCAGACCTCGTAGGGATTGTAGCTCTGCAGAATGTCCTGAAGCTTCTCCCTGGCGATGTTGTGGCCAGTGAGCACAAGGACCACCCGCTTACCCGCCCACCTTTCCCGATATCTATAGGCTGCAGCGAGGGGGGCCGCGGCGGCCCCCTCCGTCACGAGGTGGGCCTGCCAGAGGTAGGTGGCCATGGCCCTCTTGATCTCCTCGTCCGACACCAATAGGAAGTCATCCAGCTTGTTCCAGAGGATGGAGATGGTTAGCTCGAAGGGGACCCTCGTCTGCAGTCCCTCTGCGAAGGTGTCGGAGCTGGGCATCTCAATCATCCTCCTTTCCTTCCAGGAGGTGTGGACGGCGGGGGCCCTATCAGATTGAACGCCCACGACCTCGACGGACGGCATCAGTGTCTTCACCACAGTGCAGTACGCCGATGCCCCGCTTCCGCCCCCGACGGGAACTATTATCGCATCGACCTCAGGCTCATCCTCCAGGACCTCCAATGCCGCCGTGCCCACTCCAGCTACGAGAAGCGGCTCGTTGGCGCTGTGCACATACCGGTAGCCCCTCTTGGCCGCCTCCCCCTCTACCCACTCCCGAGCTTCATCGTAGTCCTTCCCGTGGAGGACGACCTCCGCTCCCAGGGCCTTCATAGCCCTCACCTTGTAGGGGTTCGCCCCCTGGGGCGCTCCGATGAGAACCCGGATGCCCAACAGTCTACCTGCGTAGGCAAGGGACTGGCCATGGTTCCCGGTAGATGCCGCGATGATGCCCGCCTCCTTCGCATCGGGAGTCAGATGGGAGGCCAGGTTGATGCCCCCTCGGACCTTGAATGCGCCCGTGGGAAGTACGCTCTCTACCTTGACCAGGGCATCGAAGCCCAGCAACTCTGAGAGTTGGGGGGAGGGGACCAGGGGCGATGGACTTAGGTGCTCGCGAATGGTGTCTCTGGCCTCGTAGACCTCGTCGATCGTGGGTGGCTGCATGATTCCTACAACATGATGGATTTGATTTCCTTTACGCCCTTGCTCCCCACCATGTGGTTGATGAGTTCGTTCACCCGCCCTGCCCCCCCGCGGACAATGAGGAGTTCCAGACAGTTGCGAAGATCCACCAAGTGGACATGGGTGACAGTGCTTACCACATCGCTGTACTCGTGCTGCACCCGGTGGAGGAGGTCTGAAGCACCCTCCTCGTGAAGGTCGAAGACCGCCATGACGGCGCCAAGCCTCTCGCCGCTCCGAACATGGAGACCCTCGTGTTCGTGGAGCATGCTCCTTACCGCATCCCGGATGACCTCAGAGCGGTTGGAGTACGAGGTGGAGCCGACGAAGGCGTCGAGCTCCCGTATGAGCTCTTGGGGGACCGATATGCCCGTCCTCACGACCTTGGATGCAGTGACCATCTCATAACCAATGGTAACACTATCTTATAAGGAACTGCAAAATCGTGTTACTCTGAGCCGATCACTTGCGGCGAAACTCCCTCGCTTTCTGCCTCAAGTCGGTGCTGCCGCACTTCCGACAGTGGGTTGCCCTCATGGCGTTGCGGGCGGAGCACTTCATGCAGATCTTCTTAAAGAGGAGGCGTGCCTCGGCCTCCGGGAAGCGGGCCATACAGCAATCGGACTGTGTCGAGCTTCATAAAGCCTGCGGGTAGGGGGCCCTCACAGGTCGTAGACTCTTCCGGGGATCTTAGGAAACGGCTGCACCTCCGCTATATGCTCCGATCCCACGAGCCATCCAAGGAGTCTCTCGAGACCTATACCTGCCCCTGCCGAAGGATTGAGCCTCCCCTGTTTGGCGAGCTTCAACAGAAGTTCGTAGATGCCCGGATCGACGCCGTCCCTCTCCATCTTCCCCATGATCTTGTCGTACTCCCACTCTCTTCGCGCACCGGACAGCACCTCGCCATGCTGGGGCAGGAAGAGGTCGTAGTTGTCCCATCGTCCTTCCTCGAAATCCTCGTAATCGTAGAACTCCCTGGGTATGTTCGTCACCCACACGGGGTCGTCGATTCTCTGCACAAGTTCTCCCTCCCACTCCTCGCCGGACTCCTCCAGCAGGTCTTCCCGATCGAGCACCTCAAATCCCAGGGCGGGCTGCCTCAGGTCCTCTGACCTGCCGAGGGCTGCCAGTTCCTGTTTCATGGTAGAGGTGAGGTGGCGAACGAGGCCTACAAGGGCCTCCTCTACCCTGTGCCTGACATCTGGGGCCGTCGCGTCCCGCATCTCGAAGTCGAGTTGAGTGAACTCGTAGATGTGATAGCCCGTGGTAGCCCTCTCTCTCCTCTCTATGCGGACGTTGGGCGACAGGAAGAAAATCTTGGGTTGAACCAATGAACAGGCGACCATCTTGTGGATTATCATGCTGAGGGTTGCGCGCACCGTCTCCTCGTAGATCTCCATCTCGAGGCGTTTCTCGATGGAAGCTTCCGGATCGGGCCAGAGAGGGTCCGTGGACTTCGAGAGCACCACGGGGAGCATCCACTCGAAGCCGCTCTTCAGGAAGTCATCAGTAAGAAACTGCAGTGCCCGCGAGGTCACCTTGATGATGTTACCCTTTCGCTCGATCTCTTCCTGGGTTAGTCCTTCGAGCGGTCCGGGTATCCGGATCTGTCTGGCAATAGCATTGTCCTCTCTCGCCTCAGGCATCCTATCATTCCTCTTGCTTACTACCCACTCCTCCCTCAACCGACTCCTGCGCCTCGGGAAGAGCTAGTCTCATTCCTGGTCCTCAAAACACAAAAGCCTGTTGGATAGCGCGAGCTTTCCCGTGCCCCTCTTTTCTCTCGAGAGACCAGGCCCTGTGCCGGAAACCCAAAGGCCTTACGGCATGGTCGCCATAGACCCCGTTCGCCATGTCAGACGAGAAGGTAGCAGTCATCGGGGCCGGACACATCGGCTCGGCCCTGGCCAGAGGGTTCCTCGAGACCGGAAAGTGTAGTCCCGATCACCTCCGGGCGACGATTCCGAGTGAGGAGAAGGCCAGACGACTCCAGGAGGAGCTGGGAATCTTGGTGCAGACCGATAACAAGAAGGCGTGCTCATGGGCGCAAGTCGTTATCTTCTGTGTCAAACCTCAGATCCTGGCATCTGTGCTAAAGGAAGTCGCTGAATCCATCAGCGGGAAGACGCTAGTAGTCTCCGTCGCAGCAGGCATTCACACTCGCTTCATAGAGAAGACTCTGAGCAAGCGGGTTCCGGTAATCCGTCTAATGCCAAACGTGGCCGTACTAGCTCGACAAGGAGCGACGGGGATCTGCACCGGTCGGCACACCAGTGAAAAGGACGTCGCCTACGTCAAGGACCTCTTCTCCAGCGTCGGTCTCGTCATGGAGGTGAACGAGGAGCTGATGGATGCCGTAACGGGCCTGAGCGGTACAGGCCCCATGTACATATTCCAGGTTATCGAGGGTCTGTCCGACGCCGGGGTGAAGGTGGGTCTCAGCCGTGATGAGTCCTATTCGCTTGCAGTCCAGACGGTCCTCGGTGCTGCAATGATGGCGCGAGACCTTGGGGAGCATCCCGGGCAACTCAAGGACCTCGTCACCTCGCCCGCTGGCACCGCCATATCTGCCCTGCACTTGATGGAGAGGAGCGGCTTTCGCGCGGTGTTGATGGATGCCGTGGAGGAAGCCACTCGGCGATCGGCAGAACTCGGGACGCTTCACATGAACAACCCTCTCCCTTCACGGAAGCGTAAATAGCGGGCAGTCCGCGCACATTGTTCCTAAGCTAAGGCGGAGTACCCTGGACGGGAGGTGGCTGCCCTAGATTGCTAGGCGGCACGACCCGGAACAGGCCTGACCTCACCCAGGATTGCCTCACCTGGTGACCGCGCCGCGTACGCCTGCAGGTACGGCCTGAGGTTGCGGAAGATGCGCGTCTCCGCCTTGCGCAAGTGTTCGCTGAAGGTGGACGGTGAGAGACCCGCCCCCTGCGCGAGTCGGTCAACCTTCGTCTCGCTGGGGAGGGAGTAGTAGCCGTGTTCCAAGCCGAGGATAACCGCTGAGAGTTGCCGATCCGTCAGTCCAGCGAAGATGTCCGAGGCTGGCATGAGCATCATCTGCTCCATGCGGGCGTTTTCGATGGGTCGCAGAGACTTAATCCGAACCTCGCCGAACTCCCGTATCTTCTTGAATAAGACTCGCACGGACTCCTCATTCCAGGCGAGGATGCGCCACGACTCCCAGCCGTTCCTGTAGACAATGGGCGGGATGTCCCAGACGCCAGCCTCCGATATGGCGTCGCTTACGGACGCAGTCGACTCCTCCGTGCAGCGGCACCCATGGGTGATAATGAGACTGCTCTCGTTTAGCTGAGAACGGTATCGCGTCCCAAAAATCCGGTCCACCCACTCCCCAAAGCTATCCAGCTGGGCGCTGGGACCGCTTACCTGGAAGATGTCTCGGTCGTTGACACACCAGTGAAGGATTCGCAGATCGGGGAACTTCAGGGACGCTCTCCCGATGGGGCATCCGTGGCGTGCATCGAAGGACGCCGCGAACATACTCTCGCTAATCTCTTCCATAGTCAGACCTCACGGAAGCAATTGTCGAGGGGGTGTTTAACGATTGAGCCGTCCTACAACGGCTCTCCACGCCGGCTCAACTACCATGGTACCCCAGGTAATCACTATGATTGGTGAGTGTGATGTGGGCCTTGACCAATCCGGCATTCAGGAAAGAGGCAGAGGATGGGCTGACGGACTACGCTCGGCTCGAGTACAGAAGCTCCGAGGTCGACTGGGTAGTCCGGCGGCTCCGGCGGGAGGCTAGGAGAGCGGCATCTCGTAACAAGACTCCGAGGAAATTCCTGATAGGGTCAGGAGATTCTCAGACCTTCGCTCAGCGGTCCCCCGCCAGCGTAAGTCCCTCCGTGGGAAGCCACTGATAGTGACGGAGGCCGAGTGTGGTACCTGGGGCTAGGCCAGAAGTGAGTCGCGGCATCCTTAGTTCTTGTTATACTGGGGACTGCCCTGCAGCGAACGAGTCCTCTTTCTTTCCCCAGCCTCTGGAGTGGGCCAAGTGCTTCTCGGAATGAAATCCGGCGTAGCTCACGACATCGTCCAGGTCCTCGATGTTGAGAAACGGACCGAGGTAGACGTAGTCGGGGCCGGAGGGCAGGTAGAGGTTACCGTCTGGGAATATCAGGACGTAGAGGGCGTCTAGGGTCTCCCGGCCTAGGAAGTTAACGGTCACTCCGCCAAGATCCCTTGGCTCCTCGGCAAGGGCTTTGAACTCCTCTTCCGAGAGGAGGTACGTGTCCCAATCGACCTCCTGCATGGCCCGTGGATAGATGTTGAAGACGTTGTAGAAGACGCGATTTGGAGCCCTCCTGGCCCAGTCCGCCACGAGCCCCAGGATGTTGTCGAGATCGTGGACGTTGAGTCGTGTCAGGGGCGTGCAAACCTTGACGTCGACCCCAGGATGTTTCTCCAGAAGGCGGAGAGCATTCATGACGGCGGTGAAGTGTCCAGGCTCCTTCGTAAGGGAGCTGACATCCTCATTGGAGCCGTCGAGGGGAATCGACACGAGGTCGACGGACACCCCGTACTTCCGAAGGAATCGTTTCGTGAGTCTGTCGCCGGTGGTCGATAGGGCGACCTCGAGTCCGAGACCCTTGGCATGACGGATTAGCTTGCCGACATCCCGCCGCTGCAGGGGATCGCCACCGGTGAAGACGATCCTCTTGATGCCGTGGCCGTGAACCTTATCGATGATTCTGAGGGCCTCTCTCTTCTTCACGGTAGGCTCGACGTCGAGCGGCCCCCAGCAGTAAGAACAGTTCTGGGAACACTCTGAGGTGACGTGGTAGTCGATTGTTGCGATGAGGTGCGACTCCTTCGGAGCTACCATCCAGACTCTCCCGGGGAGCCTTCTTGTTCTGTGCTATGCGATCTCCCTCCAAATCCTTTTCTACCGGCCTAGCCCTGGAAGCCGGGGTAGCGATGGAGCAGGTGGAGTTGGGTGGGAGCGGAATGAGGGTATCCTGCCTCGGGGTCGGCATGTGGCAAGCGGGCGGACAGCCTTGGGGAGACGATGTGAGGGACGGGGACTGCATCGCGGCCATGCGCAGGGCCCACGAACTAGGCGTCACCCTGATCGACACCGCGGAGGTCTACGGCGACGGCCATTCGGAAGAGGTGGTGGGTCAGGCCCTGAAGGAGATCGGGAGAGATGAGGTAGTGGTAGCCACCAAGGTCTCGGGAAGCCATCTGCGCTACGACGATGTCCAGCAGGCCTGCGAGGGCAGCCTCAAGAGGCTCGGCTTGGACGTCATCGACCTGTATCAGATCCACTGGCCCGATCCCTGGCAGCAGGTTCCCTTGGAGGAGTCCATGAGAGCCCTTGAGCGGCTGTACAAGGATGGGAAGATTCGGGCCATCGGGGTCAGCAACTTCGCCGTTCGAGACCTGGAGGAGGCTAGAAGTGCCCTGTCCACGACCGATATCGTATCGAACCAGGTTCAGTACAGCATGCTCCACCGGGAGGTTGAGAAGCAGCTGCTACCCTACTGCCAGCGGGAGGGCATCACCGTCCTGGCCTGGAGTCCCCTGGCGAAGGGGTTGTTGACTGGCAAGTACAACCCGGAGAACAAGCCTCAGGACCCGCTCAGGAAGGACCATCCGCTCTTCGCCGTTAAGAACATGAAGGCTATCGAGAGCTTGCTCAAGGTCCTCGAGGCCATTGGCCAGAAGCACGACAGGACGGCCTCCCAGGTGGCGCTGAACTGGCTCCTCTCGAAGACGAATGTCATCCCCATTCCCGGCGCCAAGAGGCCTAACCACGTGGAGAGCAACGTGGGCGCGACCGGGTGGACTATGTCGCCGGACGAGTTGGCGAGGTTGGAGAAGGCTCAGAAAGAAGTCCGGATCGATCGCTTTGCGGTGTGATGCATGTGAGGCTCTACCTGGTGCAGCACGCCGAGGCGGAGTGGAAGGAGAAGGATCCCGATCGACCGCTCACCGAGAAGGGTCGCGCGGATATCGATCTCATCGCCCGTTTCGCTGCGGGACGTGGCGTCACCGTTTCCAGGATCCTCCACAGTGGAAAGACGCGTGCCGCCCAGACCGCAGAGATGCTGGGGCGTCATCTTCGGCCCGAAGGCGGAATCCGCCAGACTGACGGGCTGAGCCCGATGGATGACCCGAAGATTGCGGCCGAGAAGCTACCACAATCGGAGGATGTTGCCCTGGTGGGTCACCTTCCCCACCTCTCGAAGCTTGCTGGTCTGCTTCTGTGTGGCAACCCGGATAGTAGCCCAGTGGGATTCCGAAACGGGGGAATCGTGGCCCTGGAGAGGAAGGATGTCTCATCCTGGTCAATTGCCTGGGTCATCACGCCGGAAATTCTCTCCCAGGGTTGACTGCGCCAAGCCGTCCACCGAGCCTTGCAAGAAACGGTAAATAATCGCCCAGGACTCTGTATTCGGTGGTGCAGTCGCCCGCATGGGAAGGAGGGAGCTATGATGGAAGAAGATGAGAGACGCAGAAGGGCGCGGGAGATCGCCCAGGCTCGATACGGGTTCTGGTGGCACCTCCCCATCTACATCCTAGTCAACATCGGATTTGTGGCCCTCTGGTGGTACAACGGAACAGAAGCCTTCTTCTGGCCAGTCTTCCCCTTGGTCTTCTGGGGTATCGGGTTAGTGGCTCACTTCCTCAGCGCGTATACGACCATGGGCCGCACCTGGATCGAGGAGGAGACCGAGAGAATCCTTGAGGGCCAGAAGAGGAGGCGCTAGGCAGAGACCAGAGAGACTGTTGCTCCGCTGAAAGACACACCGGGATGGCGCAACAGTCACCACGTAGCGAGCCCTAGTTCCTGCACTACGTCTCCATGTCCTCGGGCATATCTCAGCCCGCCCAGATCGCCAGGCGGAATGCGCCGAACCTCCTCAAACCAGGGCGGCACGGCATCCATCTCCACCTCGACACCGTAGACGAAGCAGAGATCCCAGTGGAGGTCCTGGTTACGCGGCGGGAAGGGGTAGGCGAAGGAGAGGATGCGCCACAGGCTCAGGTCTTCGTACGACGCGCCTAGTTGCTCGAAAGCGATGCGCTCGGCTGCCGACGAGGGATCTTCCCCAATCCGGAGGTGTGATGCGGGCAACACCCACCTGTCCTCCTCGAAGGCCAGGGCCCCCGAGGCGACTATGTCCAGCGTTTTCCATCGTTCATGTTCTTTCATTCGTCCCAGCAGGAGCCCTTCATCGGTCATGGAGACTAGAAAGGTGGAAATGCAGAGTGCGTCCCGAAGGGGTCGCGTGGCGTCGAAGTGCGCGAAGCCAACCATGGTTTTGTCATAGGAGACCGGTAGATAACCCTCACCCGCAAGCCCTCGGGGAGTGGGGTCGGCGGAGTTGATGTGGTGACCCGAACAGCCACCTCTCAGCAACTCGCCTGGGCTGCGGGACATCGTACGATTTCTTTGGGAGGGGCGTCACAGGAGGTGGCCCCAAAAAGGCCAAAAGCGAGATCGGCCTTCAAACCCGCTATGGAAGGGGTCACCATCCGGCGTGATGCGCCCATCATGCTGCACGACTTTACGGACTACTTCCAAGGTTTCGAGAGGGTGAAGGCCGTGAGGGACCGCTTCGGGGAGAGAACCGAGGAGGTCTTGAAAGGACTCAAGGTGGAGTTCTTCTCCTCCCGCTTCGGATTCATGGGCGTCAGCGAGGATGATGGCCACATCATGATCAGTACCCATTACCTGATGAACGGTGATGAGCGGGAGATATACCTGGACATAATCCACGAGCTCGTCCACGTGAAGCAGTTCCAGGAGGGGAAGAAGTTCTTCCCTGAAGGTATCGAGTATCCTGATCTTCCCACTGAGATCGAGGCCTACAAGATAGCGGTGGCGGAGGCAGAGCGCATCGGGCTGACGGAGGAGGAGATTCTCGAGTACCTGAAGGTTCCCTGGATGGATAATGAGGCCTATGCGAGGCTCCTCACAAACATCGGTATAGAGGTCGTCACAGGTTCGGACTGAGTGCCGAGGGCTGCAGGAACGATCTTTGTTGGATTGTCCTCTTCCATATCGGGGCGGGATGCTAGGGATCAGTGTCGAGTCCCAGGAACGAAGTGAGGATTCGATGGGTGAGACCCCAAATTATCTTATCATTGTAAAGGAAGGAGGGGACGATGAGCTCGTGGCCCCTGACCTGAACCGCCCGCTCAGCCTGCGACGCCTTCAGGCTCGCCAGCGGGCACCAGAAGGAGTCCTTGACCTCATCCCCACACTGGATGGACACCTCCCGTAACAGGGTGTAGACGAAGGGGATGACAACCAGATCAGGGAGGTTGCCTGGTCGGAGTTCTGGAAGCCTTCCGGCCAAGGCGCAGGATTCCTCGACATCGATGGAAACCTCCTCCCAGGTCTCCCGTCGGGATGTCTGGGATAGCGTATCGTCCTCACGACCCCGCATCCCCCCCGGCAACGACATCTGTCCAGACCATGGGTCGCCCTCCCTCTCTACCCTTTCGATGAGAAGGACCTCGAGGCCCTTCCCGTCCCTGAGGATAAGGGACACAGCCGCTGAGCGGGGACCCTCCGGAAGGGCAGTGTCTGCCCCGAGGAGCTTGTCTCTCAGCGAGTCCCTCCAAGTCATCGCAGTGGTGGACCATACCCTCCTACCACTTACGTTCACCGACCCCGGGATGGTGTTCATATATGCCCCACCACCCTACCAAGGGGGACGATGGCCGAAAGCGAGTTCGTGGGCCTTTCCAGTGAGCTAGCATCCATCCTGACGGCCACGGGGATCGACAGGCTGACCCCTCCTCAGAAGGAGGCCTTTCCCTTGATCTCTGCTGGGGAAGATGTCCTACTCATAGCCCCGACGGGCAGCGGGAAGACGGAAGCGGCCCTTCTGCCAATCCTCGACAAGCTGCGGGAGCTGGAGAAGGGTGGGGGTATCTCCCTGCTCTACATCACGCCCCTGCGAGCCCTCAACCGGGACATGCTTAAGCGCATCAACACATGGGCCGACTCCCTCGACTTCTCGGTCGAGGTCCGGCATGGGGATACACCGACGAAAGAGAGGAGACGGCAGGCTGTAAGGCCCCCCGACATGCTCATCACCACTCCGGAGACCTTGCAGGCGATACTGCCAGGGAAGGTCATGAGAAGACACTTGGAGCAGGTGAGGTGGGTCATCGTGGACGAGCTTCACCAGATCGCCGGGAACAGACGTGGGGTTCAGCTGTCTGTGGGCCTCGAGAGGCTCAAGGAGGTGGCAGGCAGGTTTCAAGTAGTTGGGCTTTCGGCCACAGTAGGCAACCCCACGGAGATCGCTGCCTTCCTGGGTGGGTCCGCAAGCAAGGTCCGCGTGCTACAGGTGGAGGCGGAGAAGGAGTATCGATACTTCGTCGAACAGCCCGAACCTGTGGAGGACGACTACGAATTGGCCCGACTCCTCTATACCTCGCCGGAGCGGGCTGCGGTTCTGAATAGGATAGCAGAACAGGTGGAGGAGCACGCAGCCAGCCTGGTCTTCGTGAATAGCAGGGTAAACGCCGAGACCTTGGTCTCCAAACTCAACGTCTTCACGAAGGGCATAGGCGTCCACCACGGATCCTTGCCCAAGGACGAGAGGACCAAGACTGAGGATGACTTCAAGGCTGGTCGGCTACGAGCCTTGGTTTGCACATCAACTCTTGAGCTGGGGATCGACATAGGCTCCGTGGACTTCGTCCTGCAGTATCTCTCCCCTCGACAGGTATCCAGCCTCGTTCAGAGAGTGGGGCGGTCGGGTCACACCCTCGACAGGACCTCGGAGGGGGTCATACTGACCTACTCCGTCGAAGAGGTTCTCGAGTCAGTGGCAGCTATCAGGAGGGCCATGGACGGCCAGGTTGAGCCGGTGCCGGTTCCGGGGGCTCCACTGGATGTCATGGCTCACCAGATTGTCGGAACCATCCTGGACCAGGGTGGAAGGGCTCCTCTGGCCTCGGTGGAGGAGATCATACGGCGAGCCTACCCATACGGAGATGTGAAAGAGGAGTCCCTGAGATCGGTCCTGCAGTTCCTCGAGAAGATGAGGATCCTAAGAATAGATGACGGAGAGGGCGTGGCCACTAGCCGAGGGAGGAGGTACTACTTCGAGAACCTCTCCACCATCCCCGACGAGCGGCTGTGGCCCGTGGTGGACCTCACAACGCAGAGGAAGGTGGGTCTACTTGGCGATGAGTTCATGGCCAAAAAGGGGAGGGTTGGACTCAACTTCGTGGTCCGGGGGAGTGCGTGGACGATGGAGAAGATCGCGGAGGACGGCTACGTCTATGTGAACCCCATCACCGACCCCAGGGCCTTGGTGGCCCGCTGGGATGGCGAACTTCTCCCGATTCCTTTCGAACTGGCTCAGGACGTCGGACGCCTCAGAGAACACCTCGCCAAGGTTGCAGAAACGGCCGATCTGGAAGAGACAGTAAGCGAGCTCAGGAAGCGGTGGCCCGCAGAGAGAGACGCAGTGCAGAGAGCCCTCAAAGAGGTTAGAGCTCAGCAGGAGTCTGGGGCAGCGGTTCCGACCCAGAACGTCCTGCTAGTGGAAGGCTTCGATCGCTACCTGATAATCCACACCCACTTGGGGGAGCGGTTGAACTACACCTTGGGGGAGATAGTGGAGGAGATTCTCTCCCAGGACGACCTGCTGCGATTCTGGTGGTCCGACGGATATCGCGTACTGCTGGAGCTCACAGTCGACGTGAGGGGCCTCGACCTTGGCGGCCTGATTGAGAAGCTCTTTCACCTTCCAGAGGAAACCCTCGAGAAGGCCTTCAACGTCGTGTTACATGAAAGGACTACCTTCGGCTACTACCTGAAGTTCATCGCCGAGAGGTTCGGCGCCCTGCAGCGGGGACTCTTCATCAAGGGCGAGGAGCTAAGGGAGATGCCCGTCCGCTTCCGAGGCAGCCCGATATACGAGGAGACGGTGAGGGAGGTCCTCGAAGATCACCTCGACCACGACGGACTGCTGGGACTCTACCGGAGACTCGGAGAGGGCAGGGTAGTAGTCACCACCTGGGTGGGGGAGAGGCCGACGCCCCTGGGCTACCCCATCGTCCGACGCTACATCGAGGCGCCAGAGATGTTCTCTCCCGACGTGGAGGGAGACACGACCGATAGGATGAGGAAGTACCTGGAGCATGAGCTTGTCAACCTGCTGTGCATGGAGTGTGGTGGTCTCCAGGAAGGCCTGGTTATCAGGGATCTGGGAGAGCGGCCCGCCTGCCCGGCATGTGGCTCGGGTCTACTGGGACTGGCTCAGTGGTGGAGCGAGTACATTAGAACCCTCCTGGAGAAGAAGAGAGATGGAAGGGATCTGCAGGATGATGAGATGAAACTCCTCGTCAAGACCCGTCAGTCCGCCGATATGGTCCTGTCCTACGGGCGCCGGGCCATCATCGCTCAGTGTGTCTACGGCATCGGACCCCAGACGGCCTATCGCATCCTGGCAAGGATGCACGACGACGAGGGAGAGTTCTATCGAGACCTGTTAGAGGCGAAGATGGCGTTCATAACCAATCGGCCCTACTGGGACCGATCTTGAGGTGTCCTCGAATGATTACAGCGGGGAAAGGTTCTTCAGGTCCAGAGAGCTAGGACAGAGTCGCGGGGGAATATGGCCACAAAGAAGACCTACATCTGTCTGAAGTGCAACGACATACCGGAGTTCGACACGTACATCGAAGCTTGGCACCACTGCCGAGAGAGTCATGGCGGCGAGCTCTTCCTCGACACCCGGATCAGGGTTAAGAGCTAAGGCGTCTCACCAAAAAGTGGCCTAGACCCGGAATTTCTTACCGCAGTCGAGGCATCGAGCCTTTCCCTTGCCGCTCACCTGGACGTTCTCTGAGCCGCAGTTGGTGCACGGGACAGCCTCCGCCGGGGGCTCCTCTTCGGTTGGGAGATCTTCCAACACCTCAAGCTCCTCGCTAACGGAGGCCGTCTCGAGGTTCGCGGCCTCCATCTGGCTCTTGAAGGACTTGACGGAGTGGTACGCCTTCTTGGCCATGATGAGGGCGTTTACGTAGTCTCCAGAATTGATAGATGCGGCGGCGCCCTTCAAGTCTTGCATGGCCTCGTTGGCCTGGAACCCCTCGGAGCGCGCCTTGTCTATGAGGGGTTTGATGTGGGCTATGAGCTCCTTGACCTTCTGGACCTGCCTCTCCTGCATCTGAGAGACCCTGTCGATGTGGGCCTTCTGAATCTCCAGAACCGTCTGCTCCGCCTCGCTGACCAGGTCGTTCGCGGCGACGAAGTCGTCGGAGTCCACCGCTTCCTTCACCTTTGTTAGCAGCCCCTGCGCCTCGGACACGTTTGCGCCGATGGCACTGGTCTCCTCGATCATGGCCTCGACGGACCCGACTGCCTCCTTAATCTCCGCAATCCTTCCCTCTCTTGCCTTGTCGACGAGGGCATCCGCCTCTCCGATGAGATCGAGGTAGCTCGCCCTGTCGTTCTCGTTCAGGGCCTCGGAGGCCCGTCTCAACATGGTCAGGGCACCACTCACGTCCCCGCCCATGGCCTGGATGTTCTGGAGGGCCTTCTCCTGGGCGGCGACCCGGTCTCGAGCCTTGTCCATCTCGTAGTTGAAGAGATCCACGGCCGAGGTCACGAGACCGTCGAGCAACTCTGGTGCCTTGAAGAAGGAGTCTCCCTGGAACGCCTCCACAGCCTCCTGCAGGCTGGCCTTCGCATCTTTGGCTGCCCTCGAAGTCTTGTTGGAGGTCTCCAGTATCTTCTGTGCAGAGACTATGGCGAAGGCCCAAGCACTCTGGACGTAGTCACGAACCTTCTCGTCGACCTTGTGGATGGAGTCTCTTGCCGTCTGGAGCGAGACATCGAAGTTTCGGTCCTTAAACTTGGCAACCGTCTCCCTGAGGAAGTCTTCCAGGACAGCGAAGTCAACCTTTGTCCGGAGGGACTCACGGAGCCTGTTCGCAAGCGCAGGCGGCGCCTGCTCCTCGGGCTCTTCCCCGTACTCCTCCTCCACCACCTCCTCTTCGGGATACGGGGGAGGGGACGTGTCCTCCTCATCGCCCTCAGAACCAAGACCGAGAAGGGTCGCGATTCCCGGGTAGATCGCCATGGCGTCGATGAGGTCGGTCTTTGCCTTCAGACCGGAGATGTCTATCCCGTTCTCCTCAGCGAAAGATCTGAGCTCGTCCACCGTCATGGTGGATAACGACTCGCGTACGACGTCGGCTATCTGCACCGCTCGGTAGTCGTCCTCGTAGGGCTCCTGCATTGGAAACGCCTCGCAGGCCCCTCGCTAGGTCCGGCATTAAAACCTTCGCGCACCATATCAGCACTGATAATAACGTTCTCGGGGTCCCTCCCCCGGAAACCATAAAGACCGCAGACCTATGGTCCACCATGAAAGAAGTGGAGAGGGGGAGCCTCAGGATTACGTGGGCGAGAGACCACATGCCCGTTCTTCTGGAGGCGACCCGCCCCATGGTCGACGACCAAGCGCTGGAGGGGCTGCGCGTCGGCATGGCCATGCACCTGGAGGCGAAGACGGCGGTCCTGGCCCTTCGCCTCAGGGAGGCTGGTTCACACGTCTCCCTCGCCTCCTGCAACCCTCTCACCACGGACGACGCCGTCGCCACTGCCCTCAAGGAGACCTATGGCCTGGAACACTTCGCAAAGAGGGGTCAGACCAAGGAGGAGTACTACTCCAGCCTTCACTCCGTCCTGGACTCCAGCCCTGAGGTCGTGGTGGACGACGGCGGGGACCTCACCTACCTCCTGCACACAGATCGTACCGACGTCGTCGAGAGAGTGATGGGCGGGAGTGAGGAGACGACGACTGGTGTGAATCGACTTAGAGTTATGGCCGAGCAAGGGGAGCTGAGGTATCCCGTCATCGACGTGAACGATGCTCAGATGAAGTACCTCTTCGACAACCGTTATGGGACGGGGCAGTCCACCCTGGACGGGATAATGTCGGCCACCAACCTCCTGTTGGCTGGGAAACGCTTCACCGTCGCTGGATATGGATGGTGTGGTCGCGGGATAGCCATGAGGGCCCAGGGCATGGGGGCTCACGTCATCGTTACTGAGGTGGATCCAGTCCGAGCGGTGGAGGCGAGACTGGACGGATTCGAGGTGATGCCGATGCGGGAGGCCGCCAGAGTATCGGACTTCATCGTGACGGCTACGGGAGTCAAGGACGTCCTAAGGGAGGAGCACATCAAAATCCTCAGGGACGGCTGCGTCCTGGCCAACTCGGGACACTTCGATGTGGAGATCTCTCGAGAAGTTCTGGAGAAGCTCTCCTCCTCTAGCAGGCAGGCGAGGGAGATGGTCGAGGAGTTCTCCTTCAAGGACGGGCGGAAGGTGTACCTTCTGGGTGAGGGGAGGCTCATCAACTTGGTGGCGGGCCAGGGCCATCCAGTGGAGATCATGGACACGAGTTTTGCCCTGCAGGCCTTGACGGTGCACTACTTGAAAGAACACCACGCGGAACTGGAACCGGGAGTCTTCGCCGTGCCGAGGGCGATCGACGAGAAGGTCGCCAGGATCCGGCTCGACACACTCGGTGTAGAGATCGATGTCCTCACGGAGGAGCAACGACGTTACATCTCCAGTTGGCGGGTGGGAACCTGAGTTGGTTCTGAAAGCGGTCTTCCTCGACCTTGGCGGCACCCTCATCGACCTCGAGAGCGATAGGAAGGCCCATCGGGAGATGATCAAGGCTTTTCAGAGCGCCCTAGACCTCCAAGGACATTCTCGGAAACTCTTCGAGAGGTATCAGGCCAGACGCGAGGAGTTGATTGAGAAATTGGGCACCCGTTGGAGTCAGGAGCAGAATGTCACCCGCAGAGTCGTGGCCACCGTCCTACAGGAAGAGGGCATTCCCATGAGGGAGGAGCATTGGGAGGCTTTTCAGCGAGCATACTGGGACGAGCACGAGCGGTGGGTGGAATTGTATCCAGGGGTAGGACGGGTGCTCCAGGGACTGAGAGATGCGGTCCTACACATTGGGCTCATATCCGATGTGGACGAGGATTTCCTGCAACTGTGCCTCTTCAAGTTCCCGTTGGAGCCGTACATGGATTCCATCACGACCTCCGAGGAGGTCGGGTTCGCGAAGCCCCACGAGGCAATATTCCGCAGGGCCCTCTCGAAGGCGCGGTGCAGGACCGCCGAGGCAGTCTACGTTGGGGACTCCCCCGAGAAGGACGTGGTCGGAGCTGCCGGGGTGGGGATGAGATCGATCCTCATAGGCAGGGATGACGAGGCCGGTGCGGATTACACCGTGGAGGACCTAGAGGGTGCATATGAGGTCGTGCTGCGACTGATGGAGGAGGGGACTGCATGAGTTTTCTCGGGGTCTTCGGTCACGTTGCGCTGGACTATATTCTCCAAGTTCCCCACCTCCCAGAGCCAAACACATCAATCCAGTTGTCGCGGAGGCGGACATCCTTCGGGGGTACTGGTGGCAACGTTGCTCGAGCGGCGGCCAGGCTCGGTGTCGAGACGTCTTTGGCGGCCTTTGTGGGCGGGGATTTTCCCCCGGAGTACCGCAGGGCTCTGGAGATGGACGGTGTCGACACCACCGACCTGGTGGCCCTGCCCGGGTACGATACGCCAACCGCTTGGATCTTCACTGACCCTGAGGGAAATCAGGTTGCCATCGTGGATCAAGGACCCATGCAGGACGCTGGGGACTTCGAGGTCCTCGAGCATACGGTAAAGGCGAGCGAGCTTGTCCACATCGGAACTGGGCGCCCCGAGTACTACCGAAGGGTCCAGGATCTAGCCAGGGAGAAGGGGAAGGAGATTGCCTTTGATCCCTCCCAGGAGATTCATTACGTCTACGACGCGACGACCTTCCGTACTCTGCTCACACACGCCGATTACTTCTTCGGCAATCGATACGAGTTCCAAACGGCCATGGGCTACATGGGTGTCAAGGATCCGGTGGTGATGCTCAGATTCGTTGGAACTGCCGTCCTCACGGAAGGGGCAAAGGGCAGCACGGTCTACTCTCAGGAGGGCACTTGGAGAATTCCGAGCATCCCGCCCCGGAAGGAGGTGGACGTTACGGGGGCCGGAGATGCGTACAGGGCTGGGTTCTATGCCGGCCTCAGTCGGGATCTCGACCTCCCCCAATGTGGCCTGCTAGGCGCCTCCGTGGCAAGCTTCTGTATCGAGGGCGAAGGTCCACAGAATATGCTCCCGAGCTGGGAGGAGGCATGGGGACGGGCCTCGGACTTCGCCGACCGCCTCACCGAGGTTTGACTCCAACCACACGCCGAGAAGATGTCAACACCTCATTCTGGTCACTTTAGGAGCCCAAGGACCGCCGGACCGTCCAGAGCCGCTGGAGCGCGCTGAGAATTCGGTGAAAAGCCTTATATGCGCGGTCCAAATTACCAGCGGAGATTGGGCATGGCCATCGGATTCGTTCTCATTAGTACCGCTCCTGCCAAGGAGCACGAAGTCTTCAATGCCCTCTCCAAAATCAAGGAGATAAAGGAACTCCATCCCCTCTTCGGGGAGTATGACCTCATCGCCAAGATAGAGGCGGAGGACTTCAACGTCCTGGGTCAGATAGTGGTGGACCGGATCCGGACCATCCAGGGAGTGATCGATACGAAAACCCTGACAGGAATTCAATTCTAGCAAAGGGGTAGGAAACAATGGTACTGGATGCGCTTAACGGCTGGAACTTTGTGACCATACTGATTCTGACCTTTTCCCTCTTCCTGGTCATAACGGGGGCCTTCACCGCCTACTTTGGCAGTGGGAAGAGTAGGAAGATCGGCGGCGCCTTGCTGGGAGGCGGCCTCGTCTTAGGGGTCGTGTGGGTCTTGCTGGGCGGCTTCAATAAGTTCATTCCCGTGCCCTCCATGCTCAACGTCGTCGTCCAGAGCATCGCCGTCATCGCTGCTGCAGCCATCGGCGCGGTCTTGGCTATTGGACTCTTCTTGCTCGCCATCATGAAGTCATAGGCTGGAGATTAGCCCTTGCTAGAGTTCTCCAAGGCCGCGGGCAGGTTGACCGAGAGGCTAACCCTTCAACCCAAGGGGCATCGCGAGGGCCTCGCCGAGATATCCCTACCGCTCGGGGATGGTGACATCGTATTCTTTCGTTGGAACTCCGAGCTGGATCTGGACTTCAACATCCACGCCCATAGGGGCGATGAGGTCGACTACTTCCTCAACAGTCGCGGCCAGGAGATGGATGGGCAGTTCGAGGCCCCACGGGAGGGCCACTTCTACATGATGTGGCTGAACCCCTCGCCGGACACGGCACAAGTAGAGGTCGACATCTGGCTGTAGCTCCTGGGAAGCTTTATTTTCGTGAGCCTCTTTCCTCGTGCCAGAGATGGAAGTCCTAATCATCCTCGGCAGCGCCAGCGACGGTGACATGGGGAAGGAGGCCCTCCAAGTTCTCGAGGGCCTCGGCGTCGACGCTGAACTCGTCGTAGCATCAGCACACCGGAGTCCGGAGAGACTGAGACGACTCGTGGAGAAGTCCGACGCAAAGGTCTTCATCGCCATGGCAGGCATGTCGGCGGCTCTGCCAGGGGCCATCGCGGCGCTTACCGTGAGACCAGTCATCGGAGTTCCCATGAGCGGGAAGCTGAACATCGACTCCGTGCTATCCGTCCTTCAGATGCCCCCAGGGGTTCCCGTGGCGGCCGTCGCCCTGGACGGTGCCAAGAATGCGGCTCTCTTGGCGTCGGAGATCCTAGCCTTATCCGATCGCAAGCTGCGGAAGCAGCTTCGGGAATATCGAGAAGGGCTGACACAGAAGGTTGCACAGGACTCTGAGAAGTTGGGAGCCTAGATGTTCTCCCCGGAGGAATTCATCCAGGAAGCCATCCAACGGGTCAAGAGCGAGGTGGTGGGCAAGGCCATCATAGGCATTTCAGGCGGCGTCGACAGCACTACGGCAGCGGTCCTCGCATCGAGAGCCCTGGGCGACGATCTCCTGGCCGTCTACGTCGACACGGGGATGATGAGGAAGGGTGAGAAGGGGGAGGTGGAGGAGACCCTCCGGGAGCTCGGCGTCAACTACACCTTGGTCGAGGGCTCCGACCACTTCTTCGGCGCCCTCAAGGGCATTATCGACCCTGAAGAGAAGAGGAGAATAATAGGCAACACCTTCGTGAAGCTCTTCGAGGTCGAGGCCCGGGGGATGGGAGCGGAGTACCTGATTCAGGGGACCATAGCCCCAGACTGGATCGAGAGCGGGGGTCAGCTCCGGGACAGGATAAAAACCCATCACAACGTCGCCGGACTTCCCTCTGGCATGGTTCTGAAGGTGGTGGAACCCCTCCGAGACCTCTACAAGGATGAGGTCCGAAAGGTGGCCAGGGTGCTGGGGATCAAGGTGGCGGAAAGGCAACCGTTCCCAGGTCCAGGCCTTGGGGTGAGGACTCTCGGCGAGGTCACACCCGAGAGGGTGGAGGTCACCCGGGAGGCGTGTGCCATCGTCGAGGAGGAGATCGAGAAGGCCTGTGCCGAGGGTCTCATGGAGAACCCGTGGCAGTACTTCGCGGTCC
Source organism: uncultured Methanomassiliicoccales archaeon (assembly GCA_964347325.1). Taxonomy (GTDB): domain Archaea; phylum Thermoplasmatota; class Thermoplasmata; order RBG-16-68-12; family JAJISG01; genus JAJISG01. Next base: position 59,728 of record CAYFYA010000001.1, on the reverse strand, counting down.
TCCTCCCCTTGAAGACCGTGGGGGTCAGGGGTGACCTCCGGGCATACGAACACACCGTTGCCATCCGCTCCGTCGAGTCTGTGGATGGCATGACAGCGTCCTACTCCGGGATCCCGCACAGTGTCTTGGGGAGGATCTCAACCAGAATCACCAACGAGATCGAGGGAGTCAACCGCGTCGTCTACGACATCACCAACAAACCCCCGGGAACCATCGAGTGGGAGTAGCGTCCGCTGGTCTCGAGCCAAGATATATCTATCGCACGGACCTTCCACAGGTAAGTGGAGGTCTTCGTAGTCGACAACGGTGGCCAGTGGACCCACAGGGAGTGGCGCGTCCTTCGTGATCTAGGGGTCACCTCCAAGATCGTCCCCAACGACACACCCGCGGAGGAGCTTCAGGTGGACGGCTTGGTCCTCTCCGGGGGAGCGCCGCGCGTCGGTATCGACCCGGCTAAGATGGGTAACAACGGAGAGTACCTAGACCAACTGGACTGCCCCATCTTGGGGATCTGTGCGGGCCACCAGTACATGGCGTTGCACTTCGGGGGAGAGGCGAAGCCCGCCGAGGTCCCTGAGTTCGGCAACACCGAGCTGACGGTCGAGGAACCCGGCGACCTGTTCCTGGGTCTTCCCAGAACGTTCACGGTGTGGGAATCCCACAACGATGAGGTCTCAAGGACGCCCGAGGGTTTCAGGCCCTTGGCAAGTTCGAAGAACTGCGCGATCCAGGCGATGCAAGCTTCGGGTCGGCCTCTCTACGGTGTTCAGTTCCATCCCGAGGTTGAGCACACCGAGCACGGCTACGAGATCTTCGAGAACTTTCTAAGGGTGTGCAAAGACGGGAGGTAGCATTCCAATCGCCTGGGGGGATCGGACTGGAGGATAGGCGGGACATCATCCTGGAGGCCATCAAAGACCTCCACAAGAACGAGACCTTCGAGAGGGCCTTGGGCCGAGTTCTCAGGAAGCGTGGGAGGGAGTACCAGGAGTACCAGTCGCTCATGGCTGAGATTCGCAGACGGGCGGAGAAGGATCACGTCGACCTCTTGGTGGCAGCCAAGCTCGAGGCTTCAGTGGACTAGGACCTCCCGATTGACAAGGAAATCCGGCTCCTCGTCAGAAAGGGCCTTCATTAGTTGTTCCACAGCAAGCAATCCCGTCTTCCGTTGACCCTCCTCCGTGGAGGCAGCGATGTGAGGCGTCAGTACGACGTTATCCAACTCCAGCAGTGGGCTGTCCATTGGAGGCTCCTTCTCGTAAACATCGAGGCCCGCCCCAGCGATTATACCGTTCTTGAGGGCTTCGGCCAGAGCGCCCTCGTCCACGATGGCCCCGCGGGCGCAGTTCACCAAGTACGCTGTCTTCTTCATACTCTTTAGGGACGATTCACCAATCATGTGACGGGTTTCGTCGGTTAGTGCCGCGTGGATGCTCACGAAATCGCTCTCCTTGAGGACCTCGTCGAGGGATGTCAAGCGGATTCCCCTCTCGGATGCGAACTCCTTCGGAAGATAGGGGTCGTAGGCGATTGCCGACATGCCCAGGGACTGACAGATTCTCGCGACCTCGCTGCCTATCCTTCCGGAGCCGACGAGGCCTAAGGTCTTCCCATTGAGTTCGACCCCTTTAAGGCGGCCCTTCTCCCACCTCCCCTCCTTCATGCTCCTGTCGGCAGTAGGTACCTTCCGGGCGAGGGCGAGCATGAGGGCGACCGTCAGCTCGGCGACAGATTGAGTGCTTCCAGCGGGAGCGTTAACCACCTTGACCCCTCTCTTGGTCGCAGTACGTAGGTCGATGTTGTCAACTCCAACGCCAGCCCGGGCAACGACCTTGAGGCGGTCTGCCTTCTCGAGGACCTCTGCCGTCACCTTGGTCCGGGACCTGACCACTAGACCGTCGTACTCTGAAATATCCTCCAGGAGCTTGTCGGGAGACACCTCCTCAGCGGTGACTTTGAACCGTGCTGCGAGGACCTTGAGGGCCTCCTCGTCGAGCTTGTCGGCGACTAGGACCTTCATACTAACCACCAAGGGCTGTAATGAGCAATAGGATAAGGATCAATGTGAGGACTGCGCCGACAATGAGCATCGCAGTGGTGACCCTCACGTCGGAGCCGAAGACAAGGGGGATGGGACCGAGGAGGACGATGCCCCCAAACCTTCTCCTCTCTCCTTGCCGAAGGCTGCCCTGAGAATTGAGTCCATCTATATCCTGAGTCTGAGAGCCGGAGAACACTCCTGGGGCAAGGATGCCACTCAGGGAAAGGAACGCGAGTATTAGCGAGGAAACGAGGACGAGAGACCCTGCTAGAGAGATCGGTCCACGGGCGACGATGACGGGGAAGACCAAGAAGAGGTAGAGCTCCCCCTCTCCGAGGCTAAGTCCATAGAACAGCAGGGCCCCTCCAGCAATGAACAGAAGGAGGGCCAGGAGGGACGAAACCCTCATGGGCTGAAGTACGGGAGTACGGCCTTTAATCTTTGCCCGACCGTCGGGACCTAGTCTTCGCTGCCATGACCTTGCCTTCTACGATGGCGAACAGAGCCACGAGAGAGGAACGTGAACATCAGGTTTCACACGCTTCCACGGCGGTTTACAGGCGCATCTCCGAAATGCCCAGGATAGTCTGGTGCGTTGACTACCCCTGAGGAGGGGCGTACTCCAGAAGGGGCAGGATGGAGAAGTCTCCCTCCTTGGCAGCCATGATCGCTTCCGCCGCCGCCCTCGCCCCCTCAAGCGTCGTGACGAAAGGGAGGCCAAGGTCCACGGCGAGCCTCCTCATCATGAAGCCATCCCGCCTGGAGCCGGAGGTTTCCGTAGGAGTGTTGACAATGAGTTGCACCTCGCCGCTCCTCATCAGCCCTATAGCGTCGGGTTGCATCCCTTCCTCGATGCGATAGACGGTCTCGACCTCGATTCCATGCTCACGCAGGTGGAAGGCCGTTCCCTTCGTAGCGAAGAGCTTGAGACCGGCCTCAGCAAACCGTGCTGCCACCTCGACGATACCGTCCTTATCTTCATCACGGACAGTGAGGTAGGCGGCGCCCTCCGTGGGAAGCCGATTACCAGCGGCTGCCATGGCCTTGTAATACGCTCGTCCTAGGTCGCGGTCCAAGCCGATGACCTCCCCAGTGGACTTCATCTCAGGCCCCAGTATGCTGTCCACGCCGGGCAGCTTCTGGAAGGGGAATACAGGCACCTTGACGGCCACGTGCTTGACCGAAGCTTCTCCCACATACCCGAGATCCCGCAGGCTGTGGCCGAGCATGGTCTTGGTCGCCACCTTCGCTAGAGGAACTCCAATGGCTTTGGACACGTAAGGCACCGTCCGACTCGCCCTCGGATTGGCCTCCAGCACATACACCCCTCCATCCTTGACGGCCAGCTGAAGGTTGACTAGACCGATGACGCTCAAGGCCTCGCAGATCTTGGCGGTCACTCGCCGTATCTCGTCCAGTACTTCCGATGAGAGGGTCTGCGGGGGCATGACACAGGCGGCATCGCCCGAGTGAACTCCCGCCTCCTCGATGTGCTCCTCGATACCGCCTATGAAGATATCCCGACCATCGGAAACCGCATCGACGTCGACCTCCACGGCGTGGGTCAGGAACTTATCGACGAGAACGGGGTGGTCACGGGAGACTTGGACGGCCCTCTCCATGTAGGTTCTCAGCTCCTCCTCCCCGTGGACGATCACCATGCCCCGGCCGCCCAAGACGTAGGAGGGACGCACGAGGACCGGGTATCCGATCTCCGAGGCTATGTCCCTCACGTCCTCGAAGGAGTAGCCCGTCGCGAAGGGCGGCTGGGCAATCCCCAGGTCCTTGAGCAGGCTCGAGAATCGGGACCTGTCCTCCGCCACATCCATGGAGTCCGGTGACGTTCCCAGGATTCGTGTAGGCAGGTTCCTTTGCTTCAGGGCCTCTTGGAGCGGGACGGCCAGGTTGACGGACGTCTGCCCCCCAAACTGAAGGATTATCCCCTCTGGTTTCTCCAGCTCTACGACATTGAGGACGTCCTCCAGAGTCAGGGGATCAAAGTAGAGCCGGTCGGAGATGTCGAAGTCGGTGGACACGGTTTCTGGGTTGTTGTTGATGATGATGGCTTCGTAGCCCTCGTCTCGCAGGGCCATGACGCCGTGGACACAGCATCCATCGAACTCGATTCCCTGGGAGATTCGTATGGGGCCCCCTCCGACGATTAGGATTTTCCTGCCCTCAGACGGGGCAGCCTCGTTGAGATCGCCGTGGGTCGAGTAGAAGTAGGGCGTCGCTGCCTCGAACTCACCCGCGCAGGTGTCCACGACCTTGAAAGCGGCCCCGTCTCGAAGCTTCCATACCTCGCCTGTGGCCCTACCGGTCAGGTTGGCAACATACCGGTCCGAGAAGCCCAGGGACTTCGCCCTCCTAACGAGGTCTCTCTGCAACCCCTCGGTCCCCAGGGCTTCCTCCACCTCCACGATTCTCCGAATCCTTTCGAGGAAGAAGGCGTCCCAGCTCGTCATGGAGGCCACCTTGTCGACCGAGAACCCTCTCCTGAAGGCCTCGGCTATGGCGAAGATGCGTCTGTCAGAGGGCCCCTCCAGCTCCGCGATGAGAGACTCGTCTCCGCCTCCGAAGTATCCCAATCCGTCCTCTCCAATCTCCAAGGAGCGAATGGCCTTCATCAGGGACTCCTCGAAGGTGCGACCTATGGCCATCACCTCCCCCGTAGACTTCATCTGGGTCCCGATCCGGTTGTCGGCGGTCGGGAACTTGTCGAAGGGCCAGCGAGGTATCTTCGTCACCACGTAGTCGAGGGTGGGCTCGAAGGAAGCGAGGGTCCTCTGAGTCACGCGGTTGGGGATCTCATCCAGGTGCAGCCCGATGGCTATCTTCGCTCCTATCCTGGCAATGGGGTATCCCGTGGCCTTCGACGCAAGGGCTGAGGATCGGGAGACTCGCGGGTTGACCTCGATGACCCTGTACTCATAGGTTGTGGGGTCGACGGCGAACTGGATGTTGCACCCACCCTCGATGCCCAGGGATCGTATGATCCTCAGAGCCGCGCTTCTCAGGACCTGGTGATCCCTGTCCCGGAGGGTCTGGGCGGGCGCCACGACGATGCTCTCCCCTGTGTGGAAACCCATCGGATCCAGGTTCTCCATAGAGCAGATGGTGATGCAGTTGTCAGCCGCGTCCCTCATGACCTCGTACTCGTACTCCTTCCACCCGAGTACGCACTCCTCCACCAGGACCTGGTTGATTCGAGAGTAGGAAAGACCTATGGAGACGACCCTCTCCAGCTCCTCCTGGGACGAGACTATCCCGCTTCCAGTTCCTCCAAGCGTGTAGGCGGCCCTGATGATGACGGGGAACCCCCCCACCTCCTGGACAGCCCTCTTCGCTTCCGGGAGGCTATCGCAGGAGATGCTCCTAGGAATCGGCTCCCCGATGCTCTTCATGAGGGAGGCGAAGGAGTTGCGGTTCTCCGAGGCCTCGATAGCCTCCAGACTCGTCCCCAGGATCTCCACCCCGAAGCGCTTGAGGACCCCCTTCTCTGCCAGCTCCGAACAGAGGTTCAGGGCCGTCTGACCGCCCATTCCCGAGAGGACACCCTGAGGGCGCTCACGCTCGATAATCCTCTCTAGGAATGAGACTTCCAAGGGCTCCAAGTAGACGGCATCCGCCATGTCGGGATCCGTCATGATCGTAGCTGGGTTGGAGTTGACCAGTACGACTCTGAGACCTTCCTCTCTCAATGCCCAGCAGGCCTGACTCCCGGAGTAGTCGAATTGCCGTCCCCTCAGAGGTCTGAGAGGATTTCGGCCGCCTGTCCGATCACCACCGGGCCTGAGCCGATGACAAGGACCGTCTCCAGATCCTCCCTCTTAGGCGCCGATGTCACCTCCTGGGGTTCTCGTCCCCGTGTCGTTCCACCTCCTTAATGAACTCGTTGAAGACGTAGAGGCTGTCGTGGGGTCCCGGACTCGCCTCGGGGTGATACTGAACGGAGAGGAGAGGAGCCTCCCGATGGCGGAAGCCCTCCACTGTGCCGTCGTTCAGATTCAGATGCGTGACCTCGAGTCCGTCACCCATGGTCTCCTCAGAGACGGCGAAGCCGTGGTTCTGCGACGTGATGAAGACTTTCTTTCTCCCCAAGTCCTTGACGGGCTGGTTGCCCCCCCGGTGACCAAACTTCAGTTTGTACGTCTGCGCCCCACACGCCAGACCGAGGAGCTGATGCCCCAGACATATTCCTAGCATGGGGATTTCACCGATCAGCTCCTTCAGTGTACTGACCGTTGCGGAGACCATCTCGGGGTGGGCCGGATTCCCAGGTCCGTTGGAGACTAGGATCCCATGGGGGTCCATGGCCAGCAGATCCTTAGACGATGACGAGTAGGGGAACCTGTAGACATCGCCGTGAGGCAGCAGGTTGGACACGATACTCCTCTTCACCCCGCAGTCCAACAAGGCAAACCTCAGAGGACCTCGTCCCCGATAGTTGCGGGGTTCAGAACAGCTCACACCTCCCACGAGGTTGTGGGCATCTGGAAAGGGGCGGGCCCTCACCTCCTTGAGGAGTTCCTCCGGGTCTCCCCCCTCCGTGGAGAGGGCAGCCCGAACGGTACCATCCAGCCTGGTCCTTATTGTCAGCTGGCGAGTGTCCACTCCCTCAACGCCAGGGATACCCTGATCCGCCAAGAATTGGTCCAAACCCACCTCCGATGTTGGATGGCTAGGCCCTCTCCACAACTCCCGGACCACGAAGGCCTTGACCTGGACTCGATCAGACTCGAAGGTCTCGGGGTCGACCCCATAGTTCCCGATTAGAGGATAGGTCATCATCAGAATCTGACCGGAGTAGGAGGGGTCCGTCAGAGCCTCGCAATACCCCGTCATATTGGTGTTGAAGACAAGCTCACCGAAAACCGTATCCTGTGCCCCAAAGGAAGGCCCCCTTACGACCTGTCCGTCCTCTAAGACCAGGACACCTTCCATCCGGAGACCTTCCAGGTATAACCAGGCAGGCTTATTAGGCTTTTGAGGAGGGCTGACGTAAGGTGGTCAGTGTCGTCGTCGGCCTGCGTCCGTAACATCCTCGGCGACGGCCCGGAATCGCTCGATCTTCCCCCTCATCTTGTCCCAATGGGTCCCCTGCCAGTAGTACCTCCCGCAGTTCGGACATCTCCAGAACTCCTCCTGGCGGGTGTAGACCCCCTCGGGCACGTTGCCTTGGGCCTCCTCCCGAGGAGCGGCGACGACCTCCGTGTTGCAGACTGGGCACCGGCTGAGGGGGTTCTGAATCCTCAACCGCACTTCGCGGATCACCTGTTCCACCTGCTCATCCAGCTCATCGCTAGGGATGTAGATGGTCCGGACCTTCCGTCGCCCAGGCAGGTCCTTGTCCCTGGTCAGTAGCACCCTGTCCTCTCTCCGGGCCAGGTCCAAGAGGTCATCGTCGGAAAGGGGTCGAGGATAGGACGCGTCGAATCCCAGGATTCGCAGCCACTTGGCTAACGTCCCCAGCATGTGATCGCAGAGGAAGGCCACCTCGCGGCCCTCGTTAGAGAGATTCATTCAATAGGAGTCCAGAGAACCGTCAGCATCTTCTCCGGATCGTCCTCATGGTCGTCCGGATCGCAGACGTAGATGTCTCCCGGAGGTCCCATCATCTTCACCCCGGCTTCACCGCCCTTCAGGTGAAAGGTGCTCCAGGCGGCACCCAAGTCATCGTAGAAGCCTTGGTATACCCACCAGAAGGCCTTACCACGAACGTGCATCCACTCGGGTAGTTCCCCGGTCTGGGCCTCCTCATTGGCGATGCTATCGAACTGTGCATGAGCTTCTTCGCAGGCTGCCACGGTCTCGCCTCGTGTCGATGAGGGACTCTAGATATTAACGTTCCTTCGCTCCGATGCCTAACGGTCCGTCTCCGGACTGAAGGTAAGGAGGATGCCCCCGCCAAGGAGGGTAACGTTTCTGAGGCTCATCCCCTGGAGGTCCTTCTCGCTCTCGGCGATGTTCCCGCTGAACAGGCTCGGTGCTTCCGAGTCTCCCAGGATGACCGGTGCGACGTAGAGGTGGAAAAGGTCCACGAGGCCCTCCTTCAGGAAAGACCAGGCCACGGTACCGCCCCCCTCCACTAGGAGCTTCTCGATGCCCCGCTCGGCGAGGGCTCTGAGAAGGCTGACGAGGTCCACCTTCTCCGACCCACACCTCATCACCTCCGCATGTGGGAACTCCTTCGTACACTCCTGCGCCGTCACAACGAGCGTCCCCGCCTTACCGTCAAGCACGGCGGAATCCTTCGGTAATCGGCCCCTCGAGTCGAGGACGATTCGGAGGGGATTCCTAGCGTTGGGAATGAACTCCGTCTTAACGGTGAGCTTGGGGTCATCGGACAGAACGGTTTCTACGCCCACTAGGACAGCGTCACACTCACTCCGGAGCTGGTGAACGCGGGCGAAGTCGTCCTGTGAGGAGAGCTTGAGGGCCTTCTTACCCCTAAGGGCAGTCCTCCCGTCGATGGAGGAGGCCATGTTGAGTATGACGAAGGATCTTCCCTTCACGCGAGAGCATCAACGTAGGTGAATAAAGGCTTGGGGACCCGGACCCGAGGGATATCATGTTTTAAGTACGCGGAGAGTCGATTACGCGGCAGATGGAAGGGGTGGAAATTCAGCTTCTCAAGAGTGCAGACCTCAGAGGGGCTACCCTCATCGACGGCTTTCCCAGCGTAGGCCTGGTGAGCTCCATAGTGGCGAACTACCTCATCGGGGCCCTCAAGCTGGGCCAGGTCGGCGTCATGGACTCCTCCTTCTTTCCGACGGTAGCCCTGGTGAAAGGGGGCGTACCCCTCAACCCGGTTCGGGTTTACGCCGGAGACACCGCGGGCGGGAAGGTCGCGGTCTTCATCTCTGAGTTCCAACCACCGACGGACATGATCAAGGAGATAGCGGAGCGGGTGCTCGAGTGGGGGGCGGAGCAGGGCTGCTCTCTGATCGTCTCTCCGGAGGGGCTCATCGTAGACGGGGAGGAGGGACCGGGAGACCTCATAACGGTGTATGGGATAGGCAGCACGCCGACGGCGCGGGGGATCCTCGAGGATAGCGGCGTTCCCATCTTCGAGGAGGGTGTGATAACGGGCATCGCGGGAGTCCTCCTCAACGAGGGGCGCAAGAAGGGCTTCGACGTCATCAGCCTCCTCGCGGAGGCCCATCCCGACTACCCGGACGCCAGGGCGGCAGCCAGGGTCATCGAGACCGTGGACAGGCTGATTCTCAAGATGGACCTCGACACTGGACCGCTCTACGAGGAGGCGGGAAGAATCGAGGAGGAGTTGAAGAGCATTCACCGTAGGGCAGAGGTTGTCAAGAGGCCCGAGGCGCACCCCCGTCCTTCCATGTATCGGTAGTCGGGCCTGATCGGCTGCAGACACCGACCAACCCACCCGGGGCCAAGCCAACGCTAGAATCCCGAGGGACTCACCCCAATCCTGGAGAGGTCGTCGGTGGTCTCCTCGGTTATATCGACATCCAGGAACCTCGACAGGAGCCAGATCATCGTCTTGGCATGGCCGCTGACCTCCCGGACGAGGAACGTTGATGGTCCCCGGGCGAGGGCCATGAAGGGCAGCAACTGGTCCGCGGCGTAGATGTCCAAAGTGGACATGGCCGAGAGTTCCGACCTGAGTCCGCTGACAACCTTCTCTCCGATGTCCTCTGCTCTCACACCCCGCTCCGCCAGTGCAGAGGATCCTATCCTCGTACCGCTGGCCTCCGCCCACAAAACGAGGGCGCCCCCAGGACCCACCGCCTTCGACTCATCGTATTGATGGCTCTCGATGTTGACGATCGCCAGGTCCCTCATGCGCTCCGTGGCAGACCTCTCCATTCTCTCCAGTACGTGACTCGGGAGGTTCGACACGTGGGCCTTCCCCCTTATTCTCTCGACCTCACCCCTCCGGTCTAGTACCAGGGGTTTCAGGCTCGAGGCGGGACTCACCCTAGCCTTAACAATCCCGCCGCCTCGGGGGTAGTATCCCCGTTTCACGATCTGGATCTCCGCGTCGACTCCCATCCTACGAAGCAAGGCGAGGAAGACGTCGGAGAAGTAGTCCATCGGTGGGGACCAGCGGACGTCCGTGCCTCCCCGGATCTCAAGCTCCGTCGGCCGCTTTGCCAGGGATGCTGGTAATAAGCAAGCCTGGAGGACGAGGGTGATGCTGCCGGCCGTCCCGACGTCGAGGCTTGACCTGCAGCCCCGCAGCGCTCCGGGTCTGAAGCTGACCTCTGTTGAGCCGAGGGTGAGGCCCTCGACGCCGGCGTCGCAGAGGGACGCCACGGCGTTGCTGGCAGTGATGTGCTGCGCGGCGAGTCCGGGCTTGGGACGGCCGGCCCTGATGTTGGTGACCCTCACATCCTCGCCGGTGAGGGCAGAGAGGGCAAGGGCCATGCGGAAGATCTGTCCACCACCCTCCCCGTAGGACCCGTCGACCTCCCTCATCCCTGAGCCCCACTCGCCCGCCTCGCGGAGAGGCTTGCACGAACGACCTTCCATGCTTCGAAGGCGATGATGAGCAGGACGGATAGGAGGGCTATGAGGGCCCAGTCCGAGAGCCCCAGGGGTGCGGTCTTGAAGGGAATCTGCAGCGTCGGGATGTAAATGACTGAAAGCTGGAGGAAGAAGGATGCCACCACTGCCGCCAGGAGCCAACGGTTGGAGAAGGGGGCAGAGCGGTGAAGGGGGTCCCGCAGGGAGCGGATGGAGAAGACGAAAAGCAGTTCGAAGACCACTATGAAGGTGAAGACCGTGGTGCGACCCCTCTGTATCAGCTCCTCCGACAGGTTCGTCTGGTCCCCCACCTGCAGCTGGAACGCGAGGAGTCCAGCTACGGCCATGAGGAAACCCACGCCTATGACGACAGCCGCCATCTCCCTGTTCAGCGGACTCTCCTTCGGCGGTCGAGGGGGTCTGTCCATTACGTCCTTCGGTACGGGATCGACGCCCAGGGCTAGCGCCGGCAGGCCGTCCGTCACGAGGTTGATCCAGAGGAGCTGTATGGGAGCCAGAAGGGGAAGGAACTCGGGTCTCACGAGTATTAGCGTGGCGAGGAACATCACAAGCACCTCTCCCGCGTTGGCAGAGAGGAGGTAACCCACGAACTTCCTGATGTTGTCGAATATCCCTCGGCCCTCCTCGATGGCCTGCACGATGGAAGCAAAGTTGTCGTCCGTCAGGACCATGTCCGAGGCTTCCTTGGCTACGTCCGTCCCGGTGATGCCCATGGCCACTCCTATGTCCGCCCTCTTGAGGGCCGGGGCATCGTTGACACCGTCCCCCGTCATGGAGACTATGTGACCTCTTCGCTTGAGGGCCTCCACTATGCGCACTTTGTGGTGCGGGGACACCCGAGCGTACACGGTCACCTCCTCGACGACCCCATAGAGTTCGTCGTCGGTGAGCCTCTCAATGTCGTCACCGGTCAGGGCCCTGTCACCCTCGGACATGATGCCCATCTCCTTGGCGATGGCCATGGCGGTGAGTTTGTGGTCTCCCGTAATCATGATCACCTTGATCCCGGCGTCCTTGCTCTGCTTCACCGCGACCACCGCATCCTCCCGCGGAGCGTCAATCATCCCCACCAGGCCCAGGAAGAACATGTCTCTCTCCACGGCGTCCTCCTCAAACTCCTCGAGATCCGCAGGAAGGGGGCGATAGGCAATGGCCAGCACCCGTAGGGCTCTCGAAGCCATCCCTTCGTTGGCCTCCAGGATCCTCTGGCGCATTCCATCGTCTAGCTCGATAACATCGTCGAGCCTAGCGTGAGTGCAGAGGTTCAGAACGACCTCAGGAGCGCCCTTGGTATAGGCCATCAGGGCCTCGCCGCGGTTGACAGTGGTCATCCGCTTACGTACGGAGTCGAAGGGTATCTCCCCCGCGCGGGGCTCCTCCGCCTCGAGGTCCTCCTTTGTGAGGCCAGCCCTCATCCCCGCTACGATGAGCGTCCCCTCTGTTGTGTCCCCCAAGACCTTCCACGTAGACCCGTCCTGTACCAAGGAGGCGTCGGTGCATAGCATGCCAGCTCGGAGGAGGAGCTTCAGGGTTTCGTTCTTCAGCGGTTCAACCACCTCTCCGTCTTTAGAGAAGGCGCCCTCTGGCTCGAAACCCCTCCCGGTGACAGAGAACTCGGAGGCGAGCGTGAAGATTTCACGAACGTTCATCTCACCCAGGGTAAGGGTCCCCGTCTTGTCAGAGCAAATGACGTTGGCGGAACCGAGTGTCTCGGCAGCGGGTAGCCTTCGAATCAGGGCATTCCTTCGGGCCATCCTCTGAAGACCAAGGGCCAGGGTAATGGTGACCACGGCGGGCAGGCCCTCGGGAATGGCTGCGACGGCGATGCTTACCGCCGTCAGGAACATGGTCACGATGTCCACCATGCGGCTCAGGCCGACGACGAAGATGATGATGGCGGCGCCCAAAACGCCGACACCTATCTGGCGAGCCAGTCGAGCCAGCCTGCGCTGCAGCGGCGTCTCCTCCTTCTCCTCCTCCTGGACCATCCCGGCGATCTTGCCCAACTCGGTCCCCATGCCCGTGAAGACCACCAGGGCCCTGCCGCGGCCCACCTCCGCCGTGCAGCCCATGAAGACCATATTGGCCCTGTCTCCAACGTAGACGGTCCCCCCAAGGGGCTCCACGGACTTCCTCACCGGGATGGATTCGCCCGTGAGGGAGGCCTCGTTCACCCTCAGGTTCGCCACCTCGACGAGTCGGGCGTCAGCAGGAATCTTGTCTCCCGCCTCAAGAAGGACCAGGTCGCCTGGGACGAGGTCCGCTGCCGGAATGGAACTCCGATGTCCGTCCCGCATTACGGACGCCTTCGGCGCTGCCAATGCCCGAAGGGCCTCGATGGCCCTCTCAGCCTTGTACTCCTGAAGGAAGCCGAAGATGGCGTTGAGAAGTACTATGGCCATAATGACTGCGGCATCGATGAGCTCCTCCTGGGAGTTGTTGATATATCCGATGGCAGCCGAGACCACCGCGGCGACAATTAGGATGAAGACCAGGAGGTTCAGGAACTGGATCAGGAAGATCCGGAGGGGCGAGACCCTGCCGACTCTCTGGAGTTCATTCGGTCCGTACTTCTCCAGCCTCTTCTTCGCCTCCTCGTCCGAGAGGCCAAGGGGGGAGGAGGCCGCTCGCTTGAAGGCTCCCTCCACCGTGAGGTTATACCACTCTCTACCGCTCATTGCCAGCGTCGCTCTGCAAAACGCTTAGACTTATAAAGGGGAGCAGGTCGCAGACATCTCCCAGAGGGGACTTCCATGGCACACTTTGCCAAGGGGGTGGCCCATATAGGCCATTGAGTCTGGAGTGCGGCCGCCGGGATTCGAACCCGGGTTAGAGGCTATCCCCGAAGCCTGGGGGGCCTCTGTCCTACCGCTAGACTACGGCCGCGGCGAATTCCGAGTAGCGATGTCATCTAAAAAGCCTGCTGCGGGGTTCGATCACCAGGGCCGGTGGGACTGGCATGGCGGTTGTCCAATGGTATGCCGCTGGACGCCAACCATATGGGCTTGTACTCGGATTGGTAACCGTGAAGGACTGGGACGCCCACGCGAAAAGGTAGAGACTCCTCAAACTTGTTCTCAAGACGGTACTAGTTGACGTGGCGGCGGTTGGGGGAATCGGCTGGAGTCTGTTCCGGGACCACCCGGTCCGCCCCGTGTTTATCTTGTAGTTGTGCCAGTGATCGTTCTGCTGTTCGTTGTGCACGGGTTCCTTGTCCTTTGAGATGCAGGGATTGTCGACTCGTAGGACTGCCCTACTTGATCGTCTCCAGCTGGCTGATGATGTTCCAGATGAGGGTACGGCCGTGGAGAGGGATGTTGGGATCGTTGGCCAGCTCGTCAAGAATGAAAATGGCACTTGCCGCGCGGACGTCGAGGGCATCCTCCTTCTTCTGAAGGAGCTCCCTGGCGTTTAGAGCACCCCTCCTGATGTTTCTGGGCACCGAGGTGTCCTCGGCCAGCTGGTCGAGGACATCGAGTACTTGTTTGAGTCTCTCTTCGGTTTCCGTTCGATCCTCCCCTCTTCAGGCCTCAACGTGACGTGGGGCTTCACTTGGTTACTCCGCCCTCCTTGTAGGTCGTTACGACCATAAGCGTTTTGGTGTCCTTAATACCGGGAATGGAAGCCAGGGACTCCACCAAGAACTTCTTCAGGGCGCCGTAGTCGGGGAACCGCGCCTTGGCGATGATGTCGGTATCGCCCGTCACGAGGAAGAGGTCCTCGATGGACTCAAACTTGGCTATCTGGCTCGCGATCTTGTCGGCCTCCTTTGTATCCACCTTAAGCGTGACAATGGAGGCGACCGCATCGTTGCCGTAGTAGGAGGACATGACCTTCTCAATCTCCTGGCTCATGGGACCACGAGGATGAATTTTGTTATGCGGTCTTAAGCCTTGCCACGGCGTTGTCAACGAGAACCGTTCAGGGATTTCGTGATACCTCTCTTATGGGCCTCAGGGCGGCCCCGCACTTGCGGCAGAAGTTGTCCTCCTCCGCTACCTGATCGCCGCACTCTGGGCACTCGCTCCTCATCAGCCGATACCCACACTTCCCGCAGAACCCATCGTCGGGGGAGATCTCGGTCTCGCATCGCGGACACAGGTGGTCACCTTCAGCAAGCCGAGGGCTAGCGGCCCTCTCAGGGATCTCCTCATCCTTCAGCAGCCTCTGGGAGTTCACCGCCAGACTGAGGGCATCGTTGAACTTCTCCTGCTCGAAGGCCTCCTCTGCCTCTCCAATGAGCTCCCTGGCCTTCTTGACGTTCTCGGACCTCTTCCTCGTCTTCTTGAGGGAGTCCTTCACGAGCCCGATTATGAACTTCGCCTGGAGGTAGTTCCTGGGGTACTCCTTCCCCATGACAGGCTTCGACTCGGGGACCTCCACCTCATCCTCCGCCAGTTCCCGTTCCGGAGGCTCCTCGACGACCCTCATCTCGTTCAGGATGGCGCGGGCCTCCATGGAGTGCTCCTCCGCTTCCTCCATGTTTCCCTCGAAATACGCCTGGCGGGCCTTCCGGAGGAGTTCCTCAGCCGTGACATTCTCGAACCCCTTGTCCATGAGTTCGCGAGAGATGGCTTCGGTGGTGACAAGGGTGTTGTACGTCCTGTCAGTGATGGGCTCTCGGGACTCGATGGGTGCCCTGGGGGGTCGTTTGATTCTTGATCGGGCGATGTGCAGGGCTATCATGAGCACGACGAGGGCCACGAGGAAGGTCACGAATAGGACGCCGGCCGTGAACAGAACGTCTGTCTCGGCCATGGCCAGTCATCTCGAGGCCGCGAATAAAACCGTATCGACTCCAGAATCGCCGCCAAGAATGAAGTGGACGCGACAGGGGCGCCTTCCAGCCGCCTGGGCTAGGTGAGGACCTCCAGGAGCCGACCCTTCTCTCTAGCGACCCTGATCTCCCTGGCGATGCGCCTACCTGTGGACATCCCAGGCTCGAGCAGCTCAGAGTATGGGCTCCCTGAGATGTAGAGGTTGGTGCCCGCGACGATCCTGGTGGAGACCTCGAAGACCTTGAAGTCGAGTTGGTCCGTGACTATGGTCTCCAGGCAGAAGGGACCGATCATGCCTCCGAAGAGCTCGATGGACTTCTCTACAACCCTCTCCCCCATGTCGAGGGCCGTGGGGAGGAGGGACTCACGAAGGACTGTGGGTATGTTCCCAGTCACGATGAATGTGGGGTATATTCCGAGCTTCTTCAGCGACTCCTGGGCGCCGAGCTTGTACATCTCGTCGATGTTGCTCTCGTCCCTCCTGTCGACGCCTAGGAGCTCCAGGTGTCCCTTGCTGAGGGTGTAGCCATCCACCTCCAGGGGCGAGTAGAAGTAGTGGATGTAGTACCTGGTCCCTATGACGTACTCCTGAATCGCATATGGAAGGCTCTTATCGATGTGCTCCAAGAACTCGTCGTAGTTCTTGGCGATGAAGGAGCCACGACCACCCTTGGCACCGTGGTACTTGACGAAGACGGGACGATCGATCTTGTCTGGCCTCTCGATCTTCGCGGGCATGTCCACCCCAGCGCTGAGGATCCAGATACGCTGCTTCTCCCTGTCCGCCTCCCACTCGATGACCCGCCGGTTGCCGAAGGTGGGTACCTCAAACTGAGAGAAGGCTTCGGAGCCCATGTACTCGACGAAGGAGCCGTGAGGGACCGTCACGGCATTCATTTCCACTAACTCGGCCGCCCTCCTCGGCAGATCATCGTAGCTGTCCACAACAAGGAAGGAGTCAGGACGCGCCGCCGGGAAGGCGTCGTAGAGACGGGGCCGCTCCTTGATGGCGATACCCAGGGTCTTGAAGCCCTCAGCCCTCGCTCCGTGGAATATCTGGAGGGATGAGTGGGAACAGACGGTGGCTATCACCAGATCGTCGTAGCCTTCGAGAATCTCGGCGACCCTCTCCGCCGTTACCATTAGGATACAATGAAGTATGTCGCCCTTAAAGGTTTTCCAGGGCCTGGCCAGCTCCGGAGGACTCACCTCCGAGGATGGAGTCTGAGGTCGGGGTATGGCGGGATATGTGCTCCTTCAATCCATCGAGCTCCCTCTGCATCTCGAGGAGGATGGAGAGCAAGGCCGTCTCAACGGGATCTAGGTGGGCACAGAAACTCGCGGCCGATGAGTGCTGGCGAGCCTTCAGCACGATCTTGTCGAAGAGGTTTCGGTCCTTCCCCCGCAGAGCCCTTCTGTAGTCCGTCCAGGAGCCCACTATGGATTCCAGATGCATGCGGTAGGTGGGTACGGTCCTTCCCATGGTCGTTAGCAGCCTCTGTCCTCTCTTTAAGGGGACCTAGGGAGGTCGATGAAAGTAGATCTTCCTAGATGAAGGCGGATATCTCGAACTGCGTTCCCCGGAGCCTCGCCTTCCCAGACTCCTCCAGGACCCGTACCGTGGCCAGGCCTTGCGAGAATCTCTCAGGAATGTAGTCCTCCAGGGTGGCTTGGTTGGGAGGAACGGGTATGAAGGACGTGCTCCTGCCCTCTCCCGGGAGGGATATGAAGAGGCCGCCTTTGATGGGGCGTATCCTGACCACCCGATCGGACATCTGATGGAGGAGGTGCCCAATCCCCCTCCTCGTCCCGAGCTGGGAGAGACCGTGGTTTGTTACCACGCCAAAGATCTCCTCCTCCTTCACCAGCTCCCTCACCTTCTTCAACCCTCGACGGAGGAGGTGGTAGGCCTCCTGGTACTCCACGTCCTCGTCCAGGAAGAGATCTGGCAGACACGATAGGATCAGGAGACCGGGGCCCGCCCTGACCTCATCCTCCAAGGACTCCAGAAGGATGGTGGACATCTGGTAGGTGGTGAAGGCTCGGGCGACCCTTATCCGGCTCAACACCTCCTGGCGGCATTTCCCGTACCTCTTGGCCATGGATGCGATGGAGTAGGGGTTGATGGAGTTCCCCCCATCTACGTAGACCACCTCTCGATCGAAGTCGAGGATGTGACGGACGCACAGGAGGAAGACCAAGTTGTGCACGAAGCTACTCCCGCTGTTCAGGAAGGTGAGCTTCGCGGGCTCGAAGCCCTCCAGGAGGGTGTCAAGTACCCTGTTGGACGTGTAGAGCCTTGTCGGCCTCACTTGAACCTCTTTCACTACCTCCATCTTCCTCCCCGAGGGAGTGAAAAACCACGGTTCCTCTCTATAAAGGGGGAAGGGGGGGAGGGTGGTGAAAGTGGCTAACTCTTCCTGACCAGGGCCCTCTTCTTCATCGCCTTTCGAATCTTCTCTTCGTGCTTCTTAATCACCAGCTCCTGTACCACGGTGCCGAAGATTGCGATGCCGGCGGCCGCTAGGAAGCTGCTCTGCAGGTCGTTGGTCAGCAGGAAGAGGCCGACGCCCGCAAGAACGGATCCCACCACGGCCGTGACGTAGCTCATCACCCTACCCATGTAGTAGAAGGTCACGGAGAAGATGACCAGCATCACTAGGATGCCAACGATGACCGCCTGATCGGGGCCTATGACCTCCAGCAGGCTCCGATAGGTCACGTACATACCCAAGACTCCAGCCATCCCCGCCACGGCTACCTCCACGAGCCATGTGAAGATCATCCCACCCACGGCGGCCCCCAGGAGGGCGATGGCCAGCCCCCCGTAGCCGGGCAAGATGGGAGCCCCGATCGTGTACCCCACAGAGGCGCCCAAGAGGATTCCCAGGAGCGTCATCAGGCGTCCCCAGACCACCCTGCCGAAGAACCCCAGCGCGACACCGACGGCGATGTAGATGTAGGCCACGACGGCCAGGGCCAGCAGGGGAATTTCCGGGAGGACGAACTCGACCAAGAGATATCGCCGCACTCGGGGCACCGTTCTTGTGCTTTAGACCTTTCTCCCCCGATTCTCAAGCCAGGCAGACTCAGAAGACCTCGTCCGTCTTCGCGGCAATCTCGTCGAGGGTATCGTGAGTGATTCCGCTCTCCAAGATGTGCTCCCGGACGTTCATGTCCCTGTAGTGCATGACGTCGATGACTGTCGGAATCCGTATGGCGTCCCCCAGGACCGCCACACACCTTGCTGGAATGGTGGAGACGATGTTCTCCCACATCCCACGGTCCGGGACTCCCGCCAGGGCAGAGGTGACGTCACTAGGCTCCTTCAGGGACATGACGAGACGGTTGGCCAGCTGGCTGCGCACCTCGTCGTCTATCTTCGAGGGCCTCTGATCGACGAGGGCCAGAATGAGATTGAACTTCCTTGTTTCTCGGGCGAGCTTGCTGAAGATCGTATAGGAGGCTATGCCGGGATCCAGGAACTTGTGGGCCTCCTCGAGGAATAGGATGAGGCGTGGGAACTCCTCGTTCTTCTCCGTATAGAGGTCGAACAGCCGTCGGGCTAGGACATTGGCCACGAAGAGGTAGACAATCTGGTCCGTGCCGAAGTCCCCGAAGTCCAGGACCAAGGACTTGCCCGTCCGGATGAGGCCGACGATGGTTGAGAAGACGTCCCTGCCCGTGGGCCGGATGAAGGGCAATCGCTCCAGACGGGTCATCCGTCTCTTCAGGGCGTTCAGGACCGTCGGGTGGACCTTGCTCTCATCGTACTCCTCTGGCATGGCCTCAATGATAGTGGAGATGAGGTCCTTCTTCCTTCGTCGATCCACCTCGTAGATAGCGTCGATCATGTTCTGGTTAAGGTCCTGCAGAGCGACGATGAGGTCTTCCGGTCGAATCTCGTTGGGGTCAATGAGAAAGGGCCTTGCCTCCTTGTTCCGGCCGTCGAGGGACAGGACCTCCACTCGCTCTGGAAAGAAGTACTTCAGGCCCTCGGTCTTGTCGGTCTGGGAGTAGACTCCGTACTCACCGTGCATGTCGAAGACCAATACCGAGTTCCCACTTCTGGCGAGAATGCCGACGCATACTAGCTTGTTCAGAATGCTCTTCCCCATCCCTGTCCTCCCGAAGATGGCGAAGGGCTTCTCCGTGAGCCTGTCAAAGCTCAGGTGTACGTAGAATTCGGACACACCGCGAATGGTTCCCAGGGGGGCGGACCCCGTGGTCCGCTCGTAAATGAGTTCCACATCCTTCTCCAGGGCATGCCTTGTCTCCGAGAAATAGGGGGGAATGGTCTCCGGCTCGGAGAGACGGCCCGTCTCCTTGTGTATGAGCTGGATGGGCCTCAGGAGGGCTTTTGAGTAGAATATGGGGCCTCCGTATCCCTCCTGGATTCCGGCAGGCATAATGGAGTCCCGAAGACGGGATCCGGCCAGTCTCTCGGCGATGTTGGAGGTCTCGTTGATGATGTCCTCGACTATGCAGTAGAAGTCGTAACGCTGGCCCTCAACGATGACCGGATAGCCGATCCTAAGGTCCTCCGGATTCTCCAGCTCCAACTTCGTGGTAAGGCCCCCGAGGACGGAGGCCGATACAACCTCCCCTATCTTCACTTCAGCTCCCTCGTGGCCTTGTCCAGATACCGGTGAAACGTGCTTCGACGATCGCCCTCCATGCTGGTGAGGCCGGCCAGAAGAAGGTTTGGCGACAAACCCATTCCCAGGCCCTCCCTGACGATGGCGTCCTCGTACATCTCCCGCATCTGTCTCACGGTGACAGCAAACCTGTGAGCCTCGAAGAGTGGGAAGGGGTACCCGACACAGAGAGGGGAGGTACAGAAGGCGGCGACCTGAGAGAGGGCGAATTCTGGCTCTTCCCTGTAGGTCCCCAAATCGACCCTGAACCACTTCGGGGCGTCGGGGTGAAGCCGCGCGAAGTACACGTCCCCGTGAAGGAGGCCTCTCTGCCTCTTTCCAAAGTCCTCCGGTGCGGCCACGAAGGACATGCCCTCCTTTCCGCGGAGGAGTTCCTCGTCCGTCAATCGATGTCCGAAGGCGTGGGTGGTGGAGTCCTTCGACACACCAACCAGCAAGTGGTCGTTCTCCTCACAGGCCTCCACGACTTCCCCTAGGCGATCTGTCTCCTTGGGGAAGGACGCTAGGCTACCGTCCAGAACCAGGGTCAGTCCCTCGGCAGACCTCGCGGCCTGAAGGGCCATCTGACTCTCGAAGTACTTCCTGTACTCGTTAACCATCTCTCGTTGTTGTTCCTGCGAACCTCGCGTAAGACGATAGATGGATCCGTACAGTTCATCCTCGTGAGGGAAGCCGTCGGAGGTAGATATGAGGATGGCCTTCTCGAACTTATCCAGTGAGTCGATGTGATATCCATCGGGTGTGTGCTTAAACCGGAGGGCACCAACCTTGACAGTGGCGAGCCAGGTAGAGGAGACGTTCCAGAGGAAGCTGTAGGAACCGTCCACCGCCACCATCTCTCTTGGCTCTTCGGCGGCGGTGAACTCCGTCAGGATTAGAGGAGGCTCTTCGACGTCGCCGTTGTGGTACTCAAGAAGACGGCGAAGCTCATGACGAAGCTCCTCTAGCACACTCAGGCCACCACCTCAACGGTGGACTCCCCGTGAGGCGTCATGGCCACCCTTATCCTACCGGGGAACCTCTCAGCAACCTCTGCCAGGTGAGTGATGAGGATGACCTTTTCGAAGGAGTCTCCCATCTTGAAGAGCTTGGAGACGAAGAGCTCCCGTGAGCTCTCGGTATCGAGTGAGCCCAAATCGCCCTCGTCTATGAAGAGCGTCTTCATCCTGCCGTAGGTCCTGCCGACCTGGGGCATGCTCGCCAGCTCTTTCGCGATGGCGAACCTCAGGGCCGCGTTAATCTGGGTCCTCTCGCCGCCACTGAACACGCCGACATCGTGCCACTCCCCGTCGACGCCCTCCACAAGGATCCGGATTCCATAGCCCCTAGCCTCCTCGTGGGTCTCCAGCTTCACCCGCTGCAGACGTTCGTTCGTCAGATCCTTCAGGTTCTTCGATGTCTCAATCTCGAGTTCGGGAAGCAGGCGGTTTATGGCGTACATGACGACGCCCTTCTTGTGGAAGACCCCCTCCCTGAGGACCGTGTGCACCTCGGCGCTGGACCTCAGCTCCCCCAACCGGGATTCCACCTCCTTTGACTTGGAGTCGAGCTTGCGGAGGTCCCTAAGGCGGTCCTGGCACGCTCTCAAGTTGGCCCTTGCCTCGTACAACCCCCTGGCTGCCTCGTCCCGTTTCTCCCTCAGGGACTCGACCTCCCCTCGGACAGTTTGATAGGCCAATTCCTCTGCCTCGGCCCGTGTGACAGATTGCATCAGCTCCTCCGCCTTCGTCTTCTCTGCCTGGCGCTGGCCCTCCATCTCCGCTATGAGTTCTTCCAGGTCCGCCAACCTCTGCAGCTCCTCCCGAGCCTGCTGCAGAAGCTTTCTCTTCTGCTCCAGGCCCTCCAATGCCTCCCTTAGCGTGGTCAACCGCTTGCGCTCCGCCTGCCCGAATCCTGCCTCTTCCACCTTCCGCTCCAGCTCCCGTCGTTCCTCGTCGAGACTCCTCTTCCTGGACTCCCACTCTGAGCGGCGGCCCTCCAAGTCGATGCGAATGGCGGCCACTCTTTCTCGGATCTCGCTTACCAGGAAGGTCTCCCGGTCGATGCCCCGCGTCTTGTCCTTGACCTCTTCGAGGGAATGGCGACTCTCCTCCTGTTCTCGCCGGAGGCTCTTCACCAGGTCCGGCTGCCCCGACAGCCACTCAAGCTCCAGGTCTATTCGCGCGACCCTTTCCTCAAGGGTTCCCTCCTGGCGCAGGGCCTCGAAGGCCTCCTCTGCCCCCAGGTCCGTGGACAGGCCCGCCAGTCGCTCCTCCTCCTCCTCCACCTTCCTCTCCAGGTCGGCTACGATGGACTTGTGGTTGGATTGGGCGTCCCGCATCCTAGCCTCCACGGATTCGAGCTCCTTCCTCAGGAGGGTCTTCCTCTGCTGCCGGTCCATCAGGTCGTGGGACTCCTCCTCGAGCCCCTCTAGTTTCTCGACCTCCTCCCTCAGCTCCTCCGTCCTGCCCCTCAGCTCAGAAGCTTTCTCCAAGGAATCCCGCTTGTCCGCCAACCTCTTCTCCATCTCCTCGAGGGATCGCTGGAGCCCCTCCAGGTTGGTACGGGACCTGATGTAGGTCTCGTGGCCCTTCTCCAGCCGTGTCAGCTCCTCCTGTTTGCTCGATAGCCTCTCCTCCAGCTCACCATGGGACTCCTCGGACTGGGCAACCTTCTCCTCCCAGTCCTCCATCTCTGCCTGCAACTCCTCGCTCTGGGACAGCTGCTCCCGCAGGACGATGAGCTCGCCCTCCGCCGTCTGGATGTCGCCCTTGACGAGGTCGAGCCTCGCCTTGGCCAGCTCGGCCGCCTTCTCGAAGGTCTCCAGTCTGAACAGCTTCTGGAACACCTCCAGCCTCTCCGAGGGCCTGTCGGCCCCCAGCTGCTTCATCTCCTCCTGCCGGACGAAGGTGGAGTTTCGGAAACCGTCGTAGTCCAGGCCGACGATGTCCTGGATGATGGCCTCCAGCTCTGGGATCGTCCCCCTTATGGGCTTGCCGTCCCTCTTGAGTTCGAGGTACGGGGAGCCTGTGGAGGAGAAGCCCCTCTTCACCGAGAAGGTGGATCCGCCCTGATGGAAGTCCAGGCGAGCGAAGCCTCCGTTCCCACAAATCTCTGAGATCTTGATGCCCTGGATGTCCGTCCTGGTGGAGCGCTTGTAGAGGGCGAAGGTTATCGCATCCAGTATGGTGGTCTTGCCCGCCCCTGTGGGGCCTGTGATGGCAGTGAACTTCTGGGGGAAGGTGATGGGTGGCTTCGTCCTGTGGAGGTATCGCATGAAGCCGCTCATCTCCAGCTCCGAGACGACGAAGCCCTCGTGGGGGCTCTTGGAAACCTCCTCGACCGCCTCCTCCGGCACTGCTGCCTCCTTGAAGAACGACTCCAGGGTCTTCACTTCAGGACCTCCCGGAGAATCGCCTCTCCCTCTCTCAGGATGTCCTCCACGCGGGAATGGTCGGCGTAGTTCAGCTTCACGTACTCCTCGAAGAGTCTCAGCGGGTCTAGGGTGAATTCCTCGATGGGCACCGTCTCACGGTCGATGTGGGCGTAGGAGATCTCGTAATGGAAGGCCTCGGCAAGCCTCTCGGCGACGGCAGCCTCGTCCAGGAGTTCCCTTTGACCCTCCTCAAGCGTAATCTCAAGTCGCACCAGAGCGCCCGATAGGTCCGTGTCCAATGCCTGCAGAACCCTCTCCATCGGAACGCCGCCGGTGGCGTCCGCCTCGATCTTAATCATGGGCCGCGTTGGCAAGGAGTGGAACTCCCAGTCCTGCCCGGGGCGGTAGGTGATGAAGCCCTTCGGGTCGTCCTTCTCGCCCCAGTCCACCCTCTCGGGCGTCCCGACGTAGACCACCCTGTCGCCGACGGTCTGGTGGAGGTGGATGTGCCCGAAGATTGCCAGTTCCACCGAGTCAGGAATCATGTCCATGGCGAAGGAGAACTCGCCCGGCAGCACCTCCGGGTAAGAGGTGGCTCTTACCTTGGCTCCCTCGACGTAGTAGTGTCCCAGCATTAGCACGCGGTCGCCAGAGGCCTCCTCCGCTCGCTTCCTGATCCACTCCTTGAGCATTCGGCGGCCCAGCTCGAAAGTCTGTTCCCGGGGGACCTCCTCGCCCAACCGCTCCTTGACGCGGTCCGCGATGTGCTCCGGATGGAGGTAGGGGAGGATGAGGAAGGTGACCTGGCTCCCCTCGATGGAAGCCTCTCTCACGGAGGGTTCGCGGAAGACCTCCACGTGGGAGTAGCCGCGGAAGTCCTCTAGGGAGGTGCCCCGGGTCCACTGCCTCGGCTGGTCGTGGTTCCCGGCGACAATCCAGGTCTCTATGCCGGCCCTCCCAAGAGGTTCTATGACGTCCCGGCGAACCATCTCCCGGAAGGCGGGGCTGACGTGGGTCCGGTCGAAGAGGTCGCCTCCGATGACGAAGAGGTCCATCTCCTGCTCGATGGCGTACTCCGCCGCTCGCGCGAAGTTCTTGTGGAGATCGAGGGACCTCTCGGAGATACCGGTCTCTGGATCGACCCTGAAGCCGAAGCTAATGCCCTCATGGATGTCGGAGACCGCCAGGAGGCCGCCCATCGGGGCCCTTATCGTACCTGGCCTTAAATGGATGAGGGAGAGGTGGATGAAACTGATCCCCTCAGGTGGCAACTGCACCCAAAGGGCTCAGCACCTTGCTCGGAACGACATCGATCAGGCGCACTCATCCTTTATCCCACCTCCGGGATGTAGCCTGTGTTGTGGCCCTCTGACTACCCCGGAGTCTTCTCCGATGGTGAAACGCTCTTCACTAAGAATCTGGTACCAGGGGTCTCCGTTTACGGAGAGAGGCTCCAACGGCAGGACGAGAAGGAGTTTCGGAACTGGAACCCTCGTCGCAGCAAGCTAGCGGCACTCCTGTTACGGGGACTCAAGCACTTTCCGCTGGGTGAGACCTCGAGAGTCCTCTACCTCGGAGCCGCCCAGGGAACGACGGCTAGCCACATCTCCGACATCGTGTCCTCGGGAATCGTCTACTGTGTGGAGATGGCCCCCGAGGCCTTCCAGAAGCTCCTTCGCCTGGGGGAGCAGAGGGAGAACCTCGTTCCGATTCTTGCAGACGCCAGGAACCCCAGTGTCTATCGGACCATGGTGGGGGAGGTGGACGTGCTGTATCAGGACGTGGCCCAGAAGGGGCAGGCGCACATCTTCCTTAAGAATACGGACCTGCTGAGGAAGGGCGGCACAGGCATCCTCATGGTGAAGGCCAGGAGTGTGGACGTCGCTGCTCCGCCGGACACCGTTTTCGAAGGGGAGGTCAAGGCCCTAAGGACCGGAGGATTGCGGGTGCTCTCGGTGACGACCCTCGGGGCCTACCAGAAGGACCACGCCGCCATCGTCGTTCGCCGGTAGCCCCATCTGGGACCGGGTTCAAAGATTATATATCGGTATCACGTAGAAGGTCGTCCCGAGGTCGAGTGATGGCACGGATGCACAGGCGGAGAAGGGGCAGGTCGTCCTCCAAGAGGCCCCATGTAGAGAAGGCTCCAGCCTGGATCAGCCAGAAACCGGATGAGGTCGAAAAGCTGATTTTGAAACTTCACAAGGATGAGATGAGCACCGCCGAGATTGGCATCCGCCTCAGGGATCAGTATGGCATCCCCAGCGTGAGACTCGTTACGGGCAAGTCCATCACTCAGATCCTGCGGGAGGGGGGTGTGGAGATGGATGTCCCGGAGGACCTCCGCAACTTGATGATGAAGGCAGTCAGGCTCGATGGCCACTTGAAGGAGCATCACAAGGACATCCACAATCGCCGTGGCCTGGAACTCATCGAGGCGAAGATCCGTCGCCTCGCCAAGTACTACAAGCGAGAGGGGGTCCTTCCGGCAGACTGGCAGTACTCAAGAAAGGCGGCGGAGATTCAGGTAAGGTGAGCTCCCCCTCCATGTCTGTTCTGGATGGCTTACCCAAGGGTCTCCCTGAGAGGCTTGACCGGGCGGTCGAAGTCATCGACGGCGCGGAGCACGTGAGGGTTCTCTGCCACTACGATGGTGACGGAACGGCTGCTGGGGCACTTCTGACCCTCTCCCTGTTGAGACGAGGAGCAGACGTCCACGTGACGCTATCCCGCCAGCTCGATGAGGAGAAGCTGAAGGGGCTCGGCCTGGACGGTGCAGATGCCCTCGTGGTAAGCGACATAGGGAGTGCCCACGTGGACCTTCTCGAGAAGCTTGAGTTGCCCACGGTGGTCCTGGACCATCATCAACCCCTTCGGGACTCCGACACAGTCGTCCAGGTGAACCCGCACCTCTTCGGCCTCAGCGGGACACGGGACGCGTGCGGCTCCACGACCTCCCTCCTATTCTCCCTCAGCATGGACGACGCCAACCTCGACCTCGCCGGGATAGCCCTCGTCGGCTGCATCGCGGACAGGCAGCACCTGGGGGGCTTCAAGGGTATCAACGCACTTCTCTTCGAGGCTGCCCTCGAGGGAGGCAAGTTGGAGGCCGAGAAGGGCCTCTCTCTGGCGGACCTTCCACTGGAGGACTCCTTGTACTACTCCGTGGGCCCCTACTTCCGGAGCCTGTCAGGTCGGAGGAAGGACGTGAACAGGTTCCTCGACGAGAAGGGACTGGATCCTGGGAAGAGGTTCCGAGACCTGGGGCCCGAGGAGAGAGAGAACCTGACCTCCACGCTGAGTCTCCGACTTCTCCGACAGGGGGTGCGTCCTGAGACCCTCGAGCAGCTAGTGGAGAAGCGGTACTGGTATCCCGCCTTTGAGGTGTATGTGGACGACCTGGAGTCCTACGTCAACGCCTGCTCCCGCCAGGGCGAGGAGTCCCTGGGACTGTCCCTCTGCACGGGGGACTTCGATCGCGTGGAGAAGGCGGAGGAGATCCGGAGGAAACACTGGGAGGACGTCCTGAGGGGACTGAAGAAGGTCGAGGATGACGGCGTCTTCTCGAAGGACCACATCCAGTTCTTCTACGCCGACGGCCCCACCCTAGCAGGATCCGTGGCGGGGGTGAGCATGAGGTACCTCCTCGACCAGGAGAAGCCGACCTTGGCCCTGGCTGTGACGGACGGCAGGACCAAGGTCTCTGCCAGAGGAACGGACTACCTGGTGGAGAGGGGGTTGGACCTGGCGGAAGCTCTTCGACTGGGAGCGGAGAGTATGGGCGGATCAGGTGGCGGCCACAACATCGCCTCCGGCGCCAGCATCCCCAAGGGCAGGGAGGAGAAGTTCCTGGAGATGGTCGACGCCCTCGTCGCAAAACAGCTGGGCGGCGTGGACAAACCTGGAGAGCCCGAGGCGTAGCGGTCGTCAGTAAGTGTCGATGAGCCTTAGGACCTCTTCGCGTTCCATCTGCTTGGTGAGTGCCGCCCCGTCGATGCTCTCCAGGTTACGGCCCAGGAGGGCTAGCTCCTTTGAGCCCAGGGCGCTGGGGTTGAGCGGGATCAGAACCACGCCTGGATTCTGCATGACGAATTCGTTAACATGCTCGACGAAGAGCAGGGTCTGGACGAAGTCGTTGTACAGCGTCAGGTACTCGAGGCCATCGAGGAGGACCACCGCCCTCTCGTTGTCCTGGATGAACCTACAGATAAGTTTGTTCAGGCTCCCCAGGGCGCTCGGGTTGTGGTAATCCTCCCCGGGCGTATGGGACAGCCACACCAGCCTGACGTTCTCGAGGCCTTTCTCATCTCTCAGCTTAGAAGGATGGCGTCGGGAGATGATGAGCCCCTGCCGTTCGTCGTTGAGAAGGAATCGGAAAAGCCGGTAGCTCAGCTGCGGCCTCTCCTCCTTGATGAGGTAGCAGCCGTCCTCCCACTCGAACGAGGGCGACCTAGGTGGGGATCGCCTCTCCTCCTCTCCCATGTCTCCTCCCGTGGAGCCATCTGGCTTGTGCCATATCAACTTTGTGGGGGTAGAGCGACGTGTCGGAGGCTTGGAATCCTACTTGGAGAGGGGAATCTCCAACCGCTCGATGAGAGCTCTGGCCGGTACCTCCTGCATCGATATAATGGTGGTCTTCCCCGTAACGCCCTCCCCGGAGGGCTTCGCCTCGATGAAGCCCAAGGCATCGAGGTCCTGAAGGTACTTCCAGAACTGGGTGTGCCCCCTCTTCTTCTCACCGAACTCCTCGCAGACCAGGGCGTAGGCCTCCTCCGCCTCCCCTGTGGTCACGTAAGCCTTCCTCTCCAACCTCCGGGCGATGGCCAAGAGGGCCACCATCCTCGGACGGTCCAGGGCCTCCAGGGCCTCCTCGCTGAGGAAGGCGTGGGTCGTCGCGCGAGCCTCCCTGACGTGCTCTGGGAGGACCTCTCGCATGCCTGCGTCCAGGGCCAGCTCGCCTGACTTCAGGAGGATCTCTATGGCGTAGCGGGCGTCGCCGTACTCCGAGGCGATGTCGGCGATCAGGTCGATACACTCCCCCCGGACCACATCCGGGAAAAAGGCCAGCTCCGTCCGGTCCCGGAGGATGTCCACCAGCTCCGGTTGGGTGTACTTCCCGAACTCCACCGTGTTGCTCCTCCGAAAGGTGCTGAGGGTGGCCCTGTCGAGGTAGACCAGGGCGTTCTTCTGCGATATTAGGATGAGGCTGACGCTGCCACGGGGTGCCTGGTACTCCTCGTCGAACCTGGTGAAGTTGTAGATGAGGTCGGAACCCTTCCTGACCAGCACGTCTGCCTCGTCCAGGACCGCTATAAGGTGGGCCCTCTCCCGCTCCAAGTGCTTTCGTAGCACATTCAGCTTCTCCGGAATGGAGAAGCCCCGGTCGGGGAACCTCTCGTCCCACCTCTTTAGGATGGCCAGGAGTACGGCGTCCTCCGTGGTTCGCTGTCTGCAGTTCACCAGCACCCACTTGACGTTCTTGTCCTTCCCCTGGGCCTGAGTCGCGAAGTCCGAGCAGAACCTCTTCGTGAGGTGGGTCTTCCCCGTACCCACGTTGCCCGTGAGGAAGGCGTGCTGTGAGAGGTTGGCCTCCAAGAGGGGATAGTAGAGGTTTTGGAGGGCCTGCAGCTGCTTCTCCCTGTGGGGCATCTGGGCCGGGACGTAGTCATAAGAGAGCTTGCTGACGTCTCTGAAGATTGGCGGGCCGCCTGGCCTGGGCATTCCGGTGCATTAGCCAAGGTGCTCGATAAAAACGTTGCCCCTTGCCCGATGGGGTACCGAAGGTTTGTGGGTTCGCGCTGTCAAGATGAGCATGGCTTCGAGCCGGACCAGGATCACAGACTCTGCAGAGGGAATCCCATTTCTGTGAAATAAGCCATCTCTAGCCCCTTCACGGTTCAAGGGCCGGCGTTTGCTAGGAGGTCGCCGGAGATTGTTTTCGACGGATGTTGAATAATCCTTTTAAGATCACCCCGCGAACACTTCCTCATGAAAGGCACGGTAACTAGCATCTTTGGAGTGCTTATTGTGGCAACTCTCGTCCTCATGGCAGTCCCGGCGTCGGCTGACGAGCGGGGCTTGACCGTCGAGGTGGATGAAGACACCAAGGTGGAGATCAGGTCAGAGAGCCAGGTCGCGACGAATGAGATCGATTTCAAGTTCAAGGCGGAGAGTGCGAACAGGCCAAAACTCGCGGTCGCGGTCGAGAGGGAGAGGGAGAACGCAACTGTCGAGGTGGAGATCGAGGTGGAGTTCAGTGCTGCCTTCCGTGAGGTCTTCGAGTTTGAGGACTCGAACGGCAACGGCCTGCAGGATTCAAACGAGGGCCGCCTGTCAGAGGTACGACTGGATAGTCTGTCCTTCGCTCCCGTTGAGGTGGTGAGCCACCAGAGAGATGGTCTTGACGGCTTCAAGGTCACGCTGTCAGGCACGAAGGACGGTTTCACCTTCGGGCTGGTCAGCTACATTTTCCCCTCCGAGGCCACTATCAACGGAACCCTGGTTCCTGAGGAGGCGGTGAAGGTCGACATCCTCATAGAGGGTTACGACTTCGTCTCTGAGACGAGCCTGCTGGGTCTGGAGATCGGCGCAGAGTCCAGCGTCGAGCGAGAGACCGAGTTCGAGGACGGTTCTGAGTCAGTAGAGGTACACGTAGCAAGGGGAACGGCCTACTTCCGTTGGGCTCCTCAGGCCCGGGTGGATAATCAGGTAAGCCCCGTAGGGGCCCAGTGGAGCAGCGTTGACGACCGCTTGTTTCTCTACTATCCTCAAGGCGAGGTAATCGTCCACGATCCCCTGCTGGGCTTTGAGGCGGCGACCCCCTCCCCGTTCCTGAACGCTGTGACGATCGCCCTAATTGGTGGGATTGCACTGGCGGCCGCCGTTGCCGGTCTCGTTCTCGTCAGGCTACGGACCCGACGCTGACATCCGCGGGTCCCTCTCCTCTTTTTTTCTTCATTCCTTCAATCGAACCAGGCTGCTCTTCGCGCCCAAGTCCTCAGTTAGTCTCTCTGGAAGCCGAAGCCGGAGCCTCCAACTGCTACTTACTGCTCCACGACGAGTGAGTCACCGAGAACCTTTTATGGTCCACCCCCGATGGGAGGGCATGACCGATGAGGAGGCCATCGGGTCCCTTCTCAAGAGTACCCTCGGAATACCCCACACGGAGGACCTCCTGTTGGAGGCGGCTAGGGACCTGGTGAGGGAGGAGGTCAAGGGCTACATCCGTCAGAAGCTGGACGAGCACCCTGACCTGAAGGAGGAGTTCAGGGCCGGCGTCAAGGCACTGATGGAGGCCAAGGTGAAGGAGGCCTCGGCCCTCGTGCTGATCGCCAAGAGCGCTGCGAAACTGGGCGTCAAGCTAGTCCCTGCCGAGATGCGGGGGGAGATGGCGAGGGAGCTCGTGGGCGCCATGGAGAAGGAGATCGCCACCATCCTAGAGGGCACGTAGCCCCGGACACTGACTTCTATCAGAAGTAACCGTGTCGAAAGATTTAAGGCTCTCTCGGGGCGAGACTTCCGAAGACTAGGGATGGCCAGAAAGCCCTCTGTCGAGGCCCCTGGGGAAGAGGCCGAGGAGGAGTCTGACGCCTCTAACTTTGACGATGTTCCCGTCGAGGTCGAGCGGGAGCCCCGGAGAGTCGCGACCCTTCGGACGAAGCTGGAGTCCTACACTCTCAAGGGCCTCAAGGAGCGAGCCGCCCAATGGGGCATAGACCTCACCGGCAAGCGGCGGAAGGCGGAGATCATAGACACCATGGTGGAGACTCTTGCTGACCGCAAGAGGCAGCCTGTGCCGCCGCCTCCGGAGGAGGAGCATCGGATGGAGGCCACGGACGACAATCTGCACTTCGGTAAGCTGGAGGACCTCTGGATCGAGGCCGCCAACGCCCTCGCCAAGGAGGACTACAAGTCCGCCCTCGCCCTATCCAAGGACTCCCTTCAGCTGCTGCAGGAGTGGTCCAACAGGTACAAGAAAGGGATGTGCTCCCGGGCCCTCCAGGCAGCGCAGCTCTTCGCCAACAAGTTCAACTCCATCGGCGGTGCCAAGACCCTTATGAACAAGATCGGCGAGGCTCAGCGGGCCCTTCGGGAGGGAAGCCTCGACTACTGTGTCCAGCTTGTTGAAGAGATCCAGAGAGACGTCTCCACCGTCTACGTCGAGGAGATGGGTCGGGTGAGGGAGATCTTGGTCGAGAAGGAGAACATTCTAGAGGAGCTCGGCGTCATCAACGCCGACCTTGCCCGGGGCCGAGAGATGCTCATTCGGGCAGAGGAGGCTCTCAGGCTCGGGAACCACTCCAGGACCCTGGAGCTCATTCACAGTTTCGAGGAGGTCGTCGAGGATGCCCGGCAGAAGAGACGGGAGGAGCTGTCCGAGTACCTTAGCTCCGTCGAGGAGATGATCCGGGAGACCGAGGACCTAGGGAGCCCCCTGGAGAGCGCTCGCAAGCTCGCGAGGCAGGCTAGAACGGCTTTCGAACGAGGAGACCTAGTCCTTGCCAGTGAAATCGCCCAGCGGTGCGAGAGAACTGCCATGGAGGCCCAGAAGAGACAGATTGAGGCAGCCATGCAGCTCCGAAGGAAGCACTACAAGGAAGTCCGGGACCTCGTGGCCTATCTCAAGCCACTGTTGAGGGAAGCCAAGGAGTACGGCATCGAGACAGAGGAGGTAAGGGAGCTCATCAGGGACGCCGTGGACCTTCT
Organism: uncultured Methanomassiliicoccales archaeon; assembly: GCA_964347325.1. GTDB lineage: Archaea > Thermoplasmatota > Thermoplasmata > RBG-16-68-12 > JAJISG01 > JAJISG01. The sequence continues at coordinate 27,670 of CAYFYA010000001.1, read as the reverse complement.
GAGGAAGGAGGACTACTTCCTCGCCTTGGAGAGGGTGCAGGAGGCGAGAAGGTTCCTGGAGTCCCTGCAGCCCTCCATCGCCGCCGAGAGAGAGACCCGAGGCATCACCAAGCCCACGAGCGGTCAGTGCGACGAGTGCGGCTCCGAAGACCTCGAGTTCTGGGATGACGGTTGGAGCGTCTGCAACGCCTGTGGCAACCGATTCCTCTGGCCGATGAGGGAGGAGCCTCGTCCCGTGACCCTTTTCAGACGCAAGCGGTTGACCTCGGCCCGGCGCTGACCTTTCCACGCGATGGAAGTCTTTTCTACCCACCGGGCCTAGGGCGGGCCATGACGATTCCCCTAGAGAAGGAGGTCGAGGACTACGTCTTGCAGGGGGGCATCAGTTGTAGAGAACTCTTGGCACAGATGGGAAGAGCCGGGGGCTTTACAGCCACCAAACTGGCCACGGCCCTGGACATACTGGAGGAGATGGCTACCAGGGGTGACTGCACAACCTTCCTTTCCTTCCCGGCGGCCCTAGTCGCCACTGGCTGCAGGGGCGTCATAAGGGATATGGTGCGCAAGGGGATGGTGGACGTCCTCGTCACAACCTGCGGCACCGTGGACCATGACATCGCCCGGTCACGCCATCCTTACTACCACGGTGAGTTCACCATGGACGATGCGTCCCTCCACGATCAGGGAATCATGCGCCTCGGCAACGTCCTGGTCCCCTCTGACGCCTACGGGAAGGGGCTTGAGCAGGCAGTTCGCCCCTTCCTCGAGGGTCTCTGGGAGGAGGGCAGGAGGCAGCAGAGTACGTCTGAACTCCTTCACCTAGTAGGGGAGAGACTCGGTGACGAGTCCTCCATCCTCTACTGGTGTTCCCGGGAGGATATCCCCGTGGTGGTGCCCGCCATCACGGATGGCGCCTTCGGTTACCACCTGTGGAGCTTCTGGCAGGACCACCGCGACCTCATGGTAGAGAACTTCAGCGACGAGTCTCTGCTCTCGGACCGAGTATTCGAATCAGAGTGCACTGGGGCCCTAGTCCTAGGTGGTGGTGTCTCCAAACACCATGTCCTCTGGTGGAACCAGTTCAGGGGCGGCCTCGACTACGCGGTGTACATCACCACCGCCGTCGAGTACGATGGGAGCCTCTCTGGCGCTCGAGTCAGGGAGGCGATCTCATGGGGCAAAGTGAAGGGTGGAGCTCGGAGGGTAACCGTCGAGGGGGACGCCAGTCTCCTGATGCCCCTGCTATACGCCGCCCTCGTGGAGTCTCTTCCGTGAGGAGTTGGATGATGGAGCTCCCAGAACACCTCAAGGCCACGGTCCAGAAGTACGGGGAAGTTCCCACCAGGCGGAGAACCGTCACCGCTTCGCCGAGCAGAGTACTAGACCTCCAATCCCTCCGGGGAGGCTTGCTGGGCGCCGCGGGCCTCGTCTGGAACTCCAAGGGAGAGGTCCTCCTCATCCGGGAACACCCCCTAGCCGACGGCCAGGAGATCTGGACGACTCCTGGTGGAATGGCCCTCGAAGGCGAGGAACCGGAGGAGACGTTCCTGAGGGAGGTCAGGGAGGAAACCGGCATAGAGGCGGAGATCCTCGACCTCACATACGTCTTTGACTTCACGGTGACGGACGGTAGGGAGGAGGTCCGCGGATTCTTCTTCCAGTTCGTAGGAGCCACGCGGGACTGCGCGATTGAGCCGGGGAGGGGGGTGCTAGAGGTGCGCTGGTTCGACGAACTCCCCGCGGACATGGCCTTCAGGGACGACTACTTGCCCGTCATGGAGCCGAGGGGAAGGGGCTTCGTCGTGACGGATGAGTGATTCCGGTTCTCCGCACCGGGGCCGCAGGTATTTTAAGCACCTCACGTCTGGTCAACGACAAGGCGTGGAGCATGCCAGAACTCCGCAAGGACTACATCACGGATACTTGGGTGGTCTTCTCGTCCTCCAGGTCACAGCGACCCATCCAGACTAAGGGACCTGCGACGGAGACGACGGAGGCTCCCGATTGTCCCTTCTGTCCGGGCAACGAGCACATGACCCCTCCGGAGGTCCTGGCGTACAGAAAGGACGGGGAGGCCAACGGCCCGGGATGGTGGGTTCGCTGCGTCCCCAACAAGTATCCTGCCCTGATCATCGAGGGGGAGGTCAAGAGGAAGGTGTCCCAGGTCTTTCAGGCCGTAAACGGCGTAGGAGCCCACGAGGTCATCGTTGAAACTCCAGATCACATGGGTAACATATCCTCCCTTGACGATAAGCAGATCTACGAGTTCGTGTGCGCCTACAAGGACCGATATCTCGACCTCACAAAGGATAGACGCTTCAAGTACATTCTAATCTTCAAGAACCACGGAGCTGGAGCCGGTGCGACCATCGCCCACCCCCATAGCCAGCTCATCGCCACTCCCATCATTCCAAGGCGGATCATGGACGAGCTGCGGGCCTCCAGGACCTTCTACGAGGATACCGGCGGTTCCTGCATCTACGACGAGGTCATCAAGGACGAGCTCGATGCATCGGAGCGGATCATCACGCAGAACGACTTCTTCCTGGCCCTGTCACCCTACGCCGCCCGATACCCCTTTGAGATCTGGATACTACCCAAGGCCCATGAAGTGCACTTCGAGGACACGAGCGATGAGGAGAGGTACATTCTCGCCGGAATGATGAAGGATATCTTCTCCAGGGTAGCCAATCTCCTGAACGATCCTCCCTTCAACTACTACATCCATACAGCTCCCTGCGACGGGAGAGACTACAGCTACTACCACTGGCACATCGAGGTCACCCCCAGGCTCACCCACACGGCGGGCTTCGAGCGGGGGACCGGCTTCTACATCAACTCCGTCCCACCCGAGGACGCCGCCAGGATGCTGAGGGAGGGTCAAGGGGCGGTGAGCCTCGCGTAGAGTTCGCCGTAGGTCTTCGCAGACCGCTCCCATGAGAAGTCCTGCTTAGCACAGTTCTCCTTGAGCCTGTGCCAATCGGCCTTTCGATGGTAGACCGCCACGGCCCTGTCGACAGCACCCATGAGAGCCTTGGAGCTGTACTCCTCGAAGACGAAGCCAGTGGCGTGCTCCTCCCCCTCCGAGTGGTCCTGGACCGTGTCCGCCAGACCTCCAGTCCCTCTCACAATGGGAACTGTGCCGTACCGCATGCTGATGAGCTGGCCCAGTCCGCAGGGTTCGAAGCGAGAGGGCATGAGGAAGGCGTCGACCCCGGCATAGATTCTGTGGGCAAGCGCCTCATCGTAGCGAAGGTTGACAGAGATCCTGGGATCCTTCTTATCCCAAGCGCGAAGGCCCTCCTCGTACGTCTCCTGTCCAGTCCCTAGGAGGACTAATTGTAGCTTATGCGACAACATATCGGGAATCGCATCCATGAGGATATCTATGCCCTTCTGGACCGTCAGGCGGCCCACAGATCCCAGAAGGAGTTCTCTCTCCGAGGGGAGTGCCAGCTCCCGCTGCAGCTCCCGCTTGTTTGCCTCCTTCGCCCGCGAATCCGCGGGATCGTAAGACTTGGGGATGAAGGGGTCGGCCCGAGGGTTCCACACCCCATAGTCCAGTCCATTGGAGACGCCGTGAAGCTTGTCTCGGTTCTCTCTCAGGACCGTGTCGAGCTTAAAGCCAAACTCGGGGGTCTGAATCTCTTTGGAATAGGTCTCGCTCACGGTGTTGACAGCATCGGCCTGGGTTATCGCCGCCTTCATGAAGTTGACCTTGCCTTCGTGTGCCAGGACGCCTTGTGAGGCCATCTCCGGCGGGAGACCGATGTAGTCCAGGAGGCTCATTGGAAAGCTGCCCTGATACATCAGGTTGTGAATGGTGAACAGGGTCTTCGTCCGAGAGAGAGCCTCGTCCCCAGCGTATTGGGCCTTGAGGAAGGCGGGGACCAGGCCAGTATGCCAATCGTTGCAGTGAATGACGTCCGGATGGAAGTGGACATGTCTGCAGGCTTCGAGGACGGCTCGACAAAAGAAGGCGTACCTGTTGCCGTCGTCCTCGTACCTATACACCCTCTCCCGGTCGAAGTATCCCGGGTGGTCCAGCAGGAAGATGGGCACGTCGGGGGTCAGGTTTCCCTCTTTCAGGGCCGCGACCTCCTTCCGGTCCCCCATGGGGACATCGAAGGGTCCGAGGTCAACCCTCCACCTGTCCACGCCCCGGTAGCGAGGCATGATCACGTTCACCTCGTGCCCCAGCGCCGCGACGGCCTTGGGGAGGGAGCCCGCGACGTCTCCCAACCCACCGACCTTGGCGAAAGGGTAGACCTCGCTCGCCGCGAAGAGGACTCTCATGGTACTGGCAGGGTTACCGGCAATCGGTTTTTAACCCTGTGCTCCTCACTCCCAGACCTCGGAGAAGATGGATGCACCGGAGATCACGTCGCCCAGTCCCACCGTGTACTTCGGTCCAGTCACAAGCTTCGTGGGTATCGCCACCAGGTCCTCATCCCGGCACCACCCCTCCTCCTCCAGCTCTCGACGGGCGCGACCCTTCAGTCCGAGCTGGTCGCAGAGCTTCGCGAGCTCCCCAAAACCCCTCTCCGCCACCGGCAGCCTCTTGGCCTTGGAAAGATCCTTGGGTCCCCGGACCTGCCCCGTCGAGGCGCGAACGCTCCCTATTAAGCTAGCGAAGAGCAGACCTGAACGGACCGCCTCCGCGGGATTGGGGCTGAGGCAGAGGTAGTATCCCAGAGTGTGCATGTGGACCCTCCTGACTCCCAGGGCCGCCATGATCTTCATGGCCTCCAGCTGAAGAATCGGGTCGTCACGCACCCTTTCCCAGTCCGGCAGCCCCAGGAGGAAGGCCAGGTCCGCCAACTCGGTCTCATTCAGGCCCAAGCTGTCCACAAGCGGTAGAATCTGTTCGACAATCGCCTCTCTCTTCCTTAGGTCGGGGACGGAGGTTACCTCCAAATGCACTTTGAGGGAGGGATTGACGGCCTTCGCGGTCATGATGTGACGGCGGACGGTCTGAAAGCTGGTCTCGTAGTCCTCCCCCATGTGGTTCAACCCCGCTATGAAGAAGAGGTCACACTCCTGGCTCACGGCGGATAGGGAATCCTCCCATCCGCGATGGAAGAGAATCTTGGTCTTCGGGGCAGCTATGAAGCGGTTGGGCCTTGGGGCGGCCTGGGCACCGAAGGACAGCCCGGCGGGGAATTCCAGTATGTAGTGAACCTCCGGGGAGCAGTCCCAGTAGAACTCCTCGGCCTTGGCGAACTCGACGGTTTCTCCCTCTCGAAGCGAGACCTCGGCCAGGCTCCCTCGGTAGAGGGAGGCCATTCTTCGGTCGAACCTGTCTGGGTGGACGATAATCCTTGACGCACCGAAGTCCGACAAGAGTCGGGCGACGGTAAGGACCTGTCCACCGGGCCTGTCCTCGTAGCCGCCGACCCCGTCGAGGAACCCGATGACCCCCGGGGAACAGAGAACCTCCAGGGCGAGTCCGTTGGAGATGGAGTAGAAGAGGGCTTGGGCGAGATCATCCAGGTCCTCCGCCGTCTTCGTGAAGAGGGGCGGCACCTCCTCCGGTACCCTTAGGTCACCCAGCACTCCCTCATCCAGCGGCCGGACCTTGTCGATGACGGAGTTATAGGCCAGGAGGGCCCTTGCGCCCTCCAAGGGGTTGGTCTTGGACGCCGCCTCGTACTTCTCCTCCCACCCCTTGACAATGGCCTCGTCCAACGAAGACGCACCCGCCCTCCGTGGCGGCAAGGGGGAGCGAGTTCCTTAAGCCTTTCTTATCGACCTGACCCTCTGGCTGCCAGCTTTCGAGCCCTCCGAATGTCCCACCACGCGGCGAAGGCGATGGCACCGAAGCCGAGGTAGACTTCCCAGCGCGTCAGATCCGAGAGGGCGGGCCGCCAGCTTCCGAAAAGGATCACCAGCGTCGGGATCAGAGCGGCGAAGAAGGCCCAGCCCACCGCCCGGGTCTTCCACTCCTCGAGGCCGCGTCGAAGCAGCAGCTCCGGTAGGATGAAGAGGGGGACAATCAGGATGGCAATGAAGAAGAGGGCCGTCAGGAGGATCGGGAGGAGCGTATCGAGGAGGGCCATGGGCCTCCGATGGCGGCAGGGCTCACTAAAGTGTTGCCCCCTCGACACAGGTTTAAGGGCCGACCACGAATGGGGGAGGCGTTGAAGGTCAGCCTTCTCACCTACGAGTTCCCGCCCAGGATCTACGGTGGCGCCGGGGTCCACGTCTTGCACATGGCCTCGCAACTCAGACACATGGTGGACCTGGAGGTGAGAACCCTCCACCCCGCGGAAGATATGGAAGGTGTCCGTATTCGCCGATACTATCCGACCCTCCCCAAGGGGCCAGAGGATCGGGAGGGGAAGGCGGTGGAGGTTCTCTCGCTGAACGTGAACATCGTGGCAGATCCTTTCGACACCGATGTGGTGCACACCCACACCTGGTACATGAGCTTCGCCGGGATGGTAGCCAAGAGGCTGTACGACACGAAGCTGGTGGCCACCGTCCACTCCCTGGAGCCCCTCAGGCCATGGAAGGAGGAGCAGCTTGGACGGGGGTACAGGTTGAGCTCGTGGGTGGAGGAGAATGGACTCGGGGCGTGCGATGCGGTGGTGGCGGTCTCCGAGGAGATGTCGGCGGACATCCAGAAGCACTATGGCATACCAGCGGAGAGGGTCCACGTCATCCCCAACGGCGTCGACGCGACGGCCTACAGGAGGAGGGAAGATCCCTCCGTCCTCGAGAGGCTTGGCGTTGAGGTCCCTTACATCCTGTTCCTAGGACGCTTGAGCAGGCAGAAGGGCATCTTCGACCTGGTGGAGGCCTTCAAGGCCCTCAAGGCGAAGTCGAACCTCGTCCTCGTCACCGGGCCAGCGGACACTACGGAACTTGTCGACGAGCTCTCGGAAGCATTACGAGGATTGGCTGGGATTCGCTGGATCAACAGGATGGTCACCCATGAGGAGGCTGTGGCCCTCTACTCCTCCTGCGAGGTCTTTGTCTGCCCATCGCGCTATGAGCCCTTTGGCATCATCAACCTGGAGGCCATGGCCTGTGAGAGACCTGTGGTGGCCACCGAGGTGGGAGGCATAGCAGGGGTCGTCCGGGATGGGAAGACGGGAGTCCTGGTTCCCCCGGAGGACCCGAGAGCTCTGGCCAAAGCCATCGATACCCTGATGGCGGATTCAAAGCTCCGCGAGGATATGGGGAAAAAGGGAAGGATGCGGGTGGAGAAGCACTTCACCTGGAAGACCGTGGCCGAAAGGACCGTGGAGTTGTACAGGAGCTTGCTGTGAATTGGGCCCCTTGGAGTCAGACCTGCTGACGGCTTTCCTGGAGTGGTCTCACAGCGGGGCCTTTCGCGATTGGATCTCCCGGAGGAGGTGGTTCCCCCTGGGGTGGACCGCCGACATTGAGGTCGTCGACTGCCTGACGTTGGATGCCTCGCCGCACGAGGCCCAGGTCATCCTGTTCGTGAAGTCAGGGGACGAGGAGTTTCAGCTCCCTCTCGTATTGACTGCCCAGAGGCCCTCAGCGGGAGAATATGAGCCCTTCGACGCTATGGGAGGCCAGGCTTTCTTTCAAGAGGGCGAGCAGGCAGAGTCCTACTGCTCCGTGCTCCTCAGACTAATGGCGAGTGACTTCAAGATGGAGACAGTTGGCGGGAGGCCTCTCACCTTTCGGGGACCGCCCCTCACAATCGTCTCGGCTCCTCGTCTCTTGGCAGCGGGGAAGACCACCAACGTCTCTGTCGTCATCGAGGACGCCGAGAGGCTCGTGCTCCTCAAATCCCTTCGGAAGCTGGAGAGGGCATCCAGGGAGCCGGTGCTTCTGGAGTTCCTGACCGACCAGGGCTACCCTGGGGCCCCAACCCTCCTTGGCTCTGTAGCCAGCCGTGACGAAACGTATTTGGCGGTCCTCTTGAGCTTTCAGCCTTCTGACGGAGATCTCGGAGGGCTCGTGATGGAGAGACTCGCCGAGATGGAGAGTCGGGGGGGTTCGCTGACGCAGTGGGCGATCCTCAGGAAGCTCGGGGAGAGCTTGGCCGGACTGCACAGAGCCTTGGGGGCCTCGGATCTACCCCGCTTCGTCCCCCAGACTCTGACGAGACGTCAGCTGGAGAACCAGATTGGCAGAGGTCTAGGGTACTACGCAGCCTCGAAGAGAATCCTCTCCAGGTCGGGTCCTCCCACGGATGAACTAGGCGAACTCCTCGAGATGCGGGAGGGAGCCATAAGAGCGGGGCTGGAGAACCTCAGGCGGGCGGAGGGCTGGCCCTCCATACACATCCACGACGACCTGCACCTTGAGCAGGTCCTCCTCTCCAAGGAGGAGCCCTTCTTCGTGGACTTCGAGGGGGAGCCGATTAGACCCGCGGGGGAGAAATGGGTGAGAAACAGCCCTCTACGGGATCTTGCTACCCTGCTTCGGTCCCTATCCTACATCAAGCACGCCGCCCTCAGGCAGAGCCTGGGACGGAAGGCCCGGCGCGTTGAGTTGAGGCTCGCCGCGGGAGATGCTTCGGAGGAGACCCTGAGGAGACTCAACTCCTGGGAGGACCTGCAGAGAGAGGCCTTGGTGGATGCATACCTGGGGGCCCTTCGCAGAAAGGCTCCCTCGCTCCTCCCCCGAGAGGAGAATGAAGTACCCACCCTAATCCAGGCATGGGAGCTGGAGAAGGCCCTCTACGAGTTGAACTATGAGGCCCTGTACAGGCCAGACTACGCCCTTATCCCCCTGTGTGCCCTTCCGCGGTAGAGGTGACGCCCCATCAATTACGCGATGGCTCCCTGAGTAGTCGGATCGAAGAGGTGAATCCTCTCCATGTCGAAGATGACGTCCACCTCATCCCCGACACGCGCCGTCGTTCCTCCTCCCACACGGGCCAGGAAGCGGGAGTCCCCCGCTGCCACGTGGAGGAAGACGTCGGATCCCATGTTCTCGGCCACCTCAACACGACCCCTAACCCGGGCCGGTTTCTCAGGCGTCCATCCCTCTTCAGCGTGGTAGATGTCCTCGGGCCGGATCCCCATGACGATTTCACGTCCGAGGTACGAGCGAGCCTTGGAAGCTGTATCATCAGGCACACTGAGGGCAAACCCGGGGGCACGAAGAGACAGGGAACCGTCCTGAGCCTGCACGTCTACAGGGAGGAAGTTCATGGCCGGGCTTCCGATGAAGCCCGCCACGAAGAGGTTTGCTGGATAGTCGTAGAGATACTGCGGTTCCGCCACCTGTTGGACCCGTCCGTCCTTGAGAACGACAACCCTGTCCCCCAGCGTCATGGCCTCTGCCTGGTCGTGGGTCACGTAGATCATCGTGCTCCCCAGCCTGCCATGCAGCTTCGACAGCTCCGCGCGCATGGCCACCCTCAGCTTCGCATCCAGATTGCTGAGAGGCTCGTCGAACAGGAAGACCTTGGGGTCGCGGACGATGCTGCGGCCGACGGCCACCCTCTGCCGCTGACCACCGCTCAGCTGGACGGGCTTTTTCTCCAGCTGATCCGCGATGCCCAAGAGTTCCGCCGCTTGCTTGACCCTCTGATCGACCTCGTCGCGCGGCAACCTTCGGGAGACCGGTCGCCCGTCGGGCCCGGATACGATGAAGCGACGGAGCTTGAGGGAGAAGGCCATGTTGTCGAAGACGTTCATGTGGGGGTAGAGGGCGTAGTTCTGGAAGACCATGGCCACGTCCCGGTCCTTGGGGTGGACGTCGTTGACCATCTCCCCATCGATGTAGATGGCGCCCTCTGAGACGTCCTCCAAGCCAGCAATCATCCGAAGGATCGTGGTCTTCCCACAGCCACTGGGACCCACGAGGACCACGAACTCGCCGTCCCGGATGTCCAGGCTGAACTCGTGAACCGCGGTGAAGTCCCCAAACCGCTTCGTAACCTGCTCCAGCTTCACTTTCGCCATGTCATCACCCCTTGACTGCCCCCGAGGTGAGGCCAGATACCATGTACTTCTGAAAGATGATGAAGAGGACCATTACAGGCAGGGCAACGAGGATGGAAATGGCCGCGAACTCGTTCCAGAAGGTCTGCGGCGGGTTCACGAAGGAGGTGATGCCCACGGGGAGGGTGTAGTTTGAGGAGCTGGTCATGAAGGTGAAGGCCAGGAGCCACTCGTTCCATGCCGCCAGGAAGGAGAAGAGCGCGGCCACGGCGATGGCCGGTTTCGCGATGGGCACGATGATCCTCCACAGGGCCCCGACCCGGGTGGTTCCATCGATCATGGCTGCTTCCTCCAGCTCGTAGGGGATTGTGTCGAAGAAGCCCTTCAGGAACCAAAGGATGAAGGGGAGAGCCGTGACGCTGTACATGATCACGAGGCCGATGTGGGTGTTGATAAGGCCTAGCTGGAAGAGGAGGACGTAGTAGGGAATCAGGATGATCACTCCCGGGAACATCTGTACCACGATGAAGGCGAGCATGCTCCACCGCTTGCCCCGGAAGTTGAAGCGGCTGAAGCCGTAGGCCCCGGTGACGGAAAGGAGGACGCCAACAGCCACCGTTCCCGCGGCCACCAGCAGGCTGTTGCGTAGCCACAGGAAGAACTGACTATCGGTGAGTATGTATGCGAAGTGTTCAACCGTCCAACCAGGTAGGGTCTGACCCGACGCCAAGAACTCACGCAGAATCGGGGTATTCACCAGGGCCATTGCCGGGAACTCGCTGAAGGCGGTACCGACAACCACCAGAATGGGCAGGAGTACCACCAAGACGAAGAAGAGCAGGATGAGGTGGATCAGGACGTTGTGCCACCGCCAGAGGGCGAGTCTGCGCACCCTCGGCGTTCCACCGTCGTGGGCGGGACGAGTTCTGAGACGCGCTAGAGCGTCGACGAGCCGCGTCCAGGGGTCGGGCTCGACCGTATACGGCGGCATGGGCCGTGTGGTCCACACCAAGAAGATGATGCTAGCAACGAAAGCTATTGTCCGCGGCAACACCATCCCGAGCGTGGCCATAGTCACCTCCCCAGCCAACAGTAGAGGCAGGGGGCCCGAGAGGAAGCCGAGGAGGGCGCCCAAGAAGTGAAGGAGGAGGGCCCAGGTGGTCAGACGACGGCCGCCCCTCTGGCGGAAACCGAGGCCTATCGACCCTAGCAGGAGACCAAGACCCACAACCAAGAACCAGGACCCATGAACGGCAGTCACGATGAACCAGAAGTCCATGGAGAGGTAAGTGAAGGCCCCGTAGACGACCTCGAATATTCCCAGGGCGGCGAGGCCCAGGATCAAGGGCGTTGGGGCCAACAGGTGCTCCGGTTGGTCCGGACTCATGGCAGTGCGGATGGGATCGCCCATCCCCCTTCGCCAGGCTTCGCGCAGACGTCCGATGAGCCCGAGGCCGAATAGCGGTCTTCGTGCCCGCCGCTCCAGCGGTACGGTCCCGCCGGCGAAGGCCTCGAAGGCCCCCGTATAGCGGGTGTAGAACAGCCCGAAACTGAGGAGCATGAAGAAGATGACCACGCTGTAGGCCGCTGCGAAACCGTGCTCGAAGGGAGCCTGGAAGCCCACGTTGTAGACGTAGGTAATCAGGATATCCGTACCCCCCGCCCGCATCCCGGGTACAGGCGGCCCGCCCTGGGTCATGAGGTAGATGACGTTGAACATGTTGAAGGTCCAGATGAAGCCGAGAAGGGAGGCGGGCACCAGGGTGGGCTTGAGAAGGGGCAGGGTGATGTACCTGAACTTCTGCCACCCGGTGAGACCGTCCACATCGGCCGCCTCGTAAAGTTCAGGCGGGATCCCCTGCAGTCCACCCGAGAAGACCATCATCATGAAGGAGAAGCCCAGCCAGATGTTCGTGATTATGACGGCCATGAGCGGCAGAGGGGTCCCTGTGGCCGTCAGCCACTGACACGGCCCGTCGCAGCCCAGGAGGTTCCAGCCCAGAGGGCCTAGGAGGGCGTTGACCAGCCCCTGATGTGTCTCGAACATGCCCCGCCAGGTCAGGGTGGTGATGTAGGAAGGGATCGCCCAGGGCAGCAGGAGCAAAGCCCTGTAAGCCCACCTGCCCCGTATCCGTCGGTTCAGGAGGACGGCTAGAAAAAGACCGATGGTGACGTGGAAGGCGACGTTCACAATGGTCCACACGAAAGTAGTCGTCGTGACCATGATTAGGTCGGGTTGCTCGAAGACGCGGAGGTAGTTCACCAGCCCTATTATGTTGAAGGTGAACTCCTGGGTACCCTGCCGGTCCGTGATGCTCAGGAAGAAGCCGAAGATTACGGGGTAGAAGGTCAGGGCTACCAAGCCAAGGAGAGGTGGGAGGATGTACAGGTACGCCTTTCGGGTCTTACGCGCCTCGTGACGGGATACGTAGAAGACGACTCCAAGCACGACCGCTAGGATGAGAATCCAGGATACGATGATCCCCTCATTGCTCGGCCTTACCGGTTCGGCAGGAGCCAGGGGAACAGCCTCCACCGGCGCCACCGTCGGATTCTCCACTCCTTCGATGTCCACAGCCGTGACCGCGATGAAGACCGTGACATTCGCTTGGAGGCCCGTGACCCGATAGGCCACGTCGGTGAAGTCCCCCGGGACATGCTTCGTGAACCCCTCCTCATAGCCAAGGACCCAGTTCTCCTGGGTAGCGTTCATGAACCAGAACCGGGGATCCACCGACGCTGGCTGCAGAGACCCGATATCCTCGGGGGACGTTACCCGGACCTGATCGTAGCGAAGCTGCGTGAACCCCGGGGCTGGCTGCAACTGGTTCAGTGAGGTGCCGTTGACACCGCTTACGTAGACTCGGTACTCGGCCACCGCGGGCGAGGGACTCGGCTCGAAGGTGATGTTGACGGAGAACTCCTCAACCGTTAGGACGGCCACGCGGGTCGGGGGAGCTGGTTGACCAGAGGCGACAGGGAGAAGGAGGAGGACGGCGAGAACCACGAGGAGGGCGGAGGCTAGGAGTCTCGCGCGCATGCGACCGGTTCCCCTATCCCATCAGCCGTATATCTCCTCCTCTTCATCCGAAAGAAGTTGTCGGGCCGCCGCTACGGCCGCAGGATCGTCTGGGTCTGCCGTCACCTGCTCGTAGACAAAGGTCAGGGCATCGGTCAGGGGCCCCCAGACGTTGGCCATCTCCGGGCGTGAGGGAAATCCAGAAGAGTTCTTGACTTGTTCCAGGAAGCGCGCAATAACTGGGTTCGCCTGGACCTCCGGGTCCGTGAAGGCAGCCTGAGCCGTTGGGAGGGCATTGGTTCCGGGACCGTCCACCCCCAGGGCGAACTTCTTCTGTTCCTCCGGGCTGGTGATGAACTTGATGAACTCGAAGGCGTCCTCCTTGACGGGGCTGAGCTTCCAGATGCCAAAGCCCTTGACCCCCAAGACCGGCTTGGCCCGCAGATCCGTGTCCGAGACGATGGGGTAGGGTACGATACCGAAGTCGATCTCCGCCCTTTCGATGGAGGGAACGTTCCAGGGTCCCGTCGTTATCATGGACACACGTCCAGCAAGGAACTCGGTGAGCATGGTGTCCTCACCCGGGTTGGAGAACATGACCCCGTGGACCTTGTCGAGGCTGTGCATGAAGAGGACAGACTTGGCGGCCTCCTCATTGTCGATGCCCACGTGGGCATCCTCTGTAATGGGGACGGTGTCTGGAACGGTGAAGATCTCCCCCCCGTAGCCAGCGAGCCACGGGAACCAGTAAAATCCTATGGCCATGGGGGTCACAAATCCCCACCTACCCTGTGTGGTCAGATTGGTGGCGATGCGAATCAAGTCGTCGGTAGTCCAGTCGTCCTCCGGGAGAGACTCCCCTGCCTCCTGGAAGTGGTCCACGTTGTAAATGACCGCCAGGAGGTCCTGAGTAGCCGGCAGGGCGTAAATCTGGCCCTTGATGCGCATGGTGTTCAGGGTGTCCGGCGTGTATCGCTGTATCGTGGCTGGGTCGAGGCGAGCGTCCAGGGGCTCCATGAACCCGAGTTCGGCCACCTCTCCCAGTCGATCGTTCTGGAACCTCATGACGTCTGGGGCGTTCCCGGCGGTGGCAGAGACTATGAACTTCTCGGGGGCCCCAGCGAAGGGCTGGAACTCCACGATGACGCTGAGGTCGGGCCGCGTATTGCGGTACCTATCGACCATCTTCAGGAACTCGTCTTCCTCCTTCCCGGTGTAGGTGTGCCAGACGATGAGGGTCTTGCCCTCCAGCTCCTCCAGGACGAAGTCCACCCGCGTGTTCTTCCCGGCAACGAGGGTGAGGTTCTCCCGGTCGGACTTGAAGCCCGACTTGACGACCTGAATGAGTGCTTCGCGTGGTGGCATGTCCTCGAGGAGGTAGCGTCCCCGATCGTCCGTGTTGTTGGAGAAGAAGGTCTCGCTCCCGAGGGGGAGCGCCGTGGTGTTCAGGATATTGATTTGGATTGTGGCTCCCTCGATGGGAAGGCGGTTCGAGGACCGCTGGGCGACGCCCTTCGCCCGGGCCCTAAGGGGTTCCTGGCCGATTCCGAGCTGGAGGACCTCGATGGATTCCTGGACCTCCTCCCCGTCAAGCGTGGCCATGAAGGTGAAGGTGAGGGTCACGTTTGCGGTCCGATTGAAGGAGGTGTACTCGGCCCTGGCGATGCCTTCATCGTCGGTTCGAGCGGAGGTGTCGGACAGAGTGCCCTCTGTGTCGGGAGCCACAGAGATGTCGACGGGGACGTCGAAGAGGGGGATGCCCTTGTCAGTCACTATGGCAAAGATGTCCGTCGTCTCCCCGCCGGGTAGCTGAAACCACTCTGAGTCCCCCTCCAGACTGTACACGTGAGCAGGTCCCGTCGGCGGTGGTTGTCCTAGCAACAATATGACTACGGCTGAAGCGGTGGCGGCCACGATAACGACAACCACTACGATGACCAACAGAATGCGTCGCTCCATATCACCTTCCTCCAGATTCCTCCGATGTCTCCTCCCCCTCAGTCTGCACTCCTGTCTGCGGCGTGCGACGGCGGAGAAGGACATAGGCTACGACCGCGATGGCGGCAACGGCCCCGCCGGCCGAAATGCCAACCACCACGAGTACGGGCAATCCAGCCCCCCGCACCACCAAGAAGAACTCCTCCGTCTCGTAAGTGAGGGCTACCGTGCCATTGCGGTCGTCGGCCGAGAACTTGTACGTGTGGTTGCCCGCCGGAAGTACCAGCGAAATCCGGAAGAAGGCCCCAGTGCGGTTGGAACCCCCTACCCAGCTCATGGCCTTCGAGTCGCCGCCCATGACAAGTGATACTTCTGGCGCGTCACCATCGGGGTCCACGTAGCGAACTGTGAAAACGAAGTTCGTCCTCTCGTCGCCTTCCGTGGGCTCAACACCGGGATTCGTGAGGAGGGGTCGCTGGTTGTCAGGAGGCGGCGGAGGGGATTTGGTCACCTCGTACTCCTGAACGAAGGGCAAGGACGTCGCCAGGCCGTCGTGGGCCGTGACGCGAATGGTGATGTTCTCCTCCAAAGTCACCTCGAACTCCGCCTGGGTGAGAGCCGTCCCAACCAGATCTAGGAGGACGTTCTCCGCTGTGTGGAAAGCGGCAACGTCGTAGCTCTCGATGGGACGGGCCGTCTCCGGGTTGGGTTCAGCCGACCAGCTCACACTGATCGTGTCATCCTTACTCCACGGAGGGTCTGGATCCACGGTCACAGTGGGGACTCCAGGCCGCTTTATCTCCACGATGACGCCAGGGACCTTGGCCACGGTATTCGGCGTATAGCTGGCAAGGGCTGCAGATTGGTTAACTCCGTCGGCGGTAATGGCATCGTAGATCCTGGAGTGGAAACCCGGTGGTATCCCGGGCTGTCCAGCACCTCCGCCCACCCAGGTGGCGGCGCTGGCGCCGATGGGGCGCCACCATCCTGGGCCGAAGCCGTCCTGAGCACCGGCCACCACAACATAGCCCCAGCCCCTCGGATCCCCCGTCACGCCCACCGTCTCCAGGAGGGTCTTTGGAACGGTGATCTCGATGTTCATGGTCTCAGGCACCCTCCGCACCAGGAGGCCCGTCTGGAGACGCTGAGTGACCTGGGGGTTCCCCGTCACGAAGGTCCTGGAGTCGCTCCAACCAGCGGCTTGGATGGCTGCCTCCCAGGCGAAGTCCGAAGTAACCTCCGCGTTTGCACCTTCGAGCATCTGCAGGTTGCCCGAGCCAGGGACCCGATCCGAATCGATGTAGATGTTCATGATTCCGTAGGAGAAGCCGTTGGGCCCGCTCCACTGGTTGAACCCGACGTCCACGAAGCTCAGGGTGAAGGTGATGGAGGTGGGCGCGTCGGAGATGTTGAAATATGTGATGTCGTGGAAGTAGTCCTCGCAGTGCGTGCCGTCGCTGCACTTGAAGTCGGGCGCCGTCGCGTAGGTGTAGTCTCCGTCTCCCGTATCGTCGCCCACGGGGTCCTCGAAGATGGCTACTGGAGGCCCAGGGCTAGGGATGAGGGCCCTCACCTCCCCCGGTCCCGCCACGGGCAGGATGTCCAACTCACTGCCACCATCCGCCGTCACCACCGCCATGCGTATCAGGTCCCCCGGTCCGTATTCGACATCGGCCAGGGGGAGGAGAAGCTCGATAATGGAGCCGACGAAGCCGCCGTTGTCCCTGGATGCCTGGAAGGTCCACGTCCCGTCGCCCAGGTGGTCTGGCCCCTCGCCGGCTGAGAACAATGACCATGGGGTGACCCCGGTAGAGAGGGCTTGCTCGAGGACGACGCTCAAGCGGTATCTAGCACTCCAGTTGAATGTGAAGTCGCCCAGCTTTGACTGGAAGTTGATTCCGTACCGGTTCAGGTTGACCTCCATGTCTCGCTCCGCCACACGGACCGGGTATGACAGGTAGATGTCCACGTCTCGGTCAGCGTCGCCCCGGAGCACAGTAGCATCGCCATTCAGGTCAATGCGCAGGTACAGAGTCCCCGCATCGGCATGGGCATAGAACTCCCGGAGCTGCATGAGGCCCCCTGGGGCAGCGCCGTACCAGGCGGTGGCGTTAGTCCACTCCCCCGTGGAAGCCACACCGTCCAGGGTCGGCGGTAATGATTCCTCCGTAACGGCCCCTTCTTGGTCGGGCGGCGTGGCAGACCCCCACTCGGCTACGATATCAACGGGAGGGGGTTGACCAATGGACTCGTAGGCCGTGATCAGGTGGGCCTTCAACATGACGTCGAACCTCCCGTCGTCTCCTGAGCTCTGATCATCGCCGTACCACCAGAACCAGTCACTGCCCTCCGCGGTAAGAATCGCCTCCCACGCCCGCTTGACCGCCGGAGTGCTGTTCACCGGGTCGACGAAGTCTCGGCCCTCGGTCTCTACGGTGTGCTGTACGACGGCTTCCCGAGCCGCCACCAGGCGCGCCCAGCCTACCTGCTCCTCTTCCTCTCCGCTCCAGGTCCTGAAGTCAGCGTCGATCCAGCTGCCTGCGTGGAGGGAGCTGAGGGGCACCTTCATAAGCCCCGGCTGCGCCAGGAAGTCGCCGATCCTCCACGTCTGAAGCCAGCCATCCACCTGCGCCTGTGAGAGGTTCTCGTACAGCGCATTGAGGAAGTCCCGACCGTCGTTGGGGTACCCGGCCATGAACATCCAGTTCTCGCCGTCGGCAGCCAGGGTGACCAATCCATCCTGGCGCTGGGCCTCCGTGAGGTTCTGGTAGTAGCTGTCGAGAATGTCCATAAAGCTCGTCACGGCCTCATCGGTGGGAAGGCCGCCGTAGGTGAAGGACACCCTATTGGAGATGTCTGTGTCGCGGAACACTATGTCGATGGTTCTGCCGGCCTCGGTGGCCGTGTAGACCCGGGTCCGGTTGAAGGCGGATTCCGCCAAGAGCTGGCCGCCCACCTCGCTCTGCCAGAGGACACCCTCGTCGGAGGAAGTCCAGTTGAATCCCGCGTCCACGGCCGCTGGAATCACACTCGGGGACACGGCCTGCTCGCTGTGCCACACTCCTTCGGCGGACTGGCCGAAGCGAGCTTCGTAGAAGTCCGAGGCGTTGATGTACTGGTACCTCGTGTCGTTCTCCCAGACTCCTTTGGTGACGTTGTGAATAGCGTCCTCCGCCGGGACCACCGATTCCATGAGAAGCGGGGCAATGGGGTGGTAGAAGGGCGTCGTGATGATCTCAGCCTGCCCCAGGTCCTGAGCATCCTTGTAGAAGCCTACGACCTCAGCCATGGTAGCCCGCTGGTAGGACAGGACCGTCTCGGTGTCCGCCTGCGTGTACCCAGTACCCTTCTCTAGCAGCTGGATGATCGTGTCGTTACGCTCAGCGATGTCGTACTGTCCCTCAACGTAGGGAATGCTCACCTGATGAAGGAAGTATATCGTCTCCAGGTCCTGCAACTCCGTATCGTTCAGGCTCAGGGGATCCAGGCTCACCTGGCCCACGAGGAAGTTGAGACGGGGCCAGGCGGCATAGGTGTCGTACCAGGGATTGAGTATCTGACCGTCCGTCGTGTTTCTGGTGTAGTACCACGGCGCCAGCCGGATGAACTCCTGGGCCATCAGTCGCCGTTCCTCTGGAGTGGCGGCAGCCAAGTTGATTCGAGCCAGTTCGATGTGGTTGTCTTCCGCCCCCGCAACGTAGTCCTCGATCTGCAGGATGAGAGAGGGGACGAGGTTGAAGGTCAGGTTCACTGAGGGGTGCTGCATGAGGATCTTCGGGTGGTCCAGATACTCCGTGGCCGCGTGGTCCCTGACCCACGGCATCTCGTACTTCCCGGTCAAGATGTTCTTGTACAGGGGCTGATGCATGTGCCAGAGGATCGCCAGGTTCAGAGGGGTCTCCGGGCTCGCCTCGGCCTCCGTGGACAGCTGGATGGATAGGCCGAGCCCCGCTAGGACTATGGCCAGGGCCACTGCGACGCTTCGGTAGGCCTGCTTCTTGGCGGATGTCGCCTTCCTTCGGTCCCGTGGCATTGCCTGTCCTCCGCAGTGGGCCGGAGACGGGGAGCCAGGCTCACTCGCTTCCTGGCCCCTTCCCCCCGGGTCGACCGATGCGCCCTAGGACCCACAGAGCCGCGAACACTCCCGCGACCACTATGAGGACTCCCGTCACGGCCCAGAAGACCTCGGACGCTATTCCTGCAGCCGGCGGAGCCTCCACTACTCCCTGAGCAACGATGGTCACCTCGAAGGTGGCGACGTTGGGAGCGGTGGCGTTGGAAGCCGTGGCCGTCAACATCGCTGACGTGTCCTCCGAGACGGACTTCGCCCTCAGGGTGAAGGAGGCCTGGCCGTTGGCCGCCGTCGTCTTGGATGCGTCGCCCACGACCTCGAAGGCCGTCCCGGGTGAGACCGATATGGCGATTGTGCCGCCAGACACAGCCGCACCCGCGTCCCTCAGGGTGAAGGTTACGGTCGTCGTCTCGTTCTCCGCCACCACTGTCGGACTTGCGGATCCTGTGAGGGCGTAGATGTGCTCGTAGCCGTTGACAGTCACCGAGGCCGTCGCCATGACCTGGGAGGTGTCGTTGGTGGCCGTCGCAGTCAACGTGGCGTCCACCTCCGACTCGGTATACCCGGCTCGAACGGTGAAGGTGGCCCGCCCCTGAGCGTCGGTCGTCACCGGCGAGGAGAAGACTGTCAGGGCTCCCTCATCGCTGGATAGCGATACAGTCGCCCCGGAGATCGGGTCTCCCTTGTCTCTGAAGGTTGCCGTCACCGCGCTCTCCTCCCCTGTTCCGAGGACCCCGTTCGCTACCGACAGCGCCAGGCCGTAGGTGTGGCTGACGGCCATGACAGTAAGGGTCGACATTGTCGACACCTCGCTCGCTCCTACGGAAGCGGTGGCCGTAAGGGTGACCGTGGTGTCCGCGTCCAGGTGCTTGGCTCGGACGGTGAACAGGGCCGAACCGAAGGCGTTGGTCGTGGTTGGGTTGGGGCTGATAATGTCCAAGGCACTGGCGGGGCTAGCTCCGAGGGAGACCGAAGCGCCCTTGACAGGGATGCCCCTGTTGGTGACGAAGGTAGCGAGTCCAGTAGACTCACCGGCCGCCACCTGGGGAACCGACAGGGTGGCTTCCATCGCCGGCAAATCGGCCACGAAGAGCATCTCGTGGGACTGCGCTGTGAAGTTGACCTTCACCGCCCGCGATATGTTCGCACCCGCGGCGGGCGAGTAGAGGCTCAGATCTGCTACCTGGCTATCCGTCGTCGGATAGAAGGCGAGGTCGTACACATTGGGGTTTAGGGGGCCATTGGAACCCCCACCTATCCAGTCGCTCGCTGTCGGTCGGACCTGCCGGATGCCGCCCTCGGTGAAGGGGCGTGCCGCGTCGTCGTATATCATTGCGGCTACAGCGTATGTCCAGTTGTCTCCAGTACCTATGACGCTGTAGTTGAGGTAGATATCTACGTTGATGCCATCGTGGGCCCAGATCTGGCCAGTGTCGGGCTTCAGGCTCGTTGCGGGTGAGTCGCTCTGGTAAATGAGGGTCCAGCGGTTCTGTGCGGCATTCCATGTGCTGTTGAACACCAGCATCTCCCCGATGCCCGATCCGCCCACCTCCGAGGTGTTCTGGAAGTTCGCAACCACCATGTACTCCCACGCGAAGTCGGGCGCTACGCTGATGTTCATGGGGTGCGGGTCTGTAAGTTCCGCGCCTGTGCCGACGAGGCCAACCCAACGACCGCCGCTGTCGAACACGTGGTCCTGATCTATGAAGATCGCGATCGCCCCCATGCGCTGTCTCCACTCAGCCTCGGGGTTGGCGTTGAGCGAGGCGTTGATGTGAAGGGCCGTCGGGGTGCTGGACATGTTGAACCAAATGAGGTCTGCGCGGCCGAACCAGTCCACGAGTCCCGTCTGGGGATAGGTGTAGTCACCGTCACCCACATCGTCACCGGCCGAGTCCTGCCAGGTGAAATTGTCGCCCACCCAGGCGGCGATGTTGCTGGGCGGAGCTGCCGCTGTGGTGAAGGACAAGACTGAGGTTCTCGCTCCGTTGCCCGCGATGTCGTACGATGAGGCACGGTAGTAATAGGTGGTCTGCTCCATCAAGCTCATCAGCGTGACGCCGTGGCTTGTGACGAACTCATCCCTGGGCACGACGTTCGTCAGCGCTCCAGGCGATGTGCCCCAGAGCACCGTGGTGTCCGCAATCTCGTCGGTCGACCAGTCGATGCTGGCGGAGTTGAAGGTAGGGGTAGCCACCACGCTACTGATAGTTGGGGGCGTAATGTCGGGGGTAAAGCCGAGAGCCCCAAAGGTCACATCCGCCGAGGAGGAGATCGTAGCGTACGTGGCGGTACCGGCATCGTAGCTCCCGAGTTCAGTCGCCTGTGTTGAAGCGGCGAAGGCCATATCGATGACCTCGGGGTCGTACGGTCCATCATCACCACCACCGAACGACCAGTCCTCCCCCCAGGGCGGTCCCATGACCTGTCGGAATCCTGTGGGACACTCACCGCAGAAACCTCCTAGGAAGAACATGAATCGCCATGTAGCGCTGTTGATGCTGTAGCCATCCTTGCCTATGAATGCCAGAGGCAGCGAGGCCTCAATGGAATTCAGGGTCTCATCGGCCTTGTTCACGACGGGTGCCCAGTTCCCTGCTTCATCGAAGACCTTCGCGTTCTCGGCGTGCCACCCGGACTGCGATATCTTGGCCCAGTACTCCCAACCGCTGCCGGCCGATATGTTCACGTTGGGTTTGGCCGTCAGAGTCCCATTGCCGTCCTGGGTCGTGTCGATCAGCAGAACGCCTGCTACCGTTGAGAAACCATCCGATCCGCTCCAGGCGTTGCTCAGGTTGACGATCTTGATGAGAATGTAGAGGTTCTGGTCGTCAGCCGTGATGCGAAGCTCCTGGATGTCGAACAGGCCGGTCCTGTTCAAGTCACCTGCCTTTGGATAGGTGTAGTCACCATCGCCGGTGTCATCGCCCACCGTGTCGTTCCATATGTACTCACTGGCGTCTACGACGCCGGTGTCCGGATTCGTGTTCACTCCAGTCCAATCCGAGGGATCACCGTCGACTGTTATCGTCTTGGCCCCGACCTGCGCACGGGCGACGTCGGAGCCGAGGTGCACGAAAGCGAGACCTATCATCAAACCAAAGAGTCCTATAACTGCGGCTCTCCTCCACCCCATATCATAGCCTCCAAGAGGGTGCCTGGGTATCGCCATTCGATACTTATACGTTGTTACTCGGGGGGTATGCATTTACAGCGACACGATAGGGCGAAGGGGGCTCTGGCCTCAGCTTGGCGGATGAAAAGGGATAAGAGGGGCGGCAGGGGTTGCCTCACGGGTTATGATGGAGCTGCTCAAGGGCGTTCACGTCATCGAAACCCATGCCAATTGCGCCCTCCTCACGGACGATAGGCTGATCCTCGTCGACACCAGCGCGGACGCTGAGGCATCGGACGTGTTGTACTACCTGGGAGGAATTGGCTACAAGGCCTCCGACATATCGAGTATCATCCTGACCCACACGCACCCTGACCACGTTGGAGGGCTGGCGGCCTTGAAGGAGCTGACGGAGGCAGAGGTGGCTTCCCATCGCATCGAGGCACAGTACATCGCAAAGGAGACAGACTACCCAGGTCGCGGGCCTCTCCGCCATCGCGCCTGCCCGGTGGACGTCCTGCTGGAGGACGGAGACCGGTACCAGGAACTGCTAGTAATTCACACACCAGGCCACACACCGGGAAACATCGCGCTCCTGGACGAGGCCAGGGAGCTGCTAATCGCAGGGGACACCGTGAGGACCGACGGAGGCGAAGTAGGGCCCATGAGCGACACTTATAACATCGACCCTGCTGAGCATAGGCACTCCATCAAGAAGGTGGCCGGGTACGACTTCGACACCCTCATAGTCGGTCACGGTGGTCCAATCCGAGAGAGTGCCTCCGACAGATTAAGGAGGGCCGCTGCCTCCCTCTGAATATCTCACAGTTCCGTGGAGAAGGCCGTCAATCAACGACCACAGGCAGCTCGAGGAAACTCAGATGGTCCGCGTCGTGATAGACCGCAACGTGGGCAGTGCGGGCGTCCTTCTCTGACTCGTCCACCACGGACCCGCCGCTGTTGTAGTTTTTCTGGATAAAGATGGAGTTTGGCGACTGGAGGAGGAGGCGCAGGCGGCTCCCCTTCGCCACCCTCCTCGAGAAGAACGTGAAGCCGTCAAACTCATACAGGTTGATCTCTCCGGGTGTCACCAGGTCTTCCACTCTCAGGGAACTGCGGTGACGCGCCCTGAGAAGATCCCTCGTTAGGTGAAGGTGGGAGCCGTCCGCCATTATCTCGGCGAGGGTCACCACGAAGTCCGTATCTGGAACATCAAGGGAGATCCAGACCGCTAGCCGAATATAGCCAGTGATCTCTGTCTCTTCCTCGAAGGGCGAGCTGTGGTACACTAACCCGTTCCCAAAGAGATTGAGGGCGTATCTCTGGTCCGTGAGATATGCCTCTACGTGCACGCGCTCCAAATCCGCTGGCCGGATGTCCAGGGGATCGTAGACGTAGTGGTCCGGGTCGGACTCCTTCGGCGGCTCTTCCTCCAGCCTTCCCGACCGGAACACGCCATTGGCTTGGCCGTCCTCAGAGTTCAGATAGAGGCGCATCGGGGCCTTGGAGATCACATCGAGGCTCTTGGCATACCGCCACTCCTCCGCGCCCATGAGGTAGTACGCTACACGCTCCTTGAGGAACTCTGGCTTCTCACCATCCTTCATCGTCCAGTCGTACCACTCCTTGTGGAGCCGGTTGAGGTCCAGGAGGCTCGCCTCGCCGAACTTCATGCCACCGAACTCTCGATTGGGCGTCCGCGTCCCGTGGTGGTCCCAGGGACCGATGACGACGTAGTGTCTGTCCCTAGACCTCTTAGAAGCGTGCTCCATGTGCTGCCGGTAATACTGCATGGCGCCTGGCTGGTCCCCGTCGTAGTGGCCAGTGATGGTCAGGACCGGGACGTCGATCTTCCGATATTCCCTCGGCGTCAGGGACATAGCGTGCCAGTACTCGTCTGGAGTGGGGTGATCCATCCAAGTCTGGAAGACGGAGGATGTGTTTCCTACCACCCGGTCCAACTCCCTGAAGGGTCGATGTTGGAGGTAAAGCTCCCGGAACTTCTCAATCCAGAAGTCATTCTCCTCGAAGAGGTGGACGTTGGAAGTGAGCCCGCTGGTCAGCGTTAGCCATCTGATCTCGTACGGGAATAGGATGTTCTTCCTGAAGGGGAAGTCGATGGCGGCATGGGCCGAGGCTGCTGGTACGATGGTCTCCAGATGGGGAGGGAACTCCTTCAGGGTCATCCACTGGTCAAAGCCCGCATACGATCCGCCCCACATGGCCACCTTGCCGTTGCACCAGGACTGGTCCGCAAGCCACTCCACGACGTCGTGACCATCAGGACCCTCGTTCACGAAGGGCTCGAACTCCCCCTCCGAGTTCCCCCGCCCCCTGCAGTCCACGAGGAGGTACGCATAGCCGTGTTTCGCGAAGTAGATGGCCCGCTCGTGATAGGTATCGGCGATATAGGGTGTCAAGGTGAAGATGGCGGGGGTGGCTTCGGATTCCTTTGGGCGGTACAAGGTTGCGTTGAGATGAACACCATCACGTAGGGGAATCCCTACGCCCCAGGCCAAGTCGACCGCCCCATCGCCCTCCGTTACTTTCGCCTCCGAATCCTTCACAGTCACTCCCCCTACAACGGAGAGTCTACATCGGTTCTTCAGCCTTACCTTCAGAGGTTCTCAGACGTTAAGACGAGCTCATCCTCAATCGCCTTGGGATTGATGCCAACCAGAAGCCACTCAACAAGTGTTGGCTCGTAGACTCCTTCCATAACGTAGGGATCGCCATCCACAATGCGCTTTCCTTCGGCCATGGAATCGCAGTGCAGCAGGTAGCCGGCGGCGAAGGGGCCAGCCATCCTGCTCCATTTCCCACCCAGAAGAATATGGTTCTGGCGTATCAGCTCCGTGATAAAGGCCTCGTGTCTTTCGTCTGCGTCTGAAGCTCCAGGATGCCGGGGGCCATGGGCCAATAAGACCATGAGGTAGATCAAGTGTCTCCCTCCCTGTGCAGCATGGGGTACAGCCCGCTTAGGCTTCTGTGGAGCTTCAATATGTGCGGTCAGGGCCCGGGAGGCTTTCAACGCCCACGACTGGGAGCCCGTGATTGCCGCCTCTTGCTGCGACTGGCGTGGAAGCCTCATTCGTCTCCCCGCAAGTAGGCAGCAGTCGCGATATCCACCTCCAAAACTCCCGCTTGCAGCAATCTTTCCCTGCTCTGGAGTCCTCTCTCCCCAGGAAGACGTATCGCCTCAACGCCAGCAGCCGGCTTTGAAGCCCTGATCCTGTCCGTCAGAGCCCGGACCTTGGCCTCAAACTGGCGCCGCGGGAGGAGAAGTTCTGGCTGCATAGCCATGAACAGGGAACTGAAGAAGTCGCTGCGCATCTCGCTCGTCTTCTCTGCGCCC
The DNA here is from genome assembly GCA_964347325.1 of uncultured Methanomassiliicoccales archaeon. Taxonomy (GTDB): domain Archaea; phylum Thermoplasmatota; class Thermoplasmata; order RBG-16-68-12; family JAJISG01; genus JAJISG01. The sequence goes on along the minus strand of CAYFYA010000001.1, from coordinate 2,296 downwards.
ACGGGCGAGTTGGTCCAGCAGCCTGCTAGGATCTCAATCATCAGGGATAGCCCCGATCCCTTGTGACCTCCAAAGGGCAAGAAGCGAATGCCCTCTTCCATCGCTTCGTCGGGACTGGTGGTGGGTCTGCCGTGCTTGTCTAGAGCGCGGTCTCGAGGGAGAGGTTGGCCCAAAGCCTGGGCCATCATCACCTGGTGGTAGGCCACCGCGGAGGTACCCATGTCCAGGATGAGGGGGTGCGGCTTTGCCGGAACGCCCACAGCAAGGGGGTTCGTCCCCAGTATCGGTTCTGCCCCGCCGTAGGGCACCACCACCGCCGCGGTATGGCCCATAGCTATGCCAATCAGCCCCTCGTCAGTGGCCAGCTTGACGTAATAACCCACCATCCCGATGTTGCCGGCATTGTGAATCCCCACAACACCGATGCCAGTTCGCCTCGCCTTATCGATGGCCGTGGTCATCGCCCTGTGGGCCACGACACACCCGTGCCTGTTTCCTCCATCGAGCAAGGCGGAGACTGGCGTGTCCTCATCGATCTCGATCTCTCCGATCTTTCGACCCTTCATCTGTTCCAGGGTCCAAGGAATCAACCGGAACCCGTGGGTCTTCCTCCCCCACAACTCTGCCTCGAGATAGACCTCTGTGACCACCGCCGCATCGTCTGCCGATAACCCGGCGCGCTCCAACGCCGCCTGGGACAGGTCCTTGATCTTGGCTATAGTGAATTCGACCATCTGTGTTCCACTCATCGCCAACCTCCCTCAGCTCGAGGTTGCACTCCTCGGGAGAGTGCCTAGTCACCTCCAGTTAATGAAGAGCGGCCCAGATCCTTCCTGTAAGCGGGCTCTTCTTTACCATTCTCTGTCCTCCCCGACTCCAATCGAACGTGGGAGGAAAGTCTTTTGTTATTCCAGGCGGGGATTTGGCAGGTGAAGCTGGTCAGGAAGGAAGGTGAGGTTCAGTTTGCTTGGGTAGACAACTGTCCCACAAGCCACCTCCTTTAAACCCCCACAGAACCGGATCCCAGCTAATCTTAAATACCCTGAATGGTATCCGACAATCGTCAGACAGAACCTCAATAACCGTCAGACACCAGTGAACCCAACATGGCATCGGAGACGGACAGAGTCACTGTGAGGTTGCCCATTCAGAGCCTAGAGCGGCTACAGACCTTGGTCAGCAAGGGCGAGTACAACAACATCTCCGATGCCATCAGAACCGCCATCGACAGCTTCCTCCGAGAGAAGTTCCCGCCGGACTACCTCGAGCGGGTGACAGTCGACCTACCCAAGGGGAAGGTCGTAGAGCTGCAAAACCTCGTCAGGGAGGGGGACTCCGTCTCCATCGAGGACGCCATCAGGAACGCCGTCCGGGAATACGTCAGGCTGGCCATCGAGAGGACTGGCGAGCAGAGTCCCGACTGAAGAACTCACGATGACTCCTCCCCCCTTTTTTTCTTTAGCGGATTACAGGCCGACGGCTGAGTTTTCGCGGTAAGGGCAGGGGCTTGAAAGGCATCCCCTCCACGTCTTGAGTCAATCGCTCTCGAAGCTCATCCAGCGTCATCTCCACCTTCTCCGGCGGCCTGCGGACGCGGATGTTCACCGTCCCGGCTTCCGCCTCCCGACGGCCCACGACAGCGATGTAGGGAATCCATTCCTTCTCCGCTCGCCGCACCTTCTTCCCCAGGGTGTCGGAGGTGTCGTCCACATCCACCCGGAAGGCCCGCAGGGCGTCCGCCACCTCTAGGGCGCGGGGAAGCTGTTCCTCGGCCACGGGCACGACGCGGACCTGCGTCGGTGAAAGCCAGACGGGGAACATGGGGGGCTCTCCCGCCTCGATCTCGTAGTGGGCCTTCTCGAGGAGGGCGTACAGGACCCGTTCTATGGCCCCGCTGGGGGAGAGGTGGAGGATGAGCGGGTGGCGTGGCTTCCCCTCCGGGTCCACGTAGGTGATATCGTACCTCTCGGCGTTCTCAACGTCGATCTGGTCCGTGTTCAGGGCCGCAGCCTTACCCAGGACATCCACGAAGTTCCACTCGTACTTCAGGACGAAGTAGAAGAACTGCTGCTCCCACACCTCCAAGAGCACGGGCCTGCCCCAACGATGGGCCAATGCCTCCACGAAGGGGCGATGGGCCTCCCACGTCTCCTCCGTCACCCGCAGCCCGACCTCCAGGTCCGCCGGCAGGTCGAAGCCCAGGTCCGTCAACAGGTTGTGGGAGAGATCCCACCGGCGCAACATCTCCTCCTTCGCCATCTCCATGTCCGCCACGAAGGCGTGGCAGTCGGGCATG